>JBGVKZ010000048.1:0-6658 GCA_045124055.1 Lachnospiraceae bacterium | reverse complement strand
TGAAGCCCATTGGAATGCTCTTGAATCAGGAAAAGCAAATCTATATCCGGGTTTAAGTGAGGCAGACATAGCAGCCTGGGATTTAGCAAATGGTAAGTTGAATGAACATATAGTAATCAAGGATGTGGACACAGATGCTGTCATAAAACTTAGAGCCGATGAGGTGGCAAAACAGGATGCATTTTTGAAGGTGGATGCTGACGGTGGAAGTACGAAGGGTGTTGTAAATAGTGATATTGATGCAACGAACAAAACACATGCAGCCAGTGACTTGGCAATAACAGAAGACATATTCCCCGATGAACTTGCCCGTTATGAAGCTCATTTAGCTGATATGGAAGCAGGAAAAGTAAGTCCATATCCAGGTTTAAGTGAGGCAGACATAGCAGCCTGGGATTTAGCAAAGGGTAAGTTGAATGAGCATATAGTAATTAAGGATGTGGACACAGATGCTGTCATAAAACTTAGAGCCGATGAGATGGCAAAACAGGATGCATTTTTGAATGGAGAAAAAGTTACTGCTGAGGGTGGTAGTAAACTAAAAATAGAGGAAGTTATACCACTAGGGTCAACACATCCTGTAAAAGTGTATACAGATGGAAATGCTCAGATTAATACAGGAAAAATAGATACATATATTCGTGGTAAAGTTGAATTGGATGTCGAAGCAACAACAACTAGGATTGACGAATTGAAAGACATAAGAAAATCGAATCCCGAAAATTTCACAAAAGAAATGAAAAAAGAATTACAGGAATGTGAGGATAGATTACATAACTATCAGCGTTCACAAGAAATGAGCAACACTCTCAATACGGCTGGAATAGAAGATACTACTGAAAACAATCAAATGATTGTTGAAAATCTTTTTGATGCAGCAAAAGAAGTAACAGAAGGAAATACAGAAATTATAAGTTACATTGAGGGCGTAAATGGTAAAGTACAGGTAGTTAGCAGGTGGAAAATACTACCAGATGGAACCCCATATTTGGCAACAGTCATGTTAAAGCCAGTGAAGTAAGAAAGGTAAACAAGATGGAAGAATATGAATATTTAGAGAATTTAAATAGTGAAGAACTTGTTAAACTCATTAGTGAAATGCTTGATTTTGAGGAAACAACAAAGGCACTTATGATTCTTGAAGAAAAGGATTCACAAAAAGCGTTAGAACTGGGAAAAGATATTATTAAAAATAATAAAGGAGATGATTATTTACAAGCAACCGTTTGGAATGTTTTCTTTTTTGAGAATCAAAATGATATGATAGATGTAATAGATAAAAGAAAGGGAGAAATAGGGAAAACACTATTAGATGAAATTATTATCGATTTAACAAACCACAAGGTTGCTATCTGTAAGGAGTTTTTTGAAAAACTTAGAAGGGCCTATATGTCTATTGAAAATAAAATTAATATGCGTTGTAAATATGAAGAGTTTTTAAAATATTATGAGCGTGTAAGTGATTTTGGCTAAATGATTAACAACCTCATTTTATAAACAATAACGAGCATAGGTTTTGTGTAAACTAGATATCTTTTGGCCAGAACTTGTACAAGATACATGACCTTTTGTAGAGGGAGATATTCTGGGTATATATGATGCTAAAACAGGAGTGCTAACGCAACAATTTGTATACGATTCTGATCTAGGTTGGTTATTAAAATGAGTTGAGGAGATTTAATGGGCATTAATAATGTAAGTTATGCCGCAACTATCCAGGAGATAATCTCATCACGGGATGAGATTTTATGTCCAGGAGAGGCAATAGCGGTTCCAGAGGAATTTGGGTTAGAAGAAAGAGGAAAAATATGGTTTAAACTTACAGATTTATATGAAGAAAATAAAATCACAGCGGAAATGCTTAAATTTAGAAAAGATAATGGAAGTGTAAAAAATGCAATAACTAAATCCCAGTTTCATTTTGGATATGTATATGTGGACTGTTGAGATTGTATGACGAGGTGATAATTTGAATCAAATATTCCTAAATAAGTTTCAAGAAAGTATACAGGAAAAAGAAGAATAATAATGAAAAGTGTGAAAGGAATAAAAAGTAATATGAAAAGACATATTGATAAACAAATCGTATATGAATATCTCGCAACTATTCCCAAAGGAAAAGTGACAACATACGGCAAAATTGCAGAGTACTTAGGAAATAAGAATTTGGCAAGAACAGTAGGAAATATTTTACATAGTAACCTTGATGGAGAAAAATATCCTTGTTATAAGATAGTAAATTCAAGGGGGAAACTTTCTGAAAAATATGCATTCGGAGGGATAGAAGTTCAGAGAGAAAAATTAGAAAATGAAGGTATAATTGTAGAAAATAATAAAGTTAATTTAGATAAGTATGGATGGTAAATTTGTTGCCTACACTGGATAGAAATGACGATTGTACTAAAGAGGAAAGTGGTTGACAAAACTATATGGGCAGGAATATTTAGATTATTGTAAGCGGATTAATCGATGTTTCCCTTGGTTTAGTAAGAGGAACGATTCATAAATGTGGCTAGCTATTGGTAATTTTCAGCTTTACGCATACTATGTATTTAAAATAGCCTTATCTTGAACTACCCCCAAAAGTATGTAACGTAAAAATAGAAAAAAATAGTTTAACTCTTGACAGGTGAACGGTTGTTAACTATAATTGGTTAACAACTGTTCACCTGATTTTATATCAATATTGTTAAGGAGTATTTATGGATACAAAGAGCAAAATTTTAGAAGTTTCGTTAGCCTTATTTGCCAAAAAAGGATTTGATGGGGTGTCTGTGCGAGAAATTGCCAAGGAAGTAGGCGTTCGAGAAAGTGCTTTATATAAGCATTATAAAAATAAAGAGGATATTTTAGATAAGATTGTGGATGAAATGATATTACTTATTCGTAAAACATATGAACAACAAAGAGTCCCAGAGTGTGTAAAGATAGAAGTAGCACAGGGATATAGAAATATCACGGAAGAACAACTGTGTGAAATGTCTTGGAATATATTTGAAATGTTCACAGAAGACCCGAAACTTTCAAATTTTCGAAAGCTCTTGGTGAAAGAGCAATTTCATAATAAAGCATTTGCGGAATGTTATAATAAATTTTTCTTGGAAGGGGTAATTAATAGCCAGGCAAAAACATTTATGCAGTTGGTTGATAATGGATTTTTTCGTAAGGTTGATGAAAGGATAATTGCTTTGCATTTTTATGGACCTATTCTGTTGCTGTTTCAACTGTATGATTGTGAACCACAAAAGAAGGACGAAATTAAAGAGATGTTATTTAAACATATAAGAGTATTTGGAGAACATTATAGAATCAAAGAGGTGTAAGTAAAAAAAGGAGTCTTCGTATGATAATTTTCAGTATATTTTGTATTGTTGTTTTTCTGGGCATTTTCCGCTTCCTTTTTGTGAAAAGGGAAGCACAGAAAAGATTTGCAAGGTATGAAACGATGGTGAAAGTAGCATATACTTCGTATGGAAAAGTAAGTTATATAGATGAAGGACAAGGAAAAGATGTTTTAATCTGTCATGGGATATGTGGTGGATATGACCAAGCATATGATACGCTTGCAAAAGGAGAGAATAGCTATCGCATATTAGCTCCATCCAGATTCGGATACCCCGGAAGCGATATGCCAAAAGATGCCACAATAGAGATGCAGGTAGAAACATTTAGGGAACTACTTGACCAACTGGGAATAGAAAAGACTTATGTCCTTGGAACATCAGCTGGAGGAGCGACAGCAATTAAATTTGCATTGATGTATCCACAACGGACAAAAGGTTTGATACTGTATTGTTCAGGGTATCCAACACTGAAAGAACCAGAAAAGAAGATTACATATGCGGGACCGCCGAAGATTATGTGCAATGACTTTTTTATGTGGTTGGTTAGCCCTTTATTTAAACCGCTTATGGGTATGGAGTCAGAAACTCTTAAGGAAATTTTACCAATGAAACCAAGAAAAGAAGGAATTGTGTTTGATGCAAGGGTGTCAAATACGGTTATGATTAATGACTGCACGGAATATGATATGAGCAAATTAGAGGTGCCGCTATTAGCTATTCATGCAATGGATGATAAAATGGCAGACTTTAAAAATGTAGAGCCCTGGATTGTTAGAATTAAAAACTGCACTTTCATAAAATTAGAGAGTGGCGGGCATTTGATGGAAGGTAACAGTAAGAAAATAGATGAGGCAGTTAAGAATTTTGTTGCAAAGTAGTGAAAGATAATTTTGAAGTTTACATTTTATAAATATAACATCTTTACGCAACCAAAAATAACAAAATTCATAAAAAGTTGTAAAGATGAAATGGTAGACATTTAGGATAAATCCTTTATCATAAAGATATAATCTATGAAAGGAATGAAATTAAAACAATGGTAAAAAAGATAATGAAAATTGTAGGAATCGTATTTTTAGTGCTGCTTGTAGTTGGCATCTGTGCAGTCGCTTTTTGGTGTTATAATAATCTGCATTGGTGGGAAAAAGACATAAAGCAGATTGAAAAATTGGGAGTTGTGGAGAAGCAAGTTACGCTACCAAATGGAAATGTTATCAATTATGGAGAGTTAGAAGGAGATGGTCCAGCTCTTTTATTGATTCATGGTCAGATGGGGGCGTGGGAAGATTATGCTTCTGTTATGCCGGAGTTACATAAGAATTGGCACATTTATGCGATTGATGTGTATGGACATGGCGAATCATCGCATAAAGAAGAATTATATTACTTGGATGTAAATGGTGATGACATTATTTGGTTTATAGAAAATATTATTAAAGAGGAAACGGTTGTAAGTGGACATTCAAATGGTGCTTTGACAGCTGCCTATGTTGCCGCTTATGGTGGTTATTTAGTAAAAGGTGTTGTGTTAGAAGACCCCCCTGTATTTTCAACGCAAGGAGAAGGCTGGGAAAACAGTTTTGCATATCTTGATACTTACAAGCCATTACATGATTATATTTCCTCAGACCAGGAAGAATGTTGGGAAGCATATTACCTAAGACATTGTTACTGGGGTGAGTTGTATATGAAAAATGCTATGCCAGGTATTGCAAATTATGCACAGAGTTATAGCGAAAGTCATCCGGGAGAAGAAGTGAAAATATTTTTTATGCCAGCCAGTGCAACAAGTGCCTTCCATTATGTAAAACAATATGATATGCTGTACGGAGAACATTTTTATGATTTGACATGGAATAATGGAATCACCCATGAACAGCTTTTGTCGGACATTGAAATTCCTTGTATTTACTTACATGCCAAAGAAGAAACAGCGGAAACTGGAGTTTATTTATGTGCAGCATCAAAAGAACAGGCAGAAAGAGCAGTTGCTTTAATTGGTGATAATTGTCAGTTGATTGAAACAGAGGACAGCAATCATAATATTCATGGTGCACATATGCAAATATATGTGGATACAATCAATAGCTTTTTGAAAGGATATGTAGAGTAATATGCTGAAGGAAAATATCGTAATGCTTCGTAATGTAAATGGATATTCACAGGAAGAAGTGGCGGGGAAAATTGGTATTTCCAGACAGGCTTATGCAAAATGGGAAAAGGGCGAAAGTGTCCCTGATGTAGAACGGTGTCAAAAACTGGCAGAATTGTATGGTGTGACGATAGATTCGCTTGTCACTTTTCACGGAAAGATAGGTGTTACCAATTTAGCTCCTGGACCAAAAGGAAAGCATATTTTTGGAACAACCAAAATGAATGACCGTGGACAAATTGTTATTCCTAAGAAAGCAAGAGAATTATTTGGAATCAATAATGGCGATTCATTAGTTGTTTTAGGGGATGAAGCAGAAGGAATTGCACTAATTAAAGCAGACTTTTTTGAAAAGCGATTAAATAACATATGGAATAGTATGAAACAAGAAATTGATGAGTAAAAAGGAATTACAAGATTAGATACGGATACAACAATCTCGAGGGATATAAGACAAATCTGTATCTGAAATCTTTACATTCAATATATTCACGAGAATTAAAGAGATAGGTGAAAATTTTAATTTTGTCGAGATGCTATTATAGTTGGAAGTGTTGTAAAAGTAGTTGTTGATAGACCATTAGGAAGTTTTCATCCTAAACATAAAGATATATATTACCTTATAAATTATGGTTATATTGAAGGGATAATTGCACCAGATGGAGAAGAACAAGATGCTTCCTTAGATACTTTTTATTTTTGTGTACGCTTTATTAGAGCTGTTTATACGGCTGATATCACATTTTCTTTGATATGAGCCGTATAAAATTAGTATGATTACAGTTGAAATAGAGGTTGTGTTTATTTCAACCGTAACAATTACATATAAATCACGGTTGATTTGGTGTGTTTTCTTTTTTTGACCGTAAATATAACATTGCTTTTACGGTCGAAAGAATAATATTTGGAAAATAAACGTAAAATGTGTGAAAATAATACGGTTCATTTATACATATTAAAAATTTGACCGTAAAATAGAAAAATTAATACGGCTTAATTTGTTGAAATCTAAATTTAGACCGTAAATTGATTAGAAACCAATCGAAGTTGGTGTAAACGATAAAGCAGCTTACATATTTTTATAAACTGCCCTATCGTTTGCACCAATTTCGATTTTTCTATAGTGAACAAAGTCGCGTCCGGATAGCCGATATGTATGGAG
>JBGVKZ010000047.1:0-18876 GCA_045124055.1 Lachnospiraceae bacterium | reverse complement strand
CCGGTGGATTGAGGGATTTGATAACAATGCCTCTTGCGATAATGATAATTTTTTGCATTCCTTTTTTTAAAACGACTACGCTTCCTAGTGGTAAATAGTCTATTTTTTCAAATTCTTTCATCTATTTTTCTCTCCTTTTTTGTATGTTCGCTTTCCTGTCAAACTACCTTCTGTCCCTGCTGTACAAACGATTGCTCCAATTCCTATGGTTACTGCTATAATTCCTTCTAGAATTTTGGCAACACATTCCTCCTTACGTTGCTCTGCCATCTTAGGCTTCATAGTCTGCTACCATTTGTTCATATACTTCCAAATGCTTTTTATATACACTGGTAATTTTTCCCTGATGATTAGCTAGGTATGTGTTACTCGTTTCTATTTTGTCATACAATTCCCCAAGAGAGACGTTACCACAATAACTACCTGGTATATGGGTAATCATCTTTGTACAACAAAAGTGCCACGAGTAAAGCATAGAACAATGTGCCATAAACTGAATGCAGTATATCGTTCATCGATTTTCACCATTAAATAATTGTAAAACTGACTCATATTTTCATAAAAAATAGGCAGTCACTTAGTCGCTTTCGCTCCATAAATAACTGCCTTATAATTCACACCATATTTCGTCCATTTCCTTTATCCCCCTTGATTACACCTTTTACGTTGTGTATTATACTCTTTTTTCTAAGGGGTGTCACGTTGTTTTTTTGCTTTTACCAAGCTTTTTTTCGCAGTCTTCCATTGCTTCAACTGCATACTTTTCTTTGTACTGGATATTTAAGATTGGCATTGTGTAATTTGCCGCCAAGTCAAACCAACGCAAAGCCTCTGCAAAGTCTTTATGTTCGTAAAAATATTGCCCAATCTCATAATACAATTCTGAACAAATTCCTATTTCACTTAAAATGCAATATTTGATAAATTTGGCATCATCGTGAAGAAGTCTATATGCTTTTGCCAGTACACAAACAGCTTCCAATTTCTCATCTTCTGCTCTGTTATCGTCTGCCACACTCTGCTCAAAAAAGGGGATAGCTTTTACAAAATCCTGTTCGTCACCAGATACAAATAATTCTTTTGCATAAATATTATGTAAACGGCTGGAAACTGACATCTGATTTTTTACCATACGTTCAAAGGCTGCCAAATCTCTTTTCGTGTGCACTTCTTCCGGCAAATGTGTAATGACGATATCACTATCAAATACTACCGGAAGTGTGCGAATAGTTTCATGAATTGGCTCAATCCACGTAAATGTCCTAAGACGTTTAAATAACTTTGGTCTCAATTCGCAATCAAAATTGTAAATCGTACCATTTTGAAGCTGATTACCATATTGCATCTGCACAATTTCAATTTCAGGGTCTAAAACCTCTTTTAAAATTGCAAACTGCTGTATATTTTCCCCTTCTAACACTTCATCTGCGTCAGCGGAAAAAATATAGTCACACGTTGCTTTAGAAAATGCAAAATTTCTTGCCGCAGAAAAATCATTGACCCAATCAAAATCGTAGATTTTGTCTGTAAAACGTGCTGCAATTTCTTTAGTTTTATCGGTAGAACCTGTATCCACCACAATGATTTCGTCCATGAATGGTGCATAGGAAGATAAACATCTTGTCAGGTTCTTTTCTTCATTTTTCACAATCATACACAAACTAATTGTAATCATAGACCTATCCCTTGCTTTTTTCTTACATATGTGCTAAATCCAAACGCTTCTTTATAAAACCTTCGATAAAAATTCCTGAAGTCTTGGAGACTGTGGATTTGTAAAGAATTCATCTGGGGTGTTTTCTTCCATAATGATTCCCTCATCCATAAATAAAACTTTTGTTCCTACTTCTCTGGCAAATCCCATTTCGTGAGTTACAACTACCATAGTCATACCACTGTCTGCCAATTCTTTCATAACATCTAATACCTCTCCTACCATTTCAGGGTCAAGGGCAGATGTTGGTTCGTCAAATAACATAACTTTAGGGTTCATTGCAAGACTTCTTACAATCGCAATACGCTGCTTTTGACCACCGGATAACTGACTTGGATATGCATCCGCCTTATCCACAAGATTGACTCTCTCTAAAAGCTTTAATGCCTTTTCTTTGGCTTCCTCTTTTGTCATAAGCTTATGTTTCACAGGGGCCAGGGTAATGTTATCCATAATAGTATAGTTATTAAACAGATTGAAGTTCTGAAAAACCATACCCATATGTTCTCTTACTTTATTAATGTTCACCTTTGGGTCTGTAATTAACTGTCCGTCAAACCATATTTCTCCACTGGTTGGTTCTTCTAACAAATTGAGGCAGCGAAGGAACGTACTTTTACCAGAACCAGAAGGTCCTACAATTACAATTTTTTCTCCCTGAGAGATATGATAATTGATGCCTTTTAATACTTCAGTTTTTTCAAAATTTTTGTGTAAATCTTTAACGGTTATCACTCTTACGCAACCTCCTTTCCAGTTTTTCCAAAAGAATAGAAATCACTTTAATCGTAATAAAATAAATAACGGCTGAACCAATAAGTGGCATAAAAGCTTCATAAGTTCTAGAAGAAATCTGATTTGCCACACGGGTTAAGTCGCTTAAACTTACATAACCTACAATAGCAGTTTCTTTTAACAAAACAATGAATTCGTTACCAAGTGGTGGTAATACATTTTTAATTGCCTGTGGAATGATGATGTAAATCATCGTTTGTGCGTAAGTAAGACCTAAGGCACGACCGGCCTCCATCTGTCCCTTATCTACTGCCAAAATACCTGCACGAATGATTTCTGCCACATAAGCTCCGCTGTTAATACCAAATGACAAACTGGCTACCAAAATGCCATTTTTACAAGTTGCCATAATTACAAACCACATAATAAGAAGTTGTAAAACTGATGGTGTACCTCGAATAATATCTACGTACAAATCTGCAATACGAGCAAAAAATGTTTTTTTGCCATTACGCTTTCTGGATAATTTCATAAGAGCCACTAATGTACCGATTAAGATACCAATAATTGCGGCAAAAAATGCAACCCGCAATGTAACCCCATAACCATCTAAATATAACTTCCAACGGTCGTCTGTGATAAAAGCCGCTACTGCCTTATCTTTTACCTCAAGTAACCACTCTAACAAACCATCTTTCACGGATAAAAACCATTCCGCCATATGTTACCTCCTTATTACATCACCCTGCCAAAACAGACTTCTGTAAAATTTATCTTAGAAATAAAATAAGGATAGCAAGATACTCACTATCCTTACCTTTGTTATTATCAGACTTAATCGAAAACTTGTCAATTAGTTTTCAATGTACTCTTTTACAAGTGCGTCGTAGGTTCCGTCTGCTTTTAATTCTGCCAACGCATTATTGATTTTTTCAGCTAATTCCGTATTACCCTTTGGTAATGCAATGGCATACTGTTCTACAGTAAAATCAAACTGGTCACCTGGAAGTGCAACAATTCCATCATATTCTGCTTCAAAAACAAGTGCAGGATTTTTATCAATAATGACACAATCTACACGTCCATTTAATAAATCGTTCACTGCATCAACACCTTTGTTGTACTGAGCTGCAGTAGCACCTTCGATTTCTTCTACGGCATAGTCACCGGTTGTACCAAGCTGAACACCGATTTTTTTACCTTCTAAATCCGCTGCAGTTTTGATATCAGAACCTTCTGGAACGATAACATACTGAATCGCATCATAGTATGGGTCAGAGAAATCTACTGACTGTAATCTTTCTTCATCAATAGTCATACCGGCGATTGCTACGTCGATTTTTGTTCCAATGGCACCAACTAAAGAAGCAAATTCCATATTTTCAACTTCTACTTCATAACCAATTTTTTCACCGATAGCTTTAATTAAAGCAATATCGAAACCGTCTGGTTCACCATTTTCACCAACATATTCAAATGGTGGGAATTCTGCGTTTGTACCAACTCTAAGTACATTTTCATCGCTGTCACTTCCACAACCAACTAAAACGCTAGCCATAAGCATTGCAATGCATAAAACTGAAACAATTTTTTTCATATTTTCCTCTCCTTTTTCTAATAACTCGTACTTTAGTCCTAAACACCACTAATCTATCATAGATTTTTATTACATTCAAGTCTTTTATGCAATTAAATAGAGGGTTGCCACAGAAATCATAATCTGGATAATTGCAAATCTCATGACCGTTTGAGGTCCTGACCAACCCATATTTTTCCTAGTGTGGTCGTGAAGCGGAGTTCTTGTATTTTTCAAAATTTTTATTTTCAAGAAACGAAGCAAAGCGACTTTTATTAATCCCAAACCACCATCTAATATCAATACCGCTGCCACAAGTAAATATAAAACCGGGCTGCCTGTTTTTAAAATGGCAATGGCGATAAAAATTCCCATAGCTCTACTTCCTGCATCCCCCATCAACATTCGGCTTGGATTCGCATTGTACCATAAATATCCTAAAATACATACGCAGAAAAGTAAAATCAGGTAACTAATGCTTCCCATATCCTCTTTTATTTTAAAGATGCCATATATGGTAAGTAAGGTAATAATGGTCAACGTACCAGAAAGCCCGTCTACGCCGTCTGCACAGTTCGTTACATTAATAGACGCCCAAACAAGAACTACGATTAAAATCGCAAATACCACCGCTGGAAGCGTCACCGTTGTATGAAAGAGCATAAATTCCACCGTAGATGGATTATAAGTCAAATAATTTACCGCTACTAAAACAGCTAAAAGTAAATCTAAGAGTCCTTTTTTATATTCTCCCCATGGTGTTTTTGCAGCATCGTCCAAATACCCTGTAAACATAGCGGCAATTACTAAAATAAGATATACCACTATTTCTTTATCCATTGGAGCAAAAATAAACCCTGCCAATGCAAAAATTAAGATAAAGATAAGTCCTGCTCCTCTCGGTTTTCCCTGCGATTTTTTCCCATCTACCGCAAAGTCCCTTCCCCCATCAAGAGGTAACATTTTGCCAAAAGCTTTTAAACAAACACACGTTGTCAAAAAAGCAAACAATACGCCAACAAAGGCTACATATTTCATATCCAGATTTTCAAATAATACTGATAACATCTTTTATCCTCGCATTTTTATTATTCTTCTAACATTGATGTGCAATGTGGACATCTTGTAGCTTCTATTGCAATATCGCTGCGGCAATAAGGACACATTTTTGTAGTAGGTGCTGCCGGTTCTTCTTTTTTTGCAAATTTCTTAGTTATACCGTTAATCATTTTGATGAACATAAAAATCACAAAGGCAGTAATTAAGAAATTAATCACCGCTGTAATAAAATTACCATACATTAAAACAGGGGCATTTTCGCCTTCTCCCATAGTCAATGTGAGGTATGAAAAATCTGTTCCACCAATCAGACCTAAAAGCGGAGTTAAAATATCCTGGTTCAAACTGGTTACGATGGCTGTAAAAGCACCGCCAACAATGACACCGACTGCCATATCCAGCACATTACCACGCAAAATGAATTTTTTAAACTCTGCTATAAATCCTTTACCTTTTTTCATTGGTTTATTCCTCCGTATCGAATTGTTTTTTTCGTTCACAACTATTGTAAAGAAGTGGACTCGTTTTGTAAAGTGGATACTTGTGTTCCATCTGCTTTCATATAATAATTATCTTGGTAAATTAGTTCGGAAATTGGAACAAATTCATATCCTTTTTCTTTAATTCGCTTGATTAATGTATCTAAAGCCTCTGCCGTATAATCTGCACCATTATGGCACAAGATGATAGCTCCCGGCTTTAATTCCTTATGTTCACAAACTCTTTCTATGATATCGTCTACTCC
The DNA here is from genome assembly GCA_045124055.1 of Lachnospiraceae bacterium. GTDB lineage: Bacteria > Bacillota > Clostridia > Lachnospirales > Lachnospiraceae > CALZKI01. The sequence goes on along the minus strand of JBGVKZ010000047.1, from coordinate 13,047 downwards.
ATAATTTTTCCAGTCAAGACTATCAATCGACCACTGAATCGTATAGTAGCCACATCCAGACGCATTACAGATAACCTCATTATCATAGTCTCCATAAGGTGGTCTAAATAAGCACATTTCATAACCTGTTAATTCCTTCACTTTATTATGTACCTTCATCAGTTCTTCCTGGCAATCTGCATTAGATAACTGACTCATATTTTTGTGATTCTCACTATGATTACCAAGATCATGACCGGCTTCATAAATTTTCTTCACATCTTCCGGGTAACTTTCCACCCAGCCTCCTGTCATAAAAAAGGTGGCCTTCACATTATTTTGCTCTAAAATGGAGAGAATTTCTTCGGTATCTTCATTTCCCCAAGCCTGTTATTTTTTGTGAATTATTCCTAGATTCAGGTTTGATTTGTACTTTATTCCACGTCATATGGATTTTTAAATAGAAATTGGATTTTAAGAGTTCCATCCTCATAGTATTCTATTCGTTCAATCAAATGAATAACTACCTGTCTGGTTATCTCTTGAATATCTTTATACTTGACAAATTGCTCCATCCACTTTTGATAAGCTTCTTCCAACTCATTTTTCTTGACATCTATATTTTGTAGTGTCTGCTTCTTTTGGTTCAATTTATCTACTTCATCTTGATACATACTATTATACATCATAAAGTCTTGTTCGACTATAACTTTTTTTGAAAGATTTAGGAGCATTGTTTTTCGTTCTTCTTCCAATTCATTGAGCCTAATATCAATCACCGACATCATATCCTGATTATTTTTCTTTTTCATCAGGGAAACTTTTTGTAACTCTTCCATATCATACTCTGAAAGAGCTATTAATGCATTATCCTGTATTGCTTTTAATACTTTTTTATCTAAAGTTTCCTTCTTAATATAATGTCCTGAACAAAACATTTTGCCTGCTCGAGCATGGGTATTACATCGATATATCATACCTTCTTTGCGATTTTGTTTGCCCATTGCCCTACCACAATCACCACAATAAAATATTCCGGCATAAATTGATGTTGCACCAGGAATCTGATTCTTATTATACTGACTAAACATTTTTTGAACCTTGTCATAGTCTTCCTGAGATATAATTGCTTCGTGTGTATTTTCTATTTTAATCCATTCACTTGGCTCTTTGTACCGTGCTTTTTTTATGTTGTAGGCTACCATCTGTGTTTTCCCCTGCACCAAATGCCCACAATACATTTCATTTTTTAAAATGTGAGCTACCGTTGAAAAAGTCCAATATACTGTTTTCTGTAGTTTTTTGCAATTTCTATAATTATATCCCTTGATTCTCTTATATTCTGATGGACAAGGAACACCTTCCTCATTCAAAATTTTACAAATGCTTAATGTACCAATTCCATCCAAATATAACTGATAAATTCTTTTAACTACCTTAGCTGCTTCCGGGTCTATAATAAGATGATTATGATTTTCTGGGTCTTTCTTGTAGCCGTAACAGGCAAATGCACCTATGAATAATCCACTATTTCTTTTTACATCAAACGCAGCCCTTACATTTGCTGATAAATTCCTGCAATAATAATCATTAAACATAGCACGTATAGGGATATCTAGTCCATTATCCTGATTAAGACCTGTATCTACATTATCTGTAATTGCAATAAATCTTACATTCTTAATTAGAAATTCTCTTTGCAATAAATTGATTGTTGTTGCCAAATCCCTCCCTAATCTAGATAAAGATTTACAAATAATAACATTCACATAACCAGCATCTACATCTGTCATCATTCTTTGATATTCTTTTCTGTCATAAAACAAACCTGAAAATCCATCATCTATATATGTATCATATACTTGCATCTCCGGATGATTAGCAAGATACTGGTCTATAATTTTCTCTTGATTTTCAATGCTTTCCGACGAATTATCAAACTCTTTTCCTTCGTCCTCTTTAGATATTCTCAAATACTTGGCCACACAATATTTAATCACTTCCGGCACACTCCTTTTCTACCTTATTATTAATAATATCTGTAGAGGAGTATGCCTGACAAGTACTCAAAAGCATATTTGAAATGCATTCTAACAAACTTTTATCTCCAAAAGATACTTCTACTTTGATTTCACTTTCATCAATTCTCATTAGCATTTCCCTTTTTTCTTATTTGTATGCTTATTTACTTAAAAGTAAAACCAACCGTATTATCCGGTTTTAAAATGAGATATGCAGCAAAAGGACCTTTCTTTCCGTGAAATCCTTTAAATGGACCACATTTTCGCTTTGCTAATAATTGCTTTGCAATTGAAGATGTGATATTTTTACCGGCTATAGTTTTCCAAATAGTAAATTTACAACCTTCTCGATATCCAGTGCATCCATAAGCTATATCATTTGCTATTACTTCTTTGCCACAAACAGGGCATCTTCCAATAGTTTCTCTTGCTATTGTTACAGTAGAAGAATCATTTCTTAACATTTCCATTGTATTTGTAATATCCCGATAAATATCTTCTATAAATGTATCCTTGGAGATTTCTCCAGAGCCCACACGCGCTAATTTTTCCTCAAACAGCTTGGTCAATTCCTCACTCTTGAGCGATTCAGGAAGAATTTTAATATAATCCGCTCCCAGCTGAGTAATATAATATTTTCCCTTATCTAAACGAATATAAGGACTTTTAGGATTCAGTAGTTTTTTAATAATTTCTGCCCTGGTTGCAGAAGTACCTATGTTATATTTTTCCATTGCTGATATCAATGTTGATACTGTATAAGATTTAGGTGGTTGAGTTTTCTTATTTAATCGTTCTGCAGATTGAACGAAGACAATATCTCCTTCTTTCATAACAGGTAATTCTTGACCTCCTTCATCCTCATCTTTCATTTCTTCGGTATCTTCTATAAGTAATTCCTTATATCCCAACTTTGCAATTGTATTACCTCGTGTAATAAATTTTAATCCCTTCCCCTCCGTTATTATTTCTGAAGAATAATATTCATAATCAGGAAGAAAAATACAAATAAAACTTTTCATAACTACATCAAATACATTTTTTTCTTCTTGCGATAATTGCTCATATATCTTTTGCATATCTGGATGAATAGTAGGTATTAATGCATGATGATCTGTTACTTTGTGGTCATTAAAGTATCTTTTATCAGCTTTAATTTCCTGAATATTATCTATATAAGAACAATATTCTCCAAATCTACAACACTCCAAATGGGACATTATTTCATTATAAATGTCCTGACTCAAATACTGACTATCTGTACGTGGATATGACAATATTTTATGTTTTTCATAAAGGCTTTGTGCAAATGATAACGTTTCATCTGGTGTGTATCCAAATTTAGAACCCATTGTCTTCTGCAATGCAGCCAAATTTAAAAGCAACGGTGGTTTTTTTACTTTTTTCTCCTTCTTATAAGAAGTTATTTTCATTTCTTTAACAATTTTTTGTATAAGCAAAGTTGCTTCTTCCGGGTTAAATATATCCCATCGTTTTCCTTCCTCATTCAGAAGAATTCCTTTAAACCCTTGTTGATATGTAACTTCTATATTGTAATATGGCTCTGATTGAAACTCGGCAATAGACTTGTCTCTTTTATATATTAAATTAAGTAAGGGTGTTTGACATCTTCCATAGGATAGTCTAGTACCGGCATTAGCTTTCGTCAAAGTCAAAAATCGACTATAATTCATTCCTAATAGCCAATCTGCCTCTGCTCTTGCCTCGGCTTCAGGAAGAATATGTGCAAACTCTTCATTATCGCGCAAATTTGCAAAAGCATACTTTAACGCCTCATCAGTTAATGAACTTGCCCATAACACTTTTTTAGGATGCCTATTACCAGCCATTTTATATATCCATTCCTGGATTAAATAGCCTTCTCGTCCAGCATCTCCAGCATTAATTAAAAAATCAATATCTGTCCTCTGTATTAATTTCTTTATAACATTGAATTGTCTTTCAGTATCAGGAAGAACTTTTAATGACTCTGCTAATGGAAATACCATTGGAAGACATTCTAAATTCCAGTCTTTAAATTTGACATCATGCTCCTCTGGTAACTTTAAACCAATTAAATGTCCAACCGCCCATGTGACAATATATTTTTCGTTTTCAAAATAACCATCTTTACGTTCTGTGCACCCTAATACCTTGGCCATATCGCTACCGGCACCAGGTTTTTCTGCTACAACTAATATTTTCCCCATAATGTCTCCTCTTTCTCCTCGCCCCAATTATTAGGGGCAAGGCTTACATGGCTTACGTTTGCAGTGTGATATATATAAATTTGGAAGTAACTACAATTTTTTTACACTTTACACACTTGGTACAAGTGGCTGCATCACTCTTTGCTGTATCAACATTTCCTGCATTTTCAATTCATTACCTATATTATTTATAAGTTCTCTTTCTATCTTACTATTCAGTCCCTGACCTGTTTTATACTGTTCACAGATTTCTTTTAGTGAAAGTTTATTATTAGGACTCTTGTCCTTATTCAACTGATAAATATTCTGAATAACACTTTCCGTAGACTGAAAGCCGGATTTTCTAACATTATTAGAAATAGCAAGCACTTCTCCAATAGCCTTTTGACCTGAAAATCTATTGGCTAACCATATATTATATTTTTCCGGACTTTGTATGTCATCATATGCTTTGATAATATTATTCACTTCTGCCAAGGTGGGAGATGGGAATTGTGGAAATTCTTCTTTTAACATTTTGATAGTAACATACTGTTTTTCAATTATTTCCATTTTCTACCTTCTTTCCCTACATACACATTTGTGGCTGCTTCATTGCTAGGATCTGACATTCTTTGGAAATATCATTAACCAGTTTTTGTTTTTCTGGATGACTTTCTTTATATGTTTGGTTTTTAAAAGCATCTGAAACATTTTGGGTAGTATTTTTTTGTTTGGTCAAGTGATTTAATTTTATTACTTTACGTGCCGTTTCACGATTGATTGGATAGCCGTCTCTTCTAAACATTTCCCCAATCTTATCTTCTGCTTTTCTAATTTCTCCATTTAATAATTTTCTTTTATCTGCCCAAGGTAAATCTTTTTCACAAATTCCTTGAATAGCTTTGGCTTCTACACCATTCTGAAGACCAATTCGCATCATATCCATATCTGGTGCTGCTAAATCTCTAAATCTTGAAATTTCATGAGTCATGAAACCATCTTTAGCAGCTGATAACATTACATCCATCTGTCCTGGAGAATATACTGAACAAGTCATCATATTAATCATCTCAGGTGATAATTGGCTCTGAATAGCTCTATCTATGACATCAGCCTGCGATTTAGAGAATAAAATATCTTTATTTGCACCAAATGCATATTCATTAATAGAACATACATCAAATAATACCGTGCCATTTTCCAGAACGCTATTCACTGTAGCTTCTAATTTTTGCATACCGATAATCGTGCCATCATCAAAATAGTTAGGGACATAACACTCTATTTTGCTTCCCGGTAATATCTTATTCAAATCTAATATTTCTTCTTTCACCTCTGTCATCTGCTGTTTAATAAAGTCTTCTACAACTTGCGCAATTTCGTCTGGAGTTTTAATAAGTGCAAAATTGACACCAAATTTGTCTCCATGTAATGTTATAGGTTCTCTTCCATCATGAAAGGCCACCATGCATTCATTTGCCTCAACATTTTTACTTAATAATAAGGAGTATTCTTTTGTGTTTTCTGGTTGGGCCACGGACACATTGGAATTCTCATTTTCTTTAGGCAAAAATTGTTCAAATGGCTCCTTATTCATATCAGCAGTAATATACCATCTACGTTGCTGTGGCAAATATTTTGCTCCATTTTCTTTTAAATACTGCACGGTTTTCAAAAATTCTTCTTTTTCCTGTGGTGGTATATTAAGATAAATGGATGTAATATCCTTTCCCGTTGATACTTCATATTTGTGATAATTTGTATATTTATTTTGTGAATTATCTAAAGAACCAATATTAACAATTGTATATTGCATATTATCAGGTCTTGCTTTATTCCAGTTTTGTAAACGCAAAATGATCTCTTCGCTTGTATTTGCTTGTAATAATTGTGGTTTTTGCTGACCTTTCGCATATGCATACCCTCTGTAATGCATATGTTCTTGCCCTCCAGAAGAATTTTGTTTGAAATCTTCTCCCATACTTGTCTCCTTTTCTTTGAACGTGTAATGAAATGCATCCGCAACTAACTTAACATCTTCACTTATATTTCCATGTTCATTAGTAATCAGTTCATCCAAGGCTTTCTTTATATCTACTTGGATATTCTCTAATCGATTTTCCAATTCCATTTTCTGTGCATCTAATTCAAATATTTTTTGTAATCGCTCTGTTTGATTCAATGTTATCCCCTTTACTCATAAGCCAAATGTTTCAATGAAATATCGTCAATAACTCCATTTACTATTGTAATGTTGTAACTGTTATAACTTGACATCCAAATATTTTCATCTTCATATCGTAATGTTGTGGAAATATAATCCGTATCTGTATATTCATAAGAATCCTGTGGTTCCCCTAAAATAGCCTTAATATCATCTACAGTCATTGTTTGGCCAACCTGTAAATTACCACAAAAAACAATATCTGCATCTAGATTTTTATCTGTATACTGAGAATAACCGATTTTAGTGACCATGCAATCCGTATACAACTGGTCTTCTTCTGTACTATTAGATAATTCTATATACATTACTAATGAATCATCTTTATATAAACTAGCTGTTGTATAATAACCACTTTGAATATAACTTTTGACTTCGGACGATTTCAATTCAGCACCTGTGACTGAGTTCAATTCACTATATGTACATGGTAAAGTCAACACGGTTCCATTGATAGAAACCTGATAATCCTTCCAGTTATCACTAACTGTAGTTGATATTAATGAATCATTCGCACATTCGGAATTATCCGAAATCACATTACCTTCTGCATCTAAAACCGTGCCATCACCTAAAGTAACTGTAGAATTATTTTGTACATCTGTATTACTCTCTAAATTTACCTCCTCTGATTCTTCTATTTTGTTTTTTACTTCTTCTGAATCAGTGTCCTCCACTTCGTTTGATACCACCTCTACAGGTGCTTTTTCTTCGTTACCACAACCGGCCATCATAGTAGCCACTATGGTCATGCATACAAGTGCTTTAATAAATTTCTTTTTCATATAAAATTCTCCCTTCGTAATTTATGTTTAATATGAAATTGTAATTTCTTTTTGAATTGGCTTCGATATAGTTTGATTGCCAATTTGGATATCCAACAATTCTCCCTCGTATTTTTTTAATGTATTTTGATTAAATCGTAAGGTAACTGTATTGGTTGGATTTTTCTTTAAACGATGTTTTGGAATACGAACTGTCCTTTTTTGAGACAATGCAGCATTGTATAATTTGGTTTTTTTCCCGGTTGATGTAATGCCATATACCTTCACATTACCAATGCCTGCAAATGCAAAAACAAATCCTAACATTATAGCTACTGTGGACGTCGTTCCAGTTGCTACCTTTGCTACTTCTTTTATAGTTACAATTTTCTTTTTAGAAACAGTATTTGCATCTTCTATATCATCTTGTATTACATCAATAATCGGAGTTGTCACATAGAAAATGTACTCTCCATTTTCTCCGGTTATATTTCCCAGAGCATCTCGTACTTTCACATAAATAGCAATATTTTCCGTGGTATTATACGTGTTACTATATGTCCATGAACTCCATTGAATGCCATCTAACGAATATGCATATGCTTTATCTGATAATCCAGATTCCTCATCCGTTGCCCAGACAATTAAAACACCTTCTGTCGTTTGACTGATATCTATTTCTACCTTAGGTGGTATATTATCTATGTGATCTATCCATAAAGCACTAGAAGTCCTATTCCCTGCTCCATCGGTCACTCGAAAGAATACTTTACAATTATTTGTAACTTGCAAAGTATCCTTTCCTGAAAACCAGTTTTCTCCATCATAGGAATATTCATATGCATAAATACCACTGTCATCTTGTGCTATTAAGCTAACTATCTTCGACCTGCTCCATGTACTATCGTCATACTGTACACTCACATTAGGGGCTGCTGTATCTATATGCGTAATCTCTACGCTCTGTTGTGCTGTGTTCCCTAGGGCATCTCTCACTTCGATGAGATACGTACCATTGCTTCCTACTTCGTAGCAAGCACTTGCACTCCATTCACTCCATTCCACTCCGTTATGATAGCGGTACGCATCCTGATGTAATCCGGCTCCTGTATCTGTGGCGCTTACCGTTATGGTCTTCGATGCACTCCACGTGCTATCGTCATACTGTAAGCTTACACTCGGAGGTAATACGTCATAATCAGTTATCTCATACGTCAAAACACCACTTAAACTTCTACCCTCTACAACATAAGAAACATTACAGTTATATACACCATTTTCCGTTACCACTATAGACGAGGTTGTTGCCCCATTTTGCCATACATATGCTACGTTTTGAATGCCTGATGTCACTACATTCAAGGAGTATTCTGTTTCAGTCTTATTGACCACTAATTGCAACTGTCCTACTACCGTGGTCGTATCCATACCGCAACCTGTAATATAATAGGTATAATTCACCGAATGTGTCGCTGTACCATTTGATGTTACTCCAATTTTTTCAATTGTTTTACCACAAGAATTACACCATTTATGTGTACCGACATATTGACTATTCCAATCGGTAATGGACCCACAAGACTGGTAGTACGTTGTGGTCATTCCATACGTCGGACCACAAGTGGAACAATCATAATCAAATCCTCCATCACTTACTCCCCATATCTTATCCGTACATTGCCTTGTACCTGTCTGTGAGACACCATAGCAACCACCACCATTGGTAGAATCGCCTATATGTACGTGATATACACTAATACTGGTCTGACTTGTTGTAGCATAAGCTTTACTTGAGAATATTACGAAAACCCCTATAAAGATCAGTAACGTTTGAATAAAGAACTTCTTTTTCATTTAAAACCTCACTCTCACTTATAAAAATGTAGTTTGAAGTAACTCAATAAAAATATCTCTTAGTTGTCCGTTAATCAGTGTTGTGGTGCCTATAGATGCTAAACCCATAAGCAAGACATAAAATAAAGCCTTCAAAACTTTAATCAAAATCTCTTCTAGAATTTCTAGTACTTTTGATAAAGTAGAAATTTTTTTCACTACAACTTTGTCTTCTGAAACTCCCAGTGAAGTGCCGATATTTTTCTTTTCTATCTGTTCTTGTTGCTCTTGTCGATATTGCTCATATAATCTCATCTTTTTTTGAATAGTCCTTTCTTTTTTTCTGGCTGTATCAAAACTGGGAAGTAATTTTGAAAAATTATATCTGCACCGGGAAAATCATAACTACTAAATGGATCTTCTGTATAATTTAAAAACCATATATTTTTTAAAACCCCCATTCCAGACTTCACATCATTTTGCTGTGGTTTTGGAACAAAATTAAAACAAAAGTGATAGCCCTTTAGAGCCGTTTCATCACATTTCTCAAAAACAGAATTCATAGAAACTATCTCCCAGGGTTTTGTGCCGGCAATAATGATACGTACATCGCATTTGCCAAAAGTCACTAAATCTGCTTCCTCAAAAACACCACAATCACATAAAATAAAGTTATATGATTTCGCCAATATATTTCCCAAACTTTCATCTGTTGTGGCCGGATAATAGTCAATGCCAGCCATCGAAAAATAACGATTATCATACATTTGTAAGTCATAATCTGTCTGGATTTTTTGGAAAGCTCCAGAAGAATTCATCTCAGCTAAGGCAACCATGTATCCTTGCTTGCGTAGGTAATTGGCCAAAACAATCGTGTTATGCGTACACCCCTGTCTTACTCCTGCAGATGCAATTCCTACTAACACCTTACTCACAACCTGTTTTACTTCTGTTTTAACAATTGCAGGTGATGTTCCAACGGGCTTTTCTTTGTATTTCATTGCATCTTTATATTTTTTACCTTCTTTCAAACAATAGATAAGTTCATTCCTTATTGCTAAATAATCATCTGTGACAATTAAGTCATATATAGACATTTGACAGCATTTTTTAAGTAACTCATCGCCGGCAACACGATTTGTGGCAAGAACAACAATTCTCAAAGTATCGTAATGAACTTTTAATATTTCCAATGCTTCCAGGACTTCTTCATCCAAGTCCTTTAAAGCAGTTAAATCTATAATCAATTCATCTATAGATGAAAGACGTGCAAAATTCTTTTTAACAAAATCTAAAAAATAAATATCAGCACTACATTCCCCACCATCTACGATGTATCCTGCTTCCTGGATAGTTTGTGTGATAATTTGATTATAAATAGTTGAAGTAATATAATATGTAACCATTGTGATTCCTTCCTTAATTATCTTTAGGAATTTTTTGCAATTCCTCTTGTAAAATGGGCATAATTACCATTCTCGCAACCATGCATTTATTTAGTCCCATTGCTCTTAACTTCTCAACTTTCAAAGCCGTATCTTCATCAATTAAAAACTGAATTTTTCTTACGTACTTCTGATGAAAAGTCTCTGCATGAAAAGGTACAAAAATCCCAAATTGATTCTTTTCCCAAAATTCCGGAAATTGTTTCGCAAAAAGTTGCGTTGCCAATGTACTTGCTTTTGCCCATTTATGATGCTGTAATTTTTCAAATTCTACAGCTTCCTCAAATGTCAGATTGATATATAAAACATCTCTTTTATTTGTTTTCATCATCTATCCTCCGAAAATCTCACTAAAACTCATTCCTTCCCCTAAATTCATATGACTGAAAACCGTTGCTACAACTGCAATAATGAGACATACAACGATTGTAATAACTTGGTTTGTTTTTTTCTTTTCCATAAAATTCTCCTATTTACTAAATGACCAAAAATTTTTAGCTTCGCCTAGAACTATGCTATCATCAAACTTATCTGTACCGTATCGCTCTACATTATTTATATTTGGGTCATTAATGATTAAATCTCCTGAAGATGTCATTCCAACTATTAAAATAAAGTGGCCACTTGAAGTAAAAGTACCGGGACCCATAGAGGCTACCACAGGACAACCATTAGCAATGGCATCTAGTACTTGCTGATAATCTGTCCCTAAATTATTACATGTAAATCCGTAGTTTTCGGCTGCAGCTGGAAAAAAACTCCAAGACGTACCGGAACCACTTACGTAATAATCATTTTTACACCAGTCCACAACTTCACTTGGTGTGGTGACATACCCTGTATAATAGGTCGCTAACATCGCCATACACGTAGGTCCACATCCAGAAGATGCAATTGTACCATTGCCATAAGCAACATTCTTATAATGATTTTGGTAATAATCATGTATCAGTAATTCAATATCGCTATAATCATAATCAATATAGACATATCCTCTTTCACCCAACATATCTGCATAAGCTTTTTGGCTATCCAGAAAAAAATCTCTTTTCACCTCATCTTCTGGCCAATAAATAGATGCCAGTTCTTCCGGAGATTTTGTTTCGTTAAAAAACGATACTGTTTTTTCTGCATCTTCAGACAAATCAATTGTCATAAGGGGCGAGGCTGTCCATAAAAACTCTGCTATCTCCACTGCATCCATTAGAGGCATACAAAGGGTTTCATTATCAAAAGACTGCGTACTTTGATAGGCAAGTACATAAGAAGTCGGTACATTTCTCCAATCTTCCTGAAAATCAATTTCACAGATTGTTACATCAATGTCGAAATTGGCATAATATATGCTTTTTGCTTTAGTTCTCGTAAGGTCTTTATATCCAAACTGAAGTTTATAAGAAATGTATTCTTCTACTTCATCTTCTGAAGCAAATTCCAGGTCTTCTCTAAATTCTCTACCATCTGGTGTTTTTCCATTTATGGTATATTGATACATGATTGTCGTATCTGTACGAACCACACATTCCACTAGGTCAGGTGTCTGACTATATTCTTCTTTTAATTGATTGGCTTTGTTCTGTACGGCAACTTCGGAATAAAAAGTTTCAGCATATACCTTATATGTAGTGGTGACTTTCTTCTCCTCAATGATATTTTCCTTGGAAGTCAATGCCTCTGTCATTAAATTGGTCATATGTGTAGATATACAAGATTGTGCAGTCAGAGTAGCTTGATACAATTTGGCAGCATCCATATTCAGCAATTCTCCAAAAAAAGAGGAAACCATACCTGATAACAATGTGGTAATGACTACCACAAAGGAAACACAGCCTACGACTATCATAAGTATTGCTCTCCCAAATTTTCCTGGGTCTTTTGCTGCTTCTGCTGCTATATTCTTTGCTACTTTTGCAGCTACAGCTGCCACTGCCGGTGCTGCCATACTATCTACCTCCTGCTGTACCCATCATTTCTAACAGAAGTGGATGAATCTCTACTTGCATTTCCATTCTCACTCCACCTGCAAACAAAATTCCAGCACCTCTATTTCTGGCCAACAATAAATTTCTTTCTGCTTCTGTAAAATTAAATAATTTTGATGTTTCTTCTAGGTTCTTGCCATCACAACCCATAATGAATTTGTAACAAGCATTATCAATTAAAGCTTGTCCAAATCGTTTTACAGCAGGGTCTAAAATATCTACTATCGAATGTGTAATGAACATAAGACCTGCCTCATATTTACGGTCACGCTTTGAGAAATTTCTTAAAAACTTCATTAATTCCGGATAATCTGGGTCGACAAATAAATACCCTTCATCAATACCAAATAATACTGGTTCTGTTCTGTCTCTACTCGCTTCATTCCACGCCCACATACTCAAATTCATAAATTGTGCTCTACGCACATCATCATCCATATCCAACAATTTACTCACATTTATCACAGTAAATTGATTAGAAACCAATCGAAGTTGGTGTAAACGATAAAGCAGCTTACATATTTTTATAAACTGCCCTATCGTTTGCACCAATTTCGATTTTTCTATAGTGAACAAAGTCGCGTCCGGATAGCCGATATGTATGGAG
>JBGVKZ010000046.1:0-123966 GCA_045124055.1 Lachnospiraceae bacterium | reverse complement strand
AAAAAACGTATTCGGTGAGGGTCATTTGAAAGATTATATTGAAGAAAGAGCAATGAATATTGCCACGTATATTATTGAAAACAACGCTACCGTCAGGCAGACGGCAAAGAGGTTCGGCGTCAGCAAGTCTACTGTACATATAGTTGTAACAATATGGAACGGTTTTTGTGGATAATAAAGTAGTAGAAGAATAGATTAAAAATTAAGATGAAACCGCTTTGGATATGTTATTGAATGTATCTAAAGCGGTTTCTATTTGCATAGATCTAATTATGTTTGTATTTGATAATATCTTCTAAAAGTGCGTATAAAGTTTCTTGATCTTCCGGGGATTGATTAAGAATGAGGTCATAACATTTTTGTGCGGTAATGCATTTTGAGTTATATGGAATAATTTTATTAAACAAGTCTTCAAGAGGTAAATCTAGAGCAATACATATTTTTTCGACACTTTCAATAGTGGCATTCTTTTCGCCACGCTCAACTTGGCCAATATAGGTTGGATGTAAACCTGCTTTTTCGGAAGTCAGTTCCTGACTGTAGCCTAATTCTTGTCGTCTTAAACGAAGTCGCTGTCCGACAATGGTTGTGATTTCGCTCATCTAATCATTCCTTTTTTAAAATTTAGTGAATTGAGAATTTGTTGTTGACAGTAAAAATTAGAATTCTCAACAACTCTGTTTATATACTACAAATATTGCTAATTATAAAAAATAGACTATTGATATTTGTTTGTCATGTTTATATACTATAGATATCAAAATGACATAGAAAATATTTATAGTATTTAAGGAAAATGATCTAAAGGTGTTTAGGCAAGTCTACTTTTTGAAACACATTATGATTTGTATGGAGAAGTGACAATGGATATATGGAGGAAACAGATGCGTTGTTATCCGTCAATAGATAAACCGTGGCTAAAATATTACAGTGAGGAAGCTATAACACAGGATATACCTGAAGCAAAGATATATGATTATATATCAAGTTGTTGCAATGGTCATGAAAAGAATTTGTGTTTAGAGTATTTCGGAACGAAGATTACATATCGTGATTTTTACAGAGAAATTGAGAAGGTGGCAAAATCATTTGTAGCTTTAGGTGTAAGTGAGGGAGAAATTATATCCATCGTTGCACCTACAACACCGGAATCTATTTATTGTGTATATGCACTTAATAGATTAGGAGCAGTTGCTAATTTGATTGATCCGAGGCTGAGTGCAGAAAATGTAAAAGAAAAAATAGAATGCTCAAAGTTTATTGTTGCGTTGGATATGATTCGTGAAAAGATGGATGTTGCAATAAATGAGAATCAGAAAGTAGTATTTTTTTCGATTGCAGAATCTTTTCCGTGGTATTTACAAATTTTGTACGAAATAAAGGCAAGGAAAAAAGTAAGTTATGGCAAACGAGTAGCATTGAAATGGAAAGAGTTTATAAAGAGTGGCGGAAGTGTTGAGCAGATAATAGATGTTCCTTATCAAAAGGATAAGGTAGCCATAATGGTAAGCACCAGCGGTACTACAGGAAAAAGCAAACTTGCCCAGTTGACGAACGACAATGTTAATGCTGTTGCTTGGCAATATGAATATGCGGGTTATGGAAAACATTATGGAGAAACATTTTTAAATATCATGCCATTATTTTTGGCGTACGGTTTGATTTCCGGAATTCATATGCCATTGGCACTGGGGTTCAAAATAGTGATTATTCCTCAGCGCGATTTGGCTCAAATGGCAAAGTATATTTTGAAGTATAAACCGCAAGCGTACCTGGATGTACCAAATGGAATCGCTTCAATTATTTCTGACAAGCGGGTGAAAAGTAGCACGGACATATCCTTTATTCAGCACATAGGTATTGGTGGAGATACATTGGAAACAACCTTGGAACAGCAATGTAACGAATTTTTGAAGGCTCATAACTATCCTGTAAAATTGCAAAAGGGATATGGAATGACAGAAATTGGTTCGGCTGCAGTTATTAATGTATCGGACGAATGCAATTCATTGGGGAGTGTAGGAATTCCATTTGTTAAGACAATCGCTAAAATTGTTGATACTACGACGCATGAAGAATTAGGATATAACGAAGTCGGGGAGCTGTGTTTATCAGGACCCGGAGTTTTTGCGGGTTATCTAAATGATGAGGAAGCTACAAAGGCGGAAATGGAAGTAGATGAAAAAGGTGTTCGATGGCTTTATACAGGAGACTTGTTCTCGATGAATGAAAATGGAGAACTATTTTTCAAAGAACGTATCAAGACAATGTTTGTCAGACCAGATGGACATAATAATCATCCACATGTCATTAATGAACTCATCCAAAAACATCCTGCTGTATATGCTGCATGTACGGTAGGTGTACAAAGTCCTTACCATGCAACCGGTAAATATCCTAAAACCGTAATTATCTTGAAAGAAGCGTATAAAGGCCAGGAAGACGAGATGCAACGCGAACTAGAAAAAATGTGCCTCTCAGAGTTTTCACAACGCGATATACCGTACTGGTATGAATTTGTAGATGAGTTTCCTTATACAGCGAATGGAAAGGTTGACTATAAAGTATTAGAAGACAAGGGGATTAGCCAAGCCAACGTGGCTGAAGGCGTAGTGTTTTAGAGAAGGGAGAGTGTATATGCAGACAGAAAGCAAATTTGATTTTCCAAACAAAATCCGAAAAGCGATACACCCACTTATGCTAAAAGCAGTGAAAGGAAGAATCTATACCCCTATAAAAATATTCAATTCTATGCCCAAGGTAGAAGGAAATAAGTTATTTGCAATCAACCATTCATGTGTATCGGATGGACCCGTGTCCAGTGACGTGATAAAAGATCATTTTTATTTTCTTGTGGGTAAGCAGTCTTTAGAACTTATAGATAGAATCTTTTTCTTACTGAACGGCGTTGTATATGTGGACAGAAAGAGTAAGAAAAACAAAAAGAAAAGCTTGCAGAAAATGTTAAAAATTCTGCGTGGAGGGAAGAGTCTGCTGATGTGTCCGGAGGGGACATGGAATCTGACACCCAGTAAGCCGATGCTTCCGCTTAATTGGGGAATTATCGACCTTGCAAAACAGACTGGAGTGCCGATTATTCCTTTGATACTGGAATATCATCCGGATTGTTGTTATGCCAAATATGGAGAGGCAATTTATATAAATACGGATATGAGTAAGCAGGAAGGAATTGAACTGCTTGAAGAAGCAATGGCTACATTGAAGTGGGATATTTGGGAGATGTTCCCAATGCAAAAACGGACTGACGAAATGAAAGTAGAATTTGAAGAGATGGTGAAAAAGAGAGTTGCGGAATATCCGAAGTTTAATTTTGAATATGAGATGTCGGTAATTAGAGGCAAGGAAAACAAACCGGAGTATGTGTTGAGAAGAACACACAGATAAACCTAGTTTGAATGTTATTTGTTCAAAGTTTGACTTGGGAGGGACTATGGAATTTTGGATGTTATACAAAGAACTGTATGAGCATGAAGTCGCAATTAGAAATTACTATGATGGAAAAATTGGCACTACGTTTACCATACTATCTGCAACTGCCGGGTTGCTTATATATGGCATTGAAAATATGAAGTCGTGTGCAATAAATGAAAGGGTATTGATGATATTACAAGTAATTTCTATATGTCTATTTCTGATGCAGATATTATACACCTTCAAAGCGTATTTTTCTTTTAAGTTTAAATATAGGGATTTTCCGGTAAATTTAATTGAAGATGATATCAAGGATAAAATCATAAGTTTGGATAATAATCAAAATATGGAAAAAGAAATGAATGAATATATTAGCGGGATGTTGTTTAGAACCTATAAAAAGTGTGCGGAAACGTATTACGAGACAAATATAAATAAACGAAAAGCACATCATGTATTGAATATTGTTACATATATCAATTTTTTGATTTTGCTTATAACTTATGTAATTTTATTTTGGGGAAAGTGAGGTTGTGTATTATGAGGTTATTTTTTGATCCAAATCCCCCACCTACACCTGCACCTAGTAAACTTTGGTTATACAAGTAATCTGTCGATGCAGAGAAAATGTAAATAGTAAAATCAAGGTTTTAGTTCGGGATTTAACTTTGGGGAGAGGGCAAATCACAGGGAGAGTTAAGGGATACGTGATTCGAAGTTTAATTTTGAGTACGAAATATTGGTCATTAGAGGAGCAGAAGATAAATAAAAATATGGTTTATGACAATTTTGTAAAGAAGATTACACAACAACATATTACTTCAAGGTATCGAAAATATGAGAAACACAAAGGTGTTATGAAACATATTTTAACACATAATATGTTCCATAGAATGTTGCTGCCCGGAATACACTTGTTGAGAAAAATAAGAAAACTTGAATTGAACGTTGTTGCAGATAGGAGAGATAAAAAAGAAACACCTGTAATATATGCATGTACACATATTGGTGGTTTTGATATTGAGACACTATTTGAAGCTATTGCTGATCCTTGCTATCTGTTTTTAGCAGACCCAAGAGAAATATACATTAATTTTGATGGATTTCTTTTGTGGTTAAATGGGGTAATCTGTTTTGAAAGTGATAATAAGATGGATAGAAATATTGCAAAAGAAAAAGCAATTGAACTTTTAAAAAGCGGAGGTGGTTTGATGATTTTTCCGGAAGGTGCATGGAACATATATGAAAGTCTTCCGGTTATGCCATTATTCTGGGGAACTGCAGATATAGCAATAAAAAGTGAGTCTACAATAGTCCCGGTTGCGATAGAGAGATATGGTAAAAAATATTTTGTAAATATCGGAAGAAAAGTTGATAATCATCTGCGTACAAAGATGGATAAAAGTATATTGACACAGATTTTAAGAGATGAAATGGCAACGCTAAAGTGGGAAATTTGGGAAAAACAAGGCAAACACAAAAGGTCAGATTTAGATGATTGTAGTGAGACATTTTTAAATCAAATATTTGGTGAGAAGAATACTTCGGTTACGTTAGAAGATGTATTGAAGTGTCGGTATTATCCCAAGTAAGTGATTGTGAAATTATAGATTTTGAGTGCAAATAGGAATGAAGGAGGTGTTGTTATGAAGGATTTTTTTATAAGTTATACAGGAACAGATGTAAAACACGCAACATGGATTGCTAAAATTCTCGAGGAAGAAAACTATTCTGTTACCATCCAAGAGTGGGATTTTCAGGCAGGAGATAATTTTATCTCTAAAATAAATGAAAGTTTAATAGAGTGTAAAAAACTAATAGTTGTTTTGTCAAAGAATTATTTGAAATCGAAATGGTGCGAAGCTGAATGGACAGCAAAGTTGGCTGAACAGATGCATTTAAACGAAAGTAATATAATACCTATACGTATTGAGGCTATTAATGTCACAGGATTATTATCGCCAATAGTATATATTGATATTGTTGATAAAAATGAACAAGATGCAAGACAAGAAATTTTAAAAAGAATAAAAGGTGGTTTTGAAAGAGGTAAAGATGTGCAATTTCCTGCTTCGTATAATGTTGAGCATATAAAAATAGACAATGATTATTATGTATATGATACACATATTGTTTTTATAAAAACATGTAGAACAAAAGTTGTAAAGGGAGGTAAAAATTGTATCCACAACAGAATTACATGGTTTGCGGATGAAACTGTGGAGTTGAGTTCGTTAAGCGATAAAGTAAAAATTCAAAAAATAAATATGCAGGATACAAATATTAACTATAACGTGGTTTTTGATCACATTTTGGAAATGGATGAAGAGGTTGAATTCTGTGTTAAAGCAATAATGAGTAATAAGTATCAGCATTTTCAGAATTTTTTCTCGACTGAAGTAATAGCACCAATAGAAAATCTTTATGTACATTTAAAGATAGAAGACAAAAATGTTAGAAAGGTATATACGCAGAAGCTTTCTGCTAGTGTTATGAATTCAAGAACAGAAGCACCGAAAGAAAATGAATTACAAACGACATTTCATTGGCATATAGAAAAGCCGGAATTGCACTTTGAATATAAAGTTTTTTGGTAAAAGTACATTGTTTTTGTGAATTATTGGTAAAAGGAGACTGCAATGAAAAAACTAACAGGCTACCTATCAATAGATAAGCCATGGCTGAAATGGTATAGCGAAGAAGATAAAAACTTGTCCATACCCAATTGCAGCATTTATGAACACAGAAGGATGATTTGATTATGTATAAAGAAGAAATAAAGGAAAATCCATTAATTAGAAAAACTGGATATGCTTCTGTCGACAAACCGTGGGAACATTTTTATGAAAATGTTGAAAAACGTAACTTTTTCATAGATACCACACCATATCAAGGTTTAATAAAAAATAATGAAGCTTTTCCCCAAGAGATAGCTATTGAATATTTTGGTAGTAAGATTACTTTTGGTGAACTCATTAAGAATATTGATATTGTTGCTAAGTCCTTGAAGGCATTTGATGTAAACAAAGGTGATTTTGTAACCATTTGTTCTACAACGACTCCTGAGGTTATTTATGCATTTTATGCAATTAGTAAGATTGGTGCAATTGCAAATGTGATTTCGCCATTTTATACGCCCGACGAACTTGCAGGTCGTATTGATGAATGCAAAAGTAAGATTATTATAATGGTGGATAAATTTCTTCCTAAGTTCAAAGAACGATTAAATAATGACAAGAGCAAAAAGGTTATTGTTTTGCCTATGATGAATTCATCTTTTATTAAGTTTCTATCTCCCAAATACAAAGTAGATAATAGAGAAAATGAGATATCTTGGAGAGACTTCATCAAGCGTGGTGCAAGTTGCCAAGAAGTATCAGTTGATATTTATGAATTACAGAAGCCTCAAGCTATGGTTTATTCAAGCGGAACGACCGGAGCCTCTAAGGGTATTGTATTGTCTGTTGATAGTTTCCAAAAATTGATTAATGCATATGGAAATTCAGGTTTTGATATTTGTAGAAAACAAAAGGTATATCAGAACATTCCACCGTGGCATTCGACAGGTCTGAGTTTGGGAATTAATTTCCCGTTATCGTATGGCGTATGTGTATGCATAGATCCGAGGTTTGAACACAACGTGTTTATTAAGAATGTCTTGAAATTTAAGCCAGAATATATACTGACGAATACATCCATGTACCAGGGATTTACTTTTGAAAAAAGTTTAAAATTACTCAAAGGGAAGTCTTTGACATTCTTGAAATATCCTGTTGAAGGCGGAGAGCCGTTAACAGAGAAAGATATTGAAAATATCGAGAATGTTTTTAAAAACCATGGCTCAAATGCTCGACTTTTAAATGGTTATGGTGAATGTGAGTGTGGCGCAACTGTAACAACAGATATAACAGCACACAAATTTTCAAATGCGGCCTCTGGTATTCCACTTCCGGATATTACAACAGTTGCTATTTTTGATGATGATTATAATGAACTGAAATATGGGCAACGGGGAAATATTTTAGTTAAGACTGAAATCGGAATGATTGGGTATTTTAATAATCCAGACGCTACTAATAAGTTCTTTTACATTGATGAAAAAGGTAACCGTTGGAGTCAGACTGGTGATATTGGTTACATGCATGAAGATGGTAGCCTTGTGGTATTAGGAAGAAAGAGTGATTATTCGATAATCAATGATAAGAAAATATATAATTTTGATATTGAACGAGCTGTCTTGTCCTCTGATAAGGTGAAATTATGTGAAGTGCAAAAGCACCCTTATGATGAAGCAAAATTAGTAGCACATATTGTTTGGGAAAATGAGGTTCGGGCTTTATTAGGCCAGCATCCCGAAAAACAAATGGAATATTTTGTAGATATCCAAAAGACTGTTATGGACATTATGAATATGTCAGAGGCAGTTCCTTATAATTTTTGTATAAGAGAAACTTTCCCAAGTGCTCATTCTGGAAAAAGGGATATTCAGTTTATAAAAAATGACATTGACGGAATAATAGAGGTATTTTAAGAGAACTACGAGTAAAAATTTCAATGGTATCGAGTATTAGATATACATTGGAAAGGAATCAAAATATATGTTTCACACAGGATTAGATCGATACATAACAGCAACAGTTGACAACTTCACATCAGATTTCGGAATAAAAATAAGACGATTAGTGAGTACACCTTGGAGAACAATCTTAAGGTGTTGTACAAAGCGACGTATTATTATTGAAAACTACCCGCAATTAGACAAAAATGAATCTTATGTTTTCGTGGCAAATCATTCTTTTGACGAGGATGCAATTTCTGTCTTGGCATCCATCGATAGGAATGTTTATATGTTGCAGGGCACTACTGAACAGATGTTGCATAATCCGGTTTTTCTTGCTATGTGGGCAAATGGAATGATTTATGTGAATCGTCTGGATGCAGAAAGCCGCAAAGCTGCAATAGAGAAAATGAAATACATTCTTCGTGCGGGAAGTAGCGTGGTACTTTTCGCAGAAGGAGGCTATAACAATACAGAGAATCAATTGATTCAGCCACTGTTTGCCAGCCCATACATACTAAACAAGGAGTTGGGAGTCAAGGTGGTTCCACTTATTACGTTTAATGATATAGGTTCGGATACTATATATGTAAGGGTAGGAGAGCCGATGGATTTATCGCAGTATGATAAGTATGAAGCTATGGATATTTTGCGTGATGAAATGTCTACTATAGTGTGGGAAATCATGGAGGAGCATGTACCACCTGTAAAGAGAGCAGATTTGTCGGCCAATCCACGAAAGGATTGGCTGGAAGTAAGAAAGCAGATTTATGAATGCCAGAAGTGGCACAAGGACGTATGGGATGAGGAGGTAACTTACTATCCGGGGCATGGTGTTACCACTCCGAAGGGGGCGTATGAGTTTGTGGACGGAGTACATGTTGATGGAAAGAATGCACATATATTTGCAGACGTGTTGGTAAGACGGGAAGAGGATATGAGATACGATTTGGTTAGCTATTTGCGGGAAAATGTACGATGTGAGGAATAAAAGTAATGAAGATAATACTAGATAACGATGCCACAGTTTGTGATTATCGTAGATTTATTGATAGGCATGCAATTCCATATTTTAAGAAAAAATACAATATGGATGTTATTCATGAAAATGAATTGGAACTTGAGAGCTTATTCGATTGTAAAAACGTACTAATCAAACGTGGATATTCTGATGAAGATGCAGATAAGCATGTAAAAAGAATAGTAGATAAGTTTTGGATAAGTCCCAGATATATTGTATATTCAATGCCTTGGATGTTTTTTCCTAAAGTAGCGAAGACAATGCGCATTCTGAAAAAACAGGGACATCGCATTGAAATACATACATCAAAAATAAGATCAACTGAGAGAAATATACTAGGAAAAGCGGTAAGAGTGTTGATGTATTTACAATATTGGAGCAATGGATGTTTTATTCCTTGTAATAGATTTAAATTTTATGAAAATGATGATTTAAAACTGAAAGGAATGATAGGTTCATATCCAGAAGTTGTTTTTGAGGATAAGCCTTTAATAATCGAAGCCCTATCTAATTGCGACGTGAAATGTATCTGTGTATCAGGAAAACATAATAAGGGAATAAAGGAAAATAAAAACATTAAGAGATTGGATGATTTTAGTTATCATGAAGTATGCGATATTATTGCCAATTTATTAGGAAAAAGTAAATGGAAATTATACAATGAAATAGCTATTTCAGACCGTTTATATAATAAATTATTGAAATTAAGATTTGTTATTAGGTGGAAGTATAGACCAATTGTGTTAAGTCAAGAGCGATTAAATAAAGCAGATAGTACAGGTGTAATATATGCGTCTAATCACAGGAGTACACTTGACCCCATGATTATAACAACAATAATAAATGAACCTATTCGCTATGCCGCGTTAAAACGTTTTTTTGAGGCAAAAGATAGTATATTTAACAATAGTAAAAATCCGTATTTGTGTAGAATAACCGCATGGCTATTTAGAGAACTGAGATATTTCCCTATTGAAAGAATCTGCGATAAGAGTACGGCTGATAATACAAAATCGCTTATGGACATAGTAAAGTATTCCAACATTAAAGGGAAAATCGGTATATTTCCAGAAGGAACTACTTTGAAAAACCAAGAAATTGATTTTGGAAAATTTGAAGATTCGTTTATCAAATTGGCAGTATCAACAAATGCAATAATTCAACCAATATCAATTTTATGGTTTGAAAAAATGGGAAAGCAAAGGTGTATTGTTAATTTTGGTGAGGCAATAGATGTGAAGAAGTATAGTGTAATGCAAATAATGGATATATTTATAGAAACTCAAAAATGCCTTTTAAAAGAAAGTAGAGACGTAGCAAAACAGTATGGACAGGAGCGGATATGAAAACTGAATCTCCATTTTATGAAATTAATGTTAATGTAAATAATGTTAAGGATATTTTAGAAGTTGTCTTAAAATCATACGCAGATAATCCTGTGTTTTGTTTTAAGCGGGAAAATGAAGTTTCAAGAAAATACAAAGAAGAATTTTATTTAGATGTAAAACAGATTGGTAATGTGTTTCATAATATGTTTGAAAAAGGGAGTCATATAGCTCTTTTAGGAAAAACAAGTTATGAGTGGTTGGCATGTTATTTTGGAATTATGAATTCAGAGAATGTGGTGATTCCGCTTGATAGGGAATTGCCGAATGATGAGTTAAGAGAGGTAGTTGAATTTTCAGATGCAGTATGCATTTTGTATGATGATTCTTGTTTGGAAAAAATACGCTTTTTAGAAAAGTGTTTAAAACAAAGTGTTAAATATATTTCTATACAACCAATAGAAGGTCAAAAATGTGTGTGGGATATAGTAGATGCAATAAAAAATACAGGAGTATGGGAAGGAGAGCCTAAAGCATCGGATGTGGCTGAAATTGTGTTTACATCAGGAACGACGGGAAAAAGTAAAGGATGTATGATAACCCATGGCAACTTGGCATGTAATGCTATGAATTGTTCAAGACTTATTCAATTAACGAATAAGGATAGAGCTCTATCAATCTTGCCGGTTAGTCATACATTTGAAATTTCAGCAGGTATATTAACTCCGCTTTGTTGTGGAGTTACGATTTGTATTAATGAAAGCTTGAAGTATTTAGTGCCTAACATGTTAAATTATCGGCCGACAGTAATGGCAGTAGTTCCGCTTATAGTAGAGACTTTTTATAAAAATATATGGCGGGAGATTAAAAAATATAAAAAATTAAAAAGAACAAAATTGATAATGAATTTAACTTGGCTGTTGTACAAGTGTCATATTGATATCCGGAGGAGAGTATTTTCGCCAATAATTGATAGATTTGGTGGAGAATTGCGAGTTTTGGTAGTGGGCGGTGCATATATGGAACCACGGATTATTAAGGATTTTGCTAAATTGGGAATAACAATAATTCAAGGATATGGCATTACAGAATGTGCACCTGTTGTTTCGAGTAATACAGACAAGCTAATAAAATATAATTCAGTAGGAAAAGTTGTAAACAATACACGTGTAAAAATTGTTGATGGAGAAATATTAGTAAAAGGTCCAATTGTTATGAAAGGTTACTATAAGAATAAGCAGGCGACGGAGGAAGCGTTTGATGAAGGGTGGTTTAAAACCGGAGATTTAGGGTATTTAGATTCTGATGATTATTTATACATTACTGGTAGAAAAAAGAATTTAATTATTTTAAACAACGGAGAGAATATTTCTCCAGAATATCTTGAACGCAAAATTCTGCTGCTTTCTTATGTAAAGGAAGTTGTTGTTTCTGAAAGGGATGGAAAAATTCAAGCAGAGGTATTGCTAGATACAGAGTCTGAAGAAGCAAATGAAAGAATAGCAGAAGATATAGTTGAATTAAACAAAAAAATGCCAGATTATATGAAAATAGCTAATATTTTTATTAGAAAGGAAGAATTTGAAAAAACTTCCACCAGTAAAATCAAAAGAAATGTAAAAGGTTAAAAAAGGTGACTTGGGATGTTGGAAAGATTAATTAGTTTAGTGAAGGAGCAAAGTGATATACCTAACAGTGATTTGATTAATTTGAAAACAAATTTATTAAATGATTTGGGGTTAAGTTCAATGGATAAAGTCAATCTGATTGTGGCAATTGAAAGTGAATTTGATGTTGAAATTCCAGAGCAGAAATTAAGTAATATCGTGACGGTAGCAGATTTGCTCGAAATATTGCAAGAAGAAATAGATAAGAGTAGATAGAGATGAATGGAAAGCTATTCGCAATTAAATAAATCTGAACCATACATTTTTGTAACAATTACTTCTTTGACGAGGATGCGATTTCGGGTTTTGGCATCTGCCGCCAGAAATGATTATATGGTGCAAGGAACTACCGAGCTGACTTGTCAGCGGATGCTTATAGACATAAACACATGGAGAGGAAGGTAAAATCTTTATGACAAAAATCAACATTATCAACACCTCATTGGGCTGCAAACTATTAACATCCGTACTACTACATAAAAACCTACCAAACCACCGCAAGGTAAAAGAAGCCACAGAGAAAGGTATCCTTTTAAACGGCTGCCACAGCCCCTACCAGTACCTGAAACGTCTCCTTGCGGAGCGTCCTGAAACTATGAATACAGTAGCCATTATGCAGGACAGAAATATTACTTATAGAGAATTGTGGGACGAGTCCGAAACACTTGCCAATTATCTGCATTTTGAATTGTCTGTGCAAAAGGGCGAGAACATTTCTTTGTGTGCAGCAAGCTCTATTGAAGGCTTGGTGGCATTCTTTGCACTCAACAGGCTTGGACTTGTAAATGCCAGAGTTTTTAACGGAAGCCAAGCGGACAAGATGAGGTACAACATCAATAATTTTGCTTCCCGCATCGTGATGATGGATAAGAACAATCTGGCGGTATTGTCTGAAATCATTGAAGACACCAATGTGGAAACGGTAATTATGATGTCTGATTGCGAAGATTACTTGTGGAATGAATTTGAGACGAAGCATCCACAAATTTGCCTGGTGTCATATCAACAAGTGCAGGAAAAGGGAAAGAACTACAAGGAAAGTTTTGAGGAAATGGTTTCGTCAGAGGATTTGGCATCCATCCTTTATACCAGTGGTTCCAGTGGAGAACCCAAACCCATCTCCATTCCCAATAGAGTCTATACCAACATGGTGGATGTGGTTTGCAAGACAACCAATATTGTGAAGTGTGATGGGGAGCGGGTAATTGGCGTGGTGTCCCACGAGTATCCCTATGCGGCTATTAACTGTACCGTGATGATTCTGCTGATGGGTAAAACGCTGATTATGCCAAAACATAGAGCTGACAACAGCATTGATTTTGACGAACTCATGGAAGCAAAGCCTAACCGTATTCAGGCAATTCCCAATTTCTACAAATTGTGGGAGCAGGCAAAGCAAAACGGCACAATGAAATGTACGGATTTCAGTTCACTCAATTCCGTGATTTCTGGCGGCGAGCGATATTTGAATAATGAAAAGCAGGAGTTACTTTCCTTCTTGGCAAGTTGTAACGCAAAGCCTTTGCTGATTGATGGTTTTGGATTTGGTGAATTGGGAAGTGCCACTGCACTGAAATTCGGAATGCATGATTATTTCCTGCTGATGAACGGAATTGAAGCAAAATCTATTCATCCCGAAACAGGAGCAGATTTGCCACTGGATGAAGAAGGAATTCTGTGTTTTACCGGTCCCACGATTACGGCAGGGTACTACAATAATGTAGAAGCTACAGAGCAATCTTTTGTTAAAGATGAAAATGGTAAGAGGTGGTTTATATCCGATACATACGGATTGGTACATGGCAAGAAGAAACGTTTAATAAAGCTGGGCGGCAGAATTCGGGAATATTTTATTACCGGAGACGGTGCAGGCAATTTTGTAAAAGTATATGCCGGTACAGTGGAAGATGTGATTATGTCCTGCTCTTGCGTGAGTGATTGTATTGTGGTTCCTTCGGATACAAGTGCCACACCTAGTCCGGTTGCTTATATAGCGATAAATGGGGATGTTGAAATGAGCAAGGAGCAGATTGTCGAGGCTTTGAAAGAGAAATGTCAGAGTTTGGAGAAGTTTGCACAGCCTACGAGGTATGAGGTGGAAAAGGTAATTGTTAGGACGAATGCCGGGAAGAAGGATTATGGGCATTATAAGGGAATGAACGGGTTTTAAGAAATACGTTTCTTACGTAACAGTCCATTCGCTTGGTTTGATTGTAAAGATTAATAAGTGCAACTAATTTGATAAGGATATAAGGGTATATGATACTGACAGATAAAAACACAATAACCAATCGTTACATACGAAAGAAGATAACGAAATATAAACAAAAGAAAGCAGACCTTGTTGCATCGGACAAGCCAATCAAAGGGGTAGATACCCGCCGTCGCGCGCATACGTTTTTAATGTTCTTGCTTCGGGTCAAAAGCAAACTATCCAGACTTACATACGAATTTGTGAATGAGAACAGGGTGGATGTAAAAAGTGAGAAAACTGTAATTTATGCTATAACGCATATTGGGAAGTTTGATTATGAAATGCTGGTAGAGGCATGTAATCTCTTTGCGTATGTTTTTGCAGGGGACTAGGAATTAATGTATGCAGTTATTGATGATTATTTTCTCTGGGCAAAGGGCGTGCTGTGGATTGATACATCGGATGAAGAGGATAGAAAAAATAGTTTTCGGTTTATGGTGAAGTTACTAAAACAAGGTGTCCCGATGATTATTTTTCCGGAGGGTATCTGGAATCTCACAGCGAACCTTCCGATGATGAAAAGCTTCCCGGGGGCGGTACAGGCTGCCAAGGAATGTAATGTGCCAATCATCCCTATTGCAATAGAACAACGGGCAAACATTTTCTTCTGAATGTGGGTAAAGAGATGGATTTCGCGGATACGGAAGAAAATGTGGCTGTGCAGACATTGCGTGACACGTTGGCGACGCTTAAATGGGAGATTTGGGAGCGGTTACCGAAAGAGAAACGAGCTGACATTCCGGATGGATATCATGAGAAGTTTGTGAAAGAGCGTTTGGCAGAATGTGCCGGATTTACCAAGGAACTGGTTGAAGGAAGGATGTTTAAGGATAAGACAGATAGGAAAATACTGGCGATAAAGAGGGATTGGGAGAGGTTGAGAAGTGGAAAAAAAGAGCATTGATGAAATATATGCCGAGTATAAGAAAGAAAAGTCAGTGTTGTTAACGAGAGCAATCCCATTGAATAAGATAGCTAAGGCAAAAAGAATTTATCCGCTCACCAAGTTGCTGTTGAGAACTCTTGCATTGATAAGTGGTGAAAAAATAGAGTGGCTTCACAAAGAAACAGCAGAACCACAAACAGATAAAACAATTATTTTTGTCAATACGCATCGTTTCAAACCAGACTTTGAGAAAATAACAATCAAAACAAAGCGTCCTTCATTTGTAATAGCGAGTGACTTTAAGAACTCATATGGAACAATAAGTGGTTGGTATTTTAATACGCGACCAACTATTTTTGTAGATCCTTATTCGAAGGAAGACAAAGAAAATAGTTATGAAATGATGAAAAAGTACCTAAAGTCTGGATTGGATTGTACTATATTCCCGGAGGCAGTATGGAATTTATCGGAGAATAAACCAGTTTTAGAAACTTTTTTCGGTAGTGTGAAAGTAGCGTTGGAAACAGATTCTATGTTGGTGTGTACGGCTATTGAAAGGTATGGGAAAAAATATATTCTGAACAGAAGCAACGAAATAGACTTAAATGACATAGTAAGAAAATACATAGATTTTGATTTCGATAAACTTGATTATGCGTGTGAAGAGTCGGGTGTGCTTGCTCAGACTATTTTATGTGAGTGCAATCAAGTAATGAGAGATATTATGGCTACTCTTCTATGGGAGATTTGGGAGGGTGATGCACAGAAGCATGGAATTGTAAACCGAAGCGAGATTGCATCAGATTATTGGGAGAGGTTCATAATCTCTTTGGTTAGTGAATGGTCCGGCTATCGAATGCAGGATAATGTTGAGCAGAGATATCACAGTAAATTTGAGATTGAATTGAAACACATAAAGAAAGATTTGGAGAGTATTAGTGTTAGTAAACATAATGCCTTTTTGTTTGATAAGAGAAATGTTGGGAAAGTGGTGTAAGAGTATAATGAAAAATTTATTTATTACCAATCTACATAAAAAAGATGTGAATCATTTTACAACAAATACAGGGCTATTCCTACGAAGAAAACTGGACAAGCCATTTAAAAAAGCTTGTAATCTTTTTACAAATGCCAATATTGTGCGAGTAAATGGAGCTGAAGGCATGACTGATGAGGAATACTACTTTGGATTGAGTATGGAGCAAGTGCAGAGAGAGAACTATACTTTATCGGCAGGAAAAAGGTCGAATAATATTGTTTTGGAACGATATCCGAGCTTGGAAAAAGATGAAAGTTATATTTTTGTAGGTAATCATACATTTCCGGAGGATATCGAGACAATGTTGAATATTATTGACCGGAATACCTATCTGATACTTGGTTCTGTTGAGGTGTTGA
Source organism: Lachnospiraceae bacterium (assembly GCA_045124055.1). Lineage (GTDB taxonomy): Bacteria > Bacillota > Clostridia > Lachnospirales > Lachnospiraceae > CALZKI01. Next base: position 107,425 of record JBGVKZ010000046.1, on the reverse strand, counting down.
AGTATAATCCGGAAATGTATTTGTCTTATTTGAATGGCATGGTTGTATTTGATATATTAAATGCGCAAATGCGTAAAGCACTGATGCCCAAGATGGAAAGAGTGCTTCGAACCAACAGTGTTCTGATTTTTCCGGAAGGTTCTCATAATTACCATCCAAGTAATTTGATAAATCCTTTGTTTGACGGACCGATTAATCTGGCTTTAAGAACAGGAAAAAAGATTGTGCCTGTTTGTATGGTTAGAGATGAGCACCATAGGGTTTCGTATATTGACGTGGGGAATCCTATTGATGTGACAACGGTGCAAGTGAAAGTACAGGATTATTATCCAAGAGAGAACGAGAGTGAGAAATACCGGATTAAAGCATTAAGTGCATATCTTAGAGATAAAATGGCGAGCAGTGTATATTATTTAATGGCGAGACATATAGACCCTTTGAAACGTGCAGAATGGGGAGATATAGAGCAAGCGTTTGTTGATGAGTATGTAGAAAATGCATTTAGAAAACTTAAATGGCGACATGATGTGTTTGATGCGGAGTATTTGGTGAAGAAAACTCAGGCAGATAAGGAATATGAGGAAACAATTAGGGTGCTGGGGCAGTTGATGCTTGAGCTCAAAGTGCTAAGAGAGACGGGGATGGACAGTAGATATTGGATTCGGAAATTAGGGTATTTGGAAAAAGAGTATGTTGCCGGGAATATGAGGCAGAGGTTTGAGGACGGTGATAGCATTAATGTGGATTCAAAAGAAAAAGCAAGAGTACGATAAAAAGGTATTTGAAAGATATAAAGATGTGCTAACAAGTTCCAACGATTTAATAGGTGAAGGTTATGATGGTATGTCAAATATGTTTTATCTACTTAATAAAAGATATTTGCACTGGCTTAGTAATGATCCAAGTATAGCTATCAAAGTAAATGAAATAAAATTTAGACGGGGATTTTATGAAGTTTTAAAAAGATTAGGTCCCAATATGCTGAAATGCACACAGGTTATGGAAAATCGAAAAACTTTAAATAATAATGCAATAAGAGAATGTGATGAGCCGGTAGTGTTGCCGGATAAACCAGTAATTTTTGTGGCAAATCATGGATTTTATGATGATGCATTGGCAACGGTATTGGCGGCAAATAGGCATGCTTATATTATTTGGGGAAGTTTACCGCTTTTATTTAATACTTTCAATGGATTTGCAAGCTCACTAGTTGGTGCTGTTTGTGTTAATAGGAAAAACAAATCAAGTAGAGTTGCATTAATTGAGAAGGCAAAGCAGGTCATGGAGTATGGGACAGATGTTATCTTGTTTCCAGAAGGAGGGTGGAATAAAACAAGTGAAAAGTTGGTTTTAGATTTGTGGAAAGGCGTTTATACTCTTTCGTGTGAAACGCAATGTGAGGTTGTCCCAATTGCGCATTATGTGAGAGATATGGAAATATTAGATAAGAAAAATATAATACATACAGTTGTGGATGCCCCGATTGCACTATATAAAATGACGCAAGATGAAGCAATAACTTGTATAAGAGATAATTTGGCATCATGGCAATATAAAATGATGGAAAAATATGGACAAACAACAAGAAATTGTGAATTAGAGGGGTATATATCGGGAAAACAAAAATGGCATGCACATTTGAAAGAACGAATGAAGAGTGTGGAGAGATATGATGTGTCTATTGAGAAATGTGCTGATTACAGACCAAAAGAAATTGTTCGCACGGAAGATGCATTCCGAGCAATAGCAAATATCCGGGAAGAAAATATAAGTGCTTTAAATATAAAGATGATTTTGGATGCACGAAGAATTGTAAAAAGCATAGAAGAAAATGATTTTCAGAGATTATTTTGATTTTGATGTCAATTAAAGTGCTGAGAGAAACGGAGCTATTTAGGTAAATGGAAATAGAAGGGAGAATGTTACTGGTGAAAACAATAATTAATGACTTGATAAATGGAACCAGTCACAGAGTAAAATTCCTTCTAGGTAATGATATAGAGACGACCATTTCGAAGAGAGGAATAAAAGTACGCAAATTATTTGGCGGGTTGATGAGAAGAATTTATCTAACACAGACAGAATATAAGCTGATAATTGATAAACGAGAAAAATTGGGACGGTCAAAGAAAGGGAGGATTTTTGCTATAAATCACAGACAGGCAGATGACATTGTTCTCGGTGCAAATGCTGTAGGGAAAAGTGCATATATTGTGTTTGGAAATTCCTATCTGGCACTTGAAACTACAAATGGTATCGGACTATGGGCATATGGGATGATTCTGATGAAACGAGATGATATTTCCAGCCGGAAAGCAGCATATGAAAAAATGAAATATGTAATAGAACATGGTGGAAATATTATTATTTATCCTGAAGGATATTGGAATCTTGCCGATGATGGACGGGCCGATGAAAGGCATTTGGCAGATGGACATAATTCAGAGAGCTGGTTGATACAGGATATTAACGTAGGTATTTTGAGGTTGGCAAAGGAAACCAGATGTGAAATAGTACCTACGATATTGCATTATGATGAAGAGGGAAAGAAGCGGTGTTATGCACATAGGGGGAAAGCCTTTCGGGTTAAAGAGGATGATGATATCTGGAATAAGAAGGACGAACTGGTATGCATTATGACTAATATATACTGGGAACTTATGGAGAAATATTCCTGGTATAGTAGAGAGAACTTAGAAAAGGATGGAAAAAGTCTTAGGCAGAATTGGGAGGAATTGAAAGAGCAATTAAGGAGTGCGTGCGATATTGAGCGAATTGGTTATCGACTGGATTTGGTGGATGAGAAATGAATAGGAAAAGAGATGGTAAAAATCGGGGAATAATATATACATAAATTATATGTGGATTTAGGGTTTAGTAGAAATGAAACGACGAGTTATATGATAAATTTGGAGGGGAATTAGATGAGTTTTGATGAATATGGAAATAGATTGATTATAATAGTAAGTATTTTGGAAGGGATTTGTAGCATTTTTGCAATTGTGGTTTCGGAAAACAAGATTCTCGTTGGGAGTATTGCAATATTAGTATTTATTATAGTGTTGCTTGCGATTCTTTTATATTTAGAGGAATTATACATACGATTTATAGGATATTTACTTGAAAATAAGTACCATCGATTTGAACTATTACCTGCAATGAGAATGTATCTTAGAACGAAGAAGATGAGAAACAAGATTAGGTATAATTCAATAAATGTTACCTATAACATAAAACACAAATGTTCTTCTGAATCAAGATTGCTTGGTGATTTGGATATTATATATGAATTAGATGTTAAGAATGAAAAAATACCAAACACATTTTATTTTATTACAGGAAATGACTATTCCAATATGCCGCCTAAATTTTTATATAAGTATGGAAATATGCAGGAATACAGTGAAGCTACGGTGGAGGAGGTAAATTGTGCTGAATATAAGAGAAATGCAATACGGTCTTTTAATATAGAACTTTCCGGTAATAAGATTCCTAAAACTGGTAATTTTATTATGAAAATGAAAATTTCATATCAAAATTCTTTTGATTTTGAAAAAATTCCGTTGGATACAATAATATGTTTACCCCAAATTTATGGAGATGACATCCCTTTGATGGAATACACTATCAATATTATTGACTTCCCACGTGAAGAAACATATTATCTTTTCTCCTATCTAATTAAAAGGGATAAGTTTGGGTATGAAAGAACTGTTATAGAAAATAGACATGATGATATAAGAAGAACCTTTAATGTAACACTACATCCTAATGATATAGTAGGGGAGAAAGCGTACTATTTTAAAGTGGGTACGAAAGATAGGGATGTGGAGCCGCGAAATTGATAAAGAGCACAAAAGAAAAGAGGAGTAGATTATGAAGAAGATAATGGTAGTAATGGTAATTTTATTAGGATTAATAATGGTATTTTCTGATGTGGGGATATCATATTTTTTATTGACTAAAATAGCCAGTATTAATGTGGATAAAGCAATTGAAGGTACAATTATAACAAACGGACTGACAATTATATCATTGGCAATTACTGTATGGTTAGGAATAACTATATACAATGCAATTGGAAAAAGCGAAATAGATGAATTGAAAACGACACTTGAAAAATATTCACCTTTGTCAGAACAGGTAAGAGAATATACAAAGCAACAATTTGTTAATCAAATGTATAGGACAGAAGATGTTTCGTGCGATTATATGGCAAAATTATTTGAAAAAAATAATGAAATCCCGATTGAACGTTATGCAGATTTATTGGTAATTGATATATTGCTACAAAGAACATATGAGGCAAAAAATGAGAAGATGAAGGTTCAGAAATTACAATGGGCTCATACGGGAATTGAAAAGATAAATAGATATAGAGGAAAGTATAATTTACGTTGTAAATTAGAAGATTCTTATTTGAATTATCGTGAAGCAGATTTTTGGTTTCATATAGGTGCTTGTTGTCAAGACGGTAATAGAGTTCGAAACTATCAAAAAGCAAAAGAACTATTTATAAAGACAATAGAGGATTTCAAAATTTCGTTGACCATGAGCAAAGAAGTTGTTGTTAAAAAAGCTAGTGAAGATATAAGAATATCGGTTTATTTTGCAAATGCAATTGCTCAATGTTTGATAAATATGATTGATAATAATATGACGAATGAAGAAAGTGAATCGTTAAAAACGGAAGCAAAAAAGTATTATGAGTATGCGGTTGAATATTCTAAATATTGTGGTGAAAGAGAAGTTTATTATAGGAATTACGGATGTTTTTTAGAAAACACGGCAAAAAATATGGAAGATATGGAAAAAGCGTATAAGCAATATAAAAAAGCGTTTTCTGTTGATGAAAAAGCACAAAAAGTTTATGCAGTACTTTTATCAAATTTGAATAAAAGAATCAGAACTTTGTTAGGTATTGAAATGCGAACCCCGCAAAAAAATAGACAAGTTCCTATATGGAATATGTCGTTTGATGAAATGGATAATTGTGAGAAGATAGAACAATTAATAGCAGAAATGAAGTTTTTTATAGAAATGGCAATACATAATTTCCCTAATGAACCATATTGGTATGCCTATTCTATATATAGAAAACTATATAAAGCATGTCTAGAAAATGACAATAATGTTTTTGATTGGATAAAGAGTGTTCATTCAATGAAAAAAGATGTGATTAAAATGGATATGCTCGAAGGTGAGAAGGCGTTATGTTTAGTTGCGAAAGCGGAAGTTGAGGATATAGAAGAATATTGTAGAAAAAAGGAGAGAAATAATGCCAAATAAGGAATTAACAGGCTATCCATCCATAGATAAGCCGTGGTTGAAGTATTATAGCGAAACGGAAAGGAATTATACAATTCCTAAATGTAAAATTGTGGATAATTTATACAAATACATTGATAAATATTCGAGTGAAACAGCATTAGAATTTATGAATGTAAAGGTGAGCTATGCCGAAGTGAAGCAAAGAATAGAGCTTGTTGCAAAGTCTTTAAAAGAGTTAGGGGTTAAAGATGGGGACACAATTTCTGTTTGTTTACCTAATATGCCTGAAGCAGTCTACTTGTTTTATGCAATAAATAAAGTAGGTGCCGTTGCAAATATGTTAGACCCAAGAAACAGTAATGCGGAATTTTTACGTCTGTTAAAAGAGGCAGATACAACATATCTTTTTGCGATGGATACGGCTGTTGAAAACTTTGCTGATGTAATAAAAGAAGCTAAATTGAAAGGTGTAATTGTTATATCGGTTATTGAATCACTGCCACTACATATTCGTAAGCTGGCGATAGTGAAGAATAAGTCTTTAAAGGCAAATCTAACTCAATTAAAGAGTGAAAATCTTATGAGTTGGAATAAGTTCTGTAAATTAGGAAAAGGAAAAGCAAATGTTATAACAAGCAAATATGTTCAGGATGCACCTGCGTGTATATGTTACACTGGGGGTTCGACAGGTGTGCCTAAAGGTGCGGTTATGTCTGATTATAACTTTAATGCATATATCGTGGGTTTGATGGCAATGGAGTTTGATGCTAAACCAGAGGAAATAGCAATGGTAGCGGCACCGCCATGGACCATGTATGGGATTAGTAATTCAATAAATGCATATTTATGTTTAGGACTTAAACTGGTATTAATACCTAAAGCCGATTCGGCATCGTTTTCGCAGATGATTGAAAAAAATGTTGCTAATCATATAGTATGTGTGCCTACTATAGTAAGAGTTTGGGTAAATTCAAAAGAATCAAAAAATGCAGATTTAGCACATATAAAAACACTTATACTAGGGGCAGAAAAATTAGATCCAACTTTTGAAGAACAGGCAAACCAATGGTTATTAAAGCATAATTGTAAAGCAAAAATAACAAAAGGTTATGGAATGACTGAATTAGGTGCCGCAGTATGTTATACAAAAGGAGATAGTAATATCCCGGGAACAGTTGGAGTACCATATGTTACAGATGTTGTTACAGTATTTAGCGAACAGGAAGGTAAATATGTGGAAGGGAAAATAGGCGAACAAGGAGAAGTGTGTGTTATGAGCCCTAAATGTATGCTTCACTATCTGGGGACAGGTTATGAGCAAACAGCGGCTATAATAAAACATCATGAAGACGGGACAAAATGGGTACATACAGGTGATATAGGACATATTGATGAGAATGGCTGTTTATACATAGATGGTCGAATTAAAAGAATGATTATACGCGATGGATATAAAGTATTTCCTGCTGCAATAGAAAATGTTATTGTAAAGAATAAAAATGTTAAACAATGCGCCGTTGTTGGTATAAAAGATGCAAATTTAGGTTATGTGGCAAAAGCATATTTGGTTCTAAATGATAAGGGTAAAAAAGATGAAACCATAGAACAGCTTAGAGAAGAATGTAAAAATGAATTGTATAGTTACGAAGTGCCTGATTATTTCGATGTGTTAGATGACTTTCCAATCACAAATGTAGGTAAAATTGATTATACAAAACTTGGAGAAATGTAGTAGGAAAAAAGAATTCGATAATCTTTAAGCAAATGGGGGAGGCAATTTTTAGAGAAAATGAATCAAAGAGTATAAATTGATATGTTTACAGCAGGAGCTGATGTGCTAGGCTGTTAAAAGAGCGATAGGCTCTGGTTTCTATTGAAAGGTAGGAATCAGGGCCTTTCTTATTTGCCTGTCGGCGCATCAGTGGGTTCATGCTGTCAACATATGAGGAAGGGATTACAAATGTCAAGTTTCGGGTTCTAGGTCTCCTAGTGTGAACGCCCTGGGCGTGAAGTTTTTTGCTTAAAGTTCATGCAACTTTAAGCGTATCCTGCTAGGGTTTATTTTCACGCAGTCTGATTTTGTGAGAATGGTCTCGTTTTGTGAAAAACATTGTATTTACTGTGGTTGTGGCTGTTTCACAAATTGAGACTGGCTAGTTGAGAGTTTTTACGAGTTCAAAAAGAGAGACTAATTTTTTTCTCTAAATGTAGACAAAAAATTTTGCGCTTTTTTAGCAATCAGATTTTTTTGACCCTAAGTACTAAATGTGAGGAAAACAACAGGTATAACCTGAGAATCAATCTCATAGTATTGAAAAGAAGGACAAGCAAGAGAAGGAGGTGGAGATTCCGCTTGAAGCAAAGGAAATTGAATTATCGCTTTCATAATCCGAATTCGGCGGAGGATACCGCTGAATTCTTGTGTAAGCTTTTGATTGAAGCAAACGCAGGGAAGGTGGAACGTGCAATTGAAGAAGCCACATCAAAGTGTACAGACGAAAGTGAATACATAGCAGTGCCGGAGGAGACGGAAATAGTGGAGGAGTCAGTGAGGATAAGACGGAGAAGAGCAAGGTAGAGATGCATTGCTCTTTGAAATCACAAGGAATGTGAAGAAAAACCTTAAATTCTGAAGAGAAATTTGAGTTGTTTTTTTAGTTTTTGATAAGAAAGTGAAGAAACTCAAATTATTTGAGATGGAATTTGAGTTTCTATTTCAGTTCATAAAATGTTTTTGAGTTCCTTACAATATTGCTTGATTAATGCCAAGTAAAAATATAAAATGAGTCATAGGAAGTCATTGTTTAGTCATAGAATTTGTGTATAGACATACAATAATGATGATACTAAAAATGCAGCAAAGGGGCTGATGATTTGAACTTAGGTATTGAAACAGAAACATTAGAATTTAAGAAATCCACTGGTGAGTTAAAAGAAGCAGTGCAGTCAATTTGTGCAATTTTGAATAAACATCAGCATGGAGAATTGTATTTTGGAGTAAAGCCTGACGGAACGGTAATAGGACAAGTTGTTACAGAAGAATCATTGCGTGAAGTTAGTCAGAAAATCAAAAATTTTATTGAGCCGAAAATTTATCCGGAAATCAATAAAGTAGTTATAGATGGTAGAGATTGTATCCATGTAAAATTTGAAGGTAATCAAGTTCCTTATTTTGCGTATGGCGTGGCAAAGATTCGTGTGGCTGATGAGGATTTAACTATGTCGCCGGAGCAGATAACGGAATTATTGTTGAGCAGTGGCAGAGAGGGAAATCGTTGGGAAAGTCTTGTGTCTAATAAGACGGTTGATGACATCGACGAAGAACTTTTAAAGAAATATACAACACAGGCACACGAGGTAGGAAGAATTGCAATCACATATACTGACAAAGAGACTGTTTTAAATCAGTTAGAATTGACAGAAGGTAATACTTTGCTAAATGCAGGAAAAGTATTGTTTAGTGATGATATTGTACAAGATTTGCAGATGGCGATTTTTGCTACAAATGAAAGATTGACTTTTAATGATATTAGGCGTCACCATGGGCCGGTGCTGAAGCTTGTAGATATAGCCGAAAGTTATATTAAGAGTAATATTCATTGGAGAGTGGAATTTACCGGAGCTTTACAACGTACGGAGATACCTGAGATTCCGGTGGATGCGATTCGTGAAGCATTATTAAATTCGTTCTGTCATAAAGATTATGCATCCGGTCAGAGTAATGAGGTTGCAATCTATAAAGACAGGGTTGAAATTTACAATCCTGGAGCATTTCCGGAGGGATATGAGCCACAAGACTTTATTGATAAGGCTGAGAGACCTATTCGCAGAAATCCTAAGATTGCACGAATGCTTTATTATTCGAAGGATATCGAGAGTTTTGGAACAGGATTAAAGCGTATTGCGGAGGCTTGTGATGCTGCCGGAGTCAGATACGAATTTAAGAAAATGAAGTCTGGATTTGTAGTTTGTTTTTATCGATCAGAAGAAAAAGCCGATAAAAAGCCGATAAAAGCCGATAAAAAACCGATAAAAGCTGATAGATATGAGTTAATTATTCAATATGTAAAAGAACATGGTAGTATCAGTAATATGGAGGCAAGAGAACTGTTAGGGCTTGCAGATTCAACGGTCAAGAGATTACTCAAAGAAATGGTAGATGATGGCATTTTGACGGTAGAAGGTGAACGCAAATCTAGAAGATACTTGTTGAAAGAGAAAGGTTAATAGGGAGGAATGTATGACGATTTGGCATGTGCAAAAATTATATACATCTAATGGCGCTTTCCATACAGTGTTACCATATGATTTCAGAGGGACTATGACGAGTACTATTAAGATGAAGAATGGTATCAGGCAGATGATAAAATTCCTGTTAGATAGTCGTTTGACAGAGAGAGCGGCTCATTCCTTATGTACCAGAAAGAATCGGAATTTGTAGGTGTGCCCAAGTTATATGGAAACATAGGATAAAACGCAGAAAAGAATTTAGTCAAGATTTAGACAAGGTGTAGCTGAATGTAATCAGTTTGCACCTTGTTTTTTTGATAAAAAGAGATACAATAGTTGTAACAGAACGCAACAACTCTAACAGAAAGGTGGTTAAACATGAACATAGCAGCATATTGCAGAGTTTCCACAGATAAAGAAGACCAGCTCAACAGTTTAGAGACTCAGAAAGAGTTTTTCTTAGAATATACAAAACGTACAGGGGACAACCTTATTAAACTATATGCAGATGAAGGTATTTCTGGAACCAAAATCAAGAACCGTAAAGAATTCCAGCGTATGCTTGCAGACGCTGAGAAAGGCTTATTCGACATGGTTGTGGTAAAGGATATTTCACGTTTTGCCAGAAATACAGTGGATTTATTACAGAGTGTCCGTAAGTTAAAAGCACTTGGTATCGAAACACAGTTCCTTACTGCCAACATGACTAGCATGGGGAATTCGGAATTTGTTTTGACCATTTTTGGTGCATTGGCGCAGGAAGAAAGTGCGAACACTTCCAAGCGTATCAAATTCGGTAAGAAGATGAATGCAGAAAAAGGGCGAGTTCCAAACATTGTTTATGGATATGATAAGACTATCGGTGACTATTTCAATCTATCCATCAATGAAGAGGAAGCAAAGGTTATCCGTCAGATGTATAAATGGTATACGGAAGAAGGCTTTGGTGGAGCGAAGATTGCAAACATGCTTAATGAACGTGGCATCAAGACTAAGAGAGGAAACAATTGGAGTCAAAATTCGGTATGTCGTATTCTGACCAATGAGATATACACCGGAAAGATTATCAATGGTAAAGAAGAAGTTGCAGATTTCCTTACAGGACAGAGAAAGGAAAAAGATGAATCCGAATGGTTAGTATCAATTCGTCCGGAACTTCGGATTATTGATGATGAAATTTTTGACAGAGCACAGGAGATTTTGAAAGGTCGTCACGATTCATTTAAGATGACTCATGAACGCCAGAGCAATAAGCATTTATTCTCTACATTGATTAAGTGTAAGGAGTGTGGATGGTCGTTCCGTAGAACGGTACGCCAGTACAAGAATACTTATGTGCGTTGGGTGTGCTCTGGGCATAATGGTCGAGGTGCGGATAGCTGTCCGAATGCAATTACAGTAGATGAAGAAGAATTAATCCAGGTATTGCAGGGGTACTTCCAGGATGTGCTTAGCAAAAAGAAAAAAGTAATCGACCATGTAATTAAAGAGTTCCAACGTGTTTACAAAGCGAAGGATGAAAATGTAGAATACGAAAAGGAATTAACTACAGAGTTAAACAGACTTCGTAGATCACGTGAGAAATATATGGATATGTACACCGATGATTTGATTTCCAGAGAGGAATTGAATGAGAAAATCGGTGGCATGAGAAAAGAGATTGATAGATTGGAAAATGAGCTGAAGATGGTGTCTTACAATCTGACAAAGGGAGAGCAATTGGAAGCGATTCTAAACGGCACTTTCAAAGAGATGGAAGATATCACAGATGTTCATGAAATGACCAATACACAGTTGAAACGTCTTATCAATAAAATCGAAGTGGACAAGGATGGTAACGTAGATATTTATCTACGTCTTATCGGAGACTTAGGACTAGACGAAACTGTCTTGATTGATGGATATGAAAGCACAGAGGAAAACAAAGACGACCATCAAGAGGAACAGTCGGACCAAAAAGAAACCAAAGCTGCTAAAGCAGATAAGAAATCATCCTCAATCAAAACCATTCCAAATTGTACCAACCATACATAAAGACGTGACCGACAGGCTGATGCAGGTTAATCCAAGTCTTGCAAGGGAAGCAAGAAAAGTATTGGACGTGAACAAATCAGAGCGTCATATACGAGGAGGAATGGCTACAAAAGAAAAGTATTTACATAAAAATGCATAAACTATGAAAATCTCAGCAAGGCAAAGCTGAGATTTTTTGCTTTTCTTGAATAAAATCCGCTATTGAAGTATAATGAAAGGTAATGGATAATTCGCATAGAACCCCCAATTTTTGAAAAAATAACATATTATCCCTTAAATAAAGGAGAAAGCATAAATGGTTTATGTCATACTCGGAATTGTACTATTGTTTTTTATTTTAGCCCTTTTTATAGGTGCTTATGTGGTATACTTTATTGCCTTCGCAAGAAATGATAAACGCCTTGCAAAAGACGAAGAACTTCCGGACACAGAATTTTATAAACCTTATTCAGAAAAAGTAGTTGAAAATATTCGTAAATTTAAAGAAAAGAAGTACGAAGAAGTTAGAGTTACTTCCTATGATGGATTAAAACTTTATGGCAGATATTATCATCACAAAGATGGTGCACCGGTAATTATCTTTTTTCATGGTTACAGAAGTAGTGCTGTAAGAGACGGTAGCGGAATTTATACTTTGGGTCAGGGCAGAGAAGTTAATATTTTATTGGCAACTCAGCGTTCTCACGGTGACAGTGAAGGAAAAGCGATTACCTTTGGTATCAGAGAAAGGAAAGATTGTCTTAGCTGGGTTGATTATGTGGTAGAACGCTTTGGAAAAGATGTAAAAATTGTTCTTTGGGGCGTGTCGATGGGAGCTGCAACGGTTTTAACTGCGGCTGACCTTGATTTGCCGGACAATGTAAAAGGCATCACTGGAGATTGTGGATATTCATCTCCCCGGGAAATTATTAGAAGCGTGATTAAGCAAATGAAATTTCCGGTTGGACCAGCCTATTTTCTGGCAAAAGTAGGTGCGAAAATTTATGGCGGCTTTGACATAGAAGAAACCTCTGCAATGGAGGCCTTGAAAAAGGCAAAGGTTCCCATTTTCCTAATTCATGGAAAAGCAGATGATTTTGTACCTTGCACAATGTCACACACCAACTATGAGGCCTGTGTAAGCGATAAGGAACTTTTGGAAATTGATGATGCAGGACATGCTATGAGCTATTATGTGGATATGGAACAGGTAGAAAAGCATGCCTACGCCTTTTTAGATAAGGTACTTGGAGAAATATAGAATCTTGGCATAGAAAAAAGACAACAGAAGTAGAAACAACAAGGAGAAAATATGAAAGCAATATTATTTGATTTAGATGGAACTTTATTACCAATGGACCAAGAGGAGTTTACAAAGGCTTATTTTACAGAGCTGGCTAAAGTGGCTTGCAATGATAAACTGGACCCTAAAACTTTAAGCACAATGATATGGGCAAGCACCAAAGCTATGGTTGAAAACGATGGCTCTAGGAAAAATATGGACGCCTTTTGGGAAAGCTTTGAAACAACATTGGGTGAAGATTGTGCAAGGGTCAGAACTGCTTGCGATGGATTTTATACAAAAGAATTTCATAAAGTAAAAGCCATAACCAAAGAAAATAAATTGGCAAGAAAAGCAGTAGAATTGGCAGCAGGAAAAGATAGAAAAGTCGTTCTTGCCACCAACCCACTTTTCCCAATGGACGGACAGAGAACCAGAATCAGTTGGATAGGACTTACGGAGAAGGATTTTGAATTTATTACCAGTTATGAATCTGATAGCTACTGTAAGCCAAACCCACAATATTTTGTTTCTATTTGTGAACGTTTAGGAGTAAAACCAGAGGAATGTCTGATGGTAGGAAATGACGAAAGAGAAGATATGTATGCAGCATCTTCCATTGGAATGAACTGCTTTTTAGTAACAGATTGTATGATTGAGTATAAGGAGCACCGTTGGAATGGGGAAAAAGGTAGCTTTGAAGATTTGATACATAAATTAGAAGGAATGAACGAATAAAATAAATTTCTTAGGAGGGTTACGAATGGAGAAAACATACAAAAGAAACCGGTTTACTTACGGGCTCGGGACAGTTGGGCGTGATATGGTTTATACTATGATTAGTATGTACTTGATGTTCTATTTAACGGATGTTTTAAGCCTGGAAACCAAGGTACTTTGGTGGGTAACTGCCATCATTTTAGGAGCAAGAATCTTCGATGCACTAAATGACCCTGTTATGGGGGTTATCGTGGATAATACCAACACAGAATGGGGAAAATATAAGCCTTGGATGTTAACCGGGGTAGTACTTGCGGGTATATTAACCATTCTTCTGTTTGTAGATTTTGGACTAAAGGGTGCAGCGTACATAGTAGTTTTTGGTGTTCTCTATGTGCTCTGGGGAATTACCTATACGATGAATGATATTTCATATTGGTCTATGATGCCTTCTCTTTCCAAAAACCAAAGTGAAAAAGAGATTATTGGTTCTATTGCCAGAATTTGTGCAAGCGTAGGCTTGTTTGCGGTAGTTACTTTAGTCGTACCGATTACCACAGCACTTTCAGAAGTGGTAGGAAGTCTTCAAAAGGCATACCTGGTATTTACGATTATTTTAGTTGTGATTATGTGGGTGTTCCAGAGCATTACACTTCTTTTTGTAAAGGAAGACAGAAGTATTGCCAGTCAAGCGGAACATACTACTTTACGAGAAATGGTAAAAGTTATTTTTAAAAATGACCAGCTCTTAGTAACGGCCATTTCTATGGCACTTTTTATGATTGGTTATATGACCACCACCTCTTTTGGACTTTACTACTTTAAATATGTGTATGGTGACGAAGGAATGTACTCTGTATTTGCAGTAGTACTAGGGGTGTCGCAGATTGTAGCTATGGTGACCTTCTCCTTTTTAACAAAGATAATGAAACGAAAAACACTCTACTTGATTGCGACTTTTATGGTGGTAATCGGATACATAATTTTCTTCTTTGCACCGAATACGACAATGCTTTACATTGGCATTGCCGGAGTGCTGATTTTTATAGGTGAAGCATTTATTCAGCTTATGATGTTAATGTTTTTGACAGATAGCGTAGAATATGGAGAATGGAAATTTGGAAAGCGTAATGGTAGCGTTACTTTATCCATTCAGGCATTTATAAATAAATTCGGCGGTGCAGTAGCAAATGGAATTGTAGGTGCTATTGTCATTGTTTCCGGAATGGAAACTGCAAAAGGTGCAACAGATATGACAAGCGAAGGCTTGTTGATTTTAAAAATTGCAATGTTAATTTTCCCACTGATTTGTATTGTTATTGGATTCATTGTTTACCGAAGTAAATACATTTTAGATGAAAAAATGTATGCAAAAATTGTGGAGGAGTTAAATGAGCGAAATAAAAAATCAGAACAATAAACTTTCCTTAGAAAGTAAAATCGGAATGCTTTATCAAACACCCATCGGACACGATACCATTTATAAAGTGTTGATGCAGCTTGGACTTTCCGAAAAGCTGATTACTAACAAAGTGGTATCTAATCTCAAGCTTAAAACTTTGGCAAAGTTGACAAAAAAGCAGCTTGGCGAGGACTTTTTCCAAGTGTTATTAAAACTGATTAACAGTGAAAAAGACGTGCCTTTTGTCAGTCAAGGTGAAATTACAAAAAAATGGTGGAAGGAAGCAGTGTTCTATCAGATTTACCCACGTAGTTTTCACGATACAAATGGAGATGGCATAGGGGATTTGCGAGGAATTATTGAAAAGCTCGATTATTTAAAAGAGCTTGGTATCACAGCCCTCTGGCTGTCGCCGATTTACGACTCTCCAAATGACGATAATGGATATGATATTCGGGATTACCATAAAATTATGGAAGAATTTGGTACAATGGAGGACTTTGACGAACTCTTATTAGAGACTCATAAAAGAGATATGCGTCTGATTATGGACTTAGTCATTAATCACACATCTGATGAGCATGAGTGGTTTCAAAGTGCCTTAAAGGATAAGGATTCTCCTTACAGAGACTATTACTTTTTTCAAAAAGAGCCAAATAACTGGACTTCCTTTTTCTCAGGACCTGCTTGGAACTACTATGAAAAAGAGAACATCTGGGCACTTCATTTGTTTTCCAAAAAACAGATGGATTTGAACTGGGATAATGAAAAGGTTCGCAAAGACTTAATTCAAATGATTAATTGGTGGCTGGAAAAAGGTGTAGATGGCTTTAGAATGGACGTTATCAATTACATATCTAAAGATAAGGGCTTACCTATGGGTAACGAAGTCATTGGAAATATGATGGGATTTACCGGTATTGAGAACTACTATTATGGTCCAAACCTTCATAAATATTTGCGTGAAGTCAGAAAAGAAGCTTTCGATAAATACGACGCCTTTTCTGTGGGGGAAACTCCGGGAATTGGTATGAATATGTGCCAGCTCCTAACTGGTGAAGAAAGAAAGGAACTGGATATGGTCTTTTCCTTTGACCATTTGGAAACTCCGGGACATGTTCGTTTTGACGACTACGAGTATGACCTGAATTATTATAGAGATTACATTGTAGACTGGATAACACACTACGGAAATAACTGTTGGATGAGCCTTTTTTACAACAACCACGATAATCCAAAGATGCTTAGTAAAATCACTATGGATAAAAGCTATCACACAGCCTTAGCAAAGCTTTTAGCAGTTATGCAGTTTACATTAAAAGGAACACCTTTTGTGTTTCAGGGAGATGAAATGGGACTTGCCAACTATGAATTTACATCTATGGAACAAATTACGGATGTAGAGGCAAAAGGCTACTATGACGAACTTCTTCAAAAAAACAAAACAGAAAAGGAAGCCTTCCAAACCATTTTAAGCGGAACGAGAGAGCACGGAAGAATCCTGCTACCTTGGGAAGAAACCTTAGAAAAAGCTTCCGATATTGTCAAGTCTCAGATGGCAGATAAAGAGGTGCTTAATGCATACAAAACTTTGATTTTACTTAGAAAAGAAGATAAAACCTTTGTTTATGGAGACTTTCATTTGCTTTCTGATAAAAAAGACCGATTCGTCTATCAGCGTATCTGGAAGAAAAAGGAATATGTGATAGATTGTAATTTAGGCAAAAAAACACGAAAGGCATACCCACTAAATGACAATTACAAACTGGTTTATGACAGTTTGGAAACAGGCGATAGACAACACCTTATGTCATACGAAGCGAGAATTTGGGTAAAATAGGTACAAACAGATGAAGTTTATAAAAGAAAATGGCTTAGGCTTTCTCGTATGCCTTATTATTGCAGTTCCTTGTTGGCTTTTAGGCCAAAAGTTTACAATTATTGGCGGGCCGGTATTTGCCATTATTGCAGGAATGATTATTACTCTATTTTTAAAAGACAAAAGTAAGTTGCAAAAGGGCATTACATTTACATCGAAAAAAATTCTCCAATATGCCGTAATTTTACTGGGGTTTGGTATGAATTTGTCGGTAGTATTGGAAACCGGGGCACAATCCTTACCGATTATTTGTGCCACCATTACGACCTCTTTAGTTATTGCCTTTGTTTTGCACAAAGTGTTGCATATTCCAGGAAAAATCTCCACTTTAGTCGGCGTTGGTTCGTCTATTTGTGGTGGTTCTGCGATTGCGGCAACAGCCCCTGTAATTGATGCAGATGATGAAGAAGTAGCACAGGCAATTTCCGTCATTTTCTTCTTCAATGTTTTAGCAGCATTGATTTTTCCGACCCTTGGCGGAATTTTAGGATTTGCTACTACAAGTGGAGAGGCTTTTGGCATTTTCGCTGGAACAGCAGTGAATGATACCTCCTCTGTAACCGCGGCGGCTTCTACATGGGATGCAATGTATCATCTTGGTTCACAGACCTTGGATAAGGCAGTTACAGTGAAACTTACAAGAACTTTGGCAATTATTCCAATTACTTTAGTACTTGCCTTTGTTCAGACAAAAAAAGCTAAAAACGAAGGAAAATCGATTAGCCTGAAAAAGATTTTCCCATTCTTTATTTTATATTTTGTACTAGCCTGTGTTATTACCACGGTGGCATTACACTTTGGAGTACCTGGCAGCGTATTCACTCCAATTAAGACATTAAGTAAATTTTTTATTGTACTGGCAATGAGTGCCATTGGCTTAAATACCAACATTGTAAAACTTGTAAAATCCGGTGGTAAACCAATCGTGATGGGTTTTTGTTGTTGGCTAGGTATTGCAGGCGTGAGCCTTCTTTTACAGTATATGTTAGGAATTTGGTAAAAAGGAGAAAAAAGATGGTAAAACACATTATTTTATGGCAATTAAAAGATGAATTAACAGGGGAAGAAAAAGAACAGGTAAAAGCAGGTATAAAAGCAGGACTTGAAGGCTTAAAAGGTGTAATTCCGGGCTTAGTAGATATTCAAGTTTATACAAACGGCCTGCCTTCCTCCAATGCAGACGTTATGTTAGACTCTACTTTTACAGAGGAAGATGCCTTAAAGGGATATGCAGTGCACCCAGAACACGTGAAGGTAGCTGACGGAAAAGTAAGGCCGTATACCAAAACCCGTTCTTGCTTAGATTTTGAGGTGTAATGGTTTTTAATTTGAGGAGTTAGGAAATGGGATACGAACGCATTTTTCAATTTAAAGGAACCTTTAGAAATTATCAGGCAAGAGTATTACAAAATGCCACCAGATATTTGCAAGACGGAAAAGTACATATTGTAGCGGCACCGGGTAGTGGAAAAACCACACTTGGCATCGAGCTGATTAACCGCATTGGAAAACCAGCTTTGGTGTTTGCTCCAACGATTACTATCAGGGAACAGTGGGTAGCTAGAATTTCCGAAGCCTTCCTGAAAGAAGGCTTAAATGCCTCGGACTATCTTTCCCAGGATTTAAAAGATTTACGTCTGATAACGATTTCCACTTATCAGTCTTTACATAGTGCTATGAATCGCTACAAAGGAAAAGAAGTGGAAAAGACAGAAGATACCGATGATAAATCGTCGAATCAGGAAAAAGAAGTAGATTACTCTGACTATGATTTAGTGGCAGAAGTGAAACGAAATCATATAGGTGTATTGTGTCTGGACGAATGTCATCATTTGCGAAGTGAGTGGTGGAAAGCTCTGGAAAACTTTAAAGAAGAATGTGGCTCGTTACAGATAATTGCCTTAACCGCCACACCGCCTTATGATAGTAACAAAACGATGTGGGAACGCTATATGAGTATGTGCGGTGAAATTGACGAGGAAATTACTATCCCTGAACTGGTAAAAGAAGGCAGTTTATGTCCACATCAGGATTTTGTATACTTTAACTACCCGACCAAAGATGAGCAACAGGAAGTTGCTAAATTTGAAAGTCGTGTTACCGATATGATAAATAAGCTTTTGCAAGATAGACAGTTTCATTCGATTCTATTAAGTCACCCTTCATTACAGGGGATTACCACCAAAGATGATGAACTGCTGGAGGACCCGGCATATTTGTCGTCTATCCTCATTTTTGCATCGGCTTGTGGCATCACACCACCATATAGACTACTTCGTCTTTTGGGGGTTACGAAATTACCACCTTTAGAGCCCAAGTGGGTGGAAAAACTGTTACAGGGTATATTATATACTGACACAAAAAACTATACGATTACGGAAGAACAGATAGAAGCTTACAAAAATTCCTTAAAAGTACATGGCTTACTGGAAAAAAATAAAGTCATTATGGTAGCTACGGACAACATCAATAAAATGTTGACCCGTTCGAAAGGAAAATGTGAAAGTATCAAAAAAATTGTTGACCACGAATATAGAGCGATGGGCAAAGAACTACGGTTATTAGTGCTTGCCGATTATATCAAAAAGGAATATGAAAAGTGCATTGGTGACTTAAATGCCGATGTTACTGCCCTTGGCGTCCTTCCCTTTTTTGAAATGCTTCGTAGAGAACACACTACCTGCCAATCAAGACTTCGCCTAGGGGTGCTTTGCGGAACGATTGTGATTATTCCAGCAGAGTCTAAGGAAGCACTTTTAAAAGAAATTGACGGAATCGGACAAGTGAATTTCTTGCCCCTTGGTCAAATCGGAGATACAGATTATGTCAAAGTAAATGCCGTAGGAGATGCACATTTCCTAACTGGAGCAGTAACCAATCTGTTTACAAACGGATATATGCAGGTGTTAATCGGAACGAAATCCTTGTTAGGGGAAGGCTGGGATTCCCCTTGTATTAACTCTTTGATTTTGGCAAGTTTTGTGGGTTCTTTTATGCTAAGTAACCAGATGCGTGGTCGTGCTATCCGCGTATGGAAACAAAAACCAAATAAGTGTAGTAATATCTGGCATTTAGTTTGCATAAATCCGCAAAATATGGCAAAGAAAACCTCCAATTTTACAAAAAGCGAAGAAATCAGTGAAGACTATGCCCTGTTAGAACGGCGAATGGAAAATTTCTTAGGGCTACATTATACTGAAAATGTTATTGAAAGTGGCATTGGAAGACTTTCCATTATTAACCAGCCATTTAACGAACAGAATGTAAAGGTTATGAATGAACAGATGTTAGAGTTTTCCGGTCATCGAGATACCTTGAAACAAAGGTGGCAAAATGCTCTTGTTATGACCAAACAAATGGAAATTGCCGAGGAAACAGAAGTAACGAAAGAAGTAGTACCTTCCGTTGTCTTTAAAGATTCCGTCAGAAAAGCTATTATTTTTGGTGTGGCAGCATTGGGTACTTTATTATTAGGACTTCTAGCCTTTGGCGGCGGACTTGGTGCTTTTTGTATGGGTGCGGTGGCTTTAGGACTTGGCATCAAAGCCTTAACCGCATTTCCGAAACTATTGTCTCAAGCAACACCACTTAAGAGACTTCGTGTATTCGGGAAAGGAATTTTACGGGCATTAACGCAAAAGGGACTTATAGAAGGCAACAATGTATCGGTGAAAACAGAACAGTTAGCAAACGGTAATCAGTCAATTTACTTAGGCGGTGGGACAAGCCGTGATAAGCAACTTTTCGCCCAGTGCATTAAAGAAATGATGGGAGAAGTGGATAACCAAAGATACTTGTTGGTTCACCGAAAAAATAGAGATGCTTTAGATGGATTTTACTGTGTGCCAGAATGTTTTGCGAGCAACAAAAATGATGCACAGCTTTTTGCAGACTGCATTAAATTTGTGGTAGACAGATATGACCTGGTGTATACCAGAAATGAGGCAGGCAGACAGATTTTATTAGAAGCAAGAAGCAAGGCACTTGCCAATCGTGAGGATCGTTTTAAGAGCCGTAAAAAAGTAAAAAGTGCTTTAGAATAAGAAATAGAAAGACAAGTTATGAAAGAGAAAAATTATCAGCTTGAGGTACTTAGAGTGATATCCTGTATCAACGTAGTCCTCATTCACGTATGTAATTTATATAGCAGAAGTTTTGGTGAGATTGGTCAGGGAGAATATGTTTTCTCGGTTATCCTGAATGCAATGGCAAGAACCAGCGTCCCTATCTTTTTTATGATTAGTGGTGCTACCAGCCTAGGCAGCCATTATGATATGAAAAAATATGCCAAAAAAGTGATAAATATGGCAGCAGTTGTAGTGGTAGCCAGTGTACTTTATCGAATTTGGAACATCGTTTATTTTGACAGAGCCTACGATTACCACGACCTGTTTTCAACTCCAACAAAGCTTCATTTGTGGTACTTGTATGCCTACCTTGGCATACTGATTATGCTGCCATTTTTGCAAAGTATGTTCCGCACTTTAGAGAAAAAATACGAGATTTTATTTGTGGTTATCTGGTTTGTTTTCTTAGTGGCATATAGGGTGTTAGATAGACTTGATATGTCTATTGGCTATCCGCTTCCTATTATCGGAAGTACCTATTATGTGGGATACTTTGTGATAGGACATTTGATAAACAAATACTTAAAAGAGATTAAAATCCCAACTGTTTGGTTGTATGTGATTCGTTATGGAAGCCTTATAACAACAGTTATTATGATGTGTTATGGTAGTTTTTCTAGAAACAAGCATTACGATTGGTACTGGCAGTACAGAGCCCTATTTATTGCCCTGCAATCGATTGCGATGTTTTTGTTAATCGCCAGACGAAAGCCTCAAAAAAGAAAGATTTTTGGACGGGATTTGGTAACGGATATTGCAAAATTAAGTTTTATCATTTACCTAATCCACCCATTTTTCCTGGATATTTTAAAGACGGTTTTCCCATATCAAAAAATGTCCGCCTATTATGCAATTCCATTGGGAGTTCTTTGCACCTTCCTATGTGCCTTTGGGGCTGCCTTAATCATTGCATTTATCAAAGGAAAACTACTGGAACTTATTTCCAGATTTCGAAATAGAAAGGGCGAAGCTTAAATGAGTACAACGATTTTTGCGATGACCCACAAAAAGTTTATACCTCCTACGGATAAAATGTATACTCCTCTTCAGGTAGGGAAAGAGGGCAAACAAGACCTTGGCTACCTTGGGGATAATACAGGGGATAACATTTCCCATAAAAATCAGTATTATAGTGAATTAACCGGAATGTACTGGGTTTGGAAAAACTATCGTAAAAGCGACAACATAGGTATCTGTCATTACAGACGTTTTCTGGTAAACGATGCAGGACGCCTTTTTAACGAAAGAGAAATCGAAGGGATTTTAAGTCATTATGACTTAATTACCACGAAGACCCTTACTATGCGTGATCCCTATTATGATGGATTTTCGCATAATCATAATCGAAAGGACTTAGAAGTGGCCCTGACAATTATAAGGGATATACATCCTGAGTATTATGATACATTAATAGAAATGGTACATAAGAGAGAAACCTGGTTTGGCAATATTATGATTTGTAAAAAAACTCTCTATGACGAATATTGTGCGTGGCTTTTCCCTATCTTTTTTGCAATGGAAAAAAGGATAGATGTAGAAGAATATGACGATTACCACAAAAGAGTGTTTGGTTTCATTTCGGAGTTCCTTCTTTATGTGTGGGCAACAGTGAAAAAGCTAAAAGTATACCAGTGCAAGGTAGGTATGCTTGGAGAAAAGGCAGAAACGAAGGAGCTAAAAAATGCCCTTGCTGACTATTTTGAGAAAAAAGACATACAGGGAGCAAAAGAGTTCCTTCTAAAAGCTTTGGAAAAAAGACCGGACGTTTTAATGGAAGCCTCCGATTTAGACGGCGAATTAAAACTGGCAATGCAGGTAATTACTACCTGTGAAAATGAATATAAAACTCTCGGTGAATGCATACTGGATAAAGAGAGAGAGTTTCAAAAATTATTATCCTATTTCAGAACATTAAATGAAATAATAGAACATTTCCGATGGAAAACGGATACAAAAAAAGAACATCAACTTTTAAAAGAAAGATGTATCAATGGCTTACCTGTATCTGATATTGCTGTGGAAATCTCCATTCTTTTAATGTGTAGTGAAGATTATTCGCAAGATAGGGTAAAAGAGGCAGTAAAAGGAATTTTATATGGAATTTAAAAAACTGGAATTTAGTGATTTGGACTTGATTCGCGGCTACTACGAAAAGTACACCAATCAAACTTGTGATAGAACCATTGGTGGAAGCTTTATGTGGAGAGATTACTTTCATACAATGTATGCTCTGGTAGATGATACATTAGTTATGAAATGTAAAAAAGATGGGGAAACCGTTTTTTGCTTTCCGATGGGCGAAAAAGTAGAGAAAGCCTTAAAGGAAATAGAAAACTATTGTGAAAAAGAAGGCTTGGCTCCGGAATTTGTTTCTCTGGTAGCTTCGGAAATGGAATATTTAAAAAATAGATATAAAGGGGCAACCATCGTAGAGAACAGAGATTGGTCAGATTATTTGTATTTGACACAAGACCACGCCAATTTTGCGGGAAGAAAATTTACTACCCAGAGAAATCATATTAACAAATTTCTGAAGAATTATGAAAACTGGGAATTTAAGAAAATCGATGAAACCACTTTGCCACAGGTGAAGGAGTTTTATAAAGATTATGAACAGCGATTTGCCAAATCAGAGCTGACCGCCATAGAAGAACAGGAAAAAACGAATGAAGTTCTAAATCGTTATGAGGATTATGGATTTATCGGTTATGCCCTCTATATAGAGAAAAAAGTGGTGGGATTCGCCATTGGTGAAATTCTGAAAGATACTATGTTTATTCACGTAGAAAAAGCGGACAAGTCTAAAGACGGTGTCAATGCTATGCTGGTGATGCAGTTTGCCAAGGTATTTGAAGGCAAAGTTATGTATCTGAATAGAGAAGAAGATGTGGGGGATATGGGACTTCGATATTCTAAGACAAAATATCGCCCGATAGATATGGTTTATAAATACGAAGTCAACTTTAAAAAAGTGGAAATTCTGGACAATCCTCTAGAAAGTAAAGCTCTTTATGTAGAAAGTTTTGAAGATACCAAAGAATTTGTAGACCACTATTATGAAAAAATGGTTGTGCATAATCAGGTTTTAGCACTGAAAGTAAAGGAAGAAGTCGCGGCTATGCTTCACATCGTTCCAAAGCATTTTGCTCATTTAAACGAAGTGGATTACTATTATGCCATAGCCACCAGTAAAAAACATTGTCACAAAGGCTATATGACAAGGTTGATGAAAAAAGCGATGAAACTTTCCTACCAAAAGGGAAAAGGGCTTGTCTACCTTGTTCCAGCCATAGAGGGTATGTATGAGCAGTTTGGTTTTGGAACTTTTGGGCAGAGATTTTCGCCCCTTTCTATTCGAGGTAGAAAAAACGATTATCATCTGGAAAAATATACAGAATATAACCCTAAGCTTTTGGAAAAATTGAGAAACATCTTCATAAATCAAATTGCAAAAGAGTATGATGACTATATCTTAAGAAATGAGAAGTATTATCAAACTTTATTAGAAGGCTTATTTGTCGAAAATGGCTGGGTAGAAATTCTGTCAAAAGATGGAAAGGACGAAGGTTACTTGCTGGAAAGTAAGGTAGGAATCTGGGAAGCAGCTTTACCTGGCTTACCTAAGAAAAATTACGCACTTGGACGCATTATCCAGGTGGAAAAGGTACCCTTTGATGAAGAAAAATTAGAAGAAGGGTACTATCAGATTAACGATTCTTTCTTACCGGATAATCAAGGGTTATTTTATTTTAGAAAAGGAAGCTTCGTAAGAGCCACCAATGAAAATATAACAAAGCTTGGTCTTACAGAGGCGGACAGGGGACACACCTACGATATTGACATCTCAGAATTGATTTTATGTCTAAAATATGAGAAAGTATATGTGTCAGATGAAATATAACATTTGGAGGTTAGTATGACTTATAGGGAAGCATTGGAAAAATTGGAAGGTTACAATCAACAGCACATTTTACGCTATTTTGACGAATTAACAGAGTGTGAAAAAGAGGAATTGCTGGAACAGATTGAATTGACAGATTTTTCGGTTATTGAGCAGGGAAAAGAGGAAAGCGTGGCAGAAAGAGGCGTGATTTCTCCTTTAAAATCCCTGGAAATTGATGAAATTAATCAAAAGAAAGAAAAATATAGAGAGATAGGTATTCAGGCATTAAAAGAAGGCAAAGTGGCAGCAGTACTTTTAGCAGGTGGTATGGGTACACGACTTGGTTCAGATGATCCAAAAGGAATGTATAATATCGGCGAAACAAAAGATGTTTATATTTTCCAGCGTCTTGTGGAAAATTTGATGGACGTTGTCAACCTTGTGGAAAAAGACCTCTATCTTTTTGTTATGACAAGTGATAAAAATCACACAAAAACCGTGAATTTCTTTAAAGAACACCATTTCTTTGGCTATAAAGAAGAATATGTAAAATTCTTTATGCAGGAAATGGCTCCAGCCACAGACTATAATGGAAAAGTATATATGGAGTCAAAAAGCCGGATTTCCAATTCGCCAAATGGTAACGGCGGTTGGTTTTCTTCTATGAAAAAGTGGGGCATTCTGGATATTATCCATAAGGAAAACATTGAGTATTTGAATGTATTTGCAGTGGATAACGTATTGCAGAAAATTGCAGACCCATATTTAGTCGGTGCAACGATTTTTCACGGCGTAGAAGTAGGGGCAAAAGTAGTTCGTAAGAATGCCCCAGATGAAAAAGTAGGTGTAGTGTGTTTAGAAGATGGAAGACCATCGGTAGTAGAATATTATGAGCTGACAGACGAACTCATTCATACGGTAGATGAGCGAGGCGAAAGAGTTTACAACTTTGGTGTAATTTTAAACTATGTATTTGTTGTAAAAGCATTGGAAAGAGTGGTAGACAACCGTCTTCCATTACATATTGTAGAAAAGAAAATTCCGTATATGGACGAAAACGGCAATCTGGTAAAACCAGAAGAACCAAATGGATACAAATATGAACTTTTAATTTTGGATATGATTCATGAGTTAAAAAACTGCTTACCATATGAAGTAGAAAGAAATAAAGAATTTGCACCGATAAAAAATAAAACAGGAGTTGATTCCGTCGAAAGTGCAAGAAAACTTTTAAAAGAAAACGGATATACGTTGTAAGGAGAAAATATGGCAATTTTAGTAACAGGTGGTGCCGGATTTATTGGAAGCCACACCGTAGTTGAATTACAGAATGCAGGTTATGACGTAGTTGTAGTTGATAACCTTTCCAATTCCAGTAAAAAATCATTGGAACGAGTAAAACAGATTACAGGAAAAGAAGTCACTTTTTACGAAAAGGATATTTTGGATAAAGTAGCTTTAGAAGAAATCTTTGAAAAAGAAAGCATTCAATGCTGCATTCATTTTGCAGGCTTAAAGGCAGTAGGAGAGTCTGTGGAAAAACCTTGGGAATATTATAACAACAATATCACAGGTACACTGACTTTACTGGACGTTATGAAAAGACATAACTGTAAAAATATGATTTTTTCTTCTTCTGCCACAGTGTATGGAGACCCGGAAGAAATTCCAATTACGGAAAACTGTAAAAAAGGACAATGTACGAATCCATATGGTTGGACAAAATCTATGCTGGAACAGATTTTAATGGATATTCAAAGGGCAGATAAAGAATGGAATATCGTTTTATTACGTTACTTTAATCCGATTGGGGCTCATAAAAGTGGGTTAATTGGAGAAAATCCAAATGGTATTCCAAATAACTTGCTTCCTTTTATCACTCAGGTGGCAGTGGGAAAACGTGCAGAGCTGGGGGTATTTGGTAATGATTATGATACCCACGACGGCACCGGCGTAAGAGATTATATTCACGTAGTGGACCTGGCCGTTGGGCACGTAAAAGCTTTGAAAAAAATTAAAGAAAAAGCAGGACTTTGCATTTATAACTTAGGCACAGGCGTAGGTTACAGTGTTTTAGATATTGTGAAAAACTTTGAAGAGGCAACTGGTGTAAAAATTCCTTATGCCATTAAGGAAAGAAGACCTGGTGATATTGCGACCTGCTATGCCAATTCAGAAAAGGCTCAAAAGGAGCTGGGCTTTAAGGCAGAACGTGGTATAAAAGAAATGTGCGAAGATGCTTGGAGATGGCAGAAAAATAATCCAAATGGATTTGACGACTAAAGGAAAGCATATGTTAAAAGATAAGAAACTATTTTTATTTGATATCGATGGAACGATTGCCATAGGGGATACACTCTATGAAGGCAGTAGGGAGTTACTTAGATACATTGAAAGTATTGGTGGAAAGGCATACTATATTACCAACAACTCCACCAAAAGCAATGAAGACTATGTGAAAAAGTTTGAAAAATGCTTCCACCTTACTACCACAGAAAACCAGTTTATTACCTCTGGCTATATGACCAAATGCTTTTTAAAGGAAAATTATGCAGAAAAGAAAATCTTTGTAGTAGGGACAAATTCCTATGTAGAAGATTTACGAAATAGTGGTTTATGTGTTACCACAAAGGTAGAGGACGATATCGCCTTAGTGGTGGTGGCTTTTGACAGTGAATTAAACTATGAAAAGCTTACAAAAATAAGCCAGATACTATTTACAAAAGATGTTCCTTTTTATGCAACCAACCCGGATTTGAGATGTCCCATTGATTTTGGCTTCATACCGGATTGTGGTGCAATTTGCGATATGATAACATCTACCACAGGCAAAAAACCAATTTACTTAGGAAAACCGAATAAAAAAGTTGTAGAAATGTGCCTTCTGGATTCGGGCTTTTCCAAGGAAGAAACGATTGTGGTAGGAGATAGGCTGTATACAGATATTGCCTGTGGAATGAATGCAGGTGTAGACACCTGTGTACTGTTTACAGGGGAAGCGAAAAAAGAAGATATGCGAGATACTCCTTATAAAGCAACCTATGAATTTGATGATGTGAAAGCATTTTTAGAGGCAATTTTAGAAAAGGCTTAGGAGAAATATATGAGTTTGCGTTACTATATTGGACCATCAGGTTCAGGTAAGAGTACAAAACTTTATAAAGAAATCATTACCCGGTCAGGTAAAGAAACCAAAAGAAACTTTTTGGTGGTAGTACCTGACCAGTTTACTATGCAAACCCAGAAAGATATGGTTCTTATGCATGAAAAAGGCGGCATTTTAAATATTGACGTGTTAAGCTTTGGTCGTCTTGCTCATCGTATATTTGAGGAAGTGGGCGGCAATGAGAAACCTGTATTAGATGACACAGGAAAGAGTCTGATTTTGCGTAAATTGGCAGAAAAAAGATGTGAGGAATTAAAGGCCTTCGGTAAGAATCTCAATCGCCAGGGATACATTCACGAAATAAAGTCTATGCTCTCAGAATTTATGCAATATGGCATTTCCCTTCCGAAACTGGAAGAAATGATAGCCTGTTGTGAAGAAAGAGGCTTACTTCACCAGAAATTAAAAGACTTAAAAGTGTTATATCAGGATTTCCTAAGTTATATTGATGAAAAATATATTACCACAGAAGAAACTTTGGAAAGAGCCTGTAAAGTCCTACACAAATCAGAAATTGTCAAAGATGCAGTTGTAGTGCTTGATGGTTTTACTGGCTTTACACCGGTTCAAAATCAATTTATACAAGCGTTGCTTCCAATTACAAAAGAAGTCATTGTGACTATCACTATGGATAGACGAGAAGCCCCATTTTTGCTCGATGGAGAACAGAAGTTATTTTATTTATCCAAGAAAACGATACAGTCTTTAAATAAGCTGGCAAAAGAAGTCTCAGTGGAAAGGGGAGAAGATGTTTGCCTTATGGAAATCCCTGTCAAAAGGTTTTTGGATAATGAAGCCCTTTCTCATTTGGAAGATAACCTATTTCGATATCCCTTTAAAAACTATCATTTTCCATCAACAGAAACAACAGAAGACAGGGCAATTCGTATTTTAGAATGTGTTAGTCCGAAAGAAGAAGTCAGACAAATGAGTCTTTGTATGGAAGAGCTTATTAGAAAAAATAACTGGTGTTATCGAGACTTTGCAGTAGTAACCGGAGACCTTTCTACTTATGCTCCATACATTGAAACCCGTTTTGAACAAAGTAATATTCCTTATTTTATGGACCAGACCAGAGGAATCGTATTAAATCCGGTTATTGAGTATATAAAAAGTGCCTTAGAAATTGTTTTATACGATTTTAAATGTGAACATATTATGCACTATCTTCGTAGTGGTATGAGTTCCTTTTCCATAGAAGAAGCTGATGAGTTTGAAAATTATATCTTGTCCAGAAATTTGAATGGAAGAAAAAAATACGAGAAAATATTTACTGGAAAAGTTCAACAGAAAGAAATGTCCAAAGAGGCATCTGATATGGAAGTAGAAAAGCTTCTTCGCTTAAATGAGATGAGAGTAAAACTTCTTACAGAACTTAAGCCGTTATTATCTGATTTTAAAATAACAAGTGATATTGTAAGAAACTTGTATGATTTTCTGGTGCAAAGCCACGTGGAAGAAAAATTAATGGATTATGCGGCGATGTTTTTAAAACAGGGCGACAGTGTCAGAGAGAAGGAATATAGCCAGATATATGGTCTGATTATGGATTTGTTGGACCAAATTATCGCATTAATTGGTGAGGATAGCATTTCCTTAAAGGAATTTAAAGAGATATTGGAGGCTGGCTTTGGAGAAATTCAAGTAGGAACGATTCCGCAGAATGTGGATAGAGTGGTAGTTGGAGACATAGAAAGAACCAGATTAAAACCGGTAAAAGTACTGTTTTTCTTAGGGGTTAACGACGGAAATATCCCAAAGAACACGGGAAAAGGTGGTTTGATTTCTGATTTAGACAGAGAATTTATTTTGGAAAAGGGTTTTGAATTATCCCCTACCCCAAGACAACAGATGTTTACCCAGAGACTTTATTTATATATGAATATGACAAAGCCAAATCAACAGTTGATTTTGTCTTATTCCAGAGTTTCCTGTGAAGGAAAAAGTATTAGACCCTCTTATTTAATAGAAATGATTAAGAAATTATATCCAGATTTAATAATTGAAAAGCCGCAGCTTCAAAATGAATTTGAAAAAGTGGCTACTTATAAAGATGGTTTAGAATTATTTGGAGATAAAATCAGAACATTCTGTGAGACGGGAGAAATTTCTGAAGAACTGGCAGATTTGTATACGGCTCTTTTGTCTCTCCCGGAAACCAGAGAGCAGGTTGAAAAGCTGACTGAGTATGCTTTTTTCCGATATACCACAAATCCGATTACTTCTTATATTGCAAGACAGTTATATGGAAAGGAACTAAAAAATAGTGTCAGTAGATTGGAAACCTTTGCAAGATGTGCCTATGCTCATTTTCTTCAATACGGCATGAAGTTAAAAGAAAGAGAAGGCTTTGAATTTGAAGCGGTGGACCTGGGAAATATTTTTCATAATGTATTAGAGATTTTCTCCAATACTTTAGAGGAAAATGAAACCGACTGGCTACACTTTACTAAGGAACAGGCGGATAAGTGGATAGAGCAGGCGGTGGAAGAACAGAGTGTCTTGTATAAAGATTCTGTCTTATATTCCAGTGCCAGAAATCGTTATGCAATTTTGCGTATGATACGTGTGCTTAAGAAAACTGTACTTTCCTTACAAAGACAACTGCAAAAAGGTATGTTTACACCGAAACGATTTGAAATGGGATTTCGGAAAAATCTTCTTTCATCTAAGGAGAATCCAGACTTAAATATGTCAATTCAGGGACGTATTGACAGAATTGATACTTATGAAACCGATGAAAAAGTTTATGTAAAGGTTATGGATTATAAGTCTGGCAATAAAAAATTTGATGTAGTTTCTTTTTATTACGGGCTTCAATTACAGCTTGTGGTGTATATGGAGCAAGCCATAGAAAAGGTAAAAAGAGAGAAAAGGGACAAACAAATTGTGCCGGCGGCTATGCTATATTACACGGTGAAAGACCCCCTGGTAAAAGGGCAACAGTTGTCAGAAGAAGAACTTATGAATCTGATGGATAAAGAATTGGTGATGCGTGGACTTGTGAATTATGACGAGGATATTTGTACACTATTAGACGAGGATTTATCCAAAGCCTCCACAAGTTCTAAGGTGATATCCGTAGCTACCGATAAAAATGGCAATTATAAATCTGGTAGTGAACTTTGTTCTACCGAAGAATTTGAAAAATTATCTACTTATGTAAACAAGAAAATGCAGGAAATAGGCAATAAAATCTGGCAAGGAGACATTGAGAAAAAGCCTTACAAAAAGGCGGATACAACAGGCTGTACCTATTGTGCTTACAAAGGTGTTTGTGGTTTTGATGAAAGACTGAACGGATATGAAATGAGAAATATTACCATAAGCGAAGAAAAAGCAATGAAAGAAATTATGTCAGATTAGTAATGAGGGTAATTATGCAATTTACAGTAGACCAGCAAAAAGTCATTGATGCAAGAAAAAAGAATATTTTAGTTTCAGCGGCTGCCGGAAGTGGAAAAACGGCAGTTTTAGTAGAACGCATTATCCAAAAAGTCATCGATGAAAAAAATCCTGTGGATATTGATAAATTATTGATAGTGACTTTTACATCGGCTGCCGCATCAGAAATGCGGGAGCGAATTTTTACTGCCATAAATCAGGAACTTTTGTTAAAGCCGGAAAGTGAGCATTTGCAAAGACAGGCGGCTCTGATTCATAATGCCCAGATTACCACGATTCATAGTTTTTGCTTACAGGTTATCCGAAATTACTTTAGCGAAATTCAGTTAGACCCTAGCTTTCGTATTGCGGATGAAGGGGAATTGAAACTGATAAAAAAAGAGGTTATGGAGGAGCTTTTAGAAGACTGCTATGAAGAAAAGACAGAAGAATTTTTACATTTTGTAGAGACTTATGGTAGTGGAAATCAGGATAAAGTACTGGAAGATTTGATTGAGAAAGTATATCAGTTTACGATGAGTTTTCCAATGCCGGATTTATGGATAAAAGAATGTGTGGAAAATCTTAACTCTACGAATAAAGAAACTGTTCTAGGCGGAAAAACTACGATATATTTATTAGATTACACAAAGAAAGTACTTTTGAGTTGTGAGAGTGCTTTGGAAAGTGCTATGCACCTTGCCTTAACGAAAGATGGACCTTATATGTATGAGGACAATCTAAAGAAGGATTTAGAAAGCATCCGTGAGCTTCTTTCCTGTTGTGAAAATTATGAAATTTTTCGTGAAAAAATGGGAGCTTTACAGTTTTCAACTCTTTCCAGAAAATCTGACAGCTCGGTATCGGAATATAAAAAAGAAAGTGTCAAAGCCCTTAGAAATGATGTGAAAGACTGTTTGAAAAAATTACAGGAAAAATTCTTTTTTGATACCATAGACTCTTTTGTAACTTTAGAACAACATGCCGCAAAAGCATTGGAAACACTTTTAAATCTGGTGGGAGAGTTTTCTGACAGATTAACCAAGGCAAAACAGGAAAAAAATATACTTGATTTTAACGATATGGAGCATTACGCCCTAAAAATCTTACTGAAAGAGGAAGATGGTGTTTTCATACCTACTAAGGTAGCTAAAGATTATCAAAACTACTTTGAGGAAATTATTGTCGATGAGTATCAAGACAGTAATTTTGTGCAGGAATATATTTTATCTGCAGTTTCTAAGGAATCAAGCGGTTTACATAATCGTTTTATGGTGGGTGATGTCAAACAGAGTATTTACCGTTTCCGTCTGGCGAGGCCGGAACTTTTTATGGAAAAATATGTAGAATATCCTAAAAAACCATTGGAATGTGAAAAGATTGATTTATCTATGAACTTTAGAAGCAGACAGGAAGTATTAGACTGTGTCAACTTAATTTTTTCACAGTTAATGGACGCATCCTTTGGGGGCATTTCTTATGATAAGGACGCGTATCTTTACTATGGAGCCTCCTATTATCCGGAAAATGAACACTGTGAAAGCGAGTTATTGCTGATTGAAAAGCCGGATAAAGAAGAAGGGGATAACGCCAAAGAGCGTGAAGCAAAGGTTATTGCTCGTAAAATCAAGGAATTTGTAGGCAAAATTCAGGTGTACGATAAAAACACAGGTACTATGAGACCTGCCTCTTATAAAGATATTGTCATTTTATTGCGTAGTAATAAAGGGTGGGATAACACCTTTAAAGCAGTATTGACAGAAGAAATGATACCATGCCATACAGAATCAAAAAGTGGCTATTTTGACACGATGGAAATTAGAAGTGTTGTGGAATTTCTAAAGATTCTCGATAATCCTATGCAGGATATTGCCCTGTATGGAGTAATGACATCCATTTTTGGCGGATTTTGTGATGAAGAAATGGCACAAATTAAGGCTTACGGCGAAGAAAAACCGGTGCTAAACGGATTATATGACAGAGTAAAATTGTATGCTTTAGAAAAAAAAGATGCTTTGGCAGAAAAAATTACTAGCTTTTTAGAGATGATTATGGACTATCGAGTGAAAGCTCGCTATTTATCTATTAGACAGCTTTTGCAGCAGCTATTTACCCAATTTGATTATGTGGCGGTAGTCAGTTCGATGAAAGGTGGCGTACAAAGACGAGCTAATGTAGAACTACTTTTGCAGAAGGCATCTGCCTATGAAAAGACCAGTTATGTAGGAGCTTTTCATTTTGTACGTTATTTGCAGCACATTATGGAAAAGGAAGTAGAGTACGGAGAGGCGGATATTTTGGACGAAAATGCAGATGTAGTCCGCATTATGAGTATTCATAAAAGTAAGGGTCTGGAATTCCCTATCTGTTTTGTAGCAGGCCTTGGGAAAAAGATGAATTTAATGGATACACATCAAGTGCTTGTGGCAGACTCGGATATGGGACTTGGTACAGATTGCATTAATTACGAAACCAGAATCCAATCGAGAACCTTAAGTAAAAGCATCATTGTGCAAAAAATGATAAATGACAGTTTGGCAGAGGAAATCCGAATTTTGTATGTTGCCCTTACGAGAGCCAGAGAAAAATTGATACTTTCGGGAGTTGTGTCGAATCTTCCAAAGAAGATGACCTCTCTTATAAAATATACTTATTTTACAAAACAAACCCTTCCTTTCTATGAATTGGTCAGTGCAGGAAGCCACTTGGATTATGTTTTGATGGCACTTTCCAGAAGTGAAAGTATGAGAGAAATTTATCAAATGTATGATGTGCCTGTGGATACTTTGGGAAACCTCTCTGACGCTTATGCAAATATTAAGATTCAGTGTATATCAGGGGAAGAAAATGCTCTAGACGAGGGAGCATCCGAATTACAGGAAGAATATAATCGGGTTCGTTTTGAAAATGAGGTAAAAGAATTTTCTACCAGAAAGGGTGTAGAAGCCTTAAAAGAAAAATTAAGTTTCTCATACGGACATAAAAATCTGGAAAAATTGTATACAAAAACTACAGTATCTGAGTTGAAAAAGGCAGCTTTTGAAAACTATGAAGAAGCCAGGCCGATGTTTGAAGAAGAAAAGGAAAAAGTAACCATACCGAAGTTTATGAAAGAAGCAGAAACTGTGCTTGGAACAACAAGGGGTACCGCCTTTCATAAGGTGATGGAAGTATTTCCTTTTGAAAAACTTTATGGCGTGGAAGATATTACAGAAGAAATGGTCCGTCAGCTTTTGAAAGAACAGGCAGAGGGTGGAAAACTTCCAAAAGAATATATTCCACTAGTCAGTGTAAAAAAGATTCTTCACTTCTTAAAATCCAATTTGGCAAGTCGTATGATAAAAGCGGCAAAGAAAGAAAAACTATATAAGGAACAACCGTTTGTTTATGGAATTAAGGCAAGTCGCCTAAATAAAGAATTCCCTGACACAGAAACTGTTCTGATACAGGGAATTATTGATGCCTATTTTGAAGAAGACGATAAAATCGTACTTTTAGATTACAAAACGGATGTTATTAAAAGTGAAGAGGAACTTATAAAAAGATATCAGGTTCAGTTAGATTACTATGCTGAAGTCTTAAATAAGTTGCTATCTAAACCGGTTGATGATGTAATCATTTATTCATTCTATTTAGAAAAAGAATTGAAATTATAAAAAAATTGTTTTTACATCACATAAAAGTAAATGAAGATGAAATGACACAAACTGCCACCCATTACGAACAAATGGAAGATGTCGTGGGAACCAAAACGTTTATGTTTTTCATCAAATGATGGAACTCTAAGGGCGTATATAATGCCTCCAATAGTATAAATAATTCCCCCTGCCAAAAGCCAGAGAAATGCTCGAGTTTCCAGGGAAGAAAGAATTGGTTGAAAGCAAAATACACAGGTCCAACCCATTCCAATATAAATTACAGAAGAGAACCACTTTGGACAATGAATCCAAAAGGCTTTAATGGCGATGCCAATGGCCGCCAACGACCAAATTGCGATTAAAAGGCATGTTCCAACAAAACCTCTTAATACAAGGAGGCATACAGGAGTATAAGTTCCTGCTATTAAAACAAAAATCATCATATGGTCTAACTTTTTAAAGGCAGTCAATACCTTGCCACCAATGGTGATTCCGTGATAGGTGGCACTTGATGCATAAAGTAAAATCATACTACACATAAAAATGGTAATTGCAAAAACGCCTAATCCATCTAAAGTAGATACAGCTTTGATAATGGAAGGCACGATGGCTACCATTGCCAGAAGCATTGCGATAAAATGTGTAATGGCACTTGCCGGTTCTCTTAAACGTAATGATAATGTCATAAAAAATACCTCCAATTACGAGAAGTAGTTTTAAAAACTACGTGTTGCTTAAAATGATACTACTACAAGTAAAAGAAGGTGTCAATGATATTTTTCAATTTTTAAGAAATCTTAATCTTCTTCGATGACCTGGATTTCCAAATAGTCAAAATGGATAGCGTCAATGAAGTTATCCTTATGAAAACGCACTTTATTATGTCTTTTAAAATCCTTGATATTGGATTCTAGCCAGATAGGGTGTGAAATATCGAATTTAACACACAATTCATCAATCGAATGGAAGATTTTATGAGTTCTCGTATCGGCACTGGCATCTTCAATTACCATATCCTTTAATAAACGATTGTCTTTAAATATTTTGCCCCAAAGTCTGAACATCTTATTCTTACTCCTATACTTTTTATACGATGTATTTCTTATTATAACACAAACTACCCGAAAGCAGCGATAACAAGTGGAATCCTTTACTAAAAGGGTAAAATGTGGTAGAATAAAAGGGAGTGAAGACACATAAGTTATGAAAGTACTTTTGTGAGGAGTTTATATGAAAATAACAAGAAAAAAAGTGATAGCGATGCTTTTTGCACTACTGAGCGTTGTTACCTGCGTTGTGATTTATATGCAGCATAGATTGATTCCTTTTATGATGGACGATTTATGGTATCAGACTAAGCTAAGTAGTAATGAGCCCATTGCTTCTTTGAAGGATATTATTGAGAGTCAGATTTGGCACTACAATAACTGGGGCGGCAGAAGTATGGCACATGGATTACTTCAAATCATCTTATTACTGGGTGAGAAGTCAGCCGATATATTGAATGTTTTCGTGACTTTTCTTTTGGCAGCTATTGTATCCAAAGTGGCAGATGTAAAAATAAGATATGGTCTTTTTGGTGCACTTGCAATGATGTTTGGCTTTAATGCAAACTGGCGTATGAGTATGTTTTGGCAGGCAGGGGCAGCCAATTACTTATATATGATGGTTTTTATTATGCTTTTCCTCTATTGTTATATTCGAGAGGATATGGAAAAAAGGCTGTACGGAATTACATTTTGGATTATTCCCCTAGGGCTTATGGCAGGCTGGAGTAATGAAAATATGGGTCCAATGCTTTGGTGCGTCAGCTTATATACCATTATTATGGAGTTTTGGAAGAAAAGAACCGTTAAGGTATGGGCGATTTTAGGAAATATAAGCTGCTTTTTGGGTAGTGTTCTGATGATTTTGGCACCGGGAAATTCTGTAAGAAGCAGCGAGGTTTCTTCTAATGAGTATGGTACGTTATGGCAGCTATTTTTAAGATGTTATTACGAAAGTAAGGCTGCTTTTGAATATATGTTTGCCATAATTTTATTATTGTTAGTGTTGATAGCGGTATGCAAAGGGGTTTTACAGATTCCATTAGGAAAGACAAATGTTTGTCTGATTATGGGTGCGATTTTATCCTGGGGAGCAATGATTTTATCGCCTCATTATCCGGATAGGGCAACTTTTGGTACGATGATACTTCTTAGTTGTGCTTGTCTTTCTCTTATGAAAAAAATCTGTATGGAGAAGGAAAAACTACATTGGTATTTTGCCCTTGTCATTATCTTTATATGGCTTGGCGGAATGTTTTATTTGGGAGAAGATTTGGCACTTATTTGGGGCTGGATTAAGTAAAAAATAGTAAAAAAAGATAGAATGGTGGGTTACAATGGAAACAAGAATTGAACGAGATGGGGGAGTAGACAGCTGGAAAGAAGCTATGCTGGACTACAATTCTGCACTGAAACAAATCGAAACAAAATTATCGATTTTAAACGATGAGTTTCAGCATATACATAGGTACAATCCGATTGAACACATTAAGGCGAGAATTAAGACACCGGAAAGTATCGTAAAAAAATTAAAGAGATATGGACTGGAATTCACCTTAGACAATATGGAAGAAGCCGTGAATGATATTGCTGGAGTCAGAATTACCTGTTCTTTTACCTCGGATATTTTTAGATTAGCAGATATGATTCGTGAACAGAAAGATATAAAAGTTCTTTCTACCAAAGATTATATTACCACTCCGAAGGCAAGCGGATATAGAAGCTATCATATGATTGTATCTGTACCGGTTTATTTTTCAGATAGGATTAAAGAAGTAAAGGTTGAGATTCAGATTCGTACGGTAGCAATGGACTTCTGGGCAAGTTTGGAACATAAAATTCACTATAAATTTGAAGGAAATGCTCCAGAGCATATTAAAGCAGAGCTCATTGAATGTTCTGAAATGATTGCTGACTTAGATGCGAAGATGCTTTCCTTAAATGAAGAAATTCTGGAAATTGAAGCAGCTAGAAAAAAAGAAGAAAAGAAAAAATAGAATCTATAATAAGAAATAGGAAACCCTCTGTGTGCTGACACACAGAGGGTTTTGTTAAAAGTAAATTTAATTTTAAAACAGTTCTTAATTTATTTCATAAAGATAAACATCATAAAGTGCCACATCGTTTTGAAAGACTTTTAAGAAAGTTAAGTTTAATTCCTTGGCATTTTCAATCGGTGCTGCGGCAAGTAAGTAATTGCAGTCAAGGGCTTTCATTGCATCCGTATTTAGCTCTAAGTCTGTGTATACAAAGTCGCTACCTTTATCAATTCCATAACTGGTATTTGTCTGGGCACTGTATAGATAACAACGGCTACCCCAATCGTCAAAATAGCTTTCTATATAAATATTTTTTTCGATTTCCTTTTCTATGATTTTTCGAAAATCGTGCTTATAAGATAAAGGATAATTATTGGAATATCCATCAATACAGTAAAAGCCATTATATAAAGGAATGGCAGGACAAAGTCCTAAAGATGCTACTTTATAACTATCCTGTGGCTTTCCAATATAATCCTTGATTTCTTCAAATTGCTGACTGGCAAAGTATTCTTCAAAAGTAATGCCGTAATCCACAGAAGGATTATTTAGCTGGTTTAAGTTCCATCTATAAATACTCTCCCTACGAATCGTAATGATGGTCATTGCCATAAATAAAACCATTGCAATTACTTTAACATACGGAATGAGACAATTAAATAACGAGCGGTTTTTAAAAGAAATTCTCATTTCCCATATTTCCCAAAGGGAAACGCCTGCTGCTAAATACCATAGGATAGGAAGGAAAAAGCAAAATCTATGAAATTGAAAATGTTTAATGGATGTAGGAAGTAAGTTTTTCAGGCTCACTATCGGACTCCAAAAGTTTGCCGCATAAAACAGGCAAAGTAATAGGATGCTTATGAGACAAAAGGAGATGAATTTATAAGCCTTTTTCTCCTTAGCTGTCAGATGTTTATATCTGCAAGTCTCAATGAGATGCAATACAAATATTGGAACAATCAAATAGTAGTGACAGCTTACTGCCAACTCTGCACTGGCTAAAAATACAGATTGAAAGCTGGACCAGAAAGGTGCGGTAACTAATTCAAACTCTACTCTGTGGGATATAAAACCATCGCTGAAGAATGTTCCATAAATTAAATCCAGATTTGATAAAATATACAAAACCAATAAAACAATGCTACCGATATAAAAGTGTTTCACACCCTTTTTTCTTATGAAAAAGTAACAACACATTACAAAGAGAATGGATATACAAGCATAACCAATATAAACTAAGCTGGAAGCTAGTACGAAGTAAGCAATGCTAATATAAGAGAGTGCCAGGTGTTTTTTTTCATATAGGCAGATAAACGCGTAAATTACCAAAGGTAGTCCTGCCACCGAATGCCCGTAAACCGGAGCAAAAGGGAGAAGTGCAAACAAAAGTGCAATCAGACAGGAAACACTTTTAAAGCTGGTAATCCGTTTTAAACATAAGTACATTCCGAAAAATGCGGTTACGGATAAAATGATATATTGCATCATATGAGCCATAAAAGGTTCAAAGAAGTAATATAGTATTACAAACAGGGGAGCTGGTACTTCCATTCCGCTTGTAGATATTCCGTTCATCAGTTCCGGATAAGTATCTGCACCTGTAAATAAGTATTTTGCCTTTAGCATATAGGTAAGTAAAGCACCATCGTAGGTGTCGTGGGCATCAAACAATGCTCCTTCTCCCAGTAAAATACAAGGGAGAAAGGATAAGCATAGTATTAAAAATCCCACTATCCACAAAGGTTTTTGTTCTAAGTAATTTACCAATCTTATGACAAGAGATTTCTTTGTAGTCATAGTGTTCTCCAAC
This sequence comes from Lachnospiraceae bacterium, assembly GCA_045124055.1. Lineage (GTDB taxonomy): Bacteria > Bacillota > Clostridia > Lachnospirales > Lachnospiraceae > CALZKI01. Next base: position 67,532 of record JBGVKZ010000046.1, on the reverse strand, counting down.
AATTTATTCATTAAGTAAAATGGCGGTTTCCAGAGCGATTTCCATCATTTCCGTAAAGGAGTTTTGTCGTTCATCGGCAGAGGTAGCCTCTCCGGTTAAAATGTGGTCTGAAACGGTCATAACGGCAAGAGCACGTTTATTTGCTTTTGCTGCATTCATATAGAGGGCTGCTGCTTCCATTTCCACACACAATACACCCATTTCACGCCATCTGTCGTTACAGGTAGAATCTGCGTCGTAGAAAGTGTCACTGGATAAAATATTGCCGACGTGGTAAGTTGCTCCTTTTTTCTCGCACATATCAATGGCAATTTTCATCATTTTGTAATCCGCAATGGCACTAAAAGTACCTGGTAAGTTGTACTGTCTGGCAAAATTGGAGTTATAGCAAGCTCCCATACCGATTACGATATCTCGTACATTCACTTCGGGGCTGATAGAACCAGTAGAACCAATTCGCATAATGTTTTCTACGCCGAAAAAGTTGTAGAGTTCATAACTGTAAATGCCAATAGATGGCATACCCATACCGCTTGCCATAACGGATACGGGAACACCTTTATAAGTTCCTGTATAACCATGGATTCCGCGGACGTTATTGATAAGATTAGCATTTTCTAAAAAGTTTTCCGCAATAAATTTGGAACGAAGCGGGTCTCCTGGCATCAAAACTGTTTTGGCAAAGTCTGAAGGAGTCGCATTAATATGTGGGGTTGGATATAAAGCCATAATTGTCCTCTTTTCTTCTTTCTTTATATTATATAGTTATTTCTGTTCACAGAAATCATATACACAAATATTGTATTAAAATTTGGGATAAATCGCAAGCTATAAGAGTGAAAAGGGAAAGAAAAAGAACCCATAAATGAGGAGTGCCCCGACACCTTCTAAGTGCCAGGGCTATTATGAAAAAATACTAAGAAAATTCATTTTTTAACGTAGATTTATTGTAACAGAAAAATGTGAATAAAGTATGAACAGAATGTATCCAAATTTCAAAAATACTTTTGTTGAAAGGCAGAAGGAAAAATGGTACAATAAACACGGATACAAGAAACCTATTATGACGATATGGACGGTAGAAGTTATGTTTGGAGGAAAAATCATGGATACATTTATGGATAAACTTGCATCTAAGCTGAATGCACAGGAAATGATTCGTGCTAATTCGGCAGCGGAAGCAGCAGAGAACGAAAGATTGAAGAAAGAAGTGGAAGTGTACAAGCAGTGTCTTCAGGAAATGCGTGAAATCAGTATGCAGAATACTTCTACCGCAGTAGAAGTAGAGGAACTTGTGAAAAAAAGCACAGAAAAAATCGAAGCTATTCAGGTGGAAGCTGCGAAATCCGATGATGTGCTGGAAGTTTTGAAGGCTAATCAGGACGAATTAAAGAAAGAATTAAAAAATCAGGAAGAGAACGTACATAAAGAATGTGTTAAGGTATATCGTAATGTACAGGCAGTTGTTTCTGAAGAAAATGACAAGCAAACAGATGAAATTTTAGAAAGCCAGAGAAAACTTAAGAAAAAGGCAACAGCCGCTTTGGTTATGGGCATTTTAGCTATGAGTTTTGCGGCACTTCAAGTGGTTCTTTCTATTTTAGATATTTTGGGTGTTTGGGACTTCTTGAATATTAAATTATTCTAAGAAATTTAAAGTTAGAGGAAATAGGATATGAGTAAAATTAGTTTTAAACCGGGTAATATGTTATATCCTTTGCCGGTTGTTATGGTTTCATCGGCGGATAAAGAAGGAAAGCCTAATATTATTACGATTGCGTGGGCGGGTACAATTTGTTCTGAGCCACCAATGGTATCTATTTCAGTTAGAAAAGAGAGATATTCCCACAAGTTAATTAGTGAATCCGGTGAATTTGTAATTAATTTAACCACAGAGGATTTGGCTTATGCGACAGATTATTGTGGAGTGAAAAGTGGTAGAGATGTGGACAAGTTTAAAGAGATGAATTTGACTCCGCTTAAGGCAGATAAAGTTGCTGCACCATTGATTGCAGAAAGTCCGGTAAACTTAGAATGTAAGGTTACAGAGGTAAAAGAACTTGGTACTCACGATATGTTTCTTGCAGAAGTGGTGGCAGTTCACGTAGATGATAAATATATGGATGAAAAGAATAAATTTCATTTAGAATATGCAAAACCAATCGTATATTCTCACGGAACTTATTTGAAAACTGGTGAAGAAATCGGTACATTTGGTTATAGCGTGAAAAAGAAATAGGTAAAAAAGAAAGAGGCTATGTATGGTAAGTGTGCCGGCCCCAAAAGTTAGACCCAAAATCTAACTTTTGAGAGGTCGGTAGATAAGCTATACATAGCCTTATTTTTAGCTTTTATAGAATTATTTTTTTAGGGAACTACCACGGACAATGGCATCTTTGCCGTATTTTTCACGAATTTTGTCTAAAGCATTCTCTAAATCAGCCTGTTTCTTATTTTGCTTTTCTACGGCAATTTCCTTTTTGGTAGTGTTTATGTATTCAAATAGGTTCATTTGCACAGGTTCTAACACATCGGTCAATTTGGAAGTCCGAATACCAAGCAGACGAATCGGACTATTATCCCAAAGTTCATTAAAAAGCTGACAGGCAGTTTCGTAAATGGCATTACTGGTATTGACCGGTGTTTCTAAGGAGCATTGGTGAGAAATGGTTCGAAAAGAAGAATCCTTAATTTCCACACTGACCATAGAAGCATAAAAACCAGCTTTGCGAAGCCTTCTTGCCACGGAGTCTGCTAAAGAAAGTAAAACGTGGTAGGCTTCTTCCTTAGTGGTGGCATCTTTTACCAGAGTATGCGAATTGCCAATTCCCTTTGCTGCCTGTGGTGTAGGTTCTACGGTAGAAGAATCGATTCCGTTGGCAGCTTGCCAAAGTCCGATACCATGGCTCTTTAAGTGTGCCTTTAAGATATCCGGGTCTGTTTTGGCTAAATCACCGATTGTGTTTATTTCTAAGGTTTTTAAGGTCTGTACGCTGGATTGGCCACAGCCAAACAGGTCGGAAACCGGAAGGGGCCACATTTTTTCTTCAATTTCACATTGGAATAAGGTGTGAACCAGATTTGGTTTCTTAAAGTCGGAAGCCATTTTTGCCAGAATCTTTTTATCGGAGATTCCTACGTTGACGGTAAAACCGAATTTTTCATAAATGGTATCTTTTATTTGGGTTGCAGCTTCTATGGGCGAAGCATAATTTTGTGCAATAGGAGTGAACAGCAAAAAGCATTCGTCAATGCTGACTTGTTCAATGTCCGAGGTTAAGGTTTTTAAATAGTTCATCATCGCTTCGCTTTTTTCTTTATATAGAGTATGGTTCGGCGAAATGATGGTGAGATTCGGACATTTTCTTTGAGCATTGACAATGGGTTCGCCGGTCACTATGCCATAGGCTTTGGCAGGAACAGATTTGGCAAGAACAATGCCATGTCTTTTACTTTGGTCGCCGCCAATAATAGAAGGAATGGTGCGAATATCGATAGTGCTATTTTTTGAGAGCATATCTACGGCAGTCCAGCTTAAAAAAGCGGAATTTACGTCAATATGAAAAATAATGTCGCCCATAAAATTTCCTCCTTCCCAATTCCTGACATTTCCATTATATATGCCAGAACAATATCTTTACAATAGGTGAAAATGCTGATAAAATAAATTTGTTACAATTTTGTTACAAAAGGTAAATTTTTAATATAGACGGTCGAAAAAATGAAAAGATTAACAAAGTATAGTAAACGAATCATAATAGGGTTTATCAAAGCGTGTTTGCTGGTATTAGTTGCCAGTGCATTTTTTATGCCTTCTTATGCTGAAAATGATAGAGATGGATACAATATTTATAAAGTTTTTGTCAATGGTACAGAAATTGGTGCGGTAGAGGATTTGGAAGTGTTAGATGCCTGTGCCGCCGAAGCAAGAAAGAATGTGTTAGAAGATTCCACCGAATTAACTTTGATGGAAGTAGATATTGATTACGAACCAGACCACGTTTTCTTCGGTGTCATAACAGGAAAAGATAAATTGACCAAGAACATTGAAGAAGTGATGCAAAACAATATCCGTGATATGATGCATAAAGCCTATGCGGTCAAAATTGATGATTACACGGTTAATTTAGAAAGTTCCTGGGAAGTCAAGGAATTATTACAGGCAGTTGTGGCACAATATGATTCCACAGGCTATTATCGTGTGAACTTGGTCAATGATACCGAAAGAGAATTAAACGTATTGACAGCTACCATTAATAATATGACGCCAGAGGACGAGGAACAGGAAGTCGCTGCCGTTTTGCCGGACAGTGGAACTTATGGAGAACTCTATTCATATGTGGAAAGTATTGAACCAGATAGGGAAAAAGAGTTTGGTGAGTTGGAGTACGGACTTGTAGGAATGGAATTTGGTGAAGCGGTAGAAGTAGTAGAGTGTTATGTACCGGTTTATGATTTGACAGATTTGGTAGTTGCCATTGAGCAGGTAACTAAGGAAAAAGAAACCAATGTCATTTATGAAGTAAAATCCGGGGATACTCTTTCTAAAATTGCACAGGATAATGGTATGACTGTGGCAGAGCTGGTAGCCATTAATGGTTCTCTTACCAGTGAAAACAGTATGATTCGTGTAGGAGATGAATTGAATATCGTAGTTCCAGAACCGGAATTATCGATTGTAAGACAGGAACAGATTTATTATGAAGAATCATATGAAGCAGATGTGATTTATGTAGATAATGATTCCTGGTATACCACTCAGACTCGTACTTTACAGGAGCCGGTAGCCGGTTTCCATAAAGTTGCAGCGTTAGTTACTTATAGAAATGATGAAGTGATTGATAAAGAACAGATAAAAGAAGAAGTAGTGGTTGAGGCCGTTCCAAAGATTGTGGAAAGAGGAACAATTACCCCACCTACTTATATAAAACCATTATCAGGTGGTAGACTTTCCTCTACTTATGGTAGAAGAAAATCACCAACAAAAGGAGCTAGTAGTTACCATAAGGGTGTTGACTGGTCTACACCAACAGGTACAACCGTTGTAGCTTCCTGCGGCGGTACAGTTGCCAAAGCCGGCTGGGGTAGTGGATATGGTTATGTAGTTTACATCAACCACCCAGATGGAAGACAGACACGATATGCCCACTTAAGTAAAGTGCTTGTTTCCGTAGGACAAACCGTGGAACAGGGTCAGAAGATAGCACTTTCAGGTAATACTGGTATTAGTACTGGACCACACGTACATTTTGAAATGTTGATTAATGGCGTTCAGGTAAACCCACTTAACTATATTGAATAACGAAAATATGTTTGGGTTTACAACCTAGAAAAATGTGTTATAATCGTGTGGTAGTTTGGAAAAGTATGTAATTGAGGTATGTTATGGAACAGTACGCAATTAAAGGTGGCAATCCATTAGTAGGTGAAGTTGAAATTGGTGGTGCAAAAAATGCAGCACTTCCAATTTTAGTTGCAGCTCTGATGGCAAACGAGCCAGTATTGATAGAGAATATGCCTGATGTTCGTGATACCAATGTTTTATTGGAAGCTATGGCGGAAATCGGTGCAAAAGTGGAACGTATAGACAGACACACAGTTAGAATCAATGGTGCCAATATTCAAAGTGTAAAGGTAGATGGCGAATTAGTTAAAAAAATCAGAGCATCTTACTATTTTTTGGGTGCTCTCTTAGGGAAATATAAAGAAGCCAGTGTTGTTTTACCTGGTGGCTGTAATATCGGAAGTAGACCGATTGACCAGCATTTAAAAGGTTTTCGAGCTCTTGGAGCAACCACAGAAGTAGAATATGGTTCTATTAGTGCAAAAGCCAATGTGTTAGCAGGTAATCATATTTATATGGACGTTGTCAGTGTTGGAGCAACCATTAACGTTATGATGGCGGCTTCTATGGCAGAAGGCAAAACCATTATCGAAAATGCGGCTAAAGAGCCACACGTGGTTGACCTTGCAAACTTCTTAAACAGTATGGGTGCAAATATTAAAGGTGCCGGTACAGATGTGATTAGAATTAAAGGGGTTTCCTCTTTGCACGGTACAGAATATACCATTATTCCTGACCAGATTGAAGCGGGAACATTTATGTTTGCAGCAGCCATTACAAAGGGCGATGTTACAGTAAAAAATGTTATTCCAAAGCATTTGGAGTCTATTAGTGCCAAGCTTTTGGAAATTGGTTGTGAAGTAAAGGAATCGGATGATGCAGTTCGTGTAGTAGCTTCCAAACCTTTAAACCCTACCCATGTAAAAACATTACCATATCCGGGATTTCCTACGGATATGCAGCCGCAAATTGCAGTGGCTCTTGGACTTTCTGTGGGAACAAGTATTGTAACAGAAAGTATTTTTGAAAATCGATTTAAGTATGTAGATGAATTAACGAAAATGGGTGGAAATATCAAGGTGGAAGGAAACACCGCAATTATTGTGGGCGTTTCGAAATATACAAGTGCCAATATTGTAGCACCTGATTTGCGTGCCGGAGCAGCCTTAGTTATGGCGGGACTTGCAGCAGAAGGTTATACTACCGTAGAAGATATCCACTATATTGAAAGAGGATATGAAGATTTTCCACAAAAACTTCGCACCTTGGGTGCCCAAATTGAAAAAATTGAAACCGAAAAGGAATTTAGAAAATTCCAGATGAAAATTGGTTAATAAATACATTATGATGTAAGAGAAAAGGCTTGCCAGGAAACCCTGACAAGCCTTTCTTGTGGTAATAGTGCTATTATATAATGGCTTCAATGTGAATTGTTTTATCGATGGATAAATCAATAAATTCTTCTCCACATTTTACCATGGGATAAGCTAAATGCATTTTGTTAATAAATACGATTTCACCCTCTTTTCCGTTACTTAAACGAACCTTGTTGTTCATATAAGTGTTTACAATGTTCTCAAGGAAAGTGATAATCATATGAGCATCGTATTTTTCGTATCCTTCCTGTTCAAAAAGTTCGATAACTTTGAAAGGACAAAGGGGACCACGATATACTCTGGCACTGGTGGTTGCATCGTAAACATCAGCGATAGTAACAAGGCGGGCGAAAAAGTCAATTTTATCACCTTTTAAACCAAGTGGATAACCGGAACCATCAAATTTTTCGTGGTGCATCAGGGCAGCATTCTTGATATGGATATCGATGTCCTGATTTTTTAAGATGTTATAACCTTCGATTGGGTGCTTTTTAATAATGTTGTACTCCTGTTCCGTCAGTCTGGCCGGCTTTGTAATAATTTCTTCTGGAATTTTCAGCTTGCCGATATCATGGAGTAACCCGCAGATAGAAGCAAGTCTGACCTCTTCCTTAGACAAATTAAGCCATTTTGCAAATACAGTACTGATTAAGGAAACGTTTAAACAATGCACATAAGTAGCATCATCAAATTCACGCATATTGTGAAGCATATCAAAGACGCTGTAAGAAGTTGCTGCGGAATCCAAAGTAACCAGTCTGTCTACTTCTCTTAAAAGAGTGTCAGTGTTGATTGGTGCGTTCCTTTCTACGACATCGTTAATATTACTTTTAATATGGTCAACTTCCTGCACGAAAGTTTTACGAAATTTCTTATAAGCTTCGCTATTTTGTACTTTTTCGGCGTAGGATTTGTTATCTTGTTCGATAATCTTTTCGATTTCGGACATGGTAGGAACTTCGATTTCGTCATAATCTTCTACCTGAACATATAAAACAGAATGAAATTCCAGTTTGGTAATGGCTTTATCCGTTAATTCAACACCGGCTGGTAAAACAAGTTGATTGTTGTAATTGTAAACATCTTCTGCGGTTACCATACCTGGAACCAGCATAGAGGTCTTCAGTCTTTGCATAAGTGCCTCCCCGAAATCTGATTGATAACAATCTTTTCTCCCTAAAAAATAATATAATAAAATTATAGGGATATTTCTTGGAAAAGTCAACGAAATACATTGACTTTTCATAGTGTATAGTGTAATCTTTTTCATAGAGTTTCTCTTATTCAGAGTGGTGGAGGTACAAAGGACCTACGAAGCCACGGCAACCCCTGGGAAAACGGGAAGGTGCCAACCTGAGCGAGTAATCGAGCAATAAGAGGATTTGATGAGAGAAAAGTCGAGTCCGCTTATGCAAAGCGGATTTTTTTGTTGCAAAAAATACAGTTTTTAGAAAAAAGGAGAGTACAATGGAAAAATTTTTATTTACTTCAGAATCCGTAACAGAAGGTCACCCAGACAAAGTCTGTGACGCTATTTCAGATGCAGTTTTAGATGCCTTAATGGCACAGGACCCAATGAGCCGTGTTGCTTGTGAAACCTGTACTACAACAGATTTAGTAATGGTTATGGGCGAAATTACAACAAAAGCAGATGTGGACGTAGAAAAAATCGTTCGCGATACAGTAAAAGAAATTGGTTACACAAAGGACGAATATGGCTTTAATGCAGATACTTGTAAAGTTATGGTAGTTCTTGACAAGCAGTCAACCGATATTGCAATGGGTGTTGATAAGGCGTTGGAAGCAAAAGAGAATACAATGTCAGACAGCGAAATCGAGGCAATCGGTGCTGGTGACCAGGGTATGATGTTTGGTTATGCAACAAACGAAACAGAAGAATATATGCCATATGCTATCTGGTTAGCTCACAAATTAACAAAACGTCTTACAGACGTTAGAAAAGATGGCACTTTAAAGTATTTACGTCCTGATGGAAAGAGCCAGGTAACCGTAGAGTATGACGAAAACGGAAAAGCTTTAAGATTGGAAGCGGTTGTATTGTCTACTCAGCATGATGAAGATGTGACTCAGGAACAGATTCATAATGACATTAAAAAATATGTTTTTGAACCAGTTCTTCCGGCCGAATTAATCGACGATAAAACAAAATTCTTTGTTAACCCAACTGGTCGTTTCGTAATTGGTGGACCACACGGAGACAGTGGTTTAACAGGTAGAAAGATTATCGTAGATACTTATGGCGGAACAGCTCGTCACGGCGGCGGTGCATTTTCTGGTAAAGATTGTACAAAGGTTGACCGTTCAGCAGCTTATGCAGCAAGATACGTTGCAAAAAATATCGTAGCAGCAGGACTTGCTGATAAATGTGAAATTCAGCTTTCTTATGCAATCGGTGTTGCTCAGCCAACATCTATTATGATTGATACTTTTGGAACCGGTAAGATTTCTGATGAAAAATTAGTAGCTATGGTTCGTGAAAACTTCGATTTACGTCCAGCAGGAATCATTAAAATGCTTGACCTGAGAAGACCAATTTACAAACAGACAGCTGCTTACGGACATTTTGGACGCAATGACTTAAATCTTCCTTGGGAAAAATTAGATAAGGTTGAAGTTTTAAAAAAATACTTGTAAAATAAAAACTAAATATGTGAAAACGAAATGAGGTGGCGAGATGGCATTTACACATCTTCACGTGCATACAGAGTACAGTTTACTTGATGGCTCTAACAAAATAAAAGAATATGTAAAAAGAGTCAAAGAGTTAGGTATGGATAGTGCTGCAATTACAGACCACGGTGTTATGTACGGTGTAATTGACTTTTATCGTGCAGCAAGGGAAGAAGGAATTAAGCCAATTCTTGGTTGTGAAGTGTATGTCGCCCCAAATTCTCGTTTTGATAAAGAATTGACAGGTGGTGATGATAGATATTACCACCTTGTTTTATTGGCAGAAAATAATGTTGGGTACGCCAACTTAATGAAAATAGTCAGCCGTGGTTTTACGGAAGGGTATTATTATAAACCACGAGTAGATATGGAAGTGTTGGAAACCTATCACGAAGGAATTATAGCTCTTTCTGCCTGCCTTGCCGGAGAAGTACAAAGATATATAGTCAAAGGCTTTAAGGAGGAGGCAAAAAAAGCGGCCTTAAAATATGAAAAGTGCTTTGGAAAAGGAAACTTTTTCTTGGAAATGCAAGACCACGGAATTGCACAACAGCAGACTGTCAATGCAGCCTTATTATCGATGAGTCGTGAATTAGATATTCCCCTGGTAGTGACCAATGATGTTCACTATACTTATGATACAGATGTAGAATCTCACGATATTTTGCTTTGTATTCAGACTGGGAAAAAGTTAGAGGACGAAGACCGAATGCGTTATGAAGGCGGTCAGTATTATGTAAAAAGCGAACAGGAAATGAAGGCACTTTTCCCATATGCCCAGGAAGCAGTAGAAAATACGCAGCATATAGCAGACAGGTGTAATGTAGAAATTGAGTTTGGCGTAACAAAATTGCCCAAATTTGAAGTGCCGCAAGGTTATGATTCTTGGACATACTTAAACAAATTATGTTTTGATGGTTTAAAGGAACGTTATCCTAGTGCAGAGGAAAGTCTTGTAGAACGTTTAAATTACGAACTTTCCGTCATTAAAAATATGGGATATGTAGACTATTTCCTGATTGTTTGGGATTTTATTAACTATGCCAAATCGAAGGGCATACCAGTAGGCCCGGGGCGTGGTTCGGCGGCAGGAAGTATTGTTTCATATTGCCTTAGAATCACAGATATTGACCCGGTAAAATATAATTTACTGTTTGAACGATTTTTGAATCCGGAACGTGTTTCTATGCCGGATATTGATATTGACTTCTGTTTTGAAAGAAGACAGGAGGTTATCGACTATGTCAGTGAAAAGTATGGAGCTGATAAAGTGGTGCAGATTGTCACCTTTGGTACTATGGCGGCAAAGGGGGTTATCAGAGATGTAGGTCGAGTGATGGATTTGCCTTATGCCTTTGTAGATTCCATAGCAAAAATGGTGCCAAATGAATTAAATATTACATTGCAGCGAGCTTTGGAAATCAATCCAGAGTTCCGCAAAATTTATGAGCAGGACGAAAAAGTTCATTATTTAATCGATATGAGTAAGCGTTTGGAGGGGCTCCCAAGGCATACTTCGATGCATGCCGCAGGTGTCGTTATCTGTCAAAAACCGGCGGACGAATTTGTGCCATTGTCAAGAGGTTCTGATGGTTCCATTACGACCCAGTTTACTATGACAACGATTGAACAGTTGGGTCTTCTTAAAATGGACTTTTTGGGCCTTAGAACTTTGACAGTTATTCAGAATGCCATCAATTTAATTGAGAAAGATACAGGCATTCGATTAGATATGAATCAAATAGATTATGACGATAAGGCGGTACTTGCCTCCATAGGAACTGGAAAGACAGACGGTATTTTCCAGTTGGAAAGTGGCGGTATGAAAAGCTTCATGAAGGAATTAAAACCGGGGTCTTTAGAAGACATCATTGCTGGTATTTCTCTTTATCGTCCTGGTCCAATGGACTTTATTCCAAAGTATATTGAAGGAAAAAATAACCACGATAAAATTACTTATGCCTGTCAGGAGTTAGAACCAATTTTATCTTCTACTTATGGCTGTATTGTTTATCAGGAACAGGTTATGCAGATTGTACGTGAACTGGGCGGATATACCATGGGACGAAGTGATGAAGTACGCCGTGCTATGAGTAAAAAGAAGGTACACGTTATGGAACAGGAACGAGCCAACTTTGTTTATGGAAATGAGGCAGAGGGGGTTCCTGGTTGTGTTACCAAGGGGATTGATGCAAAAGTAGCCAATGAAATTTACGAGAGTATGATGGAATTTGCCAAATATGCTTTCAATAAATCTCACGCCGCCTGCTATGCAGTAGTTGCCTATCAGACAGCCTACTTAAAATACTATTATCCGGTAGAGTTTATGGCAGCTTTATTGACTTCTGTTATCGACAATTCGGGAAAAGTATCGGAATACATTTTGACTTGCCGCAATATGGGAATTCAAATTTTACCACCGGATATTAACGAAGGGGAAGCAGGTTTTTCAGTCTCTAACGGTTCTATCCGTTATGCTCTGACAGCTATTAAAAGTGTAGGACGCCCTGTTATTGACTCTATTGTGGAAGAAAGAAATTTGCGTGGCCCATTTACTACGTTAAAAGACTTTATTTCCAGAATGGCAGATAAGGAAAAGGACGTAAATAAGCGTGCCATTGAAAACTTCATCAAAGCAGGTGTCTTTGATAGTCTTGGTGGTACAAGAAAGCAATATATGAGTGTCTATGTGTCGATTATGGAGCATATTCATCAGGATAAGAAAAACAATATGGCAGGTCAGATGTCACTTTTTGATTTTGCATCGGAAGAAGAAAAGGAAGATTATGATGTAAAATTGCCAAATGTTGGTGAGTACGAAAAAGAAAACCTTTTAGCTTTTGAAAAAGAAGTTTTAGGAATTTATGTCAGTGGACACCCTATGGAAGAATATGAGGAAATTTGGCGTAAAAAAATTACCAATACAACAGCAGATTTTTCTTTAGATGAGGAAACAGGCTTTACCAAAGTCATAGATGGCAGTAGCGTAGTAGTGGGTGGAATTATTGCGGATAAAAAAATCAAATATACAAAAAATGATAAGGTAATGGCATTCTTAAATTTGGAAGATTTGGTGGGCAATATAGAGGTCATTGTCTTTCCAAGAGATTATGAGAAGAACGCATCTAAATTAGTGGAAGATAATAAGGTTTTCATCAAAGGAAAGGTGTCTTTGGAAGAAGAAAAGGACGGAAAACTTATTTGCGAAAGTATTGTAGGATTTGATGAAATTCCGAAAAAATTGTGGATTAAGTTCCACACAAAAGAAGATTATCTTTCAAAGAATGATGAACTGATGACGATTTTGCGAGATTCTGACGGTAGGGATTCGGTGATTATTTTTATTGAAGAAACAAAAGAAATGAAAAAATTGCCGCCCAATATGTCTGTCCTTGCAGAAAATCCACTTTTGGAAGTTTTGATGGAAAAATTTGGTCAAGAAAACGTAAAAGTTACCGTATAGTCATTGAAAGATGAAAAAAATTGTTTTAAAATAGTTGCAAACGTGACAGGAGGACATACACTTATGGCAAAAGAAATTAAGACCATTGGTGTTCTAACAAGTGGTGGCGATGCACCGGGAATGAATGCTGCAATTCGTGCCGTGGTTAGAAAAGCACTGGTAAATGGTGTATCCGTAAAAGGTATTAAAAAAGGGTATAAAGGGCTTCTTAATGAAGAAATTATAGATTTGGAGAAAAAAGATGTGTCAGATACTATCCAAAGAGGTGGTACGATTTTAGGTACTGCAAGATGTATGGAATTTCTGACAGAAGAAGGTCAGGCAAAAGGTGCTGAAATCTGTAAAGCACATGGAATTGACGGTTTAGTGGTAATTGGTGGCGATGGTTCGTATCGTGGTGCACTGGCACTGGCGAAACATGGAATTAACGTTATCGGTCTTCCGGGAACTATCGACTTAGATATTGCCTGCACAGAGTATACGATTGGATTTGATACAGCTATCAATACAGCGATGCAGGCTATTGACAAAATTCGTGATACTTCTTCTTCTCACGAAAGATGTAGTATCATTGAAGTTATGGGTAGAAATGCCGGCTATATTGCTCTTTGGTGTGGTATTGCCAATGGTGCGGAAGATATCTTACTTCCAGAAAAATATGATTACGACGAACAAAGAATCGTCAATAACATCATCCATAACAGAAAACGTGGTAAAACACATCATATTATTATTAATGCAGAAGGTATTGGACATTCTACTTCTATGGCAAGAAGAATTGAAGCTGCAACAGGTATAGAGACAAGAGCTACTATTTTAGGCTATATGCAACGTGGTGGTAGCCCAACTTGTAAAGACAGATATTATGCGTCTATTATGGGTGCATATGCAGCCGATATTATATGTCAGGGTAAAACCAACCGTGTGGTAGGTTATCAGCATGGCGAATTTGTAGATTTTGATATGGAAGAAGCTTTGAAAATGACAAAGGATATTCCGGAATATCAATATGAAGTAAGTAGAGTTTTGTCTATGTAATTGTAAAAAGTAGCAGCCGGGGAACACTCCTCGGCTGTTTTGGATAATGGAATTAAGCAGGAGAAAATATGATTACGGCAACAAGCAATAAACGTATTAAATGGCTGGTTTCTCTGTCGGAAAAGGCAAAAGAGAGAAAAAAAGAACAGGTCTTTTTGGTAGAAGGCAGCAAAATGTTTGAAGAAGCAGACGAAAAGTATATTCGTGAAGTCTATGTTTCTGAAAGCTACATAGAGAAAAATGGAATCTCTGAAAAATTGAAAAAAACGGGCTATGAAATAGTCAGTGATGAAGTGTTTAAAAAGATTTCGGATACCCGTTCACCACAGGGAATTTTGTGTGTTATGAAACAGTATCAATATACCCTGGAGGACGTGTTAACAAAAGAAAATCCAACTTTGGTACTTTTGGAAGATATTCAGGACCCTGGAAACCTGGGAACCATTTTGCGAACTGGAGAAGGGGCAGGAATTGACGGCGTGATTATGACAAAGGATACGGTGGATATTTATAATCCAAAGACCATTCGTGCCACTATGGGAAGCATTTACAGAATGCCTTTTATCTATGTAGATTCGTTAAAAGAGACGATTGAAAAATTGCAGGATAAAGGCATTGTTGTGTATGCAGCACATCTAAAAGGAAAAGCCTATTATGACAGCTTTGATTTCAAAAAAGGGTGTGCCTTTTTAATTGGAAATGAAGGCAATGGACTCAAAAAAGAGACCGCCGATTTAGCGGATTTTTACTTAAAAATCCCAATGGAAGGACAGGTAGAATCGTTAAATGCCGCTATTGCCACAACATTACTTATGTATGAAGCATTCAGACAAAGAAGGAGTTAGGAAATGGAAAAGAAAATGATTGGATTTATTGGTCTTGGAAATATGGCAAAAGCCATTATTGGTGGACTTTTACAGAATGGTTTTACACAGAAAGAAAAAATAATTGGAAGTGCCCAGACGGAAAAAACTCTGTTGAAAGTCAGAAATGATTTCGGAATTTTAACGGTTATGGATAACTGTGAGGTGGCAAAACAGGCAGATGTTTTGATTTTAGCAGTAAAGCCACAGATGATAGAAGGAGTACTTGGAGAAGTCAGAGATGTTTTAAAAGAGGATGTTTTGGTGATTTCTATTTTAGCTGGAAAGACCATTGAATATCTGGAAAAAGGCATTGGAAAAAAAGTAAAATTGGCAAGATGTATGCCAAATACAGCAGCACTGGTTCAGGCAAGTTGTAGTGGTGTTTGCTTTAACACAGAATGTACCCAAGAGGACAAACAGACGGTTTTATCTATTTTGGAGAGCATTGGAATGGCAAAGGAAGTGCCGGAAAATCTGATGGATGCCGTTATCGGAGCTAGTGGAAGTTCTCCGGCTTTTGTATTTATGATGATTGAAGCTATGGCTGATGCGGTGGTAAGAGCCGGAATGAGACGCGACCTTGCTTATGAAATGGTTGCACAGGCTGTTTATGGTAGTGCAAAACTTATGTTAGAATCGGAAAAAGCGTTGGGCGAAAAGTTGCACCCGGGTGCTTTAAAAGATATGGTATGTTCTCCGGGTGGAACTACGATTGAGGGCGTAAAAGCTTTGGAAGAAGGCGGATTTAGAGGTGTTTTAATGGAGGCAGTTGATGCCACGATTGCAAGGTCTAAAGAGCTGTAAAAGTGGAAAATTTGACAAATATAGGAAAGTTTGTTATAGTACCACGGTAACAATCGTAACATTTTTGTAATAAAATTTACATATTTGTGTATAATACTCACAAATATGTAACACACTTGTGAGGTGACTCATTTGTAATGTGTACTCACAACTAAAAGTGTGAATTTACGGAGGTACTATAATGTTGAAAGTCAAAAAGGTGAGTGTAGTATTGTTTGGAATGCTTCTTTCATTGGGTATTTTTTTTACTACTAACTCTACCGCAATGGCAGCAAGCAATCATACAGAAGTTTTGGAATCTCTAAACAGTGGATTCGGACTTGTGTTAGACCCTAGTGCATATGAAGAAGGAACAACCCAGAGCGTAGCACAGAGTCTGAAAGAATCTTACGAGGCAGAATTGGAATTGGGATTTGTTATGGTCGATGTGAATGATGCGTTGAATGTTCGTATGGAGGCAAATGTAGATTCTGACAGAGTAGGGCTTATGTATAAAGACTGTGGTGGTACAGCTTTAGAAAGAAAAGACGGGTGGACGAAAATCCAGTCAGGAAGTTTGGTAGGCTGGGCAAAAGATGATTACTTAGTGTTTGGTGAAGAAGCACAGGCTATGGCAGAAGAAGTGGGAATGGAAACAGTGACCATTGAAGCTAGTTCCCTTCGCATTAGAAAAGAACCTAATTTAACTGCCGGAATTTACGGTACAGCTAATGTGGGTGAAGTATACGAAGTGATTGAAAAAATAGATGAAGCTTGGTATTGCATTGATTATAACGGTGATACGGGTTATGTTTCTGCACAATATGTGGTAGCAGAACTGTTAGTTGATGAAGGCGAAACCAACGAAGAAATTAAAGAAAGAGAAGCAAAAGAGGCGGAAGAAAAAGCAAAACTTACTTATAATTCTGGTGCTTTTGCAGCCACAGCTGATGAAACCAGATTATTGGCAGCCTTAATCCAGTGTGAAGCTGGTGGAGAGGCTTACGAAGGACAGTTGGCAGTCGGTGCGGTAGTTATGAACCGTGTAAAAAGTGCAGCTTATCCAAATACCATTTCAGAAGTTATTTATGCATCCGGTCAGTTTACACCGGCTTTAAATGGTAAAGTGGAAGAAGTATACAATGGAAATGTGAAAGACAGTTGTTTACAGGCCGCCGAGGAAGCTATCGATGGGAATACAAATGTAGGTGAGGCAACACACTTTAAACGTGTTGGAAAACACGAAGGCGTGGAAATCGGAAATCACGTATTCTGGTAAATTTTAAAGGTCTCATATTTTTAAGGTGATAAGCAACCTTAGAAATATGGGGCTTATTTTTTTCAGGGATATATTCTTGAAAGAATACATAAAATATAGTAAACTGTAACCAAATGGCAAAACGATTACAAAGGAGGGTAAAAAATGAGCCTTACAATTATTTGGTTAATCGTTCTGGTTATGTGTTTAGTGATTGAAATTGGTACTCTGGGACTGACCACAATCTGGTTTGCAGGTGGTTCACTTTTAGCTACTATTGTAGCCTTGGTTGGAGGACCTTTGTGGTTGCAGATTCTGGTATTTTTAGTAACTTCCATTGTGTTACTGATTTTCACAAGACCAGTGGCGATGAAGTATTTTAACAAAAATCGTATCAAAACAAATGTAGAGAGTATGGCCGGCAAACAGGGCATTGTTACTGAAATGGTTGATAATATAAAAGGTATGGGAAAAATCGTTGCAGACGGTATGGAATGGACAGCAAGAAGCAAAGACAATGGGACCATTGCAGAAGGTAGTGTTGTAACCATTCTTGAGATACAAGGTGTAAAAGCAATCGTAGAGGAAAAAGGAGAATAATCGATGGGATTTGTTATTTTAGTTGTTTTTTTAGTTATTGTCGTTTGGATTTTAGCAAGTTGTATTAAGATTGTTCCACAGGCTCAGGCTGTAGTTGTGGAAAGACTTGGTGCTTATCAGGCAACTTGGAATGTAGGACTTCATTTTAAATTGCCTATCGTGGACAGAATCGCGAAAAAAATGAGTTTAAAAGAGCAGGTGGTAGATTTCGCACCACAGCCAGTTATCACAAAGGATAACGTTACTATGAGAATTGACACAGTAGTGTACTATCAGATTACAGACCCGAGATTGTTTGCATATGGTGTAGAACGTCCAATGATGGCGATTGAAAATTTAACTGCAACTACACTTCGTAATATTATCGGTGAATTGGAATTAGACCAGAGTTTAACTTCCAGAGAGACTATTAATACCAAAATGCGTTCATCCTTAGACGTAGCAACTGACCCATGGGGAATCAAGGTAAACCGTGTGGAATTAAAGAACATTATGCCACCACCAGAAATTCAGAATGCCATGGAACGTCAGATGAAGGCAGAACGTGAACGTCGTGAAGCGGTTACAAGAGCAGAAGGTGAAAAGAAAGCAAGTATCACTGTTGCAGAAGGACAGAAAGAAGCAGCCATTCTGGAAGCAGAGGCGGAAAAACAGTCTGCAATTTTACGTGCAGAAGCAGCAAAAGAAAAATTAATCCGTGAAGCAGAAGGTGAAGCTGAGGCTATTTTGAAAGTACAACAGGCGAAAGCCGATGGTATTCGAATGCTTCGTGAAGCAGGTGCAGACGAAGCGGTTCTTAGAATTAAGAGCCTTGAAGCTTTTGAAAGAGCTGCAGATGGTCAGGCAACCAAAATTATTATCCCATCAGACATTCAGGGAGTTGCAGGTCTTGCAGGTTCTTTAAAAGAAATCGTAAAAGATTAAAAAAGCATATAGATGCTTTTTGATAGTTTTTATGATGGAGCAGATTTTATAAAGAAATAGTTGCCCACGTTGTAAAAAAGGAGAGAAAAAAGAATCCTTTTTATAATGTGGGCATTTAGAGTTTTTTGTAGGAGGAAAATAAAATGAATTTAGAGGGAAGACATTTTTTAAAATTATTGGATTTCACCCCGGAAGAAATTATGTATTTAGTGGATTTGGCAGCAGAATTAAAAGCCAAAAAGAAAAAAGGAATTTTGACAAAGGATTACGAAGGACAGAATGTAGCTTTAGTATTTGAAAAAACCAGTACAAGAACACGATGCTCTTTTGAAGTGGCAGCTCACGATTTGGGTATGGGAAGTACATATCTTGACCCATCTGCCTCACAGTTTGGAACGAAAGAAAGCATTGCCGACTCTGCCAAAGTATTGGGCAGTATGTTTGATGGTATTGAATATCGTGGCTATGGTCAGGAAATTGTAGAAGAACTTGCAAAATATGCCGGCGTTCCAGTTTGGAATGGTTTAACGAACGAATTTCATCCAACACAGATGCTTGCTGATTTATTAACAATTAAAGAACATTTTGGTTATATCAAAGGCATTAAATTAACTTATATGGGTGATGCCCGTTACAATATGGGTAATTCCCTTATGGTGACTTGTGCAAAAATGGGTATGCATTTTACCGCTTGTACCTCGAAAAACTTTTTCCCAGATGAAGAATTAGTTAAGACTTGTCAGGAAATTGCGAAAGAGACAGGTGGTAGCATCAGACTTACTGAGGATGCTATGGAAGGCACAAAGGATGTGGATGTTGTATACACAGACGTTTGGGTGTCTATGGGCGAACCTTTGGAAGTATGGGAAACAAGAATCCGCGAACTTTCTCCATACCAGGTAAACAAGCAAATTATGGATAATGCAGGCGAAAATGCAGTCTTTATGCATTGTTTACCAGCATACCACGACTTAAAGACAAAAGTTGGAAAAGAGATGGGTGAAAAATTCGGTTTCAAGGAACTGGAAGTAACGGACGAAGTATTCCAGTCAGAAAAATCCATTGTATTTGAGGAAGCAGAAAACCGTATGCATACCATTAAAGCTGTAATGGCAGCGACCCTTAAAAAGACAAGTGCTAGGGAGTAATTTATGAAGGCAGAAATCTTAGCATTACTGAGAGAAAATGATAAATTCATTTCCGGTCAGGAGCTTTGTAACCGTTTTGGCGTATCCAGAACGGCAGTATGGAAAGCAATCAACCAGTTAAAAAAGGAAGGATACCGTATTGAAGCTGTGCAAAATAAAGGCTATCATATGGTTTCCTCTCCGGATATATTATCGAAAAACGAAATTGAAAGTCGGCTGAACACAAAATGGCTGGGAAAACAGATTGTTTATAAAGAAACGACGGATTCCACCAATGCAGATGCTAGAAGAATGGCAGAAGATAAAGTAGAGAGTGGTTTATTAGTGGTGGCGGACAGTCAGACAGCAGGCAAAGGAAGGCGAGGCAGAAACTGGCAATCAGCCAAAGGGACAAACCTCTATTTTAGCCTGTTACTTAAACCTGATTTTGCACCGGACAAGGCGTCTATGATAACATTGGTTGCGGCATACAGTGTGGCAAAAGTGATTGCAGAGCATACAGGGTTAGAAGCTAAGATTAAATGGCCAAATGATATAGTAGTCAATAAGAAAAAGGTCTGCGGTATTTTAACTGAGATGAGTATGGAAAGAGATTATATTCATCATATTGTGGTTGGAATTGGCATCAATGTGAACGAAGAAGTTTTTTCGGAAGATATTGTTTCTATGGCAACTTCCTTGAAAATAGAGAGTAAAAAGGTCATTTCAAGGGCAAGCCTATTATGCGATATTCTTGCAGAGTTCGAAAAGGATTATGAAATCTTTTTAATGGCTACAGATTTAAAACCATTTGTAGAAGAATATAATAAAAGACTTGTGAATAAAGGCTCTCTTGTAAAAGTATTAGACCCAAAGGGAGAGTTTACAGGTATTGCCGGTGGCATTAACGAAGAAGGAATGCTGCTTGTTTTTAAAGAGGACGGACAAATAGAGAGAGTCTATGCGGGAGAAGTTTCCGTAAGAGGTATGTATGGATATGTATAATGAAAACACAGAGGAAGCAAAAGTTGTTTTATGTGGTGCTTCCGCTTATGAAAAAAAGTATTATTTTAATGAACAATTTAAAGCTTTACCAGAATCCATTCGGGAAGAATTGCATATTATATGTGTTCTTTTTACAGAGGAAGTGGGCGGCGTTTTCACCATTGCATTTGATGAAGAAGGGCAGATAACACTTCAAACAGATGCCTACGATGAAGATGTTCTATATGATGACATTAGCTCGGGACTTCTGGTAAACGAAATCCGAAGAAAGAGACAGGAATTATTTCAGTCATTAGAATTATATTATAGAGTGTTTATATTGAAAGAAAATATAGATGGACTTTTGGAGGAAGAATAATGGTACTTGTAATTGATGTTGGAAATACAAATATAACCTGTGGCGTTTATGAAAAGGACGTTTTGGCTACGACTTTCCGCATTACCACCAAAATCCCAAGAACCAGTGATGAATACGGGGTTTTGATTCGCGATATGTTAAAAAATAACGATATCTCCACAGATAAGATTGAGGGTGTTATTATTGCCAGCGTCGTGCCAAATGTGATGCATGCTCTTACCGGTGCCATCAATCGCTATATCGGTAAAAATCCATTGATTGTAGGACCTGGTATAAAAACAGGTATTATGATAACTTCCGATAATCCAAAGGAAATTGGACCCGATAGAATCGTCGATGTAGTAGCTGCCTATGAAAAATACGGCGGACCTGTGCTGGTGTTAGATTTTGGCACAGCCACTACCTATGATCTTGTGACGGAAGACGGTAAATTTCCTGTTGGTATTACCGCTCCAGGAATCCGTATTTCTGCAAAAGCACTTTGGGAAGATACGGCAAAACTACCGGAAATCGAAATTAAGAAACCTAAGTCTATTCTGGCCACAGAGACTATTAGTAGTATGCAGGCAGGACTTGTATATGGTCAGATTGGTCAAACAGAATATATTATCAATAAAGTCAAAGAAGAAACAGGTTATATGAACTTAAAGGTGGTAGCTACCGGTGGACTTGGAAGAATTATTGCCAATGAAACAGATACCATTGATGTATATGATAGCTCTTTAACCTTAGACGGACTGAAAATTATTTACGATAAGAATATAAAATAAAGGAAATCAGTATGAAAACCTTACAGATAGGAAATGTCACACTTCCTAACAATTTGATATTAGCACCTATGGCAGGCGTAACAGACCTGCCATTTCGTTTGATTTGTAAAGAGCAGGGGGCAGGACTATTGTGTATGGAAATGGTCAGTGCCAAGGCAATTTACTATAACAATAAAAATACAGAGGAATTGATGGCGATTGATGAGAGAGAGCTTCCGGTGTCCTTGCAATTATTTGGCTCAGACCCGGATATCATCAGCGAAATGGCAAAACGCATTGAAGAAAAGCCGTTTGCCATTCTAGATATTAATATGGGATGTCCTGTGCCAAAAGTCGTTAACAATCACGAAGGCTCAGCCCTTATGAAAAATCCTCGTTTAATAGAAGAAATTATTACAAAAACGGTAAAAGCTATTAAAAAGCCAGTGACTATTAAAATCCGAAAAGGTTTTGACGACAATCATATTAATGCAGTGGAAATTGCCAAAATCGCAGAAGCAAGTGGTGCTTCGGCTATTGCGGTTCACGGAAGAACGCGAGAACAATATTATTCCGGTAAAGCAGATTGGGATATAATTGCCAAGGTAAAACAGGCTGTTTCTATTCCGGTAATTGGAAATGGAGATATCGATGGTGGCGTAAGTGCCCAAAGGATGCTAGAAGAAACCGGCTGTGATGGACTGATGATAGGCAGAGCCGTACAGGGAAATCCATGGATTTTTCGAGAAATCGCCTCCTATTTGGAAAACGGGACGATTCCGGATAGACCAACTATGGAGGAAATGCGAGAAGTGATTTTAAGACACGCCAAAATGCAATTAGAGTGCAAAGGAGAGTATACCGGTATTCGCGAAATGCGAAAACATATTTCCTGGTATACAAAGGGTATGCCCCACTCGGCACAGTTTCGTAATGAAATTAACAGCATTGAAACCTTCCCACAACTATACCATTGTGTAGAACGATTATTTAGCTAGGAATAATTTTTTTTGCCTAACATATTCTACAATATGGAATATGAAAAAATACTTTTTTGTTACAGAGATGATAAATTGAAAAAGCCTTTTATACACGAAACCAATGCAGAAAACAAACTGGTAGTAGCACTTCCGTGTCAGAAAAGAATTTTGGGGAAAGATTTTGGTATCAAAAAGGAACGAATCCAAAAATGGATACGGGAAATCTATGAATTAGGGAAAGCAGATTATCTGTGGTTAGAAGATGAATTGTGCGATTATCTTAAAATGGAAAGAATGGACTTGCCGGATTCTTTGATTTCGGAATGGCTAAATAAGATTCCTTTTTACCATACCTTGATTTTTGCAGACAATATATCTGGCGTGGCACTTAGATTTCTTACGCAAAAGACGGACAAAGTGGCAATGCTTGGAGTTGTGTGCTACAAAAAGGATATAGATGAGTATGAAAATCTTGCCAGAGAGCTCTTTTTAAAGGAAGGTATTGTTTTACAGGTTTTTACCTATGAAAATTTACAAAAATCTTCCTGCGATTTTACGAAGGAATTGGTGACAAAAGGACGTACTGCCCTTCTTGATTTGGATATGGGGCGTGGGTTTTGGGATAAAAGATTGAAAAAGGAAATTGCCTATTATTCTTTTCGGAACGAAAACAGGCTTTTTCTTGACACTTTTAAAAAAAATAGGTATAATACGTTGACTAAATAGGCGAGTTTTTCGCATTAGGAGGATAATAAAACCATGGAAGCAAAGAAAAATATTTTAACTTATGAAGGTCTTAGAAAATATGAAGATGAATTGCATGAGTTAAAAGTTGTAAAAAGAAAAGAAGTAGCACAGAAAATCAAAGAAGCTAGAGAACAGGGTGACTTATCAGAAAACGCAGAATATGATGCAGCAAAAGATGAACAGCGTGACATCGAAGCAAGAATCGAAGAATTGGAAAAAATCTTAAAAAATGCGGAAGTTGTTGTTGAAGATGAAGTTGACCTTGATAAAATCAGCATTGGTTGTAAAGTAAAAATTCTCGATATGGAATTTAATGAAGAATTAGAATATAAAATCGTTGGTTCAACCGAAGCAAATAGCTTAAAAGGTAAAATTTCCAACGAATCACCTGTTGGTAAAGCTTTAATCGGCAAGAAAAAAGGTGATATTGTCGATGTAGAAACACAGGTTGGTATTTTAAAATATAAAGTACTTGGAATCGAAAGATCAAACTAAAGGGAGTGAAGAACGTGTCAGAAGCACAGAACCAGAATCAGAATCAAAAGGGAAATGGTCAAAAAGAACAGGATATTAACCAGTTATTAAAGGTTAGACGAGAAAAATTAGCAGCTCTTCAGGAAGCTGGCAAAGACCCTTTTCAGATTACAAAATATGATGTAACACATCATAGTATGGATATTAAAGACAATTTTGAAGAAATGGAAGGAAAAAGCGTAACTGTTGCAGGGCGTATTATGAGTAAACGTGTAATGGGTAAAGCTTCTTTCTGTAATATTCAGGATTTAAAAGGCAACATTCAGTCATATGTTGCCAGAGATAGCGTTGGAGAAGAACCATACGCAGATTTTAAGAAGTATGATATTGGTGATATTGTTGGTATCAAAGGTGAAGTTTTCCGTACTCAGATGGGCGAAATTTCTATTCATGCAAGTGAAATTACTTTGCTTTCTAAGAGTTTGCAGATTTTACCAGAAAAATTCCATGGTTTAACAAATACAGATATTCGTTATCGCCAGAGATATACAGACTTAATTATGAACGCTGATGTAAAAGATACTTTTATAAAACGTTCCAAAATTATTGCAACCATTCGTCAGTATCTTGCAGGCGAAGGTTTTATGGAAGTGGAAACACCAATGCTTGTTGCAAACGCAGGCGGTGCTGCCGCAAGACCATTTGAAACACATTTTAATGCCCTTGATGAAGACTTTAAACTTCGTATCTCTTTGGAATTATACTTAAAGAGATTGATTGTGGGCGGTTTGGAAAGAGTATATGAAATTGGACGAGTTTTCCGTAACGAAGGTCTTGACACAAGACACAACCCGGAATTTACGTTAATGGAATTATACCAGGCTTACACAGACTACAATGGAATGATGGATTTAACAGAAAATATGTTCCGTTATGTAGCAAAAGAAGTTCTTGGAACGACAACGATTGTTTACAATGGTATTGAAATGGACTGGGGCAAGCCATTTGAAAGAATTACAATGGTAGACGCGGTTAAGAAATATGCCGGTGTGGACTTTAACGAAATTCAATCCACAGAAGAAGCAAAAGCGATTGCGAAAGAAAAGCATGTGGAATTTGAAGAACACCATACAAAAGGTGACATTTTGAACCTTTTCTTTGAGGAATTTGTAGAAGAACATTTGATTCAGCCTACATTCGTTATGGACCACCCAATCGAAATTTCTCCGCTTACAAAGAAGAAACCTAATGACCCTAACTATGTAGAACGATTTGAATTATTTATGAATGGTTGGGAAATGTGTAATGCATATTCAGAGCTTAATGACCCAATCGACCAGAGAGAACGTTTTAAAGCACAGGAAGCTTTACTTGCTCTTGGTGATGAAGAAGCAAATACAACAGATGAAGACTTTATGTATGCCTTAGAACTTGGTATGCCACCAACAGGCGGTATTGGTTATGGTATCGATAGACTTTGTATGTTACTTACAGACTCTCAGGCAATCAGAGATGTATTGTTGTTCCCAACAATGAAGAGTTTGGATAAATAAGTTCAGCATTTATCGGACTTTGCAGAGTTTTCGGTCTTTGGATTATGCAAATATTATGCAAAGTTTGCAGAAAGTATGGAGCATAATGTAAGGATTTGTAAAAGGACACAATGCGAAATAATTGAAAATTAAAGAGTTTTAACCAGTGTGTATGGACCACTTTCATGTGTAGGCTTGGGAGTGGTCTTTTTGCGTTTGTGGATTCGCTTCAATAGATTATTTGATTGTGTTTTATGTGATGTAGTAGTAGAATAAGAATGTAAATAATATCATTATCTCCAGTGGTACATATTATGAAGTTTTTAGCAAGTGTATTTACTAGAGAGCAGGTGTTAGAAAAGTCTTTTATGCTATTGGGTTAAAAGATGTGGTATTATAGTGTTTTGTAAACCTCGGGAACTATCAAGGGACAGACATTCTAGTTGATTCTTTGAGAAAGTAATGAGAAGCCACAGGTGCGTAAATTATTGTTTCACAGCTTTACACCATATTTTATTAAAGCAATTTTAAAAGAATTGCTTTTGTAACTATGCGTGTAAAGACTGTAATCTGACCTTTATGTCTATACACGTATAGTGTATAGTTTTTTTTATTTTGGTCAGGTTAGGAGGTGAAATAAATGAAGATTAATAAAACAAATGCACTAAAGCTTTGGGAAATGTGTTTTGGAGAGGAAAGATTTGCTGAAGATTTTCACGGATACCTCATGTGCAAAGATGGTTATGGAAATAAAGACTATTATGTGTATGAGAATCATGAGAAAATTTACTGTGGTTGGAACTTGCATCATATATTACCAAAGGCATGCGGAGGAAGAAGTGTAATAGAGAATCTTTGCTGTACGAATATTGCAACTAATGATGCGGCGGCTGATAAGATTACATTTTGGATTGATGATACGCTGTATCAAGTGCAAAGAACTGATGCTGGTTATGATATTTTTAGTTTGAATTAATGGAGGAATAACAATGAAAATGAGATTCGATTATTCTGATGGAGATTATTGTTTTGATATGGGAGGAGGAATGATGATGGATACAGAAGGAAATCTCATGCAAGATATGGGTGGAGGTATGGCAATGGATTTAGATTCGGGAGAATTACATATAATGGAGTTTGATACTGATAGTGATGAGTAGTATTGCGTTTGGCATTAAAGATATGAAAATGTTTTAAAGGGTATCTCTTTGTCGGGTATAGAATATAAAGCGGTTGAACATATATAGGGTTCAACCGCTTTATTATTGGATGACGCAATATGTGTTTCGTATTTTGCAGTTACAGGTGTAAATGTGGGATTTAATATGTTGACAGAAGGGGCATCTGTGCTAGGCTGGTTGGCTACAAGGCACAAGGATTGATGGGATGGATTGAAAGTATTTGTGCTTGGCTTAATGCCTTGGAAGCACGGATGCGGGTTCATGCTGTCAACAGATATGAGTAATTGTATCTTTTTATAGAAAGTTTATAGAAAATTAATTTAAAAAAATAGAATGATGTTTTACTATATAAATAGGTTCGTTTAAACTTAAGAGAAAAAGGAGCAGAAGATTATGAAGGAGTTTTTAGACGCAATAAATACTTATGATACATTAATAAATTCGTTAATGACGCTCGTGACAATAATTGTAAGTATTATTGCCGTAGTGCAGACAAGAAGAATTGCGAAGAAAGATCATCAAATGTCTGAACTGGAAGCAGTTAGAAATAAACAACAATATGAAGAGGGATTATTGGCTCAGAAAGAACAGTTCGAAATACAGTTAAAGCGTGCGGAAGAGATAGAGAGAATACAAGAACAACCATATCTTGTTTTTAAAGAAGCAAAAATATCAGAGGAATCAGATGATAGAGTAACAAGAATAGATATGTATTTTATAAACAAAGGAAGAGGGGCGGCTTATGATATTGTTCCTGTATTGAAATGCGCAGCTAATACTATACAGGGCGAGAAAGTATTAAGTAGGTGTGATGCAATACAGGACCCAATAGCAATGGTTGGGGAAACGTTTAAAACAATGTGGACATTAGGATGTGATGTGGAATTGGTTGACTTTATTACATATTTGCCAATTAATTATACAGATGCCTCTGGAAGAAAATATGTACAGAAGTTTGATATTATTTTTAATAAAACAGGCTATGCTAGTATAAGAAATTTTGCTCAGCCAGAATTGTGTGAAGAAGTGGAGGAATAGAGTACATAATACTCTTTCCGAGAAAGGAGGGATTTTTATAAGATTACAACCAAATAATTTTGAGTTGGAACCAACTACAGTTTGGTCGTTTCCGGACAGAGGCAGTTGGGCAACTCACTCAGGGAAGTACAGAGGTAATTGGTCGCCATATGTACCAAGGAATCTGATACTTCGTTATTCAAAACCAGGAGACTGGATCTTAGATCAATTCATGGGTAGCGGCACAACATTAGTTGAGGCAAAACTACTAAATCGAAATGCGATTGGTGTAGATATCAATCAGCAGTCAGTTTCAATATCTGAAACAAATTTACAATTCCAATGTGATACAACTTCAAAGGTACATATTAGAAGCGGAAGCGCAACAGATCTGTCTTTTATCAAAGATGGTCGTATTGACTTTATCTGTACTCATCCACCATATGCAAATATCATCAGATACAGTAAAGAGATAGAAAACGATATTTCTCTATTGTCCGTAGATGACTTCTTGATGGAAATGGAAAAAGCTGCGTCAGAGGCATATAGAGTCCTAAAAAAAGGAAAAATGTGTGCGATTATGATGGGAGACATGCGAAAGTACGGAAAAGTTATTCCGTTAGGATTTAAAGTAATGGAATGCTTTTTGAAAGCGGGTTTTGCATCAAAAGAAATCATTATTAAGGAGCAACATAACTGTAAGTCAACTGAATATTGGGAAAATCGGGATAATTATTTCTTGCTTCTTGCGCATGAGTATATATTTGTATTTCAGAAGGTATAAGTGACAGAGAAAGAAAATACCGGTTGTTATTTTGACGTTTTCAACTTATAATATATTTGTGATTTTTTGTTCAATTTGAAGTGAGAAAAGAGGTCAAAAATGAGCAACTCAAGTATTGCACCATTTGTAAAATGGGCAGGTGGAAAACGTCAGTTGATTCCACAAATCAGAGAGCGTATGCCGGAACAATTTAATAATTATTACGAACCATTTGTTGGCGGCGGCGCAGTGATTTTTGAGTTGCTACCGGAGAATGCAGTAATTAATGACATTAACAGAGCGTTAATTAATGCATACCAAATGATTTGTGACCATCCAAAGGAGTTCTTACAGGAAGTCAATAGACTGGATGCAGAAATGTGGGAAGATGGCAAAGAATATTATTATTCATTGCGTGAGCATTACAATGATAAATTGATGAGAGACGAGTTTGATGTGGAGTTAGCTGCATTGTTTGTTTTCATCAATAAGCATTGTTTTAATGGCTTATATAGAGTAAATGGTAAGGGACTTTTTAACGTTCCATACAATAACAGCCGTAGAAGTTCAGTTGACGAGCAATCGATTGTGGAAATATCGGAGTATCTAAGAAATGTTACGATTATTTCCGGAGATTTTGAGGCGGCATGTGAGGGCGCAAGTGCAGGCGATTTTGTGTTTATAGACAGTCCGTATGCACCATTGAATCCAACATCTTTTGAGTCGTATACAAAAGAAGGATTTGACATTGAAAGTCATAGACGTTTGGCAAATCTTTTTGACGAGTTGACGGCAAGAGGTTGCTACTGTATGCTGACAAACCATAATACAGAATTGATTAACGAACTGTATGGAAACAAAGGTTATACAATTGATGTTGTAAGCGTAAAGAGAATGATTAACTCGGATGCGTCAAATCGTGTCGGAGAAGAAGTTATTATATGTAACTATTAAGGAGTCGAGATAATGGAGAACTTATTTGAAAAGAAAGTGCCATTATATTTCGAGACAGAAGAATCACAACTTGTTTTGGGTGATTCATTTAAGATTCTTACAAAGATGAAATCAGAATCTGTAGATATGATATTTGCAGACCCACCATATTTTTTAAGCAACGATGGAATTACTTGCCAAGGTGGGAAAATGGTTTCGGTGAATAAAGGCTCATGGGACAAACTTTCAGAGAGTGGAACCAGCGTCGAAGAGAAACATAGGTTTAACAGAAAGTGGATTAGGTTATGTAAAAAAGTATTAAAACCAAATGGTACAATTTGGATATCGGGGACTTTACACAATATATATTCGATTGGTATGGCTTTGGAGCAGGAAGGCTTCAAAATAATCAACAACATAACTTGGCAGAAAACAAATCCACCACCAAACTTAGCATGTCGATGCTTCACGCATTCTACGGAAACCATTCTATGGGCAAAGAAGAATGATAAGAAGTCTCGGCATTTTTTTGATTATGAAAAAATGAAAGAAGATAACGGTGGCAAGCAAATGAAGGATGTGTGGGTAGGTGCATTAACAAAGCCTTCTGAAAAGAAAGAGGGCAAGCATCCAACACAGAAACCGGAATATTTGCTTGAGAGAATTGTGCTTGCATCTACGGAGCAAGGACAAGTTGTGTTAGACCCATTTTGTGGATCTGGCACAACGGGTGTGGAAGCTGTTAGATGTGGCAGAAAGTTCATTGGGATTGAAGTGAACGAGGAATATTTAGAAATTAGCAAAAGAAGATTGGAGAAGGTAAGATGTATTTAGAAATGGATAAAGAGCAAATTGCGATGCAGTTCGAAGCGAATTTATTAGATACGAACAGAGGGTACAATTATTATGTGGATTGGAGTAATGTATCCGGATATGGAAAATACTCAATAGAAATGCATGCATTAGATGCATTGATTCGTTGTGAAGAAGAGCAATTTTATGACGAATTTAGAAAACTGTTACTTAAAATTCCAAGTGTAATAGAGGTTTTTCCTTATCTATTTGCACTATCAAAAAAAGAAAGAGATAGTGTAACGAAAAAGGGAGAATTAAAAGTAATTGGAACACAGATTGACAGTGATGATTTTGATGTCTTTAATTTTAACGGAAAAAGATTCAAAGAAAATATATCTGATGAATCTGTAGAACAATATTTCAGATTTTTTGTTGATATGGGATTGAAGGATTTATTCCAAAATTTATTAGAGAAGAGTGTTCAGGATTACATTGTGGGAGTGTTGGTAGGACTTGACTCTAATGGTAGAAAAAATAGAGGCGGTTCTGCTTTTGAGCTGGCATGCGAACCTATGATTAGGGATATATGTGAGAAGTATGGGGTAGAAGTCCTGACTCAAAAGCAATTTAAGTATTTAGAAGCCGAATATGGAATGCAAATCAATGATGTTATCGCAAATAGAAAAGCGGATTTCATCCTAGTAAGCAATGACAGAACAAAATGTATGAATATTGAAGTAAACTTTTTTAATGATAATGGTTCCAAGCCAGAGGAAATAATTAACTCATACATTCAGAGACAGGAAGCATTAGGACAAGTTGGAATTAGTTTCTGTTTGTTAACAGATGGAAAATGTTGGCGAGGAACAACAAATCAGTTAAGAGTCGGATTTAATGGTTTGAAGTATTTGATGAATTTTAATCTAGCAAAAATGGGTATGCTTGATGAAGCGATACAACAAGTGTTTTGTTAATTCTTTTTCGTAGATATTCAGTGTAGGGGATGCGAAAGAGGGAAACTTGTATGGCTTGAATTAGAAGGACAGATAGGTGAACAAATGATTATTGATTTAAGTAATGAATTGTTATATATGGAATCTTCGTTAGATTTATCCAAAAAATATAGTTTTATATTTGGAAAAAATGGTACTGGAAAATCGACGCTTACAAGGGTTATTACTGAACAAGGTAGTTCGGATTATGATGTTAGAACTTTTGCAGGATTCGAGGATGTAGTAGATGAACATTCTAATTTAAATGCGGTGGTTTTAGGAAAAGAAAATAGCAAAATTAGCAAGCAGATAAAAGAGCATAAAGTAGAACTGGATAAATTAGAAAAAGAGAGGCAACTCTTACAAAGAGCATACGAACCTTTGGAAGATGGAACAGAGAATTTATATTCAGAACTCTGTTTGAGAGAAAAACAAGTAGCAGATATAGAGGCTGAGATAGAATCAAAACTTAAAACTGTTGCAGCTGGTATAAAACGTCAAGAAAATCCGCGATTTGCTGTACCGGCATATAATATTACGCATTTGAGAAAGGATATGGAGTTTGCAAAGCAAATATCAGATGAAGAAGAGAAGGCAGCAAAACTTATTTTAAAATCGGATGTAAAAATTGCTCCAGATGTTAAATTCCCAGATGTAAATATTAAAGCACTGATAGAGCAGACAAATAGAATTCTTTGTAAATATGTTAAAGAAAAAGTACATGTTGTTCGTATAGGGAATGATCCTGAAAAGGTAGATTTTGTAAAACGGGGGTTAAAAATACATAAACCAGGAGATATATGTACCTTTTGTGGAAATACAATTTCTCAAGATGAATATGCGGAATTGCAATCATATTTTTCGGCAGATGAAGTCAAGGCGTTTCAACAAGAAATAAATGCGCAGAAAGAATATCTCTTGAATGTAAAAGATATTGTTGCAGGAATCGTTATTGATAAAGCATGTTTTTATCCAAATTATACAGAACGAGTGCTAGTAGTGATGGAGGCTTTGAGTGAATATAAGCGCAACGTAGAAAGAATAATCAATGTATTGCTTGAGAGCCTTGAAAAGAAACTATCCATGCTATTTGTTGAAGTGCAAGCACAAGAGTTTGCATTTGTAGATTCACTAATGGTGATCCGTAAAGAATATCAGGAATTAGTGGTTGAAAACAACGCGAATGATTTAAAATTACAGCAAGAAGAGGCTAAAAGAACATTATTGTACGGGGCAATTTACAAAGCACTAATTAACATGGATTACTCTACTCTTCAAGCGAGAAGAACTAGTGCGAACAAGGATTTGGAGGTCGTAAAAGGTCAGATTCGAATTGAAAAGCAAAAGGTTGAAGGACCAACGGGAATTGCGGTTAAAATTGAAGAGAAGAAAGGTATAATTGCCGAATTGAAATCTCAAATGAGAGATGAAAAGAAGTTGGCAGAAGCGATTAGCGTTAAGCTAAAAAATCTGGTTTCTTTTGAATTAGAGTACATTCCTGCTGATGAAGAAAATGGCAAAGGTATGTATAAAATTAGAGATGTACATACTGATAAAATCAGGAATGTTACAGAATTGTCTACTGGAGAAAAGAATATTATTGCGTTTTTGTACTTTATAGGTAAATTACATGAATTTAACGAAGGAGAGGAAAGAAAACCGCAAATAATTATTTTTGACGATCCGATGAACTCTAATGATGATAATATGCAGTATCTTATGATGGGAGAGTTGGATGCTCTTATGAAGGAGCTAGAAAATCAGAATAATCAATTTATTCTATTAACTCATAATATCCATTTTTATGTAAATGTCAATTATAGACGAAAAGGGGAGCAGATTGCAGATTATATTCATCTTGAATCGGTGAATGGGAAAACGCTCTTTAATTTTGTGAATGCACGTGG
Source organism: Lachnospiraceae bacterium (assembly GCA_045124055.1). GTDB lineage: Bacteria > Bacillota > Clostridia > Lachnospirales > Lachnospiraceae > CALZKI01. The sequence goes on along the minus strand of JBGVKZ010000046.1, from coordinate 34,629 downwards.
GGATTTTAAAACTAGTTATGAAGCACTGTGGAGTGAACTGAGATTTTTATATAATAATGAAAATGCAGGGGCAGATCTATTATTGAATCCGGCTAGAAGAATATTTGAGACATACATAAAATTTATTGGTATTACACCAGATGTATTTTATAAAAGGCATATGGATGCAAAGAAATTGTTTGATGTAAATTCCCATTCGATTGATGACCTGTGTGCAGATTTAAATAGTAATACAAAAGAGCAAATATTGAGTATTATAAGAGTATGTTTTCAAGATAATTCTGCAATTGCACATTTTGATAAGTATTGGAGCGGTCAGTGATATAGGAAAATTGTTTCGCATAAAATTATAGGAAATATTTCAAGAGCGATATAAGTAAATTCGTAGAGAACCGGGTCTTAGGGCTTGCCCTAATGTGAACGCCCTGGGTGTGAAGTTTTGGCGCAAATTGCCGATGCAACTTTGTGCGTATCCTGTTAGAGCCTTTTTAGTAGTCAGTTCAGCGGTGCTGTTTTGGGTCAGTGTCGCTGACTCTGGCTTATTTACTGGGTTTGTAGGTGGTCAGCATCGCTGACCAGTAAATATATAGAAATTGTTTGGTCAGTTGTACTGTCTATATTTTGGTCAGTTCATCTGACCAATTTTTTTTGTTTATTTTTTGCAATCAGCTTTTTTTGACTCCAAGAAGATAGTAGAAGCCCAGAGAAGGGTGTCGGAAAGGAGGAAGTTGATATGGCAGAAAAACAGGCTAGAAAGAAATTCGTCCGCTATAAAGACGGAGCAGAACTGTATTCCCTCGGCATTCAGAATTTTATGAAGATTGCCAAGGAAGCGGGAGCGGTGCGTAAGATTCGCGGAACGGTTCTTGTGAATACAGAGAAGTTGGATGAATATATTGATTCTTTTGAAGTTAGAGGGTAAAGATTAACAGGCGAGCCTTGACTGAGGGAGTGCGTAAAAGATATAATGACAACACACAAGTCGTTGTCATAGGAGGATATTTTATAGCACATTGGTTGAGGCTCGTTACTATTTAGAAACGAGGTGATACTATGGCAAGTGCCAGAAAAGACAAAAAAGGAAGAGCTCTTTATAAGGGTGAAAATGAACATGCAGCAGGCGGATATTATTATCAGTATATGCATCACGGAAAGAGACGGACGGTTTATGCACCATCGCTACCGGAGCTTCGGGAGAAGGAAGATCAGATTAAGAAAGCGATGATGGATGGATTGGATAGTCATCTTGCGAAAACCAAGACCTTGAATGATATGTTTGATGAGTATATGCGGCTGAAAACGGATATAAGGGAGACTACGCGTGCTAATTATACCTACATGTATAATCATTTCGTCCGGGACAGTTTTGGAAAACGAAAAGTAGGTTCTATCAAGTATACGGATGTAAAGGAATTCTATTTATCCATCCTGCAAAATGATATGATGAAAGCGTCTACTTTGGAAAGCATACATACCGTAGTCAGACCATCCATGCAGTTGGCGGTTCGTAATGATATCATTATGAAAAATCCGTGCAATGATGTTATGGCAGAGATTAAACGCAGTGCCTTCTGGGAAAAGGATAAGAGACATGCTTTGACAGAGGAAGAACAGGATGCGTTTTTACAGTATCTTGCAGAGCAGGAGGAAATGCGACGTTGGTATATTGTTTTTACAGTTCTGATAGGAACCTGAATGCGTTTGGGAGAGTTTAGCGGGTTGCGATGGGATGATGTGAATTTCGAAGAGAACTACATTGATGTAAACCATCAGGCTGTCTATTATTCCCACGGAGACAGGAAATGCAGATGGGGAATCAGCATTCCGAAGACGGAGAACGGAGTGCGTATTATACCGATGCTGGAACCGGTCAGAGAAGCATTACTGGAAGAATATGAGTGGCAGAAGGAACATGGGTTTAGCAAATACAAGTTGGATGGATATTCGGGATTTGTGTTTACTAACCGATTTGACAATCTCTATAACCAAGGATGTATGAATAAACAGATTGAACGAATCCGTCAGGCATACAATCGTGAGGAAGAGATAAAAGCTAAGCGAGAGAAAAGGCGTCCGTTATTGCTACCGCATTTTACCAATCATCAGTTGCGACATACTTTTTGTTCAAGGCTATGCGAGCAGGATGTAAATGTGAAACTGATACAGGAAGTGATGGGACACGCAGATGTATCCACAACATTTGATATTTACGCAGAGTTTTCCACAAAGAAGAAAAAAGAAGCATTTAAACTCTTGGATAATGGTAGCATTATCAAGACGCAGAAGAAAGCGAAACAAGATGATAACAATTAGCATTGTGTCAGAGGCGACAGACTTGTGAACTTCATACTATTATGCAGAAATTATGCAAAAAGCATATATTATATGGAATTATGTGGAATCTGAATGAGGACATAAATTCGTAGATTTAAGGCATTTATAGTGATTTGTAATCTTTTGTAAAGTGCCGAAAAGTCATCCCGACGATGAAAAGTTTGGATAAATAAAGTGGCTTAAATACTGGCTTTGCGAGGTCTGGACACCACGCCATACGCCAATTTTACGCCAAACGATGCAGATTTCAATGTCAGAAAAATAATAAATATGATGTGGAATCAGGCGATATGACATTAGAACCTCATTAGATAGAGAAATCTGTCTGATGGGGTTTTGTTGTATATAAGAATTTATGATAATATATTACATATGGAAAGCGAGGTATTTTGAAATGGAAAAAAAGTGTTGGTTGCTGACATGGAATCAAGAACGTTGGGCTTGGGATGATAAATTAGATGGTTATAAGGAAATGATACAGGAGATAGAACAGGTTGGAAAGGCTTTCTCTAAGTGGACATGTGGTGTAAATAAAAGCATCAAAGCAGGAGATAGAGTATTTATGATTAAGCTTGGTTTAGAACCACGAGGTATTGTAGCAAGTGGGATTGCAATTACAGATGTGTTTGAAGGTACTCATTGGGATTCAGAGAAAAATTCCATGGGTAAGAAAGCAAGAAGAATTTACATACAGTTTGATAAAATCTTGGATTACGATACCGATACTATCTTACCATATGATGTATTGCAGGAATTAGAACCAGATTATCATTGGTCATCGCAGGCTTCAGGAATTGAGATACCAAAGGATGTATGGGATAAGATAGAAGTGAAATGGGGTAGGTGATTAAAATGACAGAGCAAAGTATGCGTGAAGGATTAATCAGGACAATTAGATATAGTGACTATGAAGAAAAAGAAGAATTGTTATCACTGTTGCAATATTCATACATAACTTTTGAAAAAACAAGTAAGTTTGCACGACGTAGTTGGCAGTTTTATGAGAATCTTGAAATAAGAATACCACCAGAATATAAGAAGAACTTAGAGAAACACTATGAGGTTTTGAAACAATGGTGTTTAGATTTATATGAAGAGACGGATGAATATGATATTTGGGATGTTGTAATAAAGCCAGGTACAAGGAAAGTATCGGAAATAGCTGAACAAGATGTTATGTTTGAAGATTTACAGCGACAAATAATTGAGCAAATTAGATGTGCAAAGTTTATGATATGGGTAGCTGTAGCATGGTTTACGGATGAAATTTTGTTTAAAGAGTTGGTAAAAAAACGGCAACAGGGGTTGAATATTGAGGTTATCATCATAGATGACAAGATAAATAGAAAAGCTAGATTGCCATTTGAAGAGTATTTTAATACATATCGGATTGAACCAGAAGGATATTTTGAAAATATTATGCATCATAAATTTTGTGTAATAGACCTACAGACGACAATACATGGTTCGTATAATTGGACAAACAAGGCTCAATACAATAGAGAAACATTGGAAGTAAGCAGTGGCAGAGATATTGCTGAAAAATTTGCAGAAGAGTTTATCAGATTAAAAAAGGAACATATGTAAAAGAAGTATCAAAACTTGTAAGTATTGACACCGTTTTACCAAAGACGATAAATCAAGGGATTGAACGGTGTCATATCTTATATTCATAAGTAACGTAGAAGAAGGTGAAAAACCCTTCTTTTTTTATTGCAAAATTTAATCAATGGAAGGAGATTGATAGTATGATTTATGGTTATGCAAGAGTAAGTACGAGAGGTCAAGCAAAGGATGGTAACAGTTTGGAAGCACAGGAGAATGCTTTACGGTCAGCAGGAGCAACCATAATTTATGCCGATGCTTTTACTGGAACAAAAACACATCGTCCAGAATTGGATAAGCTGATGGCTATTATGCAGTCAGGAGATACTATGGTAGTTACGAAGTTAGACAGAATTGCAAGAAGTGCTACACAGGGAATAGAGCTTATACAGATGTTATTGGATAGAGGTATTATTGTCCATGTACTCAATATGGGTTTGATGGACAATACACCTACTGGTAAATTGATAAGAAATATCATGCTGGCTTTTGCGGAATTTGAACGTGATATGATAGTGGAACGTACGCAGGAAGGAAAAGTTATAGCCAAACAAAATCCTGATTTTAGAGAGGGTAGACCGAAGAAATTTTCTAAAGCTCAGATGAATCATGCAGTGGAATTATTAAATAGGTACTCATATAAGCAGGTGGAGCAGATGACGGGAATAAGCAAATCTTCTTTGATTAGAGCAAAGAAAAATAAAATTTAGGTTACGGGTTGACACTTGCTGTTAACTAAAACTAAGATATGCGTATAACATAGGTGTACACAATGTTAAGTAAATTACAGTGGAGGAAATACAAATGAATGGATTGAAATATATACGAACACAGTGCAATTTTTCATTAAGTGAATTAGCTGACCGATTAAATGTTTCAAGGCAGATTATAAGTGCCTGGGAAAATGGGAAGAAAGAGATACCAGAGGCAAGAAAGATTCAGATGGCGGAATTCTTTGGGATTGATAAGAGTTTTTTTGATGATATTACAGTAGAACAGAAAAAGGTTTTGCTTGGTAAAGCAATGTTTAGATACGTTGAATCAGGAATGGAAACATATCGTTATAAACCTAATATGCAGGAAAAATCGCATACTGCTTATTTTATTCCAGAGCGTGAGATGAGCTTAGATGAAGAATTTGTAGAGCTTCAAAGAATACAGAAACAATTGATTGAGCGTATAAACCATATTATTTCTGGACCAGAACAGGTAAAGTTAAGAGACCAAATGAGTTACATTATAAGAGGTACAGAGGTATTTAGCAAAACAGCAGATGCAATGGAGGCTTGTTTTTCTAAAGAACCACAATTAAAAATGCAGTATTTCTTCGGGATGGTAGAAGTATTACAAGCATTAAATATTGCAATCGTTGGAACAGACGATGAGAATTTGCAATATGAAGATTCGGTTCATGACACACAAGTTAAAGAATTGGTTTCAATGATGAAACAGATATTTGAATTAAAGGCGGAAACTGTAAAGATTCCAGAGAAGAGTACACTAGTGGTGGGGAGTTCGCATGGTAAGAGTACTATGTCAATGGAAGAGAAAATTAATAAAGCAGAAGAAGAGTACAGTAATTTTGATAATCCTAAGGATATGAAAATGTTTGCGGTAAATCTGGATTATTTGCAATGAGTACGGATTATAGGACAGATGGTATGATAAGGTTTAGTTGTCAAGAAAACTTAGATACTATTCAAATCTGATTAGGAAGAAAGGCGGTAGCGTATGTTTATTGTATTGTTCATATTAGTTATTGGAATTCCACTTTTGAAAGAATCTATTGAGGATGCCCAATATAGAGAAGAGTGTCGCAGAAGAGGTTATGAAACCTATTGGTCTAAAACTGGATGCAGATATACCGATAGTAACAGAAAGGTTTATAAGTAGAAGAGGTGTTTGTTATGGCTATGTATGATTGGAATCATAATGGTAAAAAAGATATGGCAGATAATTTTATTGAATATCAGATATACAAAGATGTAACAGGACGAAAAGATAGGACAACTTATACTTCAAGCGGCAGTGGTGGAATATCAACATTTGGAGCAATCGTAAGCGTTGTTGCAGGTCTTTTCTTGCAGGCAGCGTTGTATGTTTCATTAGGCATTGATGTTGAAAATGTCCCTGTACTGATTATCATTATCTTATGGGTTGTGTTTTCAACGATTGTTGCGATTATTGCAGATAAGATAGGTCTTTAATGTTAAAGGGAACTGGTGCAGACTGGTTCCCTAATTTCTATATGCAGAAACACAAATATCTGATTGCTATTATTCCGATAGTGGAATATAATAGAAGTCAATAGGGAGGTTTCGTATATGGAATATTTAACAACTGTAGAAATGTCAAAAAAATGGAATATTTCCTCAAGAAGAATTGGGGTTTTGTGTACCGAAGGAAGAATTGAAGGTGCAGTTAAGAAAGGTAAGATGTGGTTGATTCCTGGCGATACTCAAAAGCCTGCTGATGCAAGATTTAAAAAGGAAAGAGGAGAATAGATGAATACATATATAGCATATTTTGACGAGACTGGTGATGACGGAGTTACAACTGCATCATCCGACCATTTTGTTTTAACGAGTTTATATATGCCTGCTGAGAGTTGGCAACAGAACTTTAATCTCATGCGTGGATTACGTAAAGAATTACGTGATAAATATGGTTTCCATGTTACAGAAGAAATGCATACAAAACATTTTCTTACAGACAAGAATCCTTACCGCAGTTATAACTGGTCAAAGGAAATAAAGCAGGAAATTATAAAGGCATTTACACTTACGATTGCAGCTATGGATTTGAAGATTGTAAATGTGATTATTGATAAGACAAAATTTAAGGATAATAATTATCATATTCTGGAAAATGCTTTAAAATACAATATCCAGCGTATAGAGAATGATAGTGACGGACAGTGGAACTATCTGATTATTACCGATGAAGGTAGAATAGCACCTATGAGAAAAACAGCGAGAGCGATACGTGCGTTTAATCCTATTCAGTCCAAGTATTCATATGGTTTTGTAAACCAGCCGATTACAAATATGATAGAGGACATCATGGAAAAGAATTCGTCGGAGTCATATTTTATACAGATATGTGACTTTGTATCATTCTTTATTCATTTATATTTTAAGCTGGAATATAGGCATGAAGCGTTACCAAAGCGTGTTGCGAATGTCATTGATGATACTTTTGTAAAAAGAGTAATGGCTACATTAAAAAATTCAGGTCGATTAAACCTGAAAGCAAATGAGTCAAACCAATATGGACTTGTAATATATCCGAAGTAAATAAAAACACCACCTACATCGCATCTGCGGGTTCAGTGGTTCAATATTATTATATACAATGGATTGCAAGTTGTCAATGAAATTTTGGTTATATGAGAAGAGTTACGAAGGAAACTTTAGGATTTGCTTGAATTTATGTGAATTTAATAATATAATATTGAGCAATGAGACATTATAGGATTAATGTTAAGGAGGCACATAAAATGATTAATTGGAATAATTTAGACACAGTTGCTTCATACAAAGAACTTGAAGCAGCAAGTAAAGTAAATCTTGCAGAAGTTATGGCAGGCGAAAATGGAGCAAACCGTGTAAGAAATTACAGTGTTCCTATGGCAGAAGGAATGGCTTTCAACTACGCATCAAAACAGGTAGATGACAACATTTTAGCTGCTCTTGAAAAATTAGCAGAGGAAACACAGCTCGTAGATAAATTTGCTGCTTTATACAATGGTGAAGTAGTAAATACAGGAGAAAAACGTCTTGTTCTCCATCATATGACACGTGGTCAGCTTGGTGATGCAGTAGTAGCTGACGGCGTAGACAAACGTGAATTTTATACGGGTGAACAGGCAAAAATTGCTGAATTTGCTAATAAAGTTCATGCAGGCGAAATTACAAATGCAAAAGGTGAAAAATTTACAACAGTTGTTCAGATTGGTATCGGTGGTAGTGATTTAGGTCCTCGTGCTATTTACTTAGCTCTTGAAAACTGGGCAAAAGTAAACAATACTTTCAAAATGGAAGCAAAGTTCATCAGTAACGTAGACCCTGATGATGCAGCAGGCGTTTTAAATACCATTGATGTAGAACATTCTCTTTTCGTTCTTGTTTCAAAATCAGGTACAACTCTTGAAACATTAACAAATGAATCTTTTGTAAAAGATGCTTTAAAGAATGCAGGATTAAATCCTTCAAAACATATGGTAGCGGTTACAAGCCAGACATCTCCACTTGCAAAAAGTGCAGATTATTTAGCAGCTTTCTTTATGGATGACTATATCGGTGGCCGATTCTCATCTTGCTCAGCCGTTGGTGGTGCTGTATTATCTTTGGCATTTGGACCAGAAGTATTTGCTTCTTTCCTTGATGGTGCTGCAGCAGCAGACAAAACAGCTACAAATAAAGAAATTAAGAAAAACCCAGCAATGCTTGATGCGTTAATTGGTGTTTATGAACGTAACGTATTGGGATATCAGAACACAGCCGTTCTTCCATATTCACAGGCACTTAGCCGTTTCCCAGCTCATTTACAGCAGCTTGATATGGAATCAAATGGTAAATCAGTAAACCGTTTTGGTGAACCAATCAGCTATGTAACAGGACCAATTATCTTTGGTGAACCAGGAACTAACGGACAGCATTCCTTCTATCAGTTACTTCATCAGGGAACAGACATCGTTCCACTTCAGTTTGTTGGATTTAAAAACAATCAGATGGGTAAAGATGTTGTCATTGAAAATAGTACAAGCCAGCAAAAACTCTGTGCAAATGTAGTAGCTCAGATAGTTGCTTTTGCTTGTGGAAAAGAAGATGAAAACCGCAATAAATATTTTGCAGGTGGACGTCCATCAAGTATTATCGTTGGTGACCAGTTAAATCCAAAGACACTTGGAGCTTTACTTTCACACTTTGAAAATAAAGTTATGTTCCAAGGCTTTGTATGGAATATTAACAGCTTTGACCAAGAAGGCGTACAGCTTGGTAAAGTATTAGCGAAAAAAGTACTTGCTCACGACACTGACGGAGCATTAAAGGAATACAGTGATTTATTAAATATCTAAAACTTTCGACGCGTAGCAGAAATGTGTAAATCCAGTTAGAAATAATTGGGTTTACACTTTTTTTATGCCTAAAAATAAGGAGGATTATAATGGAACAGACAAAACAGAACAAAATGGCGGTAGAACCGTTAGAAAAACTTTTTTGGAAAATGGGTTTACCGATGATTATATCAATGGTTTTACAGGCCTTATATAATGTAGTAGACAGTATTTTTGTTGCCAATATGAAAGGCGATGGTGCATTGGCTAATGAGGCTTTAACCATTGCGTTCCCGATTCAAATTATGATTATTGCAATCGGTGTAGGAACGGGTGTGGGACTTAATGCACTTTTATCCAAAAGTCTGGGAGAAAAAAATCACGAGAAAGTAAATCGTGTGGCAGGGAACGGAATATTTTTAGCTCTTGTGATTTATGCGGTATTTTTAATTTTTGGATTATTTTTCTCGGAATGGTTTATTGGTCTTTTCACAGAGAATGAAACAGTGTTAGAGATGGGGGCGGCTTATTTATCTATTTGTACTTGTTTTTCCCTCGGCTCCATAGGATACACTATCTATGAACGCTTTCTACAAGCCACCGGAAAGACTATGTATTCTACCATTGCACAGATTTCGGGTGCTGTGGCCAATATTGTTTTAGACTATATCTTTATTTTCCCTTTAAAAATGGGTGTAGTGGGGGCAGCCTGGGCGACTATTATTGGTCAGTTTATTTCACTTTTCGTAGCGATGGCTTTCCATTATCTGGCAAACAAAGAAATTGGCGGACATATCAAATATGTGCGTCCTCAGTGGGAAATTATAAAAGGAATTTACAAAATTGGAGTATCAGCAGCACTGATGCAGGCGTTACTTTCTGTGATGATGGCAGGGATGAATGCTATATTAGGAAGTGCCGATGTGGACTCAACAATTTTGGTAGGCTCCTTTGGAATTTATTATAAAATACAGCAGATTGCATTCTTTTCAGCCTTTGGCTTATCCAATACAATTATTACAATTTTGTCCTTTAACTATGGTATGAAAAGTAAGAAAAGAGCAAAAGAATGCGTAAAATACGGAATTTTGGATACTTTGATTACAACGCTGATTATTACCGTTTTATTTGAAATTATTGCAGAGCCACTTTCCAGATTATTTGCTTTATCCGGCGGTTCGGCAACAGCTCTGGTAGAGATTTGTGCAAAGGCAACCAGAATTGCCAGCTTAAGCTTTGTGTTTATGGGATTTTCCGTGGCAGTTCAGGGTGTATTACAGGCTTTGGGATATGCGGGAAAACCACTAATTTTAGCCTTGTGCAGACTGGTAGTATTTGTATTTCCTGTGGCGTACTTTTTTACCTTATCAGAAGATGTGTTAAATCTTGTGTGGTGGACGTTTCCGATTGCAGAAATTTTGACCTGCGTATTTGCGTTTATTTTCTTAAAACAGGCAGAACAAAAGAAAATTAGTGCGATGAAAGAAAGTGTTATTTCTGAAAATGCAGAAGAAAAAGAAAATTTTATTATTACAATTTCACGAGAACACGGCACCAATGGAAAGCGTATCGGTAAACTACTTGCAAAACATCTTGGAATTAAATTTTATGATAAAGAACTTTCTATGTTGGAAGCAAAACGTAGGGGACTGGACAAAAATTATGCAGAAAATTTGAAAGAGCAGGATAATTATTCCTTATATTTATCATTAGATGCCAAAAAGGAATCGGTTATTGCTCAAAGCGAAATTATCAAGGAATTGGCAAAAAAAGAATCCTTTGTTATTGTAGGCCGAGCTTCTGACTATGTTTTGAGGGAACAGAAAAATGTACTCAAAGTATTTTTATACGCACCAATGGAATATAAGATAAAAAACATTATGAACATTTATCAAGATGATTATAAAGAGGCAAAAAGACGCATTGTTGCAAGTGACAAGGCAAGAAGTGCCTATTATGAAGTTGTGTCAAATCAAAAGTGGGGAGACAAGGAAAACTATAATCTGTGTTTAGATTGTTCTCTAGGAAGTGAAGTTATCATAGAGATAATTGCCAAAGCTATCTCGAATGAGCGATAAATTATCTTTCATTTCAGAATTATTAAAGAAATATTAAAAAATAATAACTCTATTGACGCAGGAATCAAGTTGCAATAAAATGAGCGAGATAAAGATAATTGAGAATTCGTGAAAGGATAGAAAAATGCTTGAATTAAAAGATATCAGAAAAGAATATTGTGCAGGCGATTTGAAGGTTGAAGCATTAAAGGGTGTAAGTTTACAGTTCCGTGAAAGTGAATTTGTTTCCATTCTTGGCCCTTCTGGTTGTGGTAAGACAACTATGCTGAACTTAATTGGCGGACTAGATAAGTATACAGATGGTGATTTAATTATCAATGGAAAATCTACAAAAGATTTCAAAGATAGAGATTGGGACGCTTATCGTAACCATTCGGTAGGTTTTGTTTTCCAAAGTTATAACTTGATTCCACATCAGAGTGTTTTGCAGAATGTGGAGTTGGCACTGAGTTTATCCGGCGTATCCAAGGCAGAACGTAAGCAGCGTGCGAAAAAAGCGTTGGAAGAAGTTGGACTTGGTGACCAGTTAAATAAAAAGCCTTCTGAGATGTCAGGTGGACAGATGCAACGTGTTGCCATTGCTCGTGCTTTGGTAAATAATCCGGATATTATTTTGGCAGACGAACCAACTGGTGCCTTAGATACACAGACCAGTGTACAGGTTATGGATATTTTGAAAGAAGTGGCCAAAGATAGACTTGTCATTATGGTTACACATAACCCGGAATTAGCTGAGAAGTATTCCACACGTATTATTCGTATGCTAGACGGTATTATTACAGATGACTCTATGCCACTTACCAGAGAAGAAGTAGAAAAAGAACATAAGAGAGAAAAGGAAAAGACGGAGAAAGAAAAGAATGTGAAGAAACCTTCTATGTCCCTGATAACTTCTTTTGGTCTTTCCCTTAAGAACTTATTTACGAAAAAAGGTCGTACCATATTAACTTCTTTTGCAGGAAGTATTGGTATTATTGGTATTGCTCTTATTTTTGCAGTATCACAGGGGATGACGACCTACATCGATACCATTCAGGAAGAAACGCTATCTTCTTATCCTTTGACATTGGAAGCACAGCACGTAGATATGACCAGTTTAATGAGTATTTTCTTAAACAGTGCTGAGTCTGGTGATGAACATGAAGACGATGCAGTTTATCAAAAGGGATTACTCTATGAAATGATTAACTCTCTGAATTCTATGGAAGCAGATGAAAATGATTTAAAGGCTTTTAAGGAATATATTGAAGCAGAGTGTTCCGAGGAAAGCGATAATGAGGCGTTAAAAGAGGCAATAAACGGCATTCAGTATACTTATGATATGGATATGCTGGTTTATACAAAGAGTGTGGACGGAACGATTATCCAGTCGGATACACAGGCACTTTTACAGGAATTATTAATAGAGTACTTTGGAATGGATTTATCTTCTATGATGGATTTGAGTAATAGTTCTAGCTTATCCAGCGGAATGCAGAGTGTGTCCGGAATGGGTTCTTCCACTACTTTATGGCAGGAAATGCTTCCTGGAGACAATGGCAAATTGGTAAGTTCAATTCTGGAAAAACAGTATGATGTTATTTATGGCTCATGGCCAACCGAATACAATGAAATTGTTTTAGTAGTTGATGAAAATAATGAAATCGACGATATGGCGTTATATGCTCTTGGTTTAAAATCAAAAGAAGACATTGATAATTTGGCAGATGCGGCTTTAAATGCAAAAGAAGTTAAGAGTTCAGACGAAAGCTGGAGCTTTGAAGAAATTTGCGATATGGAATTCCGTACGATTTTAGGTGCGGATTGCTATACCTTGGATGAAAGTATCGGTTTATATACAGATTTAAGAGATACACAGACTGGTCTGAAGTATTTATATGATAATGGAATTGTCTTGAAGGTTTCAGGTATTATTCGTCCAAACGAGGATTCTGTTTCCACAATGCTCTCAGGCACTATTGGTTATACCAGTGAATTAACAGAATACATCATTGAAAATGCGAAGGATTCCGATGCCATTAAGGCACAGCTTGCGGACCCTACCATCGATATTTTTACAGGTTTACCATTCCCTGAAAATACAGGCGATTTAAGTGATGAAGAAAAAACAGTAGAATTTAAGGAATATATTGATTCTTTAGATGAAGAAGGTAAGGCAGATGCTTATATTAAAATTATGAGTATTCCTTCCGAGGAAGAAATTGATGCTGTGGTATCACAGACTATGGAAACTATGACGAGAGAAGATATGGAAACAACCATTATCCAGGCTTTAGTAGAGCAGATGGGTATGGCCGAAGAAGAAGTTTCAGACTATATTTCTTCTATGTCAGACGAAGATATTACAGAAATGTTCACAGAAATGGTCGTAGAACAGACGAAAATGCAATATGCTATGCAGGTGGAAGCACAGCTTAGTACTATGAATGATATGCAGCTTGCCGGTGCATTAGCTATGGATATGGAAAACTATACCACAGAACAGATGGTTCGCTACTATGAAGAAGTGCTGGAATTCTCAGAATCCAGCTACGAAAACAATTTACGTGAATTGGGCTATGTGAATTTAGATACACCAGCTACCATTAATCTGTATGCTTCTTCTTTTGAAAATAAAGAGATTATTGAAGATGCGATTGCACAGTATAATGCAGAAGTAGGAGAATTAGAAGAAATTACTTATACAGATTATGTAGGACTTATGATGTCCTCTATCACAACCATTATTAATGCAATTACTTATGTGTTGGTTTCGTTTGTAGCAATTTCCTTAATTGTATCTTCGATTATGATTGGTGTTATTACTTTGATTTCGGTTCAGGAACGTACAAAAGAAATTGGTATTCTTCGTGCCATTGGTGCATCGAAAAAGAATGTTTCCAGTATGTTTAACGCAGAAACTGTTATCATAGGATTTACCTCAGGTACTTTAGGTGTGCTTATCACCTACTTATTATGTATTCCAATCAATCTGATTTTACATCAGGTAACAGGAATCAATAACTTAAATGCTATCCTGCCGATTCCAGTAGCACTTATTTTAATTGGAATCAGTGTACTTTTAACACTTATTGCAGGTATCATTCCATCTAAGAGTGCTGCTAAGAAAGACCCAGTTGTAGCTCTTAGAACAGAATAAAGAGAAATATATGATATAATTGGCACTATTGCGGAAGCAATGGTGTCAATTTTTTTGCGAAAATTAAAAAAATGAAAAAAAGTTGAATACAAATGAAAAGTTAATTCGTTATATTATATGAAAGCAGAACGGAGGTGGGAAAAATAGATTCACAAGAAAACTTTATAAGACTTATAAATCAGTATCAGAATCTGATTTTTTCCATTTGCTTAAAGCTCACCGGTGATTACTTTGCGGCAGAAGATTTGTCTCAAGAGACGTTCATAGCGGCTTATCGATATTTGGACCAATTTGACGGACAATCGGAAAAGGCTTGGTTGTGCCGAATTGCCAGCAATAAGTGTATTGATTATTTAAAGGCAGCAGAACGAAGAAGCACCCCTGTTATACAAGAAGAAATGGATACAGGTATGATGGTGGATAGAGAGGACCCACTGAAGAAAGTTCTCAATAAGGAGATTATGGAGGAACCGAAACATTCCTGTGAAGCCCTTTCGCCACCATACAAAGAAGTTGCTACTTTGCATTTTGTAGAGGGAAAAACGGCAAAAGAAATTTCTGTTTTGTTAGAAACCGGGTTACATACTATCAATACACAAATTTATCGAGCCAGAGAAATGCTGAAAAAATCTTTTGGAAAGGAGATGCTGAAAGAATGAAATTAGAAGATGAATATTTATCTGATGAGCAGTTAGAACAACTAATTTTACAAGTTGAACAACACGAATTATTAAAAGCACCTCCTGATTTTACGGAGAGTGTTTTGAAACAGCTAGAGGAGTCTTCTCAATCTGGTGTGAAAGAAATAATTCCGATAAATAAGCTAGAAAGCAGGAAAAAAGAATTTGTAAAATATAGCTTTCGAGTTATTGCTTCGGTAGCAGCCGCTATTGTTTTATTGTTTAGCATACCTGAGATGAATTATTTTCAGGTAAAAAATGTACCAACAAAACAAGAGGTTTTAGCTACTCAAAAGTACACCACAAGGGAAGAAGTGCTAAATGAAACAAGCTTTTTAACAAAAATTGTAGGCAATATTCGGACTTGGAATGAAAAGTTAGAAATTAAATTTTTTAAAGAGGAAAATGGAGGTTGATGATAATGAAACAACAAAGAAAAAGCAAATTTTTTACTTTTATTTTTTCGCTTATACCAGGAGCGGCAGAAATGTATATGGGATTTATGAAAAGCGGCGTTAGTTTAATGGGATTATTTTTCTTAGGCTTTATTGTCCCAAATGTTCTTGGAGTATATGGTTTGACAGTATATACGATACTGATTTGGTTTTATTCTTTTTTTCATGCAAGAAATCTTGCAGCATTGAATGATTTTGATTTTCAAAATATGCAAGATGATTTTTTCTGGAACGAGTTTATCGGTGGAAGAAAAATCCAGATTTCCAATCCCACTCTCAGAAAATGGGGAGCTGCCATTTTGATTGTTACAGGTGTAGCTTTATTGTGGAACAACATTTCATCTGTATGCTATCAATTTGTTCCGGATTATCTTTGGGAATATGCCTACTCGATTATGGAAAAAATACCGCAGGTGGCAATAGCTGTTCTGATTATCGTAATTGGCATCCGCTTGATTGCTGGAAAAAAGGAGGAAATATACAAAGATGGAGAGTAGTGCAGAAACATATAGAACGCATCGGGTTGGTGCTATGACAACCGGAGCCAGTATGGTGATATTTGGAGTATTATTTGTACTTCGCACGATGTTTGGGATATTAAGGTATAGTACCATTTTTTCACTGTGGCCTCTTATTTTGATTGGACTTGGAGTAGAGCTTATCCTCTCAAATTTTGGAGTGAAAAAAATTGTGTATGATAAAGGGGCAATCGTTATTTTGATTCTTATGACCATTTTTGTCATCGGAATGGCAATTACAGACGTATGTATGGAAACGGTAACACTTTGTGCTTGATAGGAATTTATGAAAAAAGAGCTTTGTACGATGAAAAGGTACAAAGCTCTTTGAATTTTTAATGACTATTTTGTCAACTCATTTATATGAGTTTCAATTACGTGAGTCTTAATTGCGGCAAATGTTTCTTCACTCATATCGTGTTCCATACGGCAGGCATCTTCCTGTGCAATTTCTTTATCAACCCCAAGACTCACCAGCCAGTTGGTTAAAAGAGTATGCTTTTCTAAAACATCTTCCGCCTGTTTTTTACCAGTTTCTGTCAAAAGAATAAAACCATTGTCGCCAATCGTTATAAAGCCTTTTTCACGAAGATTTTTCATAGCTACGCTGACACTTGGCTTAGAAAAATTCATTTCATTTGCTATATCAATGGAACGTACTTGTCCTAATTTTTTCTGTAAAAGCAGAATTGTTTCTAAATAGTCTTCAATGGATTCATTTGAACGATGTTGTATATGGTTCATAGTCTCAACTCCTAACTGTTTTTATCATAACATTTTTGAGAAAAAAAAACAATTCAATAAAAATAGTTGACAAAGTAAATGTCTTATATTAAACTTCATATGAAAGTTAGAGAAAGCTAACTGGGAAAATTAGGTAATTAAAATACATATTTATCCTTTGTTTCACATAGGAGATACGGAGGCGTGTATGAATTTAGCAGAAGCAAATGTCGGAGAAGAATATATCATTAAAGATATTGTGACAGACGATGAGGAATTAAAGTCTTTCTTGTTTTCGTTAGGCTGTTACAGTGGAGAACCGATTACAGTAGTATCACGTAAGAAAAATAGCTGTGTTATTTCTGTGAAAGATGCCAGATACAACATCGACAATGATTTAGCAAATGCTATTTTGGTATAAGATGAATTAAGTAGTGGTGTTTCATCACTATTTTTTATCAAAATAAGTTAGTTTACACTAACAATGAAGTAAGATGAGTCAAAGTATAAAATGAGGAGAAAAATCTATGAGAATTGCATTAGCAGGAAATCCAAACAGTGGAAAAACCACAATGTATAATGCCCTAACGGGTAGAAATGAAAAAGTTGGTAACTGGGCAGGCGTTACCGTAGAAAAGAAGGAAAGTCCAATTAAAAGAGGCTATTATGATGGAGCAGAAGACTTAATCATAGTCGACTTGCCAGGTGCTTATTCGATGTCACCTTTTACTTCGGAAGAAAGTGTTACCAGTACTTATGTAAAAAATGAAAATCCAGACGTTATCATCAATATTGTAGATGCTACAAACCTAAGCCGAAGTTTGTTTTTTACAACACAGCTTTTGGAACTGGATATTCCGGTAGTTATTGCTTTAAACAAGAGCGATATCAATGAAAAGAAAGATACAGAAATTGATGTAGAGCTTTTGGCAGAAAAGTTAAACTGTCCGGTATTTGAAACGGTTTCAGTTTCTTCTGGAGACAATGGCTTAAAAGCAGTGGTAGAAAAAGCAGTTTCCTTAGTGGGAAAAGGACAAAAAGCTACATATGTACAGGAAGACATTGATTTACAAGACAAAGCAGCAGTAGAAATGGCAGATAGAAAACGTTTTGAATTTGTAAACGGTGTGGTAGATGCGGTAGAAACCCGTAAAGTTTTG
Organism: Lachnospiraceae bacterium; assembly: GCA_045124055.1. Classification (GTDB taxonomy): domain Bacteria; phylum Bacillota; class Clostridia; order Lachnospirales; family Lachnospiraceae; genus CALZKI01. The sequence goes on along the minus strand of JBGVKZ010000046.1, from coordinate 16,878 downwards.
ACAAAGGACGTAAGTATTCAAGATAAGATTGATAAAGTGATTACAAGTCCGTGGCTTGGCATTCCAATTTTTGCACTGGTTATGTTCTTGGTATTTTATATTTCACAGACCACAGTTGGAACTTGGATTGCAGATTGGTTAGTAGGTCTCATTGAAACATTTCAGGGGTTTGTAGCTGAGAAAGTCAGTGATGCAAATCCGGTTTTACAGGCACTTTTAGTAGATGGTATTATCGGTGGAGTTGGTGCTGTGGTTGGTTTCTTACCATTAGTAATGGTAATGTATTTCCTGATTGCTCTTTTGGAAGATTGTGGTTATATGGCACGTGCGACGGTTGTGCTTGACCCTATTTTCAAAAAAGTAGGGCTTTCCGGTAAGTCTGTGATTCCTATGGTAATCGGTACAGGTTGTGCAATTCCTGGTGTTATGGCTTGTCGTACCATTCGTAATGAAAGAGAACGTAGAGCCACAGCAATGCTTACTCCATTTATGCCTTGTGGAGCAAAACTCCCGGTAATCGCCCTTTTCGTAGGTGCATTTTTCCCAAAATCAGAATGGATTAGTCCTTTGATGTATTTTGTAGGTATTTTGTTGATTTTATTAGGTGCCTTATTGGTGAAAAAAGTGACTGCTCAAAAATACAAAAAATCCTTCTTTATTATTGAGCTTCCTGAATATAAGCTTCCAAGCCTTAAGAGAGCGACTTTATCGATGTTATCCCGTGGTAAAGCTTATATCGTAAAAGCAGGAACCATCATTTTGGTATGTAATACGGTAGTACAGATTATGCAGACGTTCAACTGGCACTTTGAAGTGGTAGAAGAAGGAATGGAGAATACTTCTATTTTGGCAAGCATAGCTTCTCCAGTGGCTGTTTTACTGATTCCACTAGGATTTGGAGTATGGCAGCTTGCGGCAGCAGCTATTACAGGCTTTATTGCCAAAGAAAATGTAGTTGCCACTTTAGCAGTTTGCTATGGCTTAACCAGTGTTATCGATACAGAAGAATTGGCTTTAGTTGGTGATGGAAATGTAGTTGCTACTGCAATGGGCTTAACAAAAGTGGCTGCCCTTGCATACCTTATGTTTAATTTATATACTCCACCTTGTTTTGCAGCTCTCGGTGCGATGAATTCAGAAATGCAGAGCAGCAAGTGGTTCTGGGGTGGCGTTGCCCTTCAGCTTGGAACAGGATATACAGTAGCATTTCTGGTATATCAGATTGGTACATTGATTACAACCGGCAGCTTTGGTGTTGGTTTTGTACCTGGACTAATTGCCGTACTTTGCATAGTAGCTATTTTGGTGGCAATCATTATTGTGAATAATCGAAAGGCCAAAGCAGAATATACATTAAAATCGGCTTCGTAAATAATAAGTAATAAGTTTCGTTAAATGGAAGGAAGGTTCGTATGACAGATATCATAGTGATAGGAATTATACTGATTATCATAGGTGCTTCTGTGGCATATATAGTCAAAGAGAAGAAACGCGGTGTAAAATGTATCGGTTGTCCGGCAGCAGGTAATTGTCCCAGCCAAAAGGGAAAACAGTCTGTATGTAACTGTGGCTGTCAGTCGAATACAGAAAATAAGTAGAATTCATACTGAGTAAAGAAATTAAGTCTACACGAGAATCTATAAAGTGTAGACTTTTTTCTATTCAAAAAAGTGCTTAAATGGTATATAATAACTGAGAATAAAGGAGGAAGAACAAATAGGAAATACAATTTATAATTTAATACCCATCATTTGTGGGTTCGTTATTTTAGGCTTAGCACTATTTATGACAATGACTCCAAAGGAGGCAACAAGAAAGGATTGCAGAGAAGACGAAGAAATTGTTAAAAAGACAAGAAAAAAAGGCGTCATTCTTTTGATTTTCAGTATTGCGTTCATCATTTTTAGTGTTGTTATGGTAAAAATAAGATATGACCTGAATGAAAAACAGGCGAGATTGGAAAAAGAAATGGAAGAAATAGAAGAACAAATGGAGTTGTATAAGAATGTAAACGTTAGTCCGTTCTTTTAATGAATCCTATGAAATCAAATGTGTGGAGATAGTTTATGAAGCAAAAAATAAAGATGCTACTGCAGGGCTTTTTGGTGGCTTTTGCATTGACGAGCGAATTTCATATGCCCTTACAGATGGCAGCTTATGAATCAAAATTGGATTATGTAATTGCCTCCATTTACGAATTGCTTGGAGAGTACAATTTCCAATTTATTTTGATGTGGATAGTAGGTACCACATTTTTCTATTTTTTTAGGGAAAAAGCGAAGCCAAAGAAAAATACATCGATTCTTTTGGCGGCTTTTTTTGCCCTATGTCTTGTATTTGGAAATAGCTATTTTAAGACAAATACCTTGGTTTACGTGCTGGGAAGTGTGGTAAATTTCATAAAATCTATCTTTGCTTTTGCCGGCTATTATTGCCTGATTTATGTGCTGATAGCTTTGGTATTTGATATGTTTGAAAAAAAGACGTTTGTGGATGATACAACACATTTTTTTAGCAAAAAAGCTTTTTTGAAGACATTTCTCATTTTAACTGTTGTCTACGGAATTGTGATATTGATAAGTTATCCGGGGACACTTTGTTGGGATGTCATTGGTCAGATAGAACAGGTGACAAAGGAGACAGGATACTCGACGCATCACCCTTTGGCACATACCTTATTAGTGGGTGGCTTGGTAAAATTTGGACAAGTAGCATTTGGCTCTTATGAGGTTGGATTATTTCTTTATATGCTGGTGCAGATGCTTTTGCTGGTCATAGCTCTTTCATCAACCGTTTCTGTACTTGCTGGGCGGGGGATGAAATTTGGGTATTTGCTTACCCTAGTGTTACTTTATGTGATAACGCCACTTTATACGAATATTGTTTCAGTTGCCATTAAAGACGTGCCATATAGTGCATTTTTGGTAGGCTATGTAATTTATTATGTGAAACTTTTGGAGCAACCGTCAAAAATACAGGATAAAGCTTTTTTGTGTAAGTTTATTTTGCTACAGATTGGCGTCGTTTTAAGTAGAAATAATGGATTGCCTTTGGTAGTACTTTGCGGCATTGTGGCATTTATCTATTTTTATAAAAAATACTCATGGAAAGAAAAACTTGCCTATCTATTCTCTGCCTTTTTACTTAGTGTGGCGATTAGCAAACTCATTTTGTTTCTTTTTATGGAGGTCACAGGGGCGGTAAAGGGAAGTAGTGCAGAAATGCTTTCCATTCCCTTCCAACAGACGGCAAGATATTTGCAGTTATATCAAAACGAAATTAGTGAAGAAGAAAAAGAAGCCATCGAAAAGGTACTCGGCGACGTTTCCGTGGTGGCGACTAAATATAACCCTGAAATTTCAGACGACGTAAAAGCACTGTTTCAAAAAGATGCTACTACCAAAGAGATTCTGAATTATATGGTAGCCTGGGCAAAGGGATTTATGAAGCATCCAGGGGTTTATTTTGAAGCCTTCTTTATTCACGTATATGGTTGGTTTACGCCTAGTGCTACTAATGCGATTCGATACGAAACCACTTATACAGAAATTGCTCAGACGGGACTTTTTCCAAATGCACAAAAGCTTTTACTTTTTGTGTACCGATTTGCCAATCGAATTTCATTCCTTGGGCTATTGGAAAATATTGGTGCATTTGTGTGGGGCTTATTTTTCTTTACCTTTTATCAGAGAAAAAAGAAAAACAAATGCTTTGTATATGCAACCCTGCCTTTGTATGTTAGTCTTTTAATTTGTATGGCTTCACCTTGCTTTATTTATCACCCAAGATATGCTATGCCGATTATTTTTTCCTTACCATTTTTATATGGATATTCGTTGACTGCCAAAAAGGAGGAGAGGGTATGAAAGAATTCACTAAAGAGCATACTTTACAGGTAAAAGGCGTGGCAATTATGTTATTGCTTTTCTATCATTTGTTTCACGAAGAAGAGGTGCTGGAAAAGATGCAGGTAAATTACGCCCCGCTGTCTACCAAAACAATGTTAAATTTGGCAGGTTTCGGAAACGTTTGTGTGGCGATTTTTGTGATGCTGACGGCCTATGGTTTGACAAAAATGGTGTTGTCTATGGAAAATGCCACGGTCAAGAGTCTTTGTGCAAGCAGTGTGAAGCGTTTGGGCAGACTGATGATGAGTTTTTTTGCAGTCTATCTTAGTATCAATGCAATTTGCTTTACGATTTTTGATTATGGGAAGTTATATGGCAGTGGAAAACAGGGCGTCTTATTTATGCTTTGTGATGCCTTTGGATTATCCTCCATATTAAAGACTCCGATGTTAAATGAGACATGGTGGTATATGAAAATTGCATATATTTTAATTTTTCTAGTACCATTTTTAACTTTACTTATTAAAAAAACGGGGAATACCCTTCTTTTACTTGCGTTTTTCGCACCATTTGTGGTGATTTTTGATGGCGACATAGAAAGATATCTTTTTGTAGCGGTATTCGGTGTTTGTGCCGCCTATGGAAACTGGCAGGAAAAGATTATGAGTAAAAAAGTGCCTGCGATTGTCTGGTGGCTCATCGGAATTGTGGGAATGCCCCTTGTAGTTTTAATCAGGCAGAACGCGGTAGTAAAAGATTATTTTTGGAATTATGTGGATGCATTGATTGCATTTTTTATCATATGTATTACGGTTTTAACTGTAGGAAAAGTGCCTGTTTTAAACAAAATTTTGGCTTTTATCGGAAAACATTCTATGAATATTTTCCTGATGCACACCTTCCTTTATCTGATTGTGTGGAGAAAATATGTATATTATTTTGAGTATGCATTTGCCAGTTTTTTCATATTGCTCTTGGCTAGTTTGATTTATTCCGTAATTTTGGAACTCCTAAAGAGCCTTATCGGAAAAATAGTAAAAAAGTTATGGAAAAAACAAAGTTTACTCTAAAGTCTTTTGGAAAAAATCCGATAAATATTGTGAAATAGTTGGAGAAGGTCTTCAATTTGGCACAAATCCATGGAAGGAGGAGACAAATTATGCGTATTGAAGCTTATTCACAAGTTATGCAGGCGTATCAGACCAAAAAAGCAAATGCTCCACAAGGAACGAAAACTACAAGTTTTAGAGATCAGTTAAATATCTCCAGTGTTGGAAAGGATATCCATACAGGTAAACAGGCAGTTAACAGTGTACCAGATGTTCGCGAGGACTTGGTAAATCAGATTAAGGCACGCATGGATGCAGGTACTTATGAAGTAACCCCAGAGCAATTTGCAGACAAAATGATACAACAGTATGAAGAAATGAGGTAATCCCAGTGGCAAGTCTTATGGAAAACTTAATTGATGTTTTGTATAAAGAAGCAGATGAATACGAAACGTTACTGGGATTATCCATGAAGAAAACTCCTATCATTGTGGCTAACAATGTAACGGAATTACAAAAAATCACGGACGAAGAACAAGAAGTCGTTGGGCGTATCCATAGTCTTGATAAGGAACGAATTTCAGTGACTAAGGATATTGCCAACGTGCTCAACATGGACGTTAGAACAATGAAAATCTCAGATGTTGTGAAGGTTTTGGAAAAAAGACCGGAAGAACAGAAGAATTTACAGAATGCACAGGCTAGATTAACGGATTTAGCAAAACAGTTGCAGAGAGTAAACAGTCAGAACAGTATGCTGATTGAACAGGCACTGGAACTTGTTGGGTACGAAATAAATATGTATCAGGCAATGAAAAGGGCCCCTGAGACAGCTAATTATAACAAAGGTGCTTATAATACCGGAATGGTATACGGGGCATCGAATACAGGTTTTGATGCAAAACAGTAGTCCTATGTTGAGGTGAGCTTATATGTCATTAATGAGTGGTTTATATGTTGGGGCTACCGGACTTAGAACATCACAGAATGCACTAAATACGGTTGCACACAACTTATCGAATGTAGAGACCGAGGGTTATACAAGACAACAGGTAACCCAGGCGGACAATATATACAATACAATATCTTATCAGTATGCCGGCGTTTCTCGTCAACAGGTAGGTCTTGGTGTTTATTTTTCTGAAACTAAACGCGTAAGGGACGTTTTTTTGGATAAGACTTACAGACAGGAGAATGGTCGGTGTTCTTTTTATGAGGTGCAGACAGAAGCAGTAGAGGAAATCGAAGATATTCTTGGTGAAATGCAGGGTGAAGATTTTGAACAGGCATTAACAAATCTTTGGGAAACTGTTCAGGAACTTGCAAAAGACCCCACAAGTAGCGTGAATCAAAGTGCTTTTGTAAGACGTGCAGCTCAGTTCGTTGAACGTTCTAATGCAGTTTATACGGCTCTTAGTGAATATCAGGACGATATGAATCTGACCGTCAAAAATCAGGTAGATAAGATAAATGAATATGGTAGAAAAATTCAGGAATTGAATGATAAAATTGTTTCGATTGAAGCCGCAGGCGTAGAAAAAGCCAATGACTTAAAGGACGAAAGAGATTATTATTTAGATGAATTATCTGCACTAGCAAACATTTCTTATTCAGAAGACAGTTGGGGATATGTAAATGTAAAGCTGGAAGGTGTGGATTTTGTAAAAAACGACTTGGTTTACGAAATTGCACTGGATACAGATGATGAAACAGGGTTTTACACACCATATTGGACACAATTAGCAAATTATACTTTGGACCAGAACGGAAACAGAGTTTATCATATAGAAGGTGCAGAGGTATTTGATTTATTAAAACCAATCGCCACAGAGTTAAATACAGATATTGGTGGCTTGAAAGGAACACTTCTTGCCAGAGGTGACCACAGAGGAACTATGGAGGACTTGACAGATAGTACCTATTATAACTCCACAATCGAACCATCGATTATTATGAATTTTCAAGCAGAATTTGACCAGCTGGTAAGTGCGGTAGTAACCAGTATCAATGAGGTATTGGCAAATGCTTCCGATGCCACAACCGGTTATTTGTGGGATAGTGAAACAAATGCACCATTACAGTTATTTGTGCAGGTTTCACCCGACACAGGTTCAACTTTGGATAAGGGGTGGACCACTTCGAACATTGCAATCAATACAGAATTGGTTCAGCAGCCAGGACTTTTAGGATTTATGCGAGCTGACGGAAAAGCAGATTATGATACCACAGAAGCGTTAGCCCTGTTGTTTGAAGACCAGAAATATTATCTGAATCCAAATACAACGTCGCCAACAAACTTTTCAGGATACTATACAGATATGGTATCTCAGCTAGCAAACGAAGGTTCTGTATATAGAAGTATCACAACCACACAGCAGCAGACAGCACTTTCGGCAGAAAATGCAAGAACTCAGGTGGTGGGTGTTTCCAGTGATGAAGAATTACAGTTTATGATTATGTTCCAAAATGCATACAATGCTTCCAGCCGTTACATAAATGCTTTAAGCGAAATGTTGGGAACTTTGATAAATACAATGGGCGTATAGAAATTTCTCGAAAAGCTACGCCATAATTTATTTTGATACAAATCGTGAGAGGAGATGAGTAGATGGCATCAACCTTTGGTGGATTAAACATTGCAGGTTCTGGACTTAGAGCCGCCAATGCTTCCTTAAATACAACAGCAAACAATATATCCAATGCAGAAACAGAAGGATACAGTCGCCAGACCGTTATTCAGGCCGCTGCTCAGGCACTTAGAACGTATACAGCCTATGGTTGTACCGGTTCTGGTGTAGATACAATAGGTGTAGAAAGACAACGTGATGATTTCTATGATGCAAAATACTGGAATAATCAGAAAAAACTTGGTGAATACAGCATTAAGCAATATTACTGCACACAGATAGAAGATTACTTCAAAGATGACGGAAAAACAGGTTTTGCAACATTATTTGATGATATAGAAGAAAATTTGCAGGAAGTTATTAAAAATCCGAATAGTGATAGCACAAAAAGAGCTTTTTTATCTTCCGCACAGAGCCTTGCAGAATATTTTAACAATATGGCAGGTAACTTAGAGGAATTGCAAAAAGACTTGAATTCCGAATTAAAATTAAGTGTTGACCAGATTAACTCTATTGCGGCAGAAATTGCTACATTAAATAAGCAGATTAACGTAGTAGAATTATCCACAGGAACGGTGGCAAATGAATTAAGAGATAAAAGAACTCTTTTAATTGACCAGTTATCTGAACTTGTTGATGTAGAAGTAAAAGAGACACCGGTTTATGATACCAATAACCCGGAAAGAGAAACAGGCGGTACCAGATGCCTTGTTACTATTGCAGGGGGTCAGACTCTCGTAGACGGAAATGATTATAAGACTCTGGTTTGTCAGGCAAGGGAAAGTACTGAAAAAGTGAATCAGGACGATGCGGAAGGTTTATACGATGTGTACTGGGAAGATGGCTCGGTATTCAGCCTTGCAAACAATCAGCTTGGCGGTAAATTAAGAGGCATTTACGAAATGCGAGATGGTAATAATGCGGAAAACTTTTATGGGAAGGTTTCCAGTGTAGATGTAGACTCCGCAGGGGTTTGCACAATGACAGTATCTACCACTGCAGATTATTTACAGGATATTACAAAGACAACCTTACCATCAAATGGTGGTAAAATTGTCATTGGAAATACAGAATATCATTTTTCTTCTTGGGATTATGAAAAAGATGCTGACGGCAATCTTACCGGCAACTATATTTTCACAATGACAGAGATTATTCCGGAAAGTAAAGTGACCTCCGATGTAAAAATTGGTAATAGTGTGGATTATCAGGGTATTCCATACTATACGGAACAGATGAATGAATTTGTAAGGAATTTTGCATCCCTCATAAATGACATTCTTACAGATGGCTATACTTCTGACGGACAGCCAGGAAGTATGATGTTTACAGCAAATCGTATTACCGATATCGGTCAGTATGAATTGACAGAGCTTGAAGGCGATGACTATTACTTTATGACAGCCAAAAACTTTGCTGTAAATGCAGAAATGCTCTTAAATCCTGCATTGCTTGCAACGAAGGAAACAGCATCTGATGGTGTAGAAGCAAGTGATACCTTAGATGAGCTTTTGGCAATGTTCAGCGATAAAGAAACCTTAAGTTTTCGAGGTGGGGCAGCCAACGAATTTTTGGAATGTATTCTTGCTGATATGGCATTGAATGCAAACAGTGCAAATACTTTTGCAACTACCTACGAAAGTCTAGAACTCAGTATCAACAATCAACGTACATCTATTTCAGGTGTTGATACAGATGAAGAAGCTGTGAATCTGGTAAAATTCCAGAACGGATATAATTTAGCTTCTCAAGTGATTCAGACAATGTCAGAAATGTTAGACAGATTAATTTTAGAAACGGGGGTATAACGTATGCGTATTACTAACAAAATTATGCAGGATAATTCCCTATATAATATAAATTCCAATAAAGTTTCACAGAATAATTTAAGCACACAGATGTCTACTCAGAAGAAAATTAACAGACCTTCTGATGATCCTGTTATTGCAATTCGTTCTTTAAGACTGAGAAGTAGCGTAAGCCAGATTAGTCAGTATTATGAAAAGAACGTACCAGATGCAGAAAGCTGGATAAAGGTAACTGAAGATGCACTTTCCACAGTAACAGAAGTTGTTACTGACCTTGTAAAACAGGCAACAAAAGGTGCGAACAGTGACTTAAAGAGCGATGATATTGATATCATTATTCAGAATATGGAAGCCTTGGAAGAAGAAGTATATTCAACGGGTAATGTAGACTATGCTGGAAGATATGTATTCACAGGATATAGAACAGATACACCGTTAACCTTTATGAAAGAAGAAAACATCAGCTATTCCATTACGGAACAGTTATATGCAGACAGCATTGACACAGTAAGTTATGTGGAAACAGATGACTTGTCGAAGGTAAATGAAACCAATTATAATACCTATACTTCTTTGGAAGAAAGTAGTATTACCAGAGAGAATTTTCATCGTATTCGATTATCATATAGTGGTTGTGACAGCACAGTAGCACCAACGATTACATTTTTAGAAGGTGGCGTTGAACAGAGTATTACAGCGGAAGTGGTTAATTCTTACGAAGAACCAAATCCATATCAGTCATTGGCATCTAGTACAAGCGGTGTTATTTTTTCCGCAGATACAGGTGAATTACTTATTAGCGATGCTGTATATGAACGCTTAAATGCTCTTTCAGATGATAAAACAACCAATTTTAATGAAACGGAATTCCAGATTACATATACAAAAAGTGAATGGGAAAATGGGGACTTGAACCCACAACACTATTTTGCTTGCGAGGCAGAAGGCATTAAATATAATCAGGAATATTTAACAGGAACTGTAGAAAAACAGGTAATTTCCTACGATGTTGGTTATAATCAGACCATTGAAGTAAATACAACGGCTGATAAAGTGTTTACGCACGATGCCAAAAGAGAAGTGGAAGACTTAAGAAATGCTCTTACAAAAGTGCAGAATATGGAAAAAATTATCTGCAATTACGAAGATATTCTTTCCAGAACCACAGATGAAACAGATAAGGCTACTTTGCAGAAACAGTTAGATGCCGCAAATAAGGCATTGGAATATTATAAAGATGACTTACAGCTTATGTTTGAAAGTTCCATTACCCATTTCCAGAACTATTTAGACCAGGCAAACTTAGCTGTTACTGATAATGGTACAGCGGGAAGTCGACTTGAGCTGATTAAAACAAGACTTATGGGACAACAGACAACTTTTGAAACCTTACAGTCAGAAAATGAAGATGCAGATATTACAGAAGTTGCAATTAAATTAGAAAGTGCCTCTGTTACTTACGACGCGGCACTGATGGCAACCAGTAAGATTATGCAGACATCGTTATTAAACTATTTATAGTATTAGGGAGGAGAAAAAATGGAAATTAAGACAAAGATTTTTGGAGATGTAAGTATCGATGATGAGAAAATAATACTCTTTCCAAATGGTATCATTGGATTTCCTGATTTACAACATTTTACATTGATTCATGATGAAGAAAGAGAAAACAATAACATTCATTGGCTGCAGTCTATCGAGGAACCAGCATTTGCTATGCCAGTCATTGACCCACTTGCTGTAAATAAGGAATATAATCCGGAAGTAGAAGAATCGATGCTTGAATGCATTGGAAAATTAAATCCAGATGAGATGATAGTTCTTGTTACGATGACAGTTCCTTCAGACCTTACAAAGATGTCTGTAAACTTAAAAGGACCTATCATTATCAATGCAGCTGAGAAAAAAGGTTGCCAAATTATTTTAGATTCTGATGAATATCCGGTTAAATATCCGATTTACGACAAGTTATCAAAGAAAGCAGGTGAGTAAATGTTAGCTTTATCCAGAAAGAAAAACGAAGCTCTTGTCATCAACAATAATATAGAGATTACTGTTTTGGAAGTAAAGGGTGAACAGGTAAAACTCGGCATTTCAGCACCTAAGGAAGTGCCTATCTACCGTAAAGAAGTTTACGTTCAGATTCAGGAAGCGAATACTATGGCAACAAATGCCGATGGTATGGAAGCTTTAAAGAACTTACTCGGTTAATTCGGGGCTGTGAAAAATTTGTGGTGTAGGCCATAATATTTTTCTTAAAAAATGTTTATGGGAAACTATAAACATTTTTTATATTTTACCGATAAATACAATAGAAAACTTGAATTGACGAGTTTTTTGATGTAACATATAAGTGAGAAAATGTAAATTTTACAAATGCAAACAAGCAGATAAAATAGAGTAACTTGCTTTGCACAATCACATGGAGGTGATTCTTATGAGTATTGAACCAATCGGAACTATGACAAGCGTTCAGGTACAATCAACAACAAAAATTACAAAACCAGTAGAGAACATGGATGTTTCTACGCAACCACAGACTAACAGCGTAGATGCCGTTACAGCAGCCATTGCAAAGGTATCAAACTCTGCAAATCAGGAAGGTCAGGAAGGCACACAAGGTGGTAGCAATGAGTCTGCAAGACAGGCAGCTTATACTTACAACAAACTGACAGAAAATACAAAGGCAGTTTTTGGAGTAAACGAAGCCACTAATCGTATCACTATCAAAATCGTTGATAAAGATACAGATGAAATTATTAAAGAATTTCCGGCAGAAAAAACTCTTGATATGATTGCTAGAGTATGGGAAATGGCAGGACTTATGGTAGACGAAAAGCGTTAGGAGGTAAAAATATGACAATGCGTGTAACAGGACTTGCGTCCGGACTTGATACAGAAAGCATTATTGCTGAATTAGTATCAGTTAACTCATATAAGGTAGCTTCTTTGCAGAAAGAACAGACAAAATTGTCATGGAAAACTGATGCATGGAAATCTATGAACTCAAAGGTGTATAGCTTCTATACAAGTACATTAAGTGACCTTAGATTTTCTTCAAGCTATTCAACAAGAAAAACAACAGTAAGTGATTCCAGTGTTGCAACAGTAACAACTAGCTCAAAAGCAGCGAACACTGTTCAGTCTATGCGTGTAGATAAAATGGCAAAGGCAGGCTATTTGACAGGCGGCGAACTGGATGGAAGTGTAACAGCTGAAACAAAATTAAGCGACATTGATTCTTCTCTTGCAGGACAGACCGGAAAAATCGGCTTAAAAATTGGTAGTGGTGAAACTGTTGAAATAGAAATTACAGAAGAAACCACTGTTCAGAACATTGTAGACCAGTTAAAAGAACAAGGCTTAAATGCGAACTTTGATGAAAAGAACCAGAGAATGTTTATTAGTGCAGCAGACACTGGTGAAGAATACGACTTTACCTTAGAAGGTTTAGACGAAGCTGGTACAAAAGCATTACAGGCATTAAAAATTGATGTAAATGCAGCAGATTCTGATGCAACCAAAATTGATGGACAGAATGCAGTGATTTACTTAAACAACGCAAGATTTGAATCGGATAGCAATACCTTTGAAATCAACGGTTTAACTATCAACGTACTGCAGGAAACCGGAGACAAAGAAGTAACCCTTACCACAGGTGTAGATACAGAGGGTATGTATAGCACAATTAAAAACTTCTTAACCAAATATAATGAGTTAATGGAAGAAATGCTTACAGCCTATAATGCAGATTCATCAAGCGGATATGAACCATTGACCAGTGATGAAAAATCAGCAATGACAGAGTCTGAAATTGATGAATGGGAAAAGAAAATTAAAGATTCACTCCTTCGTAGAGATGAAACCCTTGGAACAACTATCAGTTATATGAATCAGATTATGAACCAGGGATTTGAGCTTAGCGATGGAACGACTATGTATTTATTTGACTTTGGAATTAATACACCAGGTTATTTCAATGCAGAACAGAATCAGAGGAACAGTTTCCACATCGATGGAGATAAAGATGATACTGTAAGTAGCAAAAACGAAGATAAATTAATGGCAGCTATTAATCAAGACCCTGATAAAGTTGCATCTTTCTTCCAGAAGTTAGCAGGTGCTTTATATACAAAACTTACTGACTTAATGGGAACAAGTGATTATAGTAGTGCTTATACATTATATAATGACAAGAAAATGAAAACAGAGTATACTGATTATACATCTAAAATTGCTCAAGCAGAAGAAGACTTGAACGACAAGATGGATAGATATTATGAGAAATTTGCAGCTATGGAATCTGCAATGGCACAGTTGCAGAATCAGCAGAATTCTCTAACAAGTATGCTTGGCTAATTGAAAAATTCCTTCGGAGGAACATAAAATGGCAATGAATAACAATCCTTATGCACAATATCAGAATAGCAGAATTTTGACAGCTTCACCGGCTGAACTGACACTTATGCTTTATGAAGGTGCCATTAAGTTTGGCAATATGGCTATTATGGGTATGAAACAAAAAGATATTGAAAAAGCTCATGTAAATCTGAAAAAAGTGCAGCGAATTGTTGCAGAGTTCAGGGCAACTTTAGATATGAAATATCCAGTAGCTCAGGATTTTGATAGAATCTACATATATCTGGAAAAAAGAATGTCAGAAGCTAATTTGACAAAAGACCCTGAAATTATGGAAGAAGTTGTAAAACATCTTAGAAGCATGAGAGATACTTGGAAAGAAGTTATGCGGCTTAACAGGACTCATGAAGGTAAATAGTTATGATTAGTAAATATATGGATATGCTCGTGGAGTGTCTTGAAAAGAAAGATAAGATTTTAGACAGCCTTGCTGTGCTCAATAAAAAACAGACGGAATTAATTCAAAATGAAGATTTTAGTCTCAGTGAGTTTGACAAATGCGTGGAAGAAAAAGGTGTGTTAATTGATAACATATTAAAGCTTGATTCCGGCTTTGAAGGGTTGTATAATAAAATAGGAAAGACAGTAGCGGCTAATCCTTCTGAGTATAAAGTTCAACTTGGAAAAATGCAGAGCTTAATTAGTAGTATTACTGAAAAAAGTATGTCTTTGCAGGCTGAAGAAGAACGCAATAAGTTATTAATCGAGGGAAGATTTAGTCGAGAGAAAAATAAGATTAAGTCGGGACGTAGTCAGAGCAAAGTGGCAATGGACTATTATAAGAGTATGAATAAACTTAATCATATTGATTCTCAGTTTTGGGATAAGAAGTCCTAAAATAAAAAATAGGTCTGAAGACCTAAAAAAGTTAAATTTTTTTAAAATAGGTGTTAAGTATCGGTAAAAGATGCCGATATATAATACAAGTAAAGTGTTACTTAAAACGCGGGGCGACCCGTAGCAAAACGAGTGGCAAGGATGCCACCGTAATTTCAAGGAGGAAAAATATATGGTAGTACAACACAACATGGCAGCGATGAACTCTAACAGAATGCTCGGCATTACAGCTGGAACAATTTCTAAAACAACAGAGAAATTGTCTTCTGGTTACAAAATTAACCGTGCAGCAGACGACGCAGCAGGTCTTTCAATCTCTGAAAAAATGAGACGTCAGATCAGAGGTCTTTCACAGGCTTCTTTAAATGCTCAGGATGGTATCTCTTGTGTACAGACAGCAGAAGGTGCTTTAGCAGAAGTTGAAGAAATGTTACAGCGTATGAACGAATTAGCAGTTAAAGCTGAAAACGGCACATTAGCTGAAGAAGATCGTGAAGCAATCGACGCTGAAATCAAACAGTTAGTATCTGAAATCGATCGTGTAGCTTCTACAACTACATTCAACGAACAGAACTTACTTGATGGTTCATTCTCAGACAAAGCTTTACAGGTTGGTGCAGAATCAGGACAGCACATTGATATGGCTATCGACGCTATGAGTGCTGGTGCTCTTAGCATTGACACAGTTAGTGCAGCAACAATCACAGGTGCTCAGGCATTAAACGCAGCAGTTAAAAAAGCTATCAAAGTTGTATCTCGTCAGAGATCAGACCTTGGTGCAGTTCAGAACCGTCTTGAACACACAATTAAGAACTTAGACAACGTTGTTGAAAATACAACAAGTGCTGAATCTTCAATTCGTGATACAGACATGGCTGAAGAAATGGTTAAATATTCTAACCAGAATATTTTACAGCAGGCTGGTCAGGCAATGCTTGCTCAGGCTAACCAGGCTAACCAGGGTGTACTCAGCTTATTAGGCTAATCGCATTAAGTTGACTATCTAAAGAGACCGGATTTCCGGTCTCTTTTTCTTTGTATTGAATTTTATTATTTTTGCAACAATTTCTTACATTTTTTTACATTTTACAATTTTTTATTTCGAAAAAAGCCAGTAAAAATGCGGGTTTGCGGGGAATTTGCAAAAAAAATAAAAAAATTTGAAAAAAGGGGTTAAGTTTTAAAAGGATACTCCGATATATATTGTGAACAAGCAAGATGCTTAAAAAACAAATTACAAACAGCCCAAATTCAAGGAGGAAAATATTATGGTAGTACAACACAACATGTCAGCAATGAATGCAAACAGAATGCTCGGAGTAACAACAGGAACATTATCTAAATCAACAGAAAAATTATCTTCTGGTTACAAAATTAACCGTGCAGCAGACGATGCAGCTGGTCTTTCAATTTCAGAAAAAATGAGACGTCAGATTAGAGGTCTTTCACAGGCTTCATTAAACGCTCAGGACGGTATCTCTTGTGTACAGACAGCAGAAGGTGCTTTAGCAGAAGTTGAAGAAATGTTACAGCGTATGAACGAATTAGCAGTTAAAGCTGAAAACGGCACATTAGCTGAAGAAGATCGTGAAGCAATCGACGCAGAAGTTCAGCAGTTAGTATCTGAAATCGACCGTGTAGCTTCTACAACTACATTCAATGAACAGAACTTACTTGATGGTTCATTCTCAGACAGAGCTTTACAGGTTGGTGCAGAATCAGGACAGCACATCGATATGGCTATCGACGCTATGAGTGCTGGTGCTCTTAGCATTGACACAGTTAGTGCAGCAACAGTAACAGGTGCTCAGGCATTAAACGCAGCAGTTAAAAAAGCTATTAAAGTTGTATCTCGTCAGAGATCAGACCTTGGTGCAGTTCAGAACCGTCTTGAACACACAATCAAGAACTTAGACAACGTTGTTGAAAACACAACAGCAGCAGAATCTTCAATCCGTGATACAGATATGGCTGAAGAAATGGTTGCTTACTCTAACAACAATATCTTACAGCAGGCTGGTCAGGCAATGCTTGCTCAGGCTAACCAGGCTAACCAGGGTATCCTCAGCTTATTACAGTAATCAGCTAATAGTTATTACATATAATAAGAAAAACTTAAAAGAGACCGAGTTTTCGGTCTCTTTTTTATTTGTATACGCAATAAAAATAAACCACCTGCTATGCAGGTGAGTTCCCAGATAGCTTTAGCTTCAAGTAAAAAACCTCCAATAGTATAATAAGTGTAGGTTCGCCAACCGCACTAATAATACAAAGGAGGTATCCAAATGGA
>JBGVKZ010000045.1:0-75548 GCA_045124055.1 Lachnospiraceae bacterium | reverse complement strand
TTCTATAAAAAGAACAGCCAAGACATTTTCTCTTGACTGCTCCACTACTCCCTAAATTCCCTATTATAACGATTTTACAGGCACTTCTATCTTAACACTAAAGTCATCACATTTTTTGTGGGTTAAAAGGACGCATGTCTCAACATGCCATGAGTGTGCAATAATGATGCACATCCCATGACTTATTCGTCAAGTTTGGGTTCTAAAATGATGCAACAGTCCCCTATCGAACCTGCAAAAAATCAGCTTGGTGCATCACTTTGCACCTGCCATAAAAAAAGATTAGATTTGTTTGCAAGATTAAGCCGGACTGGCTTATGAGTGATTTTAGTTCTGCTCTTTCCCTATGGTTACTTATCCCTTTGATAACTTCTAGGATATTGTACCATAGATTATTTATTTCGGAAATTCCTTTCCTCTAAAAATGGGCAGAAGAAAACCTCCAAATCTTATGAGGAATTGGAGGCTTGATTCCGGCCATTTTGTAATTTAATACATTAATATCTATGTAAAATATAATTTATAATAATGTTTGTTTCCATCTCCAAATTACCCAATACGGATTAACATTCCCCTCCTTTTTTAAAGAAAAGAAGTCTTCTAATATATCCTTACTTCCTAAAATGGATGCACTTCCCAAAATTGTCTGTAGCATTGAAGGGTCAAAATTATCAAAATAATTTGAAACTGCAAATGGAACACATGTAAGAGCAATTCCAACTACTGTCGTAATGCCTTTTGCTTTAAGAACTGCTTTTTTCTTCTCAAAAGATATTTGAAGATTTATTAAAGCATCTTTTAGCTCCTTTAATACATCCGTTTGTAGATCTGATTGCCCATTACTTGCTTTTGCAATTTTTTCTACTGCATTTGCAAGACAATCAAATTCAACTGGATATTTATCACATAATTCAATAAAGTCCTCTGTCCTTGCGTTATATAGCCATGGAAATGCCATATAGAACATATCAGGTTGTTGAAGTATTCTAGTTAAGTTTCCATTTTGTGATACATCTGCAACATTTTTTAAAGGTATTATTGAAGCCGAATCAAATATCGTACCGTCTAATTTACTAATTTCTTCATGCGTATCTATAGGGTAGAGAAAAGCAATATTATGTTGTATCAGGCTCTCAAATCGAAAATATTGCTTCATAAAATCATTGGGTGGCAAATCATAACTTTCACCATTGTGTGGTGTCATGTCAATATAAGACAATAATGCGCTCGTTTCAATCAATGCTCTTTTAGGAAATAAACACATATAATTATCAATAAGATCACTATGACACGCTCGTGGATTAACCGAAATATACTGTCCACTTAACTGATTGTACTGATAACTCTCATAATAATTTACAACCAAGTCCCTTAAAGTATCTATCTTTTCCTGTCCACCTCTAAATACTCTATTCTCAAAATCTTCCCATATTTTTATCTTTTCTTGATACTCGTCATAAGAATAAATTCCCATTTCCTCAAGAGCTGCTTGCAAAAAAATCTTTTGTTTCATAAAATTGTTCTCCTTATATACCAAGACAAAACATTGCCAATTAATCTAAATAAAAACAGAACATTTTCAGCTATACCATGTATATCCCATTTGTTTCACTTATCAATTTTACTTAATTACTTCCCATTCACCAGCTTTTGTAGCACCTCTTCTTGTAATCTCTCCTAATTTCTTCATCAATTTGATACGGTAACGTACTTCCTCAGCTTTCACACTCAGCATCTCTGCTATTTCATTAGCATTAATTGCCGGATTCTCTTTCACTAATTTCTAGATTTCTTTGGTGACATCCGAACTCTTCTGTTCTTCCTCACGAATGGCAACAAATATTAAAAAAATCCATTCCGGCATATTGCGCATCTCCTTTTAGTATATGTTTTCCATCTTACGTTCCTATGCAAAAAGCAGGTCTTACGACCTGCTTCTTCTTGGTTGGGAATCTATACCCTAAAAATCATTTTTGTAGAGCTGTTAACTCTATTCTTCTTAGTTGGGAGTCTATACCCTAAATTCTTAAGCAGAGCATCTCGCTCTTTTCTTGATTAGATTATAACATATCCCTTTCAAAGATACAAGAAAAATTACAAATTTTTTGCCTCATTAAAAATCGCATCAATGCCATCCTTAACAAACTGCTTATCCAAAGAATATGTTACACCTTTTATTGTTTCGTTAATCTGTACTAAAAATTCATCAATTTTCTTTTTATCGGGAATTTCCTCTTTCCTTAATTTTACAATTTGATAAGCCATATCTTTTGCCTTTGAGATTAACTCAGCTTCATAAGCAGACTTTAAGATTTCAATCCTTTCATCTTGCGGGATACTATATACCATCTCTCGGAGACCTAAAAATAATAGTTTATGGAAAATATACTTTTCCATCGGACATTCCTTTACTGCACTGCCTTCTTTTAAAGCAATAAATCTATCAGCATTAACTGTTCTAACCTGATTGTATACTGCGTATGTATCATTAGTTTTTAACGATGATGGCAAACTATTCATCGCTCCTAATTTTATTTTATTCACACCGACTCCATTAGGTGCACTCGTAAGTGGCATAACAATAAATGTTGCTTTATCATTATTTCTCTTTAATACTACTGCCAAATGCTTACCATCAAATTCACAATCTCGGACCGGATCAAAAATCACATTATAAATGTATCCTACTTTTATATCACTAAACCGCATCTTCTGTCTCCCTTTTCTTCGGTTATCTTATAATAGTATACAGCGTTTGCTTCTTTTTCTCAACCAAATTTTCCTTATTAGATATATTCATAATTACTTATGTTTTCCGCAATAACTTCATGCTCCGGCAGTAATTGTGTAACTTTTCTCATCCTGCTTACTTCTCAGCATCTATTAATACCTAAACACTTCTCTGAAATTTTCGTAAAATACATCTGTCATGTCCGTTTTTACTATCTCTGATATCTTTAATACCAGTCTCTTTAGCTCTTTTTCTATTTCTTCAATGTGCTGAACTTTAAATGTAAATGGTGCATCTGTTTCCAACAACATGCGGTCAACAGGTACCGCATTTATTACCTCTAATCCTGATTTTGTTTTTAACATACTTGAATTAATCGAAAAATAGCATCCTAATTCTATTGCTTTTTCCAGTTGTGGTATTGTGCCTGTAAACCAATGAAAGATATATTTATTACTTCTTTGTGTTTTGTATTCTCTCAAAATTTCAATAACTGTATTGGCTGACTTAAGAGAATGAACAGAAACCACTTTTTCTCCACACTGCTCACACAGCTTGACAATATCACGAAATGCATGTATTTGTGTTTCTTTGGTCTGAATATATTCTTTACTAAAGTCCAAACCCACTTCGCCAATATAGTGACTTCTTTCAAATAATGCTTTAAACAGTCTCATATCATCATAGCCGCTAGAAATCAATTGCGGATGCATCCCTAACCCTACTTTAATATGAGGGGCATTTCTGCAAAACTGTACTTCTCTATCATACGCCTTCGGAGTAGTACCAACCGCAAATAGACTTATATCGGAATTCTGCATCTCCGTTATAATTCCTGACATGTTGTCCATTAAATCCAAATGACAATGTGCATCATAAATCATTATTGCTACCCTCTTCAGCTAAATTATCCTGTATAAAATTATCTACTTCAAATAAACCTCTCGCATATATGTCGGCTAATTCCTGCAAATATTCATCATTTTGCGGCAATGGTCCTGGCTTATGTATATAAAATAAAGCACGATTTCTATCCTGTTTTATTTTATCAATCGCATACTGGAAAGAGCGCAATTGAATTCCCATTCCTTCTGAATTTTTATTCTGCATTTCATAAATAGACGTTTCGGTATACACTGTTCCATCATCGCCAAACGCTTTATGCATTGCAGCTCTTCTAATTAAGCAAGGAACACAATAACCACAATGTTGCTGACTAAGTTGTTTCCATCTTGCTTTTCCTGGTGATGAACATGAAAATGATAATTTCATCGTCTCATAAAGAACATCCTTGTTTTTACACTCCTCTGCCATTTCTCCCTTTGTTCTATTCCAATAAGGATTTTTTACTGACAGATTCATCCCTAATCCCTCTAGCAATTCATTCCACAAGGAAAGATAAAATGGATGTGTCGTTCTTGTACTAAATGAACCAACTCTTGTTTCATCCAATGGTACATTCAATGCAATCAGACCATTTTCCGGAACCAACAGTTCATTAATATTATCCATTCCTGTCATTGCAAAAAGTGCATAGCCTATAAAAAGAAACGATCTACTCCTTGTATTGTTATCATTTCCACCTTCCGGAATATAATCACGCGGAAACACCATCCACAAATCCAACCATGTATGTAAAACATCTGGATATAATACATCAAATTTATTTACAATATTTTTTTGAGCATTTTTAGTAAGTGCTTCTCCAGCATGACTTATCAGCAAAGTGTTTTTCCCGTCCTCCATTAAATTAATAGTACTTATCAGACTATCCATTCCTCCTGAGAACAATGACACTTCATCATATTTATTTGATTTTTCTCCTATTTCGTCCGGCCTACTAAACTGCCATGTTCTACTTGATAATTCGATTTTCCATAAATCTCCTGTAAGAAATTTAAGCATACGTTCAACCGTACAAATCTGTGTTTCCCACAATTCTACATTTGATACCGGTATTTCTACTTCAATTTCTCTCGACCAAGAATCTTGTCCATGTACCGCCCTCTCAATTCGCGTATCTGCCAAATAAACCATTGTTGCCAAGGACATAATATCAAACCCGATTTCACTGGGATATACATTTTCTTTGTACAATTTCTCTTTAACATGGTTTAATCCATAGTTCAGTTCATCCGCAGAAAGCATTGGTACATCAACAATAACTGTACCATTCTCTCTCCTTGAATCTATATTCTGAATTTCATAATTTGCTCTTAATCTATATCGATTCATTCATTTTCACCTGCACTTACCATAATATCAAATGCTTCCTTATACACTTGATCTACTATTCTTAATGAATCTCCTTGTCGAATATTCCCTGTCTGTATGTCCAGATTAGCTACCGCATCAGATACGGAACCTTTAACAAAGTCTTTCATTTGAACTATTATACTATCCGATGTAGTCCTATCCTGTGGCAATAAAATAATCTTATTTCCAATGTCATTTGTAATCCTACTAAATATTGCATTTCTACCATTTCAAGAATACTAGATTTGCCTGCTCCCCAGTCCCCATGAATACCGATAGAAATTGGTTGCTCTTTGGATATCTGAATTTTGAAGTTTGCCGCATCCTGATTTAGTATTTTCGTCAGGGAACCATGTGTATCATTCATGCCATAAGCTATATAAGCCGGACGCATCAGTTCTTTATATTTTTCCATTGCTGCATTTACCGACTTCTCATCGGTTACATCCAAGTCCGTAAACAAATCTGTTATCTCTTTTTTCAATCCTTCATTGGTAGCAGATACAACAACCGCTGTCACACCTTTTACTGAAGGCTCATAATAACGTCCTGTAATACGGCTCAATTCTTCCTTCACTTTGTTGAGGGCTTCTATCTCCCCATCTGTTAATAATCTGGCTGTTCCATAATAATCAGACTGCCCCTCATAGTGTGACTTTACATAATTTCCATCACTCATGGTCTGTTTTTCCAAATCTATTAATGCCTGGTTGTATTCCTGCATTGCTTTGTTTACTACAGCCGCCTGTTCTTCCGACAAATGCTCACTTGCATAAGCCTTTACACTGCTTTCTGCAATGCTCATCTGTGCATAATTTTTGTAATCAATATTGGTATTTTTTCCAACACCACAGCCGATACTGTCAGCCGCTGCTTTCATCACCATCCGGCATTGCTCCAGTTCCTCTTTACTGAAAGTAACGCCACCTATTAAATAATTGCCATCTGTGGATACCTGTGGCATGTTACTCCGAAAGAATACATCCGAAGAATAATTGCAATAGTTTCTATCCAATTCTCCTACATGCTTTAACCCATCTAATGAAACACTGCTTTCATAACTGGCAGCTTCCCTGGATATCTGTACCAAATCCTTGCTTTCACTTTTCAGTTGTTCCCAGTTTTCTTTGATTTTGTCTGTAGTCAAGTTCCAGTGGATCAGCAAACTCTCCCTTGTACTGACCATACTCCTCTATCGGTCTAGAGGCACCCACAAAGCCTCCTTCCACATATCCGCTTGCTGCAAGAGTTCCCTCCTTTTTATCAGCGGCAAAGGATGCATAATTGATATGGGGAAGCAACAGTTCATCCACATCAAACAATCCCGACTCTGTCACCAGAAATTTTCCATACTCCTCATCGTTATGCACGAATGGATTAACCTCAAACTCCCCAAGATGGGTTGCTATGTAAGCCACATCTGTAAAATCATTAAATCCGGTAAACTCCGCCACCATAGCAAGCTGATTCATTTTCACTTCATCAAATCCTTTGACTGCCTGACACATTTCATTAAACAGTGTCATCTGTTCAATTTCCTTTAAGTCCTCCGGTATCGGTACAAGGATGTCCGGCAGACGCAAGTTTTCGATTCCGGTTACTGTCATTTCCCAATAATCCTGTACCTGCAACCGCTCCTTTACCTTGTTCATGGAACAGATATCTGTTGGCAAATACAAATACTCCGTATCCCCGGTTTTATTCTGTACTTCGACAACTGCCACAGTCTTGTCCGATGCAATGTATGCCGGAAAGGTTTTTCCATTATATACTTCCTGCATTTCAAAGCCATGGTCTACAAAGACACCATAGGGCAGGACTTCCACCCGGCTCTCCTTTAAGGTTTTTTCTGCAAACTCAATAAAATTGGTCTGCGCTTTTTCTTCTTCTGATATTCCCAAGAATTCATCCAAGTAAAGACGTTCCCCGACCTGTCTGGCATCTGAAAAATCTGTAAGCAGTGAAAGACCTTTCATGCTGAAAGTCAGATTGATTAAATCCTGCATGGTAGCCACACCATAATCCTCAGCATACGCTGACAGAACTTTTCTTTCATATTCCGTCAGGCTTTCCATCCTCTTGGCAAAGAAATTGACTTCATCCATGTTTACGGTCTGACCTTCAAATTTGTGCAGGGGATTATCCTGCTCTGACACTTCCACAAGCCTGCACATAGGTACCGTTTCCTCAATGCCAATCCGCCTCATCTGCAAATTTAATTCCGCATCCGACAATGGCAGTTCGATATTTTTTCTTCCTCCACTTAATACCTTAATCCGCATTCCACACCTCCTGTTTTACAATTTCCACACCACACTTCTCAATGACAAAAGCATTCACGATGAGTCTCAGTATCTCATCCGGTATCAAGTCCCGGTCTGTCAGCTCTGACAAGCGGATATGCTTGGTTCCGTTATAAACATCCTTAGCTGCATGGAATAATATATACTGTTCCAGCGTCACACCTCCAAGCCTTACCCTGTCAAAGTAAATTCCGGTATCCAACACATTTTTGCATACCTTATCCCAGAGTTCTTCATCCGCAGACAAAAGAAATACAGCGGCAGCATAGTTTGGTGTATGCTGTAATGTTTTTGACCTCTTTCCCATAAGCAGGGAATAAAAATCATTTCTGTGTTTCATGCTTCGAAAAATCAGTTCCTTATCCACTTCTGTGAAGATTTCCTCCACTCTTTTCTTCAGATGTTCCAACTGCATCCGGCTGATAACACAGTCCACGATTTCGGAATAGTTACCCCGGCTTTTCCAGTCCATCTCCTCAATGATACAGATACCATATCCTCTCGGTCTGTACCCCGGCGGCTGTTGCATCTGCCTTTCCAGTATCCGAAGTCCCGGACTTAAACAAAATAATTTTGACATTTCTACCTCCACAAACAAAAATAAGGCGGCACCTATTCCATTTCTAAAATAAGTACCGCCTTGCGTTCCTACCCATATTCATTTTTAATTTTGCTTACCACTCCCTCCTTCGTTTTTTCTCCAAATCACTCCCAAAACCACTTTTTTACCCCTGTGCATCTTTAATAATGGGCAAAAAAATTGGGCAAAAACTAGCCATTTTTCAGCCTAATTTTTGCCCTCAAACCACAACATCTTGTGGTCAAACCCTACTTTTTCTTCTCTTTTCCACAATACTGCATCATTATTACACACTCAACATGCCCCGTAAAAGGAAACATATCCACTGCAATCGCCTGTTTTGCCGCATATCCATTCTTTGTTAAATACTTCAAATCTCTTGCTAAAGTTTCCGGGTTGCAGGAAACATAGACTACCCTCTTTGGAGCGTGATGACACAGACTTTTTAAGAACTTTTCATCGCTACCGCTACGTGGCGGGTCCATAAAAACCACGTCCATTTTCACATCATTGGCTACCTGTTTTAACATAAATTCTCCGGCGTCCTGATTATACATTTCCACATTCGTTACTTTATTACGTTTTGCATTCACAATGGCATCTCTTACCGCATCTTTATTCAATTCTACACACAGAACCTTTTTTGCCTTGTCGCTGGCACAAATACCGATTGTTCCAGTGCCACTGTATGCATCTAACACATTTTCTTTTCCGGTAAGACCCGCAAATTCGATTGCTATACTGTATAACTTCTCTGTCTGTACCTTATTTATCTGATAAAAGGATTTTGGGGAAATTCTAAATATCTTATTTTGCAAGGTATCTTCAATAAATCCCGGACCATAAATCACAATTTCTTTGTCACCAAGTACTGCACTGGAATGACGCGGATTTACATTGATTACGATACTGGTGATTTCCGGGTGCAAATTCCTTAAAGCCTTCACAAAATTATTTTTTCCTGGCAAAATTGGTGATGCAAGAACTAAAACTACCATAATTTGCCCACTTGTTTTACCGACACGGATTAATACGTGACGAAGCAAGCCATATCCTGTATCCTCATTATATGTTTTTATCTTAAAAGACTTCAAAAGTCCACGAATCGATAGGATAATTTTGTCTGTCCTTTCGTCATTCAGAAGACAACTATCCGTTTGAACTACTCTGTGTGAGTTTTCTTCGTACATTCCGGAAATTGGCATCCCTTTTCTGTCGCAAGAAAAAGACGCCAGCACCTTATTTCTGTAATGTACAGGGTTTTCCATACCCACAATTTTCTCTACCTTGCAATAGGGTTTTAAAAGCTTTTCCACCTCTGCCTTTTTTCTCTTAAGCTGTTCTTCATAAGGCATATTTAAAAGCTGGCAACCGCCACATTTTCCAAAAACTTTACATTTCTTTTCCATTTCACTTCACCTAAAAACAGCACCCACAAAAGAAGTGGATGCCGCCATATTATTATTTCATCGTCTCAAGTACTTTTAATATAAACTCCCAAGTTCTTTGAACACTGGCAACTTCCATGCGTTCTTCCGTGGTATGAATATCAGTCATATTTGGTCCAAAAGACACACAATCAAGACCCTCTAATTTTCCTGCAAAAATACCGCACTCTAATCCGGCATGAATTGCTACGATATTCAAATCTTTTCCATACATTTCCTTGTAGATTTTCTTCATATGTTCACGAAGGAAACTGTCTTCTTTATAGGCCCAGCCTGGATATTCGCTGCTTACAACGGCATAGCCACCCACT
The DNA here is from genome assembly GCA_045124055.1 of Lachnospiraceae bacterium. GTDB lineage: Bacteria > Bacillota > Clostridia > Lachnospirales > Lachnospiraceae > CALZKI01. Next base: position 65,919 of record JBGVKZ010000045.1, on the reverse strand, counting down.
AATTTTGTAACAATTTCTACCTTTTTCGCAAGCAGATTTTTTTCACTTTCCAAAGAACTTCTTACAGCAAACTGTAATATTAGTTCGTCGTCTTTTAAATCCAAAATACCTAAATTCAAGGAAGTTTGTACAAGTCCCTCTATATCTGCACTATATGCACAAACACCGTTTGGCACACTCATAAGTAAATAGGCCATTTTCAGAGTACTTGCATTATTCAATCCATTTTCTTCACTCTCTCCGAGGGCTTCCATTTTCACGAAAAAGCCGCTATCTTTTGCGGAAAGCTCTCTTTTTACTTCCTTTTCAAAAGCACAGATAGTTTGAAGAAAATCTTCCTCTGATTCGCTAGAAACTAAACATTCCATAGATGCATTTCTTGGAATTGCATTGTCAGCAGCACCGCCCTTAGCAGTAATTACGCAAACATTGGAAACCTCCTGCAATTCATACAAAAGTCTTCCTAAAAGACAGTTGGCATTTCCGCGTTCTTTGTGAATTTCTACGCCAGAATGTCCGCCCAAAAGTCCTTCAATACTCAGGCTATATTTCTTGCCCTTTTTCATTTCTCTTTCGACAGAAAGATGACTGGTTACTCTCAGCCCACCTGCACAACTAACCAGTAAATCGCCTTCTTCCTCGGAATCAATATTGAGCATCATTCTTCCCTGAATATTAGAACCATCTAACGCGATAGCTCCTTCCATTCCGATTTCTTCATCTGTTGTAATGATAACTTCTAATGCCGGGTGTTTTATAGTATCCGAATCTAAAATAGCCAGTGCATAGGCTACTGCAATACCATCATCACCACCAAGGCTTGTGCCATCTGCCCATACATATTCACCATCGGTCAAAGGTGTAATTCCCTCTACTTTTAAATCCTTCTGGCAATCTGGCTTTTTCACAGCTACCATATCCATATGTCCTTGGATAATCACCGGAGGACAATTTTCATATCCATAGCTTGCAGGTTTTTTTATAACCACATTCAAGGCATCATCTTGAATGTATTCTAAATTTCTTTCCTTCGCGAATTTTACAAAATAATCGCTTATCTGTTGTAAATTTCTTGAACCATGAGGTATCTGGCAAAGTTCTTCAAAAAAGCCAAATACATTTTTTGGTTCTAAATGACTAATCGAACCCATACAACATTCCTTCCGTTTTCTTACTATTGTTTGAAATCTATTCATAAATATTCAAAAAAAGCGGTATCCATAACGGCTACCGCTAAATCTGACATACTATTTTACGTTTTTCTTTGCGATTTCAACTAATGAAGCGAAACCAGCTGCATCATTAACAGCCATTTCTGCTAACATTTTTCTGTTCATATCGATATTTGCTACTTTGAGACCATACATAAATTTGCTGTATGATAAACCATTTAATCTAGCAGCAGCGTTGATACGTGCAATCCATAACTGTCTGAACTGACGTTTTCTTTCTTTTCTACCTGCATAAGAAGATGTTAAAGCTCTCATTACAGACTGTTTTGCTACTCTATACTGTTTAGATCTTGCTCCTCTATAACCTTTTGCAAGTTTTAATACTCTGTTATGTTTTTTCTTAGCGTTTAAGCCGCCTTTAATTCTTGCCATGTCCTATCTCCTCCTTACCTCTTATAAATATGGTAAAATCTTCTTCATATTCTTAACATTTGTTGCATCTGTCATTGCTGGCTGTCTAAGATTTCTCTTAGTTTTTGTGGATTTCTTTGTTAAGATATGGCGTTTGTAAGCTTTATTTCTTTTTAATTTACCTGTTCCTGTAACTTTAAAACGTTTAGCAGCTGCTCTGCTTGTCTTCATTTTTGGCATTGTGAGTTCCTCCTACATCTCAAAAATTTAATCTATTTTAACTGTCTAAAAGTCTTAACGCTTTTCAGTTAAAAACATTGCCATACTACGTCCTTCAACCTTTGGAGCTTTATCCACAGTTGCAACATCGGAAAGTGCTTCTGCGAAATCGTCCAAAATATGTTTGCTGTTTGCCATATGAGCCATTTCACGACCACGGAAACGTAATGTAACTTTTACCTTGTCACCTTTGGAAAGAAATTTTCTTGCCGCATTGATTTTTGTATTCAAATCATTGGTGTCAATGTTTGGTGAAAGACGAATTTCTTTTGTTTCGATTACTTTCTGTTTTTTCTTTGCTTCTTTTTCTTTTCTGGTAAGTTCATACTTATACTTGCCATAATCAACAATTTTGCACACTGGTGGTTTTGCAGTTGGTGCAATTTTTACTAAATCAACGCCTGCTTCTTCTGCCAATTTTAAAGCATCTTTTGCAGACATAATACCTAACTGTTCACCGTCTGATCCAATAACACGTACTTCTTTGTCTCTGATTTGTTCGTTAATAAATAATTCGCTAATGGTCTTACCCTCCATAAAAATATGAAAATTTAAGTATAAACATAAAAAAAGTGGATAGCATAACTATCCACTCAAAGCTCAATCAATCACGCAAAATAATGCGGAAATATGAACACTTACTAGCCCAATTACTGTAAGGTGAGAGTGGATACTCTGCTTGAATGTTAATGTTTTTCTAAACACCTAACAAATCATACCACAACACCCTAGTTACGTCAATAGGCAAATTCTATTTTTTTCAAAAGTTTCTTTAGGCTTCTTTTTCTTTAAATGTTCCACAAGAAGTTAATTTGCTTGTGTTCGCATTCTGTCCGTTGATATCTACGTGTTTTGCAATACATTTGTAGTTAGAGTTGTAAACACATTTCACTGCATCACAATCAATGCTGATAACATTACTCTGATGAGCTGTAGAGCTTGTATATGCGTTATCTTTCTTTTCTACAAAGCTTTCGCAACAAGTATCATCTGAAGTTGTTGCATGAGTACCGCCAACCATAATATCACCTTTACAACAATAATGGTCTTTATTGTAGTTACATTTTTCAGCCATACATTTTAATTCTGCCATTTGGGATACCTCCTAATTTTAAACTGATTACAAACTTAGGTTTCCCAAATTTACTCATACTATGCAAAATTTTTTGAAAAAAATTATTTCGTTTCTTCCTGTACTACTTCTTTACGAATCTCTTTTGTTCTGATTTCTTTGCAAATCGCATCAATAAATTCGTCCAAAGTCTTCTGACCTTCATCACCTGCAAAACGGCTTCTTACAGAAACAAGTCCTTCCTCTTCTTCCTTCTGACCTACAACTAACATATAAGGTACTTTGGCAAGACGTGTTTCGCGAATCTTGTAACCAATCTTTTCTGCACGATGGTCAACTGTTGCTAAGATACCATTTTCTTTAAGGGCAGCTTCTACTTTGTTTGCATAGTCAGCATATTTTTCAGAAATTGGAAGTACTCTTACTTGTTCAGGGCAAAGCCATGTTGGGAATTTTCCTGCATATTTCTCGATAAGCCATGCTAAAGTTCTTTCATAACAGCCCATACTTGTTCTATGAATGATGTATGGACGAACTTTGTCACCATTCTGGTCTACATAGTACATATCAAACTGTTCTGCAAGAAGTGCATCCCACTGAATCGTAATCATAGTATCTTCTTTACCATATACATTTTTCGCGTTAATATCTACTTTTGGTCCATAGAAAGCAGCTTCTCCCACATCTTCCACGAAGTCAACGCCTAATTCCTGCAAAATTGTACGAATATGTCCTTCCGTTTCTTCCCAAACTTCCGGTGCCCCAATATATTTTTCTTTATTTTCAGGGTCCCATTTAGAAAGATGATAGGTTACATCTTCTTCTACGCCAAGTGTCTCAAGACAATATTTTGCAAGTGCAAGACAGCCTTTAAATTCCTCTACCATCTGGTCCGGTCTGACAATCAAGTGACCTTCTGAAATGGTAAACTGACGGACTCTGGTTAAGCCATGCATTTCACCGGAATCTTCATTTCTAAAGAGTGTAGATGTTTCACCGTATCTGATTGGCAAATCTCTGTATGACTTCTGAGAAGCCTTATATACATAATACTGGAAAGGACAAGTCATAGGACGAAGGGCGAATACTTCTTTATCCTTTTCCTCATCCCCAAGTACAAACATACCTTCTTTGTAATGGTCCCAATGTCCTGAAATTTTATATAAATCACTTTTTGCCATAAGTGGTGTTTTCGTTCTTACATAACCACGTTTTTCTTCTTCATCTTCTATCCAACGTTGCATTGTCTGAATCATTTTGCAGCCCTTTGGCATTAAAAGTGGAAGGCCCTGACCAATTACGTCAACTGTTGTGAAAAGTTCCATTTCACGTCCTAATTTATTATGGTCACGTTTTTTAATATCTTCTAAGTGTTCCAAATATGCTTCTAATTCTTCTTTCTTTGTAAAAGCTGTACCATAAATTCTCTGAAGCATAGCTTTATTTGAATCCCCTCTCCAATATGCACCGGAGGAAGAAATCAATTTGAAAGCTTTAATGTTTTTTGTATTCATTAAATGAGGGCCTGCACAAAGGTCTACAAAATCCCCCTGGTCATAGAAGGAAATTTCCGCGTCCTCTGGCAAATCTCTAATAAGTTCCACCTTATATGGTTCACCTTTTTCTTCCATAAATTTAATAGCTTCCTCTCTTGGAAGTGTAAATTTAGTCAGTTTTTTGCCTTCTTTAATGATTTTTTTCATTTCTGCTTCCAATTTATCTAAATCTTCTCTAGAAAATGGTTCGTGGTCAAAATCATAGTAAAAGCCTGTATCAATACTTGGTCCAATAGCCAATTTTGCCTCAGGGAAAACTCTTTTCACCGCTTCTGCCAATACGTGAGAAGCTGTGTGGCGAAGTGCTCTAAGTCCCTGTTCATCATTTGCCGTCAAAATACTGAGTTCTACATCACTGTCAATTTCAGTACGAAGGTCTACCACTTCCCCATTCACAACTGCTGCACAAGCAGCTCTCGCGAGACCTTCACTAATATCAAGTGCAATATCATACACGCTCATTTTCTGTCCGTATTCTTTTACGGAGCCATCTTTTAATGTAATTTTCATCTTTCTCTCTCCTATTTTTAAGACTGTTTATGCCTGCTGGCAGCAATCCTCTTTTTTACATTCTTTTTCTTTTTTATGAGTACAGACTTTAAGACCTTTACATAAGCCTAAAACCATACCGGTTAATACACTGACTGTCACAACAAAAACAAAATCTTTTCTTGCCATAGTGACTTCGCCACCCAATAATTTTTCTTTTGCATGAACAACTTGTGTTTTCATTTCTTTTACGTCCATCATAATAGTTACCTCCATTTTTAAATTCTTTTTCTTATTATTTACCCATATGCAATTTCTATGACACCAAATGCCATTTGCAAATTTTTTAATAAAAAAAATCCCTTGTACTGCAAAACACAATACAAGGGACGATTACTCGCGGTTCCACCCTAATTACTCTCTACGCAAATAACGATTTACGAAAGTCACTTAAAAGACTATAACGTAGTCACCGGACCGGATTGGGGTCACTCAGAGTTAGTTTTCAGATAGTTTCCGTAAAGATGCTTTCAGCACACAAGTTCTTGTGGCATCTCTCTCTGATACGTTCCGTACCTTACTCGTCTCGTCAACGTGTTCTTTCTATTATGGTTTCTATTATAGCAAAATTATTTATTTTTGCCACAACATTTTTTATATTTTTTGCCACTTCCGCATGGACATGGGTCATTTGGATAAACCTTGTCTTCTTTTACGATTGTGGTAGAAGATTTCTGTTCTTTGTATAAAGCTTTTCTTGTTTCTTCATCAAAGATATCGTTCCATTCTTCCAATTCATAAAGCCAGTCAGCACCAGCACCCACCATATTTTTGTAAAGAAGTGCTTTATTAAATTTTAAAGAAACCTCTGTATCTTCTTCCATTTCTTCGATAGGATTTGCCTTTACAAGACTGTCATTAATACCGTCTAAAAATCCTGTCATTGTCATAATATCTACATCAAATTTCTCAGCAAGTTCTTTTACCGTTCCTTTTACTTCTGTATCAGGAGTTTTCAAAATTGTTGCATAAATCTCTTTCTCGTCTTCAAAGTATTTCACCCAAAGTCTCTGTAAATCGCCTTTGTTTGCTGTTTCAGAATAGGCCATATCACGCCATTTTTTAAGTAATGTCATTATGTTCACCTCATTAGTTTGTCTTTTCACTAGGGTTAGTATATAACAAAAGCCTTTTTCTGACAAGTCACACTTTTATTTTTACTTTTTCAAGAAGATATGCTATGCTTTTGACAAATGCAAAAAATGAAAATAGTGAGGAAACAATATATGAAAGAAAAAATCAAACGAATCGGGGCAATTATCGGTGTCATTTTATTGGTTGGAAGCATCATTGCTACACTGATTATGGCAATTTTAGGATATACCTTTGAAAGCAAAGTATTTATGGGCTTTTTAATGTGTGATATTTGTCTCCCAATTTTACTCTGGATTTATATTTGGTTATTTGGCAAAATGACCGGCAAACACACCATTGCCTCTTTAGATTTGATGCAGGATAAGGAAGAAAAATAAAAACAAGCCATTGTTTAAAGGAAGTTTTTCCATTAAACAGTGGCTTTTTCGTTTTCTATTAAGGTATTTAATTGTTCTATTGCCTGTTCATAGGTTTCAAACACAATTCCATACATTCCTTGTTTTTTTGCACCCTCTATATTTTCCTTCAAATCGTCAATAAAAACACATTCTTTGGCGTTTAATCCATAACGACGAAGTAACAGCTGATAGATTTCCGGCTGTGGCTTAATCAAATGTTCTCGATAAGATATGATTCCACCATCTGTATAAGGCAAAAAATCCAAAGCGTCTGCACAATCTTCCAGCACTTTTTCCCCAAAATTAGAAAGCACATAAACTTGCAAACCAATCTCTTTCAAATAGCGAATCCAAGAAATTGCATACTCCCTTTTCGTGACTATGCCGTGCGTATTTTCAAGCACTTGTCTGATTTGGCTTTCCATTTCGCTATCCAAACCTACAAACTGGTCCTGAATTTCTTCATAGGTCATAATCCCTCTGTCTATTTCTTTCCAATATGGGCTTAAAACCGTAGCCTTTGCCACTCTGTCTAAGACTTCGCCGGAAAGTCCTTTTGCCTCATACATTTCCTTCCAGCTAAAGTCTGCCAATACGTTTCCAATGTCAAAAACAACTGATTTAATCATATTGCCTCCACTTATTTTGCCAGCTTTCCAATAAATTCTCTGATACGTGTATTATCTGAAGAAAAGATTTCTTCCGGTGTGCCATTTGCCTGAATAACACCCTGTTCCATAAAAATAATGCGGTCAGAAACTTCTCTTGCAAACTGCATTTCATGGGTAACGATAATCATAGTCATTTTTTCTTTCGCAAGTTCTTTGATAACCTTCAAGACTTCTCCTGTTAATTCCGGGTCAAGAGCCGAGGTCGGTTCATCAAAAAATAAAATTTCCGGATTTAATGCCAGGGCACGTGCAATGGAAACTCTCTGCTGTTGTCCCCCAGACAACTGATAAGGATAAGCGTCTTTTTTGTCCGAAAGGCCAAGTTGAGCCAATAGTTTCTCTGCTCTTTCTATTGCTTCTTTTTTCGGCACTTTATCCACACTTACAGGTGCATCAATAATATTTTTTAAAACCGTATAATGAGGAAATAAGTTAAAATTCTGAAACACAAGTCCAAAGTGCTTTTTAATCGTTTTTAGCTCTTTCTTAGGTGCATATACGCATTTTCCGTCCACTTCTTTTACAGCAGATTCACCTAAATACTTCAATTCGCCGCCGTCCATTGTCTCTAACATCGTGGCACAACGAAGTAAAGTGGACTTTCCAGAGCCAGATGGTCCAATGATGGAAACCACTTCGCCTTTTTTCACGGTAAGGGATATGTCTTTTAAAACTTCTAATTCCCCATCAAATACTTTTTTCATATGATTAATTTCTAAGTAATTCACAGGTATCCCTCCTTATTTGTAATAGGAAAATTTCTTTTCAATCAGTTCCATAAGTTTTGCCACCACATAGTTGAATATAAAATAGAAAAGACCAGCAACCATCAACGGCATAACGGTAGCATCTTTTGCTGCAATCTGTTTTGCCATCGTAAACATTTCAAGGCAGGTAATTGCAAAAGCCAAAGACGTATCTTTTACTAGTGTAATGGTTTCGTTGGTTACAGGTGGAATAACACGTTTCACAACCTGCGGCAAAATAATTTTAAAAAAAGTCTGACTTTTGTTATAACCAAGTACTTTTGCCGCTTCATATTGTCCCTGTGGCATTGATTCAATACCGGAACGATATATTTCAGCAAAATAGGCTGCATAGTTAATGGAGAACGCTATAATTACTGCAATAAAGCGATACTCTCTTGCAAGTGGAACTTTGAACAAATAAAACGGTCCAAAATATACAACAAGAAGTTGGAGCATCAATGGTGTTCCACGCATCAGGGCTATATATAATTTTGTAAATCCTCTGACAATACAATTTTTTGACATTCTTCCAAATGCCACCAGCATACCTAAAGGTAAAGAAAATAAAAGTGTCAAAACAAAGATTTCTACTGAAGTCAGCATACCACTGCTTAATTTGACCGCTAAGTCCACTATGTACTCTAATGCACCAATTATCTTATCTAACATAAATCCTCCAAAAACGCCAAAAGTGGCATACCGATAAACCTCGGTATGCCTCATAAACTTTACTATTTACCAATGCAAAGCTGGTCTTCCAAGCCGTACTGCTGTGCAATCTCAAGCACGGTTCCGTCTTCAGCCATTTCCAATAAAGTTTTTTCTACCTTGTCTCTTAATTCTGTATTTCCAAGTTTAAAACCAATAGCGTACTGTTCTGTGGCAAGCTTTTCTTCCAACATCACATATCCATCACCACGGGCTTCAATCTGATACTGTGCAACACCAATATCCATTGCAAGAGCATCGATTACGCCTGCTTCTAATTCCATAAAACCTGTATTGTAATCGCCATATTGAGTTAAGCTGGCAAAGGTTGCTGCAAGCTCTGCTGCTCCGCCTTCTTCTGTATTTTCCAAAGCAGCAAGTGCAGAAGAATCTGCCTGAACACCTACGTTTTTACCAGCAAGGTCTGCCTGAGTTGTAATACCAGAATCCGCTTTAACAACAAATACCTGGCTGTTATCTATGTATGCACAAGACCAAGTATATTCGTCTTCACGACCTGTCATTGTAAAACCATTCCAGATACAGTCAATGGTTTCCGCATCCAATTCCATATCTTTAGAATCCCAGTTAATAGGCTGTTTTACTAATTCCCAACCATTTCTCACACAAACTTCAGCCGCAAGGTCTAAGTCAAAACCAACATATTCTCCATTATCATCTTGGTATCCATATGGTGGAAATTCTGCATCAAAGCCTACTACTAAAGTCTTGTCATCATTGCCACAACCAACTAACAAAGTAGCTGCCATAGCAACTGTCAGTAAAATTGAAACTAATTTTTTCATAATATCTATCCTCCGTTTTAATCCTTTAACGATTTATCACGCTAAATTGTTAACACGGTGTCATATTATCATACTTCCTAAAAATCTGTCAACACAATTATCTTTTTTCTAGATTCTATTGGAATCTTTTTTCGTATGTAGAAACCATTTCCATAATTTCAGAAGCATACAAAGGATACGCATCTGCCAGCCTTTTCACTTCCTCCTGAGTTTTGGTTGCTATTTCCCTGTTTTCTTCCATCTGGGTACGCAGCACCTGTCTTCTGCCAATCAGTTCGTGTCTGATTTCTACCATTTCCTTTGGGTCAATTAAAGCCACTGCCTGCCTAATCCAGATTTCCGGGTCTTTAATTCTATATTTTGCAAGATTTTTTACTAATGATTTTTTATAAAAAACCAAATCTTCCTGAGCTTTTTCAAATTTTATTCGTTCTTTCTTTTCTTCAGAATAATGGCTCCAAAGTTCTTCCAGTTCTGCTGCTTTACTAACACCATATTTTAAATATAAGTAGTCCAACAGATGCTTATTATTTACATATCTGATTTTTACTTTATTTTGCAAAGTAATAATTTTTCCAATACCGTTTTCTACGCTATTTTGCTCTTTGGAAGCATCACTAAATTTCACAAATAAGATTGTTAGCGTAATGGCTGCTGCCGCCACCACAATCAAATATCCGATAGTGGTATCCATTTCAAAGCCAAATTGCATAATCAAAAGCATCACAATGCAAACGGCTAAAGCTCCAAGGCAAATCCCCGTCATACCTTTTATATTGGCAATAGTACTATTCACTTCGTCAAGACGGAATAAATAGGCATATTTTTCACTATCTAACCGGCTCAAATCCTTTTTTACCAATATCTGATAATCTTCTTCTTTTTTAAGCTTATTGATTCCCTCTGGAATTTCTTCTTCCATACGGGAAAGCTTTTCGTATTTTTCATCAGGCATACGGTTTTCCTTGCCTAAGTAGCGACTTCTATCCCTGTCAGCCGCCACAATCTTTTTGGCGTCATAATCAATCTGTACCCGGATTTCTTGCGGCAGGGCTTCTATCTCCTCGATATCCTGCAAATAGGCTGTTACCACTCCGTACTCTCTGGACAATTCATCTATGTTATCAGAAGCTTCACCCAATCTTTCCAGACACGCCCCTACATAGTCCTGTCTTTGTTTCTTATCGTGAAAATTCACATATTCACGCTTTAACTCGGTATCGCTCCATTCGTCTTCGTTTTCCTCATAATCCCTATCGATATGTAATTTTTTCTTCTGCCACTGTAAAAATTTCTGAATAAGTCCCATACGGCACTACTCCTGTATGCATTTTCTAAAGTTTTCTTTTAGTCTATTGGTGATACGTTCCATTTCTTCATAATACAACTGGGCCTCCCCTAATTTTTTGCATTCTTTCAAATCATCCAGCTGTTTTTTCGTATTGGAAACCTGCCACATCTTCTCTGCTACATTCAGCTTGTCCTCTAAAGCCTGTGACACATAATATAATTCTGGGTGGTCTGCGATATAGCAAATGTAATTCTGCTCTGACAAATGCATTCGTTTTGCCGCCAGCATAGAAAATGCCACCACTTCATTTTCCAATATTTTGTATGCCTTTTCCAAATAGTAGTCTGCCTGTTCAAATAAGAACATTTTTGCAAAGGCAATTCCCATTCCAAAGAAAATATCACCATGAAAAGCCGTGTAATTTTCTCCCGGCAAAACACTACATTCCTTTAATAAAAGTTCATATTCCTTAATGGCAAGCTCATACTTTTTGCTTTCCAGGTAAAAGTCCGCCCTGTTTTTCTTTCGCTCATCTACCGTTCTTCCTGCACATTCCTTGACTGCCACAAGAACCTGACCTTCTTCTTCTCCTGTAAAATATCCAGTATATTCTACAATGGTTCTGACAAAGGTTTCCACATCGCTACCTTTTTTACAAAGAGGATACAATAAATTCGCAAGCTCTGGCAAATCGCACTGTGTTTCCAGCCACTCCACCAACTGTCTATTTGCCAAATTATCGTCCAGTAGAAAGGCATTTTCGCGGAAAAAATAGCACAATTCTTCCACGGAATAAATACGAATTCCGGCAACGGAAAAACAATATGGAATTTCTGCTCTCTTTCCAACACACAATACTACAAGACTCAATTTTCTTTTTCTCCTATATGTCTAATACAATTTCTTTTTCCCAAATCTGATTGGTAGAAGGGAAAAACTCACCAAAGCCCAAATCCCTTACCACGACATGAACTACCGTATCCGATAGCATTTCCATCTGTAAATTCATTCTGATTGTTCCCGGTTCTCTTTCTACCATTCCATCTAATTCCATAGTTGCATTTGAGACTTTACTACCAATCAAAGATGAAATTTTAAAAGTCAACTTATTATCTTCTGGCATAATAAATTCCACCTCTGCCTTGGCATCATACCAGTTTCCACCTGCATCTAACAAGGCTAAATAGGACTCCTGACCTCGTCTTAATACATCCATTCCCACGTTAGCTTTTAGCTTGTCCTTTCCAAGATAAAGGTGAGCATTTCCTATCTCACTGGGGGATAGTTTTTCCAGCATTCCGTAACAAGCACCTTTACTGTATAAGTTATTTCCTGCAAAAACTCTACGATTAACACACATATATTTCAAGGAATCATCATACCATTTTTCTTTAAACCCATTGCCAATGAGCTGAATAGAAGAAACATATCTTCCATCACAATTTTTATGTAAAACATTTAAAAAGTTTCTATCCTTATTGCCAAATTCTATGTTCGTGAACTTTTCTGTCTCAGAAAATGCTACTACCGGCGTTGTATTCTTGTTAAATTCCAGCCTGTGGGTCGTCAAAACTTCTTTTTCGTATTCACAAGCCAGCACTTGACCAAGCCAAATATCTTTTTCCTGATGAATGGTGTAATCATAAAAACTTTCTACGTGACTTTGAAAAAATATTTGCTTTGTCTTTAGGGAAAGTCCTTCTACAATCGTCTGAAAAATTTTCACCGTTTGTTCATCAATGGTATCTGTGGTAAACATAAATCCCGCTATTTTATTAAGTGGAACAACCGCACTTAAAATAGACAGACTTTTTTTCACAAATAAAGATAAAAGTAGCACTGGGTCGTACTCCTCATCTTCTACCACCACAAAAATCCCATTTCTCGCTTTTTCCAATAAGCCTTCCACCAGCACGCCTTCGCCATCTTTCGCACGTTTAAGTGCCTCTCTGCCGTAATACCACTGATTGACTTCAAAGCGTTTACAAAGAACTGTTGGAATGTCATAAATCTGGTCTCCCATAACGGAGGATACTGTTTCTGCCTCATATGTATGAAGTGGGCAATAACTGATTTGTGCATTTGCTTCATTTAAGTCATATCCAATGACAACTCGCTCACTAATCGTATTACCTGAATCATTTTTTGCACCAATTAACATAGAATCCTCCTTTCTGCTTTCTTTTCTTTCTTATCCTTCTCCCATTCCAAATAGACTATCTACTAAATAGGTTTTTCGATAATATTCTTCCAACATCTCATCTAAAGTTTCATAATCCTGCATCGTCTTACTGATAGCAATATCATTAAGCATACTATATCGACTATCGTCACCGGATTTAGCAACATCACTTTTCTGGATTGTGGCACTTTCTGTCAACTGCTCTTTTCCGTCCACTTCTTCCATAATGTAATACTGTAAAGATTCCCCATAAAACAAAAGGAATTCTTTACAATAGACACCGCCATAAATATTTCTCATTTCTTCCGTACGATATTCTCCACCTTCTCCATCGCCTAAAGCAATCATATAGTGTAAAACTGCCTTACCATATGGAGAACCTTTATACTCAACAAAAATTTTGTCTGCATAAACACGAAGCTCTGGCACTTCATCGACGAACTCAAGAAAACACGGAAGAAACATATCATTTCCTAGCATTTCACGTACAAATCCCTTAATGACTTCTAAGCTTTCCGCAGTTCGCTGTTCCGGATTTTCTGCAAAGAACTTAATCAATGCCAATTTTTCCACTAACAAAAATTCATAGGTTTCTACCAGTTTCGCCATCTGTAAAAATACATACGAAGGCACTAATTTATCTTTAATAAAGTAATCATAAGACCACTGTGCCAAAAGAGCGTGCTCTAGTTCCGGCTCTACAAAACCCTTTTTATATGATTGATACATCTCTAAGACATCACTTAAATATGCACCGGAAAACAATATCTGTTCCAGACATCTTTGACACAGCCTGTTGGTATCCACATCAAAGGCTTCTGCTGCTTGCCAAATATCTCTCATTTCTTTGGAAAGACCCTCAAAATGAAGAACCAGATACTGCAAAATATTGACGTCATATTTTCCCTTTTTAAAACAAATGTGAGCAAGACTTAATAAAACATAGTCTTCTTCCATTGGATTTTCTCCAATTTGTCTACTGACAATACGAAATAGAGTCTTAACATCAAGACCGGCAATGCCAAACTCTTTTATAAAATCATAAGCCTCTTTTAACATACCGCGAAGGATAAAAAGACGTATCACTTCATTTCGCATATCTACATCTAACTCACTACCTTCAATGGTCTCCAAAATGGAATCCATTTCTTCGATTCGGTCTTTTTCGTAGTAATACTGTAAAAGAGCAATTTTGATTCTCTGCTTATACCTTTCTTGTAAATGAGGAGCTCTCATCAGGCGAACATATCTTTCTACATTATTTTCTTCAATGTTGCCCGAATCCTTATACAGCTCACAAATATATCCATCGAATCCAATACAATTCTGAACATATGGTGCAATCAGCCTTGCCATTTTCGTCGGCAACAACATTTTCTCCGTAATATAGTTTACCGAATCCATATATCTGTTTTTGTAAGCGTCTTCAAAACTAATGGTATTTTCTGTACCATATAGATACACGATTGCCTGGCCATTTTTTACCGGATATATTTCTTCTTCCCGAGAAAACTTAGATTTTACTACCACGTTACGAATGGTTTTGGTTTCGCAATCTTTTTTATCTAAGGAAATCAAATGGGCAAACAAAAGTGGTGCCATATGACTTGCATAATCTTCATTCAACATTCTCTCGCTAAAAATATTTTTATACAAATAGGCAAGATTTTTGTTGATATGGTCTTTTGTAATCTGGTCTAATACAAAACGTTCAATCTGTGGGCGATAATTTTCCCACAATTCTCCAATTTTATCCGCAAATTTATAAATACACGCATACAAATATGCATTGGTCTTATAATCCAAATTACTGTTGTAATTAAAATACATCAAAACAATTCTTGGCAATAACACCAAATTGCTCTTATCTGCTGATAGCATATAAAATTCATACAATTTGGTGATTTTCATGCTTTTCTCAACTGCCATCTCATACCATTTAAAATAAGCATTATCGGTTCGATTACCCCGAATCAGCATACTACAAATATGATACAAGGTACTTTCATCACCATACATTTCATATAAGGTCACTAATACTTTATAAACTAATGGGTCGAAGTCCTTATTTTTTTCCAGCAAATAATGGAACTGTCTCATCAAGTCTTTACTTATTATTCTTTTCTTTGCACCATAAATAAGCACCTGTACTTCAAAGGCATCTAATTTGGTTAAAAAATTCGGTGCCACATTCATTAAAAGAAAAGCTTCTATGTAAAATAATGGACTATTTGCCCCTTTATAAAACTGTTCTTCCAAAAAGAGCCACTTAGAATAACTGTTTCTACTAAAATCCTCTGATAAAAATAAAAGTAACCATGCAATATACCAATCATTTGGAGTTTCCTCGTACATACTGGTAATCATATCCGTGACCTTATTGACATAAACTTCTTCACGGCTATTTAACGAAGTTAAATACAAATAATAAGCATACAAATCTCTATTATAAGTAGCTTCTTTCACAAATAACTGCTCCGCTTTATCCAGAACCCATCTGGCTTCATTAACACGATTTTCGGTGATCAAAATCTGAGCCTGAAAAAGTCTGGCAGCCGTATCCGTTTCATTATTTAGCAGCATTTTATCTACAAGGCGTGAAGTTTCTTTTAGCCAGGTAGCTGAACTAATCTGTTTTAAACGAAATGCCTGATAGTATTCCATTAAAGAAAGAATATGTCTTTGTCTTTCTCTACGTTCTCTTGTATTTTTTTGTGCGACAGCCTTTTGCTTTACACTAATGGTAACTTCAAACGAAGTAAAACTATTGGAAAAGATAATTTTCCCATAATTATTACCATCGTGTAGCCCTTCTAGGTGAATATAAAATAATAAATTGCAGTAATTCCCCAGAAAATTTTCTCCTGTCAAGAAACTATGTTCCACAGACAAAAAGTCGCCTTCTGTCTCTATCTTTAAAAAAGTGTATCCCCAGCCATTTTTCGTAAGAGAAATTTCGTTTCCCTGAATCTGACCGATATTTTCAAATTCCATTTGATACGTGTGTGGTGTATAACTGATTACCTGCTTTTTATTGATATAAAGCAGAAATTCTTCCATATTTTGTTCATTGCCATTATAGACAGATAAACTCTTATAGGCATCATAATATTTGCGGTCTACACCTGCAAATACCGCCTCAAATTCTTTTTTATAAAATAAATTAAGTGCTTCGTCCCAATTACTCTTTGCAAGATTGGCAAAGTGGAACAAATTACGAATATGCCCAAGGGAAGAATTAGGGACTTTATGTATGATACTTACCACATAAGATAAATAGCCTTCTCCCTGATTGGAAACTACATAAAAACAGCCCTTTTCTACATCTCCAGGTCTCATATAAGAAGCATCAAAAGAAAAATGTATCACTGCTTCATTTTCTTCAAATTGGGGATTATGGCATACCATTCGATGGTCTGAGGAAGTCACAGTACCGTGAAATGGTCTGTCAAGACTTGCAAGAATTGAGAACTCTCCTTCATAAACAGAGCTATCTTCTAATTCAATTTCAATTCTGGAACAGGAAAACTCAATATTCCCAGTTTCGTATTCAAAATTTCCTTCTAATATTTGATTTATTTCCGGTCTCAATTCCTCACCCCGCTTTCTCTGACTACTTCCGAACGCTATTGTCATTCTAAGCATACGCATACATAATTTATTATAACATTATGTAATCCTTTCGTCCAACGAAACTTCACTTTAGTTTTCACAATTTTTACCAGAATGCATATTCTATCATAAAGACCTTTAAGGGACTCTTTATGACAGAAAATATAACACCTTATCAAAATGAAGTTTCCTCCACTGGTACCCTAAAAATTGCAGTATTCAGTACCCTTGGACCCATTCCCGTTCCCAATGCTACCGTTGTGATATCTTATAACAACCAGCCAGACAATGTAATAGACAATCTTATCACAGATTCCTCCGGTCAAACCCAAACAGTTACTTTACCAGCCCCACCTCTTGAATATTCTATGATTCCGAATGAGCCAATGCCTTATTCCGAATATGAAGTCAGGGTCAATGCACAAGGATATGAACCTGTGGTCATTACGGGTACAGAAATCTTACCCACCCAAAATGCTATTTTACCTGTTTATTTACCACCGATAGAATTTCCCAATGAAAACAAGCAAGATGTAAATATTCCGGACCACACGTTATATGGTGAATATCCTCCCAAAATCCCGGAAGATGAAATTAAACCAATGGACGATAGTGGCGAAATTGTATTATCCCGAGTTGTAATTCCCGAATACATCATTGTTCACGACGGTGTCCCTGATGATGCCTCCGCTCCAAACTATTATGTCACTTATAAAGACTACATTAAAAACGTAGCCAGTTGTGAAATTTATGCTACTTGGCCGGAAAGTTGTCTTTACGCCAACATTCTTGCCATTATGTCCTTTACCTTAAATCGCGTATATACGGAGTGGTATCGCAACAAAGGTTACAATTTTACCATTACTTCTTCTACTGCTTACGACCAAAAATGGATTTACGGCAGAAACATTTATAGTAATATTGATTATCTAGTGGATACTATCTTTAACAATTTTCTTTCACGCCCAGGTGTAAGGCAGCCCTTACTAACCACGTATTGTGATGGTAATCGGACGACTTGTGAAGGGTTAAGTCAATGGGGTTCAAAGTTTTTAGGAGACGACGGCTATACTGCCATTGAGATTCTGCGTTATTTTTATGGTGATGATATTTACATCAATTCAGTTTCTACTGTATCCGGTATTCCTTCTTCCTTCCCAGGCTACAATCTCACGATTGGTTCTACGGGAGAAAAAGTACGCCAAATCCAAGAACAATTAATCCGTATTGCTCAGGATTACCCTTTAATTCCAGTGATAACTGCAGACGGCATTTTTGGTCCAAATACACAAAATGCGGTTAAAGTTTTCCAAGGGATTTTCAACATACCACAAACAGGTATTGTAGATTTTCCAACTTGGTATGAAATTTCTGAAATATATGTTGGGGTTTCGCGTATAGCCGAGCCAATTTAGGATAAACTATAAAAGCAAGCTTTCCCTCTCCTAAGTGAAAAAATAGCTGGTGGGTCATTTTTTGACTCATCAGCTATTTTTATAACTTTCTTTAATTTTCTTTTGTTAAAAGCATCATAATATCATTGCTTCTTGCAATAAACTTTGTCATAGCTTCCGGTGACAATGGTGCATTTTGAAGCATACCAAGGTCATAGAGCTGCTCACAAA
The DNA here is from genome assembly GCA_045124055.1 of Lachnospiraceae bacterium. Lineage (GTDB taxonomy): Bacteria > Bacillota > Clostridia > Lachnospirales > Lachnospiraceae > CALZKI01. Next base: position 47,743 of record JBGVKZ010000045.1, on the reverse strand, counting down.
TCATCTTCGTATTCTCATCTTCTTTATGTTCTAAAACATACTGTACTAATGGATGATTTGCATTTAATACAAGTGTTGTACCATCTTCACCAAAGCCTCCCATATCCATTCCGTTCATCGCATACATCTTCATCATATCCTGCATACGTCTTTTTTCTTCCGAAATAGTAACCATAGAAGCAATCTTTTTATTTTTCAATTTTTCGACTTTTACTTTTAAAGAATCCTTCTTTAAAGCCTTTTTCATAATACCCGCAATTTCTTCTGCCTGAGCTTCCATTTCTTTTTCAGCCTTTTTAGAAGTCTTTGACTTAAAGGTTTCTGTCAAATCTGCATCGATTCTCTGGAACTTAATATTTTCATTCTTTGCTTCCAGTTGGGAAATGAATGGTTGGTCAATATTATGTGTCAAAACAACAGCGTCCATTTTTGCCTGACGGAACATATTAATATACTGGCTCTGCTGATTCATATCCGTTACATAGTAAATGACTTTTTCACGCTTTTCTTCTGCGTCCTCTAAATTCTCTGCCTCGGCAGTATCTTCAACGATTTCTGCCTCTACTTTTTCACCATTTTCATCTGTTGCATTTTCTTCATCTACATCTGTTTTATTGATTTCAAGACACTCTGGTAAAGTCATATATTTGCCATCAATATTTTTGAATAAGATATAGTCTGTCATTTTTTCACAGAATTTATCATCTTTTAAGCAACCAAATTTGATGAATGGACTAATATCGTCCCAATATTTTTCATATTCTTCTTTTTCTGTTTTGCACATTCCAGAAAGCTTGTCAGCAACTTTTTTGCTGATATAATCTGATATTTTCTTAACAAAACCATCATTCTGAAGGGCACTTCTTGATACGTTTAGTGGTAAATCAGGGCAATCAATTACACCTTTTAAAAGTAATAAAAATTCTGGTATCACTTCTTTAATATTATCAGCGATAAATACCTGATTGTTATAGAGTTTAATAGTTCCTTCTATGGATTCGTATTCCATATTGATTTTTGGGAAATATAAAATACCTTTCAAATTAAATGGATAATCCATATTCAAATGAATCCAGAAAAGTGGCTCTTTATAATCGTGGAAAACTTTTCTGTAAAATTCTAAATATTCTTCCTTGGTACATTCATTCGGGTGTTTGGTCCAAAGTGGATTGGTATCATTTAATAATTCCGGTTCTTTTTTCTGGTTTTCTTCGTCCTCTGTTTCAGGTTTTACCTCTGCTTCATCTTCTGCCTTACTTAAATAGATTTCATATGGCATAAAGGAACAATATTTTTTAATTACTTCTCTAGCTTCATATTCGTTACAGAATTTCAGACAATCTTCATTTAAGAAAAGTGTAATTTCTGTACCAACTTCCGTCTTCTCTCCGTCGTCCATTGAAAACTCTGTACCACCATCGCATTCCCAATGTACCGCTTTTGCACCATCTTTGTAAGATAAAGTATCAATATGCACTTCATCAGCTACCATAAATGCAGAATAGAAACCTAAACCGAAATGACCAATAATCTGGTCTTCGTTTGTTTTATCTTTGTATTTTTCAATAAAGTCTGTTGCACCAGAAAAAGCTATCTGGTTAATATATTCTTCTACTTCATCAGCTGTCATACCCAGACCATTATCAATGAATTTTAACGTTTTGTCCTTTGGATTAACGATAACCTGAATCTTACCCTTAAAATCTTCTGGTAAAGTATATTCACCCATCATATCCAGTTTTTTCAGTTTGGTAATCGCATCACAACCATTTGAAATTAATTCTCTGTAAAAAATATCGTGGTCTGAATATAACCACTTCTTAATAATTGGAAAAATGTTATCACTGTTAATTGATAAACTACCTTGTCTTGCTGCCATTAAAATCACTCCCTTTTTCTACTACGTTCTATTTTTTGTCTCAATTTTGGCAACTAAATGTAGTTTAAGACTGTCAAAATAAAAAGTCAAGACAAAATTAGCACTCAGTACACCTGAGTGCTAACATTTAATAATTTGTTTATATTCTGTTTAGAAATAAAGCATTTTTTTACTTATTCCGTAGTAGTAAAGTACTTGTCATAAATTGTAAAGAAGTTGCTGGTAGTTACTTGGTCATCATGGATAAACTCTATATCTTTCCACAACTTCTCATTCAAGTCTCTTGCTAAAGTGGAAACAAAATTTTCATATTCTTCGTAAAACGCTTCTTCCCGTCGTTCTTCCATAATCTTAAGCTTATTGGCATCCGTTTCCTCTTTATCAAAGGTATTGATACATTTGATGATATAATACCCATCTTCTCCCTCTACAATTCCACTAAGCTCGTTTGTCTCCATATTGAAAGCCGTTTCTTCAAAGGCTTTATCCACCTCACCCTTTCCAAAAGAAATCGTGTTAATTTCGGCTTCACTATATTCTTCCATTAAAGATTTAAACGATTGTTCCCCAGATTGTGCCAATTCCAATACATCTGACATTTCATCATAAACCTTTTGTTTCATTGTGTCAGTATAAGGCACTTTTTCACCTGAACCATTCAACGTATAGGTTTTCATATAAATATGTTCTACGGTAACAATTCTGGCTTCGTCATCGCTTACCTCCGGATTAATGTCCTGTAAAATATATTCACAGACTTTGTCCGCAAGGGCACATTCTTTATACAATTTTGTAATCAAATCTTTATCAATATCTAAAAGTTTAATTTCTGTTTCGTTTAAAGAATCATAGTATTCATCTGCTGCCACTTTTACTTTATTCATTTCCGCATCATTTAGCGTAACATCATTTTCTTTTGCCATTAAATTCAGGGTTTTAATTCTGGCTATTTTGGCAAGAACAATATCTTTTACATTTTCTTCAAGCGTCACACCATCTACGCTGGTTTCCCAAATCTCATCGCCATACACCTGTTCATACTGATTCTGGGTATTGGTCAAATAAACCATAATTTCTGGCACTCGACAGGAAACATCTTCAATCCGAAACACTTCATCTTTTTCAAGTCCTGTTGTCAGTACAACTTTTTTATTTTCCTTATCGCCACAACCAACCAGGGAAATGAGCATACTAACTCCTAAACCTATACATATTATTTTTTGAAAAAATTTCTTCATGGTATCTGTCTATTTCTTTCTTTCATATTTTAAGAAATGATAAGTAAGGTCAAAATAAACCTGTTCATCACTATCCGCTGTAATTTCCCATTCTTCCATTTCATCAAGATTTGGAAAATAACTATCCGCTGCATAAGCATGGTCTATTTTTGTAACGTGAGCGGTATCACAATATGGAAGCATTTGTTTATAAATGCTATCGCCTCCAATAATATAAATATCTTCTGTATTGTATTTTTTCAATTCTTCCAGTAATTCATCAATAGAATGGACTACAAGAGCGTCTTTCACTTGATAATCCTGTTTGGTGGAAACAATAATATTTGTTCTGTTTGGAAGTGGTCTTCCCTGTGGAAATGTTTCTAAAGTTTTTCTTCCAAGAACTACCACTTTTCCTGTGGTTTCCTGTCTGAAAAATTTCTGGTCTGCGGGAATTCTAACCAGCAATTCATTTTTATATCCAATCGCCCAGTTTTCATCTACTGCTACTATACAATTCATCTTTGTTCTCCTTTATGATTAAATGGCAACAGGAATATTTTCTACCTGTGGACCTGTTACATAATTTTCTACTTTTACATCATTTCTTGTAAACTGATAAAAATCTTTAATTTCCGGATTTAACCAGAAGGTTGGTGCATCATAAGTCGGTCTTTGAATCAGTTCTTCAATAATTGGAATATGTCTATCATAAATATGTGCATCTGCAATGACATGCACCAATTCACCTACATGCATATCGCAGACCTGAGCCAACATATGAAGCAGCACGGAATACTGCACAACATTCCAGTTGTTTGCTGCCAAAATATCCTGTGAACGCTGATTCAAAATACCATTTAAAGTAAGTTTATCGTCACCTTTTTTCTGCGTTACATTAAAAGTCATAGAATATGCACATGGATACAGGTTCATCTCGTGTAAATCCTGATGCACATAAATATTTGTCATAATACGTCTGCTAAAAGGATTATTTTTCAGGTCATAAATTACTCTGTCTACCTGGTCCATCATTCCTTCTTTGTATTGATGTTTCACACCCATCTGATATCCGTAAGCTTTGCCGATAGAACCATTTTCATCTGCCCAGGAGTCCCAAATATGACTGTGTAAATCATGAACATTATTGCTCTTTTGCTGCCAAATCCAGAGCATTTCATCTGTGGCACTCTTTAAGGCAGTTTTTCTAAGCGTAATAAGTGGAAATTCTTTGGATAAATCATAACGGTTGACTACACCAAATTTTTTAATGGTATAAGCGGGTGTTCCATCTTCCCAATGTGGACGAACTTTTTCGCCCTCTGTACTGGTTCCATTTTCCAAGATATCTTTACACATATCGATAAAAATGTTATCTGCTAAACTCATTCTACTTTTCTCCTGTAACTTTTTTACTCATTTATCTATCCCACTTATCACAGAGGGAATTTATCTGGTCTGCAAACTTTGCTTTATCCTTGTTTGCTATGTCTTCATTTTTGCGAATCACCGCAAGCAATCTCTGTCCGGCTGCCAAAAGTCGTGCAAATACGTCAGAAACGTGGCTATTTTCCTTTTTCTTCACAATTCTTGGAGTTGCCACATATTCAAAAGTACCTGTGGCAAGGTCAAATCTCGTACCTGAATATGGAGCATAGGCCTCCATTCCGTATTCGTGATTTAAGCACTGTGCAAAGCTTTCACAAACCGTATCTTCTCCATGAACTATGAAAAATTTATCCGGCTTTTTCTGGAAAGCAGTTGCCCAATCAATCAAGCCTGCTTTATCTGCGTGTCCGCTTAAGCCTGCCAGTTTTACAATATCGGCTCTGACTTCAATCGTTTCACCAAATAATTTTACTTCGTTCGCCCCTTCTACAATGGCTCTACCAAGAGTACCGATTGCCTGATATCCAACAAATAGTATGGTACATTCCTGACGCCACAAATTATGTTTTAAATGATGGCGAATACGACCGGCTTCACACATACCAGATGCGGAAATAATGACTTTTGGCGTATTTTCGAAGTTAATCATTTTTGATTCATCACTGGTAATCGCCAATTTAAGCCCCGGAAAAGAAATCGGGTTAATACCTTTGTTTACCAGTGCCATTGCTTCTTCATCAAAACAGGAATACTTATTTTTTTGAAAAATCCCTGTCGCTTCCACTGCCAGAGGACTATCCACATAAACCGGGAAATTTGGAAATCTCTCGATTAACCCGTCTGCCTTTATTTTTCTAAGGAAATATAAAATTTCCTGAGTTCTGCCAACTGCAAAGGAAGGAATAACAACATTTCCTCCTCTATCAAAAGTTCTTTGTAAAATCTGTACCAACTCTCCTATGTAATCCGGACGTTCCGCACTATGTAATCTATCACCATAAGTGGACTCCATAATCACATAATCTGCTACCGAAGTTTTAGCTGGATTTTTAATCAATGGCTGATTAATATTACCTATATCTCCGGAGAAAACAAGTTTTTTAGAAACTTCTCCTTCACTAAGCCATACTTCAATACTGGAAGAACCTAATAAGTGACCAATATCTGTAAATCTGATTTCAATGCCTTCACATACCTCAATAATCGAATCGTACTGACAAGGAATCAGTCTTTTTATAATACCGTCTGCATCTTCCATAGTATATAACGGTATAATCGTTTCCATTCCGGGAGAACGTCTTGCCTTTCTATTTTTCCACTCTGCTTCCTGCATCTGAATATGTGCACAATCACGCAACATAATACTACATAAATCTACGGTAGCCTCTGTGGCAAATACTTTTCCACGGAATCCTTTGGAATAAATCAGTGGTAAATTTCCCGAATGGTCTACATGTGCATGCGTTAAAAAAACATAGTCAATTAATGCTTCTTCCACAGGAATTGGAATATTTTCAAAAGTATCCTTCCCCTGTTCCATACCACAATCAATCAAAATATGTTTTCCACAAGCCTCTATATAATGGCAACTACCTGTCACCTCATGTGCTGCACCTACAAAAGTCAAATTCATAGAACGGCCTCCCTCTCAAAAAACTCGTAACCCTAAAATAAAGTATACCATAATTATATGCAAAAAAATACTATCTTTTTCACAGAAATCATACCAAATGAGTCCTCCAAAAAAATAGTATCTTAGTTGTACAAATTCTCAAAATATGCTAGATTTTTATTGTCAAAAATTTTTAGGATATGAGATATTTTATGAAAAAGAAAGAACTGGCTAAAAGATATATTTTATTTATTGTAAGTTTATTTATTTCTGCACTGGGCGTTGCTATCACTAAGCGTGGTGAATTAGGCGTTTCTCCTATTTCTTCCGTTGCAAATGTTTTCAGTTATCAATTTCCCATTCTATCTATGGGTTCTTGGCTAATTGCTTGGAATTGTGTACTCATTGTAGGTCAAATTTTCATACTTCGGAAGCATTTTAAACCCATCCAATTTCTGCAAGTGCCTCTTTCTTTTTTATTTGGTTATTTTACAGACTTTGGAATGTTCCTTGTTTCCTTTTTTCCAGCAGATATTTATGTGGTAAGACTTATTTGGGTATTTCTAGGTGTTATTGTATTGGGTTTTGGAATCTCTTTATCCGTTATTGCCAATGTCATTATGAACTCCGGAGAAGCTTTTGTAAAAGCGATTTCTGATACCACTCAGAAAAATTTTGGTAATGTAAAAATCCTTTTTGATATTTGTTGTGTGGCCCTGGCGATTGTATTATCGTTAATTTTCTTTGATTTTACCCTTGTGGGCACAAGAGAGGGTACCTTAATTGCTGCGGTTTTGACTGGAGTTGTTGTGAAATTTTTTCAGAAAAAGCTGTTAGAAAAAGTCGATGGGTGGCTCAGACAATAGACAAAGCGGTTCGTAAAAAAAACTTTCCACAAACCGCTTTATTACAATTCAATATAACACTTTTCTTATTCCATATTATCTAACAATTCCTGATAGAATCTTGAATAATCGGTTCTCTTTTCTCCAGTAAATTTAATAGCTGCTGAAGGATGAGAATTCATAACACCTGTTAAAAGGTATGGAATATCATATCCCCAAATATTTCCTTTATCCTTTTCTGCCTGAATGTATTTCTGAACAAAATCCATAACTGGAACCATATTATATTTCGGATTTCTAAGGAAGGCAAGCAGGGATTCCATAAAGCAGTTTCCTGCACCACGACCCATACCACTTACTGTTGCGTCTAACAAACTTGCACCGTTGCTCAAAGCCTCGATAGTATTAGCAAATGCCAACTGCTGATTATTATGTGCATGAATACCAATTTTCTTATTGTATTTTGTTGCAATATTCATATATTTATCTGTGAGTCTACGAATCTGTTCTGGATAGAAAGCACCAAAACTATCTACAAGGTAAATAATGTCTACATCACTTTCTGCTAAGAGTTCAAGTCCATGGTCTAATTCTTCTTCACGAACTTTTGAAATTGCCATAATATTTACCGTAGTTTCGTATCCCTTTTCGTGTGCGTCCTGGATCATATCAATGGCTGTTGGAATCTGATGAATGTAGGTTGCAGTACGAACTAAATCAATCACACTGTCTTCTTTTTTCAAAATATCATTTTTGTAATCTGTTCTTCCAACGTCTGTCATAACAGCTATTTTTAAATCAAAATCATTGTTTCCAACGATAGCACGAATATCTTCTTCTTCGCAGAATTTCCACTTGCCATAGTCTTCTTTTTTGAAGATGTCCTTTGATGCCTTATATCCAAATTCCATATAATCTACGCCGGCTTTGATGTTTGTACGATATAATTCCTTTACAAATTCATCTGTAAATTCAAAATTATTAACCAAGCCACCATCACGAAGCGTACAGTCAACTACCTTTATATCCGGTCTGAACGCAATTAAATTACCATTATTCTTTTCCATAATATCCTCCAAATTTTATGCCAAATGGCATTTTCACTTTAAAGCGTTACACTTTAAAGTGCTAAAGCACTTATATGATAATAGCTCTTTTTGGAGAAAATGTCAATATAATTTTTTTAAATATCCTCCATCTCCAAATACTCCTCCAAAGTAATTCCTTCTTCCATAATATATTGTGCTGCTTCTACACCCACATACCTAAAGTGCCAGGATTCATAATTGATGAGTGTAATGTCTTCTTTGTCTTCTGGATATCGTAAAATAAATCCGTATTCCGCACAATGCTCCTGCAACCATTTATTTTCTGCTGTTCTTTCCTGACCCTCGTCTAACATCTGATAATCCAGTGCTACAATGTCAAAGGCAAGCCCCGTAGAATGTTCGCTACAACCTGGTGGCATAGTTTCTTTTGCAACTTCATCGTATGCCTCCTGATAGGAATATCCTTGCCGAATGAGAGTTTCTAAATCTTCTTCAAAGAGTTCTGTCTGCCTTTCCACATCACGATAAGAAGAACAAATTTCAAATTCTAGCCCTTCTTTTCGTCCTGCTTTCAACATATCGTTTAATGGCTCATAGGCTTCCTTGGCAGCACGATTTTTTCCATCTTGCAAGGTTACAAGTTCCACCTCATAATCGTCTGGTAACGGATTATTTTTATTGACAAGGAGTATTCCATCTTTTCCACCGGTATAACTTTCATAGCTTGTATCACTCTGGCTTTCAAGCACTTCTTCACCCATTACAGCTATATTAAGTTTTGCCCGCAATTCATCTTCTCCTGCTTTCTTTCCTATCATATAGGTGCAAAAGCAAAACAGGATTGTAGAACCTAAATACCAGAGTACTTGGATTCTTTTTTTCTGTCTTCTTTGTTCTTCCATTTGTCTTCTATATGCTTCATCTTTTCTTCTTTGATATTCTCTGTTTCCTTCTCTTGTCATTTTGGCTATGCTCCCTCTCTTTTTCTTATATCTTAAAAAGAAATTGCATCATAGCCTCATCTTTTTTGTATCATTTCTGCATCATTTCCGGAATAATGTTGCCGATTGACGAAATTCCAAATTCAATATCCGGATTTGCACCCTGCCCAGCGGTAGCACTAAATATTAGTTCCATACTAATTTCTCCATACATAAGGGGATACTCACTGTAACATAAGTAATTATCTCCTTCTCCTCCGACGGTATGACTCCATTCATCACATACATAATAGTAGGTATAAATATCCTCATCATATAATATCTGGTTATCAATATCACTTTCATAATAGGTCTTATAATATTCTTTAAAATCATTAAGCCCCTCAATAAAAAATGTAGCCAGAGTCATATATTCTACGGTTTCTGATTGGGCAATATTTTTGTATTCTGTATTCATCGTCTCATCAATAGACGTAATTTTTATATAATAAATGCTACCTGTCTCTGTATCCACAAGAAAACGTACTCTTGCACCTACTTCTTCCATAGACAAATCCAGATACCACATCATTAAAGTGACTCCCTCTTGATAATCTGTTCCATAGACTACATACTTTTTACAGTCATTCACCTCAATAAAAGCTTCATTCAATGCTATCTGGTAAATTCCGGCTGTAACATAATTCAGCATATATATCCAATCTTGTGAAAAAATAGACTCTAGTAATTCTCCTTCTTCTACATCCTTCAATTCATAATGAATTGCCGCAACGTTCATTATATCCCTAGACATAGAAGAAAAGTGCCCCATTCTATCGTACATTTGCTTTTCGTAGGTTGCATTTACTTGCGAAATATTCATATTGCTTCTTGACTCTACTTCGGTATTAGACATTCTATATTTATCCAGAACTCCAAAAATAATCTGAGGTAAAAGTAATGCAACTACTACCAAAAAAGTTAGTCCGCCAATGCAGAATCCATAGGTCTTTATCTGTTTGAAATTTTTTCTTGGTTTTAAAGCTTTTTTTCGTTTCATTCCGACCTCACCTTATCTGGAAACCTCAACTGCACGATAGTTCCTTCGCCCAATCTACTGCTTATTTTTAATATTCCTTTATGCAAAGTAATGATTTTCTGGCATAGTGTCATTCCAATTCCCGCTCCACCTTCTTTACGAGAACGTGACTTATCCACCATATAAAAGGCTTCTGTAATTCTGTTAATTTCTGATTCTGGAATGCCTCGACCATTATCCACAACCTTGACCTCATACCCATTGTCAACTTTCTTTCCTTTTAACAGAACAAATCCGTCTTTACTGGCGGCTTTTGTCGCATTATCTAAAAGATTATAAAAAACCGACAACAATAAGTCTTTATCTCCATAGATAACCCCTTTTTCCAAATTAATTTTTCCACGAATATTCTTTTTTTCAAAAATAGGTCGAAAAGTTTCCCGAATATTTTCTTCCAAATCTTTCGTATTAACTGGTCTTATCTGAAGGGGCGTCTGCTCCAGACTCACAAGTTCTAAAAGCTTATGGGAAAGACTTTCCAGACGTTTTCCCTGACTATAAATGTAATAGTAGGCTTCTCTACGTTCTTCTTCTGACATATCAATCGAATTAAGCATATCTGCATATCCGATAATAGACGTTAGGGGTGTTTTCAGTTCATGTGCAAAAGCGGCCATAAAACTTTCCTTTTGCTTAGCTTCCAACTCTTTTACGTGCATCTGCTCCATTAAACAATCTGCCATATGATTAAAATTATCGGAAAGCGTACCTATTTCATCTGAACTTTTATAACGGGAACGCCTGTCATAATTACCTCTACTGATTTGTTCTACCACAGCATCTAATTTCCGAATGGGCTTGGTAATATATTGAGATAAAATATAAATACAAATACCACCTACTACCAACAAAATCACCAAGGCTAGCCTATATTGGTTCATAAGCCCCTGCCTGTCTTCATACATTGTGGTAACATCTTTACTAATCCCCAAATAGATTTGCTGTTCATTGGTGGAAACCACACAGACACTCATTAAATAATACCGCTGCGAAACCTGACGGATTCCACAACCATAATTGTTTTGTAAATCCAGTTTTTCTCCCACACCCATAAGGGCTTCTAACTGTGCCAAACAACTCTTTGTATCACCATAAAATATGTCCTCTTTTGACCATACAAAGCAATGATTATCCGCCTTTTCTACACTATTTGCCACACTATCGACTGCACTTCTTATGGCATAATCGTCTCCATATTCCTCCAACGATTGATAGGCAATTTCAAACAAATATTGAAACATTCTGTTTTCTGTTTCAGCCTGCTCCATTTCTCGATTCATACTTTTATTAAAATAAGAAGATAAAAGCCAGATACCGAAAATTGCAAAAATGACTGTCAGAACACTGGTTGTGGCAAAAAACAATTTATTTGCAAACTTCATACATTCTCCTTTTTCTAAACATTGAGTCGATATCCCACTTTATAAACCGCAACGATTTTATCTTCCCACAATAGTTTCTTTTTCAGACGTTGTACGTGTAAATCCACAGTTCTACTTTGCTCTAAGTATTCTCCACCCCACACATTTTCATAAATAACTTCACGGTACAGGGCAATATTAGGATTTCTTACAAATAAAAGCAATAAATCAAATTCTTTCATTGTAAGCAAAATTTCTTCATTCCCCCGTTTAACACATCTGGAGGCCGTATCTATGACAACATCATGTACTTCTACAATAGATTTCACCTTATTGTATCTGCGTAATACCGCCTCCACTCTGGCTAAAAGTTCCACAATTTCAAAAGGTTTCGGTAAGTAATCATCCGCTCCCATTTTTAACCCTTTTACTTTATGTTCCGTTGTGCCAAGGGCTGTCAAAAATATAACAGGAAATCCCAGTTTTTTCGCATATTCCATCAATTCATATCCGTCGATTTTGGGAAGCATAATATCCAAAAGCACTAAATCAAAAACCTGATTCATCATAAAATCTGCTGCCACTTCACCATCTGCTGCCACAATACACGAATATCCGGCTTTGATTAGATTCATTTTTATTAAATTTGCGATTGGTTCTTCATCTTCTGCTATCAAAATTTTCAGCATCTATGTTCCTCTTTTCTACTTATACTGACTTTTCTGTTATATTTTGTAACATACTTGTATCTTTTTTGTATCTTACTTCATAGTTTCTTTAAAAAGTCAGATAAGTTATTGTAATTCCCCATTCTTTATAGTTCACAACAACCAACATATCTTTAGAAATTGCATAACTTCTAGCTCCTTCCTCAAAGATATCCTTCTCATATGGAGCCAAAATTTTCTCGCTGGCTTCTTCTCCTAAAGTTATCCTGAATACTCCATCATATCCAAAAAGGTAAAAGCTATCTTCCTCTATTGGATATAGTAAATCTGCTGCTGCAATCATATCTTTCGTGGCATAAGAAAAGGCTTTTGAAACCATAAAGGAGGTACTATCTACTTGTATGATTTCGCTCCCCAGCACATAGAGATAGCCATCTTCTCCAAAGCACATCTCATTCGCCGGGTGTGACTCATACTTTTTATCATAAATCGCATCTAAATACGTTCCATCTTCAGAGAAGACAAAAAGTAACAGTTTTTCTTCCCATCTTGTTTTTACATACAATCTGCCTTCCGAATCTTCCACCATTTTGTATGCCATTAGAGCATCCAGTTTTTTACCTTCTTCTGATACCGCATTTTTCACGTCATATTCCACTAAAATCTGTCCCCGATTATCTAATTTTATCAGCTTATTACTGTAAGAATTAGCTTCCTTTTCATAAACCCGGAGAGATAAGAAAATATGTCCCTCTCTATCGGTATCCATTGCAAAAAGTGTTTCACCAGCCTGCAATAGATAAAAGGGTTCCACTTCATCACTTCCTACGGCCATTCGTTTAATTTCCTCATCATACCCTAAGTATACATAGTCGGTATCTGCTGCAATTTCCCTTGGAAGACTTGTATTCATAAGGGGGACTTCCAAATAAGAAACATTCTCATTAATCGCTGTAAACTCCTGCATCATTACCGGATTTATATCTTCCACAGAAGATTTTTCTTCTGTAAAACTAATTTCACCACTTTCCACAAGACTACTTACTGTACTAAAAGAATAATCCAATTTATGATAAAAATCTATGATTTGCAGTATTTGTTCATCAGATAGTGTTTCTTCAGGCAAGAAAAAAGTTCCACTTTTTGTTTCGTAGCCAACTCCTTTTCCTGCATATGTTTCTTCTTCCGAAATCATAGTCAACATTCCTTCCGGAAAGACCCCTTCCATTTCATAGGCACTTTCCAATTCTCCAAAACGTATAAGTTCTTTTTCCGTCATTTGACGGTTGTAACGAAAAGCCGGAGCATTACTCTTTGTAATGGTCTGAAAATATTCCAGCATTTCCTGCTCATTTAAAGCTTCCATACGCTGTTGCCATAGGCTGTTTGCAGCAAAAGCGGTAGTTCCTGTCAAAAGGATAAAACAGGCTGCAAAAACCCAAATTGCCTTTCTGGAAATACGTCTAACTTTCTCTTTCTCCATAATCCTGCTATTTACTCTTTCCACGGAACGATGCACACACATAGGTACTTCCGGGAATTCCTGTTCCCAATTTATAGAATCTATCTGCTCATTTTTCATAGTTGGTCTCCTTTCAAAATATCCTGTAATTTGATTCTGGCTCTTTGCAATCGAATTTTTACGTTGCTCAAACTAATGGTTAGGATTTTAGCAATTTCCTTGGTAGAATATCCCTCGATATAATGAAGAACAAAAGGGATGCGATATAGTTCTTCCAACTCCATTAAGGCCTCATAGACTTCGCTATGTGCAGGAAAACTTTCTGCATTTCCCATATATTCTTCATAAGAAACCTCTGCCTGCTTTTTTCGCAAAACCTGATAGCATTCATTTATTAGAATTCTTATAAGCCAAGTACAAAAATATTTTTCCTGTTTCAATGTATTTCGCTTATCAAATGCGTGCAAAATGGCACTTTGTATGGCGTCCGCACAGTCTTCGTCATCTTTTAAAATGGATTTCGCTACACGGTACAGACTTTTTTCTGCTGCTGACACATTTTGCACAAACTCCTCCTTAGTCAAGTTTCATTCCTCCTTGTTATTCCTTTTCCCATGGGTATTGGTATTACATAAATTAGATGCTTTTTTTCTATGTTTGGTTACATTTCTTTGTCATTTATGTAGAAACAAGAAAAACGCCTGCACACTAAGTGCAGACGCCTACTATTTATTCTTCTTTTCCATATTTTTCCTTCAATCTTTGGTTAATTATTTCCGCCTGCCTCATATCTACGATGTAATAGGTCCAAAATGCAATGAAATAAACCACCGCTACGGCAATGAGCATCATTATAATTCCGGCAGCATTCAGTTTCAGCCACCCAAACCAGTTACCACACACAATCATAACTGCACTTAAAGACAGATAATGGAAAACTCCTTTGATTATAAATTTTTTCCAGCCAATGCAGTCTTCTATTGCAAATAACAGTGTTACAAGGGTTGTAAGAAAACCAGATAAAAGAATTTGCCATAGAGTTTCTTTCGGTAAACTCTCTACGCCATCTATTGCAAAACAAATACAAGTAACAATTAAAATACCGGTCGTAATATATAAATACCATTGTAAAAATTTCTTCAACAGCTTCATCTTTTTTCCTCCTATATCTCTAACTTTTTCTTCAGGTCTGCAACATATTGCCTTGAAATAACGACCTTTTCATCATTTTTCAGTTTTGCCTCAAATCGACTATTAAAAATAGGTCTTATGTACGCAATTTTTGCTACATTGACAATAACTGATTTGGATATGCGGAGAAAATCCGTATTCACATATTCTTTTTCAATTTCATATAACTTTTTATGAATCTCGTATACACCTTTAGCCGTATAAGCAAAGGTTTTATTATCTACGGACTCAAAATAGTAAACTTCCTTTGGCACAAGCTTTATAATTTTATCTTCCAAGTATCCTGTTATATTTTCCTGACCGGACTTTATGGAATAAATTAAATTCATAAGTTTATCATCCAGCTGGTTACAACGAACGATGATTTCATCTTCCTCACCTGGTGCTTTTGCTTCGATTGTAATTTTCATACTTTCTCCTGATTATCTATCGGTCTTTTTGCCATATTTTAAAATTCCAATTCCAAGAACAAGGAATATTATACCACAGACAAATAAAATGAGCCATTGTTCTATATTATCAAGGTTTTTCCCAAATACTTCTAATTCAATTCCCATCGCCTTATTGTACTCACTGATGACTTCTCTAGGAACACCCTGGAATGCTTCTTCCAAAATATCTTTTGTCATAACCTTTCGAAACATCGCCGTTCCGTAAATAACTGGTGTGCATTTTAGTAAATTGCCTACGGTGTCAGAAAGGGACCCGATTGGAATATAAATTGCACCGAGGAAGCCGACGAGGGTACCTACTACTGTTCCAAAGCCAGTCCATGCTCCTTCGGTTTTGATAGAAACTGCCATAACATACATAAATGCTGCGTAAACAAACGAATTGAGCATAATCATTCCAAATAACTCTAAATGAGTCGAAACAGAATAAAATTCTAACCCTTTTATCACTCCATAAATTTCCGTAAGCAAAAGTGTAATCGTACATACTATAATCGATGCTATCCAAGAAGTCGCTATGTATGCTGTTGCAATAATACCACGACCTACTGGTGCTGTGTAAATAGAGTTTAATTTTCCATTGACTCTATCTTTAATCATAATGGAATATACCGCTAAAGTAACGGTTACGGCGTTAATCGAAATAATTCCTGCAAAAGTCCAAGTTAAAATTAGTAGTTCCGCATTTTTCTCATCATGAGATGTATCCCTCCCCGGAATTTTCCCCAGAATGTTTACGACACTTTCCGTACTCATATCACCTAGAAAAAACACCATCAGACAAATTACAATCAGCATAGAAAGGAGTGAAAAAAACACAGCTCCTCTATCTCGAAAATACATCTTTAGGTTACGTCCCATAATTGCCATAAATTGTTGCATATCTATTTCTCTCCTTCCGCATTCAATACTTTTCCCACAGCATTCAAAAATACATCGTCCATATTGCCCTGAATCACTTCAAATCCACTGAGTTTATCCCTAATTTCCTCTAGGATTGGTAATGCCTTTAAAGTCGTAGGAATCCCCATCTCTTTCGTTTCACCATCTTTGTAGTAAAGTTTCAATTTATCCATTGCATATTTTTCCTTTAGTGCAAAGGGAGTTCCCTGGGTAATGATATTTCCATGGTCTAAAATAATGATATTATCTGCACTTGCGGCTTCTTCCATATAGTGAGTCGTAAGAAAAACGGTCATTTTCTCACTTTGTTGCAACGCTTTAACAGTGTTCCAAACATCTACGCGTGTGGCTGGGTCAAGACCGGTAGTCGGCTCATCTAAAAACAAAATTTCTGGTGTGTGCATCAGTGCAGCCGCAATTTCACATCTTCGTTTTTGTCCTCCAGAAAGAGTTTTATATTGTTTTTTTATAATTTCATCTAGTTTTAAAATTTCGCTCAGACGTTTTAATTGTTCTTCGGCTTCCTTTTTACTCGCACCGTGTAAAATACCTCTACAAATCAGGTTCTCTTTTACCGTTAAAATATCATCTAGGCAATTTTGCTGATAAACAATTCCGATTTTTCTACGAATTTCCTGGTCGTTTTTTCCCAGTATTTTGTCACAGATAGTGACCTGACCTTCATCGGCTCTTAACAGGGTTGCCAACATATTGATTACGGTTGTTTTTCCGGCACCATTTATGCCTAAAAAGCCAAGCATTGTTCCTTTTTCTACCTCAAAGGATACGTGATTGACAGCGGTAATATCGCCATATTTTTTTGTAAGATTTTGCACTTTGATAATACTCATTATGTTCCTCCATTTCGGTTTGTTTTCCGTTCTGAAAGCATCATAACAAGTACTATCTTGGGATTCAATAGGTGGGAATGCAAGTTGCGATGTGTCAAGGCTAAGTTGCAACCTGTTTTGGTGAAATGCAAGGTTTTATCATTCTTGTCCCCTAGTTATCTAAAAAAACCCTACACTTTTACGGTTTCCCGCAATGTGTAGGGTTCTCACTTTTGGAATAATAATGCGTTATACGATTCCCTGAGCTTTCATAGCATCTGCTACCTTCAAGAAACCTGCGATGTTAGCACCAGCAACATAGTTGCCTTCCATACCATATTTCTTCGCAGCATCATCAAGATTGTGGAAGATGTTAACCATAATTGTCTGTAATTTAGAGTCAACTTCTTCAAATGTCCAGCTAAGTCTTTCACTGTTCTGGCTCATTTCAAGTGCTGATGTAGCAACACCACCTGCGTTTGCAGCTTTACCTGGGCAGAATAATACTTTGTTTGCCTGGAAGTATTCTGTTGCTTCCATAGTTGTAGGCATATTAGCACCTTCTGCAACTGCAATAACACCATTTGCAACTAATGCTTTTGCATCATCAAGGTTCAATTCGTTCTGAGTTGCACATGGAAGAGCAATATCAACTTTTACTGACCACTGATTTGTGCCTTCTGCTGCTTTGTCGTGATACTGTGCACTTGGTCTAGCTGCTGCATATTCTGTTAAACGAGCACGTTTTACTTCTTTTACTTCTTTTAAAAGTGCTACATCAATTCCTTCTGGGTCATAAATCCAACCTGTTGAATCTGAAACTGTAACAACTTTAGCACCTAACTGCTGTGCTTTCTGTGTAGCGTAAATAGCAACGTTACCAGAACCTGAAACAGCAACTGTTTTACCTGCAATATCAATGCCATTGCATTTGAGCATTTCCTGTGTTAAGTATAATAAACCATAACCAGTAGCTTCTGTTCTAGCTAAAGAACCACCGTAGCTCAATCCTTTACCTGTTAAAACGCCTTCGTAAAGACCTGTTAATCTCTTGTACTGACCATACATATAACCGATTTCTCTTGCACCTGTTCCGATGTCACCTGCTGGAACGTCTGTGTCAGCACCAATGTATTTGTGTAATTCTGTCATAAAGCTCTGGCAGAATGCCATAACTTCTCTATCTGATTTTCCCTTAGGGTCAAAGTCAGAACCACCTTTACCACCACCGATTGGAAGTCCTGTTAAGGAGTTCTTGAAAATCTGTTCAAATCCTAAGAATTTAATAATACCGATGTTTACTGAAGGGTGTAATCTAAGACCTCCCTTGTATGGTCCAATAGCACTATTGAACTGAACACGGTAACCATTGTTTACCTGAACCTGACCTTTATCATCTACCCATGGTACTCTGAATAAAAGCTGTCTTTCTGGTGTAACAATTCTCTCAAGTAATGCATCTCTTTTGTACTCTTCTTCATTAGCTTCAATTACAACACGTAATGATTCTAATACCTCTTTTACAGCCTGATGAAATTCTGGCTGAGCTGGGTTTTTTTCTACGACTTTAGCGTAGACTTCATCAACATATGACATAATCATATCCTCCCTCGTTTGATTACAACTATATTTGATTTTTTACCGAAAATGTTATGTATATTTCACTCCGGTTAAAAAAAAAGGACAACTAACAGGAATGTATAATGTTACATTCCTACTAGACGCCTTTGTCCGAAGTAATTGTATACCATTATACATAATAAAGCAAGCACTTTTTTAAAAAAGAGAATTTTTTCTTCTTTTTACCCAAACATACTCTCCGCATATCGTACCGTCTCCATCGCATCTTTACAATATGCATCTGCCTGAATCATATCCGCATATTCCTGTGTTAAAACAGCACCACCTACGACCACTTTACATTCTGGAGCTACCTTTCTAAGCTCCTGAATCGCTTCTTCCATACTGGGTACAGTGGTTGTCATTAAAGCACTTAAACCTACCAAAGTAATTTGATGCTTGACAACTGCCTCAACAATAGCCTCCTTTGGTACATCTTTTCCCAAATCAATAACCTCATAGCCATAATTTTCTAAAAGTACTTTCACAATATTTTTGCCAATATCATGAATATCACCTTTTACTGTGGCTAAAACAATCTTACCTTTTACCTTTGTATTCTCACCTTTTTTCCCAAGAGTCGATTTAATTACTTCAAAGGCAGAGGTTGCCGCTTCTGCACTCATTAATAACTGTGGTAAAAAGATAGTTTTCTTTTCAAAGCCTTTTCCTACTACATCTAAGGCAGGAATGATTTCCTTCTGAATCACATCAAAAGCTTCTTTTCCCTCCGCAAGCACCTGCCTTGTGGCATTTACAGAAGCCTCTTTCATACCTTTTATAATAGACTGCATCAATACAGAGACGCTTTCTGTACTACCGTCCGATGCTTTGCTACCATTTTGCTCCACAGTACTATTTGTTGCGACATTACCTGTTACAGCCAAAGTCATAGCTGGTGCCATTTGGGTTGCAAATTGCACATAATCTACGCATCTATCATCATAACCTTTTAATGCACAGAAAGCATAATAAGCCTTTAACATATCCAAAGAATTTGGATTCATAATTGCAGCATTTAAGCCTCTCTCCATCGCATTAGCAAAAAAGACCGCATTCACATAATCTCTATTTGGCAAGCCAAAGGATACATTGGAAACACCCAATATGGTCTTGCCACCAAAACGCTCTTTAATTCCTGCCACAGCGTCAAGGGTCGTGTTTGCTGCCTGTCCGTCTGTACTGATAGACATCGTCAAAACATCTACAAGAATATCTTTTTTCCCAATTCCATACTCTGCTGCTTTCTCATAAATACGTTTTGCTATGGCAAGTCTGCCTTCTACGGTTTCTGGAATACCACTTTCATCTAATGTAAGTGCAACTACCACACCACCGTATTTTTTTACCAGTGGGAATACGCTGTTCATACTTTCTTCTTTTCCATTGACAGAATTAATAAGTGCTTTCCCATTGTATAAACGCAAAGCTCTTTCCAAAGCTACCGGGTCAGAAGTATCAATTTGAAGCGGTAAATCCAAAACGCTCTGAAGTTTCACAACCACTTCTTCCAGCATCGCAACTTCATCTATTTCCGGAAGTCCTAAGTTAACATCTAATACCTGAACTTTTTTATCCGCCTGTGCAAAACCCTCTTTCAAGATATACTCTATATCATGGTCTCTTAAAGCCTGTTTAAACTTGCTTTTTCCCGTAGGATTGATTCTTTCGCCAATCAGAATAGGTTTTTCTCCAAAAGTAACTATCTTAGAATAAGAAGAAATCACCGTAGCATTTTTTTCTATAAGTGGTTTTGGCTCTAACTTAGATACTGCATTTATCATCGTCTCAATATGGGAAGGCGTGGTTCCACAGCAGCCTCCCAATATTCGCACGCCTGCCTCTACAAGCTCTTTCATATCCTCTGCAAATTCTTCTGCGTCCACTTCAAAAATCGTCTTACCATCTTCCACCTTTGGTAAACCAGCATTGGGATTGGCAATCACAGGAATCGAAGCATTTTCACAGATTTCCTGAACAATCGGTAACATCTTCTTTGGTCCAAGGCTACAATTTAAGCCTAAGGCATCTACGCCTAATCCCTCTAAAAGTGCCACCATATTTTTTGCTCCACTACCGGTTAATGACTTTCCGCTTTCGTCATATACCGTTGTAACAAAAACAGGTAAATCACAGTTCTCCTTTACCCCAAGCACTGCCGCTTTTGCTTCGTATCCATCGTTCATTGTTTCGATTAAAACGCAATCTACACCACATTCTACACCGATTTTAGTTACATTGGCATATAAACTAACCGCTTTTTCAAATGGCAAATCCCCAAGAGGCTCTAACAGTTTTCCAGTTGGACCTAAATCCAGAGCTATATAAGCATCTTCTCCCTGTACTTTTCCTGCTTTTACAATCGCCTTTTTTGCATTGTCTATGGCTGCCCTCACCAAATTTTCAAGAGACATTTCACCTTCCATAGAGAATTTGAGTGCATTACAACCAAACGTATTTGCCTTTAAAATCTGACTACCTGCTAAAAGATACTGATAATGAATGTCCGTTACCATTTCTGGATGCAAAATATTATAAGTTTCCGGTAATTCCCCCGGTTTTAATCCCTTGGCCTGCAAAATAGTGCCATAGCCACCATCAAAATATACAAATCCTTTTTTGATTTTATCAAGCAGTGTCATTTTTTTCTCCTTATGAGGCGAAGTTTCTTCGCCTTTTCCTACTATTTTTCTTTTACAATTCCAATAATGGCAGTTACAGACTTTTCCGGAATCATATGCAAAGAGTCCGAAAGGGTAATCCCAGCCATTTTGGCACAATCTAATTCCCTGAAAATATCCTTTTGCACCTCAAGGGATACATCTCCATATCCTGGACTATATCTTGGCTTTAAAGTATTTCCTTCTAAAGCCTCATTTTTCCTTATAAACTCATTAAATGTATCACAAACTTCCTCTATAACCGCTGCCCCTACCGCCTGATATACACAGGCTCTTGCTGGGGATAAAATACTTTCTCTTTTTATCTGTACGTCCGTATAAAGACCTATGGTGGCTGCAAAAATAATGGCTTCCTGACAGTTCATTAAATTGACCTTTAAATCTTTACTATGAACCTTCATAAAGCCAAAATTGATTCCCTCATCAAAATCTAAGGAAAATCTTTTATAGCATACCATTGGTCTAGAGTTTACTAACACATTTTCCAAAATCTCCTCTACCATTGCCTCCACATTGTCACCCACAGGGGCATTTTTTGTATAGCCAAGATATCGATAGATTTCAGATTTTTTTACCAAAAGAGCCTTTTTATCCGGCTCATATGTAAAAACTGTTTGCACTTTTTTCTACCTCTGATAAGACATAATTTCTTTTAAATTGTTCTGAATAGCTGCTGCCACTTCCGGCTTATTCATAGAATATACGTGAATATTATTTACGCCATTGGCAAGTAAATCAATAATCTGGTCTGTGGCGTAGGCAATACCGGCTTCCTTCATTGCATTTGGATTTTCACCAAATCTGTCTACAATCGCCTTAAATCTCTGAGGCAAATATGTACCAGATAATTTGCAACTTCTGACAATCTGTTTTGCATTGGTTACAGGCATAATTCCCGCAACGATTGGAACTGTAATACCACGTTCTCTGATTTTATATAAATAGTTGTATAAAATATTGTTATCAAAAAACATCTGTGTTGTTAAAAATTCGCAGCCTGCCTCCACTTTCAATTTAAGGTGTGCAATATCTTCTTCCATATTAGATGATTCCACATGACCTTCTGGATAACATGCACCACCGATACAAAAGTCTCCATATGCCTTGATATCTTTAATCATTT
The DNA here is from genome assembly GCA_045124055.1 of Lachnospiraceae bacterium. Taxonomy (GTDB): domain Bacteria; phylum Bacillota; class Clostridia; order Lachnospirales; family Lachnospiraceae; genus CALZKI01. The sequence continues at coordinate 25,442 of JBGVKZ010000045.1, read as the reverse complement.
CACTGGCATATTGATAATCCATCATTTCTCTGTCAAAGCCTTCCGGAATATCTCCACGAAGTGCCAAAATATTCTCAATATTATTCTTCTTTAAAATGTCCAACGTATCAAAAATCGTCTTTTTATCTGCTTTCACACAAGTTAAATGGGCTAAAGTATTTACTCCCATGTTATTTTGAATATTTGAGGCAATAGAAACTGTAAAATCACTGGTACTACCACCTGCACCATACGTTACGCTCATAAAATCTGGTTGCAATTTTGCAATTTCCTCTGTGGCTTTTTCCACAGATTCATAACCACTGGTTGTCTTTGGTGGAAAAACCTCAAAAGACAGGGTTGGTATTTTTTTGTTCATAAGTTCTGATAATTTCATTTATTTTCTCCATTTCATTTATATTCCACCTAATATTCTTACTATACCAAGCAAAATCAAATGTGCCGGATAGAAGATATAATAGAAGTACTTCATATTTTTACCACGTTCTCCATTATAGAAAAGCAAGGCAATAAATGCTGGGAATCCCCAAGGCACAAGGGAACAAAAGATAATCGTTGCCATAATACATCCCAGTAATCTCGTATCTCTATAATAATAGAAAATAACCGCTAACCAGACACCAAAACAAGTATAATCTGTCACTAAAACTCTCGCCAAAACCGTCATACCTGCGATAATCAGCACCTGTAACAGTACTCTTAAAATAACACTAAAGAATAATTTCTGTCTAACAATATCTATTAACCAAACAGCACCCAGTGCAATCGCTAAAGTAAAAAATACATTCTGTTGTCCCCAGTAAAAAGGTTCTCCCATAAAATAAAAGTCATATGGCACTTCTGAAATCAATGCAAAAATCAAAAGATTTCGCATATACTTAAACCGACTTTTCGTATGAAAATATCCTTCCACAATAAAGAAAGAAAAAATCGGGAATGCAAATCTACCTATATTTCGCATAATATAATAGAGATTTAGCGAATGTTCAAACTCCATTCCCCATTCAACCGTATATCCTCCATTGTGAAGGAACAAGTAAATGACTGCTGAAAAATGGTCAACTATCATTGTAATAAGTGCAATCATTTTCAACGCATTTGCGGAAAATCCCTTTCCAAACAAACGAAAACTTTGCTTTGTTAGAATTGATTCTCTCATAAACTTTTATACTCCTTCCCCTTCAAAGCTTGGAATAAAGCTCTCCTCTGCCGTATCCCCTTCCTGAATAAAGCCATTTTCTACACCAATTTCTATGGCAAAATCCACGACCTCATCATATTCCCTTTCAGTCAACTTCCGATTGATTTCCGGATAGTTCTCCAAATCGCCCAGTGGCGTAAACTGATTAAGAACACTTATAAATATACTATTTCCATACGCATTGTGTAAATACTTAATTATTTTTTTTGAATCTTCTATATAACCAGGTAAAACAAGATGCCTTACAATGACACCTCTTGTCATAATGCCTCTATCATCAAACTGAGCTTCTCCCACCTGTGACGCCATTTCCCTAATAGCCTCTTTGGCTATTTTGCTATAATTCGGTGCACTGGAATATTTCCCACTCAACGCACTGCTCATATACTTAAAATCCGGCAGATAAATATCCACATAGCCTTTCAGTAATTGTAGCGTTTCTACCTTTTCATAAGCACTGGAATTGTATACAATCGGAAGCTTCAAGCCTTTCTCCTTTGCCATATCCAGTGCTTTCCGAATTTGTAAAACATAGTGCGATGGTGTTACCAGATTGATATTATTTGCACCTTTTTCCTGTAATTCTAAAAAAATAGCAGCCAGCCTGTCTACTGTAATTTCTTTTCCATAGACACCTTCTGCTATCTTTCTATTCTGGCAATATACACAACGCAAATTGCACCCCGAGAAAAAAACAGTTCCACTACCTTCCTCCCCCGATATGCAAGGTTCTTCCCAGAAATGAAGGGCAGCACGTGATACCTTAATTTGATTAGGGACTTTGCAAAAACCAGTTTTGCCAAGTCCCCTATCTACGTTACATTCTCTCGGACACAAATTACATAACTTTTCCGTATCCATATCTATTTCCTTTAAGTATTATTTTCTGATAAATAAAACTCCCAAAGTATTTGGTCCACAGTGACAAGAAACAGTACAACCTGCAACAGTTTCTTCCACAATTTCAAAGTCTTTATATTCATCGACTACCTTTTTCACAGATTCTACCACTTCCTGTGGAGTTTCTGTATGAGTAACAAAGATTCTTTCTGTATCAATGTCCTCGCGGTTCATCAAACGGTCTTTCACATAATTGCCAAGTGCCTTTTCATAAGAACCTCTATACTTTTTGCAGACACCCATTTTACCATCAACTACCTCGATACAAGGCTTTAACTGTAAAAGAGAAGCTCCAAGAGCCGCTACCGCAGAACATCTTCCACCTTTTACCATATAATCTAATCTATCTAATACAAAACTTGCTTCTACACGTGGGACAAGGTCTTTTAATTCCTCATAGATTTTCTCTGCTTCCATACCCTGTTTTACTCGTTTAACAGCTTCAACCACTACAAGTCCATGACCTGTGGATAAATTCATCGAGTCTACAACATACACATTGTCAAACTCCTCGGCTGCAAGAGAAGCATTCTGGTGACAACTAGAAAATCCAGAACCAATGTTGATATGAATCACAGCATCATACTCTTTTTTATATTCTTCAAACAATTCCATATAATCATTTACATTAGCAGCGGAGGTCGTACAAAGGTCTCCTCCCGCATTTACGTGTGCAAAAATGACATCCGGTGTAATTTCCAAACCATCCTTGAAACTTTCACCGTCTTTCACTACAAAAAGTGGCATAATTCCAATATCGTTTTCTTCAATATATGCCTTATTCAAATCACATGTACTGTCTGATGAAATTTTAATTCTCATTCTTTTACCTCATTTTCTTATCTTATTGCTCAGTTTCTTTAGTCTTTTCATCGGTTTGTAAAGATAACAAAGTCTCTTCAATGCTACTTAATGTATTTTCGCCTTCTGTTCCAAGAAGAAGCGACTGTAAAGTATCATTGGAATCTTCGTCTACATTTCCTGTTACAATACCCATAATCTGATTTTCAATCATAGAAGCGATTACCTTACGTCCACTACTGGTACTCATCATACTCTCAGACAAATCGCTTAAATAATTAGAATTTGTCTCACCTTCTTGTGTAGACTCTACTTCAAGGGCTTTCTGATTCAGCTCCGTTATATAATCTTTTGAAATATAATTTTTTAACACACTCTCAAATTGTTCTGTGCTGTCAATTTGGGTAGTATCATTCGTTTCAAGGCTATCATAATAGGAACTTGTATCAACGCCATTTACAGACAAAAAACTACTATAATCATATAATTGCATAGTAACACCTCTTATTCGATTCCTAATCACAATCATTTTTATCGGAAGGTATTATAACACAAAATCATAAAAATGTATACACAAACCGGCTTTATTAAATTAGCCACATCACAAATCGGCAAATCCGAATTAAGAAACCAGTTTCACTCCTCTGATACGGCTTCTTCTAAGCAATTCTCTTGCCATCATACCTTGTCTTTCGCACACAAATACTGTGCTGTAATCTCTTAGGGAAAATAACTTCTTTTCCAGCCATGATGCCTTATTTTCCTTAATATGAAAGTAAATATCCTGATTAGAAAAGGTTCTAACCAGATTATCATATGCTCTCTGTCCTCTTACTTCACAAACTGGAATTTCTTTTTGCCATTTTTTCTTACCAAACATAAAACCTCCAAAAGCTTACATCAATCCATGTTTTAAAATCATTGCAGATACCCTGCTTGGATACCCTATCGCCACTTCATTAAAAATCTGTCTGCTTATTTTCTCTTTTTTCATATATTTTCTAATGTAGGAAAAGGTGCTTTCTTCGGATAAATCCGAATACAACTCCCACTCCCTAATAAAATCAAGCACTGCTGCTGCCTTAACATTGTCCCTATTTATTTTTATATAAGGTTTTCGCAGATATACCTTCTTCTCTCCTATTTGACGAAATCTTCCTCTGGAATTTTCTTTATTGGTTACAATAATCGGATATTCATCTACTTTCTTCGTGACCCCAATCTTCTTTCCCAAAAGACAACCTGCGTAATAACCATAGCTTTCTTTATCATCTTCTAAGTACATACGCTTTAAAACCTTCTCTAACGAAGGTTCTCTCTCTTTTCCCGGAAAATAGTAAACGCCATTTATATATCTGTTCAAAATTCCCTTATCCGAAAGTCTTTTGAACATCTGCCTTTTTGCATCAGGTCCTAACTTTAGCCATTTCATATCATTCAAAACAATAGGCTCACAGGGGGCATATCGCTTTTTTAACATTTCTACCACCATAAAAACCTCCATTCCTAATGTAACATATTTTTACATCTTTTGTCAATATTTGTGACATACAAATTAAAAAGAAAAAAGTGCCCTTTTCAGTAAAAAGACACTTTTTTCGCATCCATATTCTATTCCTTATAAATAAATCTCTTTTCAAATTTTTCTATATCCATTGCGGCTTCCAGTACATCTCCTTGAGACATCTGGCAGCCACATTCTCTTACCAAACGTTCCTGTAACATATTCTCAATACCTTTACAGACGCAAGGTATGTCGATTTTATGGAAAATACCTATCAGTCCCTTTAACATGGTCGTTCCTTTTTTAGAGCCGATACAGTTATGCACAAATGGAATCGCAAATTTTATCATATCCACAGGTAAGTTCGCCAAATCTGTAATAGATGTATATCCTGAACCAAAATCGTCCATACAAACACGGAATCCTTCCCCGCGAAGTTCGTTGATTCTCTTTTTCACTGTATCACCATCTTCGAATAAGGCACTTTCTTTAATTTCTAGTCCAATTAAAGAAGGTTCTATCTCATATTGTTTTACCGTTTTTACTAAACGATTGTATATGATATCTTCTGTAATATCTCGACCAGAAATATTGATATTAATGGGTAATGGTTTCTTTTTGTCATCTATCCATTTTCTAAGAAGTTCACAGCTTTTTTCCACGACAACACAATCTAATTCACTCATCATACCATTTTTCTCAAGATATGGCATAAAAACTCCTGGTGAAATCAAATTTTCCTTCGCACCAATTAATCTTGTCAAAACTTCCGCTTCCTGCCACGTATTATTGACCACGTTTTTAACCGGCTGAAGCTGAAGCTTGATTTCTTTATTTTTCACAGCATTCTGGAACGCATACAATACATCATTTTTCTCTCTGTATTCGTCCTGCATAATGCTATCATAAATCGTCACATATTCCTGATATTCTTCTACGTTCTTTTTTCTGGCAACTTCCGCCTTATCCAAACATTCTGAAATGCTTTCGTTATGGTCATTGAGCACATAGACACCCATATTAAACCGCAAATCCACAATTCCCATTTCTTCTGCTACAAGACGAGAAAACTTTTTCAGTTCCTTTTCCAGCTCTGCCTTTAGCATACCGTGATGAACCGTTTCTGCTCTACCCAGAAAGGCAAATCTATCAGAATGAATTCTACAGCCAATGGCATATCTGTCGCTTTTCTGGTAAAAATCTGAGGCTACCTTCTTTAGCACCATATCTCCTGTTTCAAATCCATAATGCTCATTGATGTATTTAAAATTTACAATATTCATAACCGCTACAAGACATTGAAAATCCAGTCTTTTTAACAGTTTCTGAGACTGTTCTTTATAATCATCATAGTGGTATAAACCTGTAATTTTATCTGTTACCATGTTTTTTCTCCTTACATATATAGTGAAAACCATCGTTCCAACATTGCCATTGACCAAATCATTGCCCCATAATATGCCTTCTTCTCAGGCTGTGAATAAAATTCCTTTAACGCATATTCTACGCAAACTTCATTTAGTAACCCGTGCTTTTTTACAGAAGCCGGCGATAAAATATCCGTCACATATTCTTTTAAATCCTTTTTTAGCCACTCGTTAATCGGTAAAGAGAACGGCTCCTTTCTCCTCATAATAAGTTCTTGTGGTAAAAAGTTCTTGGCGACGGACTTTAATATAGCTTTTATCTGCCCATCTCTCATTTTATATTCTTGTGGCAAAGTCGCCACGTAATTCGTCAAAGCATCATTTATGTACGGCATTTTGATATGCACCCCGGCATTTCTGGAAAGAGTATCGGCATATAATAAAGTATGCCCCGGCAATGTATAGAGAAAATCTCTTTCAAGACATCTATTTAGCCTGCCCTGACTTTTTAATTTAGATGATTTATAAACCAAGTCTTTCAAAGTATATTTTTCTTCTACAAACTTTCCAAAGGCATCCGGATTAAGAAAAATTTCCTTTTCGGCATCGCCCATTTGTAACAGTCTATAATACACCAGCGTGTCATCTTCTCCTGCATAATGACACAGATTATCCAAATACTGCATCTGACTTTCATAAGGTACAAATTCCTTTTCTCTGCCATAAAGTGAAAGCCCCTGTTTTTTACAGGAAATATATTTTTCTAAAGGCAACAGTACAGAGTGGTATCCATACCCGCCAAACAATTCATCTGCTCCATCTCCCGTCATAATATTGTTGCAAATATGTTTTACCTTATTTGCCAAAAAATACCCTGACATCGTACCGGAAAATGGTTGCCCAAAACTTGTCAGCACTCTATCCACCCAATCCCTGCAATCTTCTGCATTCATTTGCCATAGATAGAATTGCATTCCATACTTATCCGCTATCTGTTTTGAAAACTTCACATCTTCCTGTTTTCTATGGATACTCTCTTTTTCCGTATGCGGCTCTAAACAGAAAGCATATCTTATTTGTCCCTTAGTTTTCTTTTCGCCAGCTAAAGCCGTTAACAACGAAGAATCCACTCCGCCGCTTAAGAACACGCCCATTTCTTCATCGACACACTCAGAAACAGAGGTTTCAAGAAGACCCGTCAGCTTTTGAACCGCATCTTCATAGCTATCCTCTACACACTCACCGAAAGGCAATTTAGAGTAGCATATTTCTTCTATTTTTCCGTCCGCATAAGTCACATAAGAACCTGCCGAAATATGAAAAATATCTTCATACGCTGTGTTTGGTAATAAAATACTTTGATAGGACAAGTACTGGTACAATGCAGATAAGTTCAAACGTCTTTCTACACCATTATGGAAAAGAATGGTGGTCAGTTCACTTCCAAAAACGATTCCATCCTTTATTTTCGTATAAAAAAGCGGCCTTGCACCATATCTGTCTCTTATCAAATATAGTTTTTTATAGGTTCCGTCCCACAAAGCAATGGCAAAGGCACCTTCTAATTCCTTGACAAAAGAAATCCCTTTTTCTTCATAGGCCTTTAAGATATTTTGTGGAGTATACATTTCATGGTTGTATGCCGTATCAACCATTACCCATTTCGTAAAATTTGCATTGTGACCGATATTATCCTTCTCTCTTTGTCTATATGGCACAAACCCCAAATGGATAAATCCATCACTAAAACAGGCAGATTCATAGGTGGAATCATGTTTCATACTCTCTAACATATTTTGTAATATGGTATTTTCACCTTTTCCTGTAAATCCACAAAAACTACTCATATGCCACCTCAATCATTATGTCTTAATATACCATATCCAAACATATCTGTAAAACAAAAAAAGCCCCAAGCCAGCATATGCTAACCTGAAACTCTTTAAAAGAGCGCGAGACGGGGATCGAACCCGCGACCCCCTCCTTGGCAAGGAGGTGCTCCACCGCTGAGCCACTCGCGCGTATCTTGGAAGCTGTTTATCACAGCGACCAAGGATTATTATATATATGTTGTATCATCTTGTCAACAACTTTTTTAAAATTTTTTAAACTTTTTTCATTTTTCTATTCCACAAGCATATCTGCATACTTTACTTTATAGATTCTAAGCAGCGATTCATCAATTCTATCTTCCGAAATTGTATTATTTAAAACGGCTGCCAAAAGTGCATAATAGGCTTCTTCAAAGTTATCTGGCATCAAAATCATATCTGCACCTGCCGATACTGCCATAACTGCCGCATCACCAGATGTATAATAGTCTGTAACCGCTACCTCATTTAATGGTGAAGTAATAATAATACCTTCATATCCCAATTCTTCTCTCAAAACGCCGTTTACCACATCTTTTGACAAACAACTTGGGATATACTCTCCCCCAGTCAATGCTGGTGCCGCCACATTACTTACCATAATAAAATCTGCATTTTCTGTAATAGCTGCCTTAAATCCTTCAAACTCTGTACTTCTCATCTCATCCAAAGTTCTCTCTGTAATAGAAAGGCCATCTTCCGGGTCTTTATTGGCACTACCGATACCCGGAAATCCTTTTACGCAGGCACTAATTCCCGTTTCTTCTATTCCCTTAACCATAGCCGCCACATGATTTGCTACTACACCGGCATCACTACCAAAGCTCCTGTCACCAAGCAATGTATTGCCACTATCTGTCTTTACATCCGCCACTGGAGCAAAATTTACATTAAAGCCTAACTCCTGCAAATAGGTTCCAACCGTCTTACCTGCTTCATAGGTCGCATCTGTTGTTTCATTTTTTCCAAGAGTTGCTGCATTATCTATTTTCGTTACATCTAATTTAGAAGAAACACTGCTTACGTTTCCGCCTTCTTCATTTACACCAAGGAAAATACGATTTGTACTATAACTTGATGTGTTTGCCAGCATTTCCTTTATCTGTTCTTCTGACTGGATATTTTTCTTAAAATAAATAATTCCACCCACTGGGAACTTATCTAAAGCCTCTTTTGTTCCATTTCCTGCCTGAACAGCTACACTGACACCTGTGATAGATTCCGGCGTAACAAAAAACATTCCTGCTACTTTTTCTTCCACTGTCATTTCTGCAATCTGTGCCTTTAAGGTCTCTTCCAATGGGTCTACCTGTGGAGCTGACACGGTTGTATCCGGTTCAGAAATAACCGGTATTTCTGTTTCATCGCCAGTTAACTCCTCTAATTTTTCTGTCACCTTATCATCATGGTCTTTGGATTGCTTCAAACCAGAAAGTTTCATATATCCAAGTCCACCAAGACCTGCAATAACAGCTACCAATAATACCACTACCATAATAGATAAAAAACGATTACGAACTCGTCTTTTTCTTCGTTTTTCCCGATTGATATCTTGTGTTTCGTTTGTACTCATATATCCTCCGTAATTTGCAATCCTTATGCAACACTCTTAATATATACTATTTATCGCTTTTTTTCCACATAAATTTCGGATTTTGTCAGACATATTTCGCTAAAAAATGGTAATGTACACGGAAAAAGCGGGTGCCAATCTTCTTTACGATCAACACCCGCTACCCTACTGTACTTTCCAAGGGCCCGTACCTCCTGTTTTCTCTGCTGTAACTTTTCCTCTCATCTGTTGTACTGATTGTACTGTAATGACCTAATTCAAATTAGTGTTGCATTACTTCTTTTGTAGGAACAATTACTTTAGGAATAATCTATGTAAATTGTTTATATATGTATCATATAGTAAGACTTTTAATTTGTCAACACTTTTTTGCATATTTTTTAATGTTTTTTGTCTTTTTTTAGTTTTATATCGAATTATCTGTCAATTTCACGCAAAAAAACAGATGGATTTTAAAAATCCACCTGTAAAATGTTATTTTTTAAAGCTTTGTCATTACGAAAATATCATAAATTGCTTTGATAGCCGTTTCAAAATCATTGTCTGCTACACCGATAATGATATTTAATTCACTAGAACCCTGGTCAATCATTTTAACATTGACATTTGCATGTGCTAAAGCTGAGAAAATTCTGCCTGCTGTACCTCTTGTAGATTTCATACCACGACCTACAACTGCAATAAGAGATAAATCCGATTCAATTTCAATACTATCAGGATTTGCAAGTCTGTGAATTTCTGCTACTACATTCTGTTCTCTTGGCATAAATTCGTCCTGATGTACGAAAACAGTCATTGTATCAATACCAGATGGTACGTGTTCGAAAGAAATTCCGTTATCTTCAAACGCCTGTAATACCTTTCTACCAAATCCAATTTCGGAGTTCATCATATCTTTTTCGATATTGACAGAACAGAAGCCTCTTTTACCTGCAATACCTGTGATAACGTATTTTGATTTTTGACAAGTACTTTCTACAATCCAAGTACCATTATCTTCCGGTTTATTTGTATTACGGATATTAATTGGAATACCTTCACGTCTAACCGGGAAAATCGCATCTTCATGGAGTACAGTTGCACCCATATAAGCCAATTCGCGAAGTTCTTTATATGTGATAGTTTCAATAGCAGCCGGATTATCAATAATACGTGGGTCCGCAATTAAGAAACCTGATACGTCAGTCCAGTTTTCATATACATTTGCCATAATGGCTCTTGCAACGATAGAACCTGTAATATCCGAACCACCACGAGAGAATGTTTTTACTCTGCCATCTCGATATGCACCGTAGAAACCGGGTACAACCGCACTATCACATTTTTCAAAGCGTTTCTTTAATTTTTCATTTGTTTCTTCTGAAGCAAATTCGCCATTATCATCAAAAACAATTACTTCTGCTGCATCGACAAAAGCAAAGCCCAAGTATTTTGCCATAATGATACCATTTAAGTATTCACCTCTAGATGCGGCGTAATCTTTTCCTGCTTTATTTTTGAAATTTTCTGCAATTTTTACAAATTCATCTTCCAACGATAAATCTAAGCTTAATCCATCAATGATTTCCTGATAACGAGCTTTGATCGCTTTCATTTCTGCATCAAATTTCTTGCCATTTTCGGCTAAATCATAGCAGGCATAAAGCATATCTGTTACCTTTGTGTCTTTAGAATCTCTTTTTCCTGGTGCTGATGGAACAACAAATTTTCTTGTTTTATCGGCTTTAATAATGTTCCCAACTTTTTTAAACTGTTCTGCACTGGCAAGGGAACTACCACCAAATTTAACTACTTTTCTCATAATTTCTCCTCATATCTCTATTTTGAAAATAAATAATCGATAATTTCATGACCTTTTGCAATGAAATTGCCGCTTTCCTTGGCTTCTTTTTCATTGTAATTCCAAGTATGCTGACTCAAATTTGTGCTGTCATATAGCATATATGGCACACTGTCTGAAGTATGAGTTCTTACTCGAATTGGTGTAGGATGGTCAGGTAATACAAGCATTCTGAAATCCACCTTGTTAGCAGTAAGGCTTTCTACCACAGGTCTTATTACTTTTTCATCCAAATATTCAATGGCTTTTACTTTCTTTTCTACACTTCCTTGATGCCCCATTTCATCTGGTGCTTCCACGTGAATATATGCAAAATCATAACCATCTTTTGTCAGGGCATTTAAAGCTGCCTCTACTTTACCGGCATAGTTGGTATGAAGTCCACCATTGGCACCTTCTACTTCTGCAACGCCCATACTAGCTCCAACCGCAATACCTTTCAATAAGTCGACTGCGGATACCATCATACCTTTTTTTCCTGTTTTTTCTTCAAACGAAGATAACATTGGCTTTGTACCTGCACCCCAGAACCAACAACAGTTGGCTGGATTTAAGCCCTGTTTCTTACGTTCTACATTAATTGGGTGATTTACTAAAATATCGTAGCTTTTTTTCATCATCTCATAAAGAGCTTTATCGCTTGGAAGATAGTCTTTAATCACTCTACCAAGTACATCGTGTGGCGGAGTTAATTCCACAACACTTCCTTCATTCCAAATCAGACAATGTCTATAACTTGTTCCGACATAGAACTGATAGGTTTCATTAGCCAATTCGTCCATAACTGCTTTTAGTAAAACGGCACAGTCTTCTGTGGAAATTTCACTAGAGCTATGGTCAATAATTGTTTTCTCCTCAAAAGGAACGTCGTCTTCTGAAATTGTTACAATGTTACAACGAATAGCAACATCCGTATCTTTCATTGGAACTCCAATGCTTAAGGCTTCCAGTGGAGAACGACCACTATAATAGATTTTTGGGTCATACCCTAATACAGAAAGATTTGCTGTATCAGAACCCGGCTTCATTCCATCTGGAATGGTATGTACTAATCCAATTTCTGCCTGTTTACTCAAAGCATCCATCGTTTCGGTTTTCGCATATTCTAATGGAGTTTTATTTCCCAATGCTTCGATAGGCTCATCGGCCATACCGTCGCCCAAAACAACTACATATTTCATGATTTTCAGTCTCCTTAGTGCGTGAATTACATCACACGAATTCTTGATAAAAGTCCTTCACATTTTTCAGCAGCTACTTTGAAATCTTTTTCTTTCATAGCTTCTGTAACAAAAGCAATTTCATCTTCATATTCTGGCATATTTACAAAAGAAACATTGCCAAATAACTTTTCAACATCTTCTTTACTCTGTTTTTCCTTGTCTACACGAGCAAAGAAAATCTGCATAATTTCATCTGTGCTTTCCAGTTCAATTTTTTCTTCGTCCCAAAGGCACATAATCGTTTTACCAACGTGTCTTGCACAGTCAACAATATCGGAAACTACGGCACTTGCTGTTGGAAGCTTTCCGGCACCACGGCCATAGTACATAGAATCGCCTAACATATTTCCTGTTACATATACAGCATTAAATACATCGTTTACACAGTAAAGTGGATGGCTTGTAGGAATCATAAATGGTGCAACCATAGCTACATATTTACCATCTATTTCTTTACCTGTTGCAAGTAATTTAATAGAACGATTCATTACTTTAGCATATGCAAAATCTCTAGTAGAGATTTTTGTAATGCCTTCTGTATAAATATCTTTGTAATCTACGTGTTTTCCTGTCATTAAAGAAGATAAGATTGCAATTTTACGGCATGCGTCATAGCCTTCTACGTCTGCTTCCGGATTTCTTTCTGCATATCCTTTTTCCTGTGCTTCTTTTAAAACTTCTTCAAAAGAAACGCCTTCTTTATCCATTTTTGTTAAAATATAGTTTGTAGTACCATTCAAAATACCAATAATCGCTTCAATCTTTTCAGCAGTTAATGAATAGTTCAGTGGTCTAATAATTGGAATACCACCACCTACGCTGGCTTCAAATAAGTAATTACATTTATTTTCTTTTGCAAGTCTAATCAATTCAGGGCCATGGTTTGCAACCAATTCCTTATTAGAGGTACAAACACTCTTTCCCTTTAATAATGCATTTTTTGAAAAATCATAAGCCGGATTTACACCGCCCATTGTTTCACAAATAATGGTTACTTCTGGGTCATTTAAAATAATGTTGTAATCGTGAACGACCTTACTTTCATATGGGTCTCCTGGGAAATCTCTTAAATCCAAAATATATTTTACATTTAATTCTTCCCCTGCTTTCTGGGTAATTGCATCTTTATTATTTTCTAATACTTCTACAACTCCGCTACCTACTGTACCGTAACCTAATACTGCTACCTGAATCATTTCTCTTACTCCTTAGCTATTATTTTTACATAATGGACACCTTTTTGGTCTTCCATTGCTTCAATCATTTGAGACACATTTTTTGTAGTTGATAACACCTGTACGCTGATACTTAACGATGCGATTCCGTTAATTGGAATACTCTGATGAATGGTTAAAATGTTGGCTCCAAAATCTGCAACAATTTTCAGTACATCTGAAAGTAATCCCGGCTCATCATCCATTTGAAAAGTTAATGTAATAGTTGTTCCTTCCTGGTTATCATGGAACTGGAAAATATCATCTTTGTACTTGTAAAAAGAACTACGACTGATTCCCACCATCTCAACGGCTTCCTGAACTGTTAAAACTTTACCGGTTTCTATTAATCTCTTAGCTTCTACTACCTTAAGTAATACTTCCGGAACAGCTTTTTTGTTCACTACAAAATACTTTGTTTCTCCCATATATACTCCCTATACACTTTGTTATAAAGTGTATTTGCACCTTTTATAAAGTGCATCTGTGTGCCTGACAAGTACACTTGTGTTTATTTGTCTTTGTTGCAAAGACACGTGTCTGTCACCGAAAGATATTGTATCACAAGCTTTTTCTGAACACAACCCTCTTTTTTACCAGAATGCATAGAAAAAGAACGACTCTTTTGTATATTTTTTACATAAGAGCCGTTCTCATAATTTCTGTTGTGTAGAATATCAAAGTATTCTATTATACTAATGGATATTTGTCTGTTAATTCCTGTACGATTGCACGTGCCTGTGGGACAGCTTCTTCTCCACCCTTAATAACAAGAGCAATAGCTTCTGCGATTTTATCCATATCTTCTGTGTTCATACCTCTGCTGGTTACAGCCGGTGTACCAAGACGGATACCACTTGTTACAAATGGAGATTTTGGGTCGTTAGGGATAGTATTCTTATTAGCGGTAATATGAGCCATATCCAATAATTTTTCTACTTCTTTACCTGTTAAATCAAAATTCGTTAAATCAATTAACATTAAGTGGTTGTCTGTACCACCAGAAACGATTTTAACGCCTCTTTCCATAAGACCTTTGCAAAGAGCCTGTGCATTTTCAACGATACCTTTCTGGTAGGCTTTAAATTCATCGCTCAAAGCTTCTTTAAAACATACTGCTTTTGCAGCAATTACGTGCATCAGTGGGCCACCCTGAATACCTGGGAAAACAGCTTTGTTAAAGTTGTATTTTTCCGCTGCTTCTTTATTACAAAGGATAAGACCACCTCTTGGTCCTCTGAGAGTTTTATGAGTTGTAGTTGTAACCACATCTGCATATGGAATTGGGCTTTCGTGTTCACCTGCTGCAACAAGACCGGCAATATGAGCCATATCTACCATAAGTACAGCACCAACTTTATCTGCAACTTCTCTAAAACGTTTAAAATCTATTTTTCTTGCATAAGCAGACGCACCAGCAATAATCATTTTGGGTTTTGTCTCCATAGCAATTCTTTCTAATTCTTCATAATCAATGAAACCTTCGTCATTAACACCATAAGGAACAATGTTGAAATATTTACCAGAAATGTTAACTGGACTTCCGTGTGTTAAATGTCCACCATGTGCTAAGTTCATACCCATAATTGTATCGCCTGGTTCACATACTGCAAACTGCACAGCCAAATTTGCCTGTGCACCTGAATGTGGCTGTACGTTAGCATAATCACAACCAAAAAGTTCTTTGGCTCTTTCGATTGCAAGATTTTCCACTACGTCTACACACTGACAACCGCCATAGTATCTTTTTCCCGGATATCCTTCTGCGTACTTATTCGTTAATGGGCTGCCCATAGCTGCCATAACAGCCTTGCTTACCCAGTTTTCAGATGCAATCAATTCGATATGACTATTCTGTCTGTTCTGTTCATCTACGATTGCGTCTGCGATTTCACTGTCTACTTTTCTTACTTCATCTAATGAATACATAATCGTTGCCTCCTTCTTAAACTTGAGCCGATTATAGCATACATTAAATTAAAATTACAACCATATATTGTTTTAAATGAAATTCCTTGTTAAAATAGGAATTAGAACAAAAGAGGAGTAAACTTATGTATCATTTTATTATCAATCCGGTTTCCCGTTCAGGACGCGGACAACAAATCTGGGCAGAAATTAAACCTTACTTAAAAAAACATAACATTCCTTTTAAGGCACACATTTCTGATGCCCCAGGAAAAATTGTAGAAATGGTTAGTGAATTAACCTCCAATTTTTCCGAAGAATATATAAAACTCATCGTTCTCGGCGGAGACGGAACTATGAATGAGGTGTTACAGGGAGTAGCCGATTTTACCCACACTTACATTGCCTACATTCCAATAGGCTCTAGTAACGATTTGGCACGAGATTTAAAAATCACCAAAGAACCCCTGGAGGTACTGAAGCAAATTCTTGCAGCCAAAAAGCCAGTTCCTATTGATATGGGAGTTTTAAATTACAACTCGATGAACAAGGAACGTAGCCGTTTACACAATAAGCATATCAAAAACACCCGTTATTTTGCAGTAAGTTGCGGAATTGGATTTGATGCCGCTATTTGCGAAGAAGCTCTGGCGTCCAAAGCAAAGAACTTTTTAAATCGCCTTGGACTTGGCAAACTGACTTATGGTGCGATTGCTATCAAACAGTTATTTAAAGCTGCAAAATCCGGATGTAAATTGTATTTAGACGATAATCCACCTATTTATATAAAAAGACTTTGGCTAATGGCTATTATGGTACATAGTTATCAGGGCGGTGGAATGATGTTTTGTCCGGGTGCAGATTATCGCGATGGTTATTTTGACATCTGTGCTGCAGGCGATATTAGTGCCTTAAAGGTACTCATTATTTTACCCCGTACCTTTAAGGGTAATCATGTGGGTGTTAAGGGCGTCAATATCTATCACGCAAAAAATGTCCGCATCAAAACAGAAATACCCCTTTGGGTACACACAGACGGGGAAGTTTCTGTTCAGTCAGATGACATCTCCCTATCTTGTAGAAAGCAGACTGTGAATATTTTGAATCCACTTCCTCCTTCTGCATCTGCCACAAAATTAACGAATAAATAAAAGAAAAATCTGTGAACATTCGTAAGGTTTTCCAAACGTATGTCACAGATTTTTTTATTGAAAGCTCTCTTTTCCTGTCTTTATGGATAAATATTTTGAATAGATTTTAAAAGCAGACGGCAGGGGATATTTTTCCTCCGCTTCCTTTGTATCGACAAATAAAAACTCCTCTTTCCAAGAACGTGGTTCTAATTCATCTACTTTAACAACATAGCCACTCATATGCCACTCTTTATGTGAAAAAATATGTTTTCCCTGCGGAGCTTTTTTTATATGCAATATATGAAAGCCCTCCTTGGCAAGATATTTTAGTACTTCATCTTTCGAGAAAGTCCCCTCCAGCATCGGAAATTCATACATTCCGGCAAGCAGGCCTTCTTCCTTTCTTTTTCTAAGAACAGTTTTACTTCCGTCTTGAATGATGAGTACCGTCTTTTCTTCTATGGTACGCTTTTTTTTCGGTGTCTTTACTGGCAATTCAGAACTACAATTCTTTTTATAAGCGTAACACAAATTTTTCACTGGACATTCTTCACATTTTGGTGCACCATTTGGCATACAAACCATTGCTCCAAGCTCCATAAGTGCCTGATTGAAAGCCGCTGCTTCTTTTGGCATAAAAGAACGTACATCTTCTTCAATATCCTTTTTTACTTTTGCATCTAATACATCTCTATAATCTCCTCGAATACGGGATAACACTCTTAAAACATTGCCATCTACCGCCGGAACCCTCTGATTATAGGCAATGGAAAGTATTGCCCCTGCGGTATAACTTCCTATGCCGGATAACTCCAGAACCTCCTCGTACGCAGCTGGAATCACCCCTTTATATTTTTCACAAACTTGAATAGCGGCTTTTTTTAGGTTCCTTACACGATTATAATATCCAAGTCCTTCCCAGGCCTTTAGCAAAACCTCATCTTCCGCCTGAGCAAGAGTTTCTACATTGGGAAATAGTTTCATAAACCTATCATAATATGGCTTTACTGCCTCCACTCTTGTTTGCTGTAACATAATCTCGGAAATCCACACATTGTATGCCGTAGGATTTTGTCTCCAAGGTAAAACTCTGGCACTCTTTTGAAACCAGGATAGCAAAGGTTCTGAAATCCTGTCTAAATTAGATAAATATACCGGAACTTCAGTATTTATCTGCATACTCTTATGTGTAACCAGACAATCATAAGCCAATACTTTGACGCCTTGCTTTCTCGCTTCCCACAGTGCTTTTGCAAACTTCGGGTCTGTTTTATCATTTGGCATAAAATATTTGACACCTTGCATCTGAATGACAAATAATACATAGGTCTCATAGCCTTTTTCTTTTGCCTTCACCAATTCTTCCATATGTTTAACGGCACGTTCTGATGGTGCATCTGGGAAACGTACTTCTCCCTCATTCTCCCAAGTAACACCTTTTACTTCTATGAATATCTTTCTTTCCCCACATTCCACATAAAAGTCAAAGCGGGAATTTCCAAAAGTTGTTTCCGGCTTCACTAAAGTAATCTCACCAAAAACCTCGTGTTTTTCGCCCACTTTCAGCCATTCTTTTACTACCATATTAGGTGCCTGAGAATCCATATTCACTATTTTGTCACCTTTTGTTACTGCAACTAAATCATAGGCGGTTGCACGGGATTTGCTGTCGGAATAGGACAAAAAGACCTGTGCATCTTTTGTTAAGAGTTCTTTGCACCGGCCTGTATTTTTTACATGTACTTTTTCCACCCTGTCCCCTATTTTTACATAGGCAATAAAACGATTGGGGCGTTCTACGAACTGCCCCTCAACAATGTGACTATATTCCATATTTACCTCAATCTTTGTCCGTCATACTTGGCAAGTATCTGAAGAGCAGAACACAAACTCTCATACTTTTTCTGCACATCGCCTTCACATATACTAATATCGTGAGCCATAGCCATCGTTGAAATCATATCTTCTGTAATAATATCTTTTAAACGCAGTACAATATCCAGCTTTTCTTTATAAGTATCTGCTTCCAGATATGCCATAACCTGTGGGGAAACCTGATATTCCACCTTTTCAAAACGGTAAGTCTGCGTAGCATCTGGGTATTTTTCCTTATCAATTTCTTCCATAAACATATCCAGTGGTCGAACATAACATTTTCCCTCGCCATATAACGCTTTGTATACGACCATCTGGCTTCCATCTTCCGAATGCTCTGCCACAGCAATAATCTGATATTCGTTTCCTTTAAAATGATGATAGATTTCTCCTTCTACTGGAATAATTCTCATGCTTTACTCCTCCAACTTCCTTGTTACTCCGATTATACTTGATTTTTGCACACTTGTCATTGATTTCCATTTGGCATTTTTTAGTAAAATAATCCTAGAAAAGTTTATAATTTACAATAGCATTTGCCATAGGAATATCAATTTTCTCTAAAGAAGCATAAACCTGATTTACCTTTTCTGTATCTTCTAAATCAATATCCTGATGATGCACTAAGGCTGTATAAGAAATCATTCCATCTATATCCATTACCTTGGTTAGTGTCACACCACTATTATAATATCCACTTTCCTCCATACAGTTTCGCACTTCCCTTAAAAAACTGCTTTCTTTTAATTGATATTCTATTTTGTCATTGTCCGCTTTTTCAACGGCATAAGCCTTAATTCCACATATACTCCAAATTGCAAGTGCTATCATAATCAATAAAGCTATCATCCCAAAAGTGTTTTTTCTATTTTCTAAAATTCTCATATTATACTTCCTTTCCCAATACCTTTGTTTTTGTTATGGTTAAACAATACAATTACTTATGTCCTATAAATCGTACTTTTAATCAAAGAAATTCATAAATACAAAATAAAACTACCGTCTGTCAGAGGTATGACTAACTGACAAACGATAGTTTTCAGGGAAAAAATATAAAGAAAATTGAAACACTATATGTATTATAGCTACGAAACCTTAATTCAACTTTAAAATTTAGAAACAAATAAAAAAAGACACTTTCAAAGTCATCTCTGACCTTAAAGCGTCCTTTATTTCCAAATTATTCTTGTCTTTCTTTTCCCCAGAAGAACAGTGCTACTGTTCCAGGGCCTGTATGACTGCCAATGGTGGTACCAATGCTATTAATTAGCACTTTTCCTTTCAAATGTGGGAAACGGCTCTCAACAAGCTCTGCCACCTGTTTTGCATCTTCTAAACAAGCTGATTGTGAAATATAACATTTGTCTGCATATTCCAAGCCGTTATCAGCGTACTGCTCCATTTTATCAACAATGGCAGTAATTACTTTTTTCTTTGTACGGATTTTTTCTCTTGGAATTAGTTTTCCTTCATAACTTACATTTAATAATGGACAAATATTTAAAATACCGCCTACAAATCCGGCTGTTTTTGAAACACGACCACCTTTTACAAAGAAGGTCAAATCGCTAGAGAAAAACCAATGATGCATTTTCAATTTATTCTCTTCAAGCCAATTATATAAATCGTCGATTGACATACCACTATCACGTAAATCTGCCGCCTTATCCATTAAAAGTCCAAAGCCTGAAGAAGCTGCTAGGGAATCAATTACATAAATCTTTCTATCTGGGTATTTTTCTGCCAATTCATTTCTTGCTATCATAGCAGAATTACAAGCACCTGAAATACCAGAAGACAAGCACAAATGAATAATATCTTTACCTTCTTCTAAAAATGGTGTGAAGTATGCTTCATATTCTTCTGAATTAATCTGTGAAGTCTTCGTATCTGCACCATCTACCATCATCTGATAAAACTTGTCAAAAGGAATTGTCTGACCTAAGTCATCTGGATAACATACATCGTCTAAATAATATTTAAAACAAGTATATTTAATATTTCTTTCCTCAAAATGTTCTTTGGATAAATCTGCTGTGGAACAACAGCTAAGTACATAATCGCTCATATAACACCTCTCATTAAGCAACAAAGCAAAGCATCGCATTACTTTGTTATGTAGTTTTCAATACCATATTACACACCTATAAAAATAATGTCAACTATTATTCTATAACGAATTGTATTTTACAATACATTTTGATATATGATATCCTATACTGTCATTTCCCCAACGATTTTGTTTACCAAACCGCCATCCGCTTTGCCTTTTACTCTTGGCATAAGTTCTTTCATAACTTTTCCTTTTTCTTTTGCAGTAAATTCAGTGATTTCAAGAGCTTCTAACACCGCCTTTATTTCTGCTTTAATTTGTTCTTCGCTCATTTCTTCCGGTGCAAATTCTTTTAAAACGTCAAGACGTTTCTGACACTGTTCTTTAATATCTGTTCTGTCACTTGGTGCAAGCTCCATAGTTTCTTTTGTCTGTTTTATTTCTTTTTTTACAACTTCATTTTCTTCTGCCTCTGTCAATTCAGCTCTTTTATCAATCTGTTTATTTTTTAAGGCACTCAGTAATAAAGACAACGTGTCTTTTCTCTCTTTATCCTTATTTTTCATGGCTTCTACCATTGCCTGTCTTACAACGTCAATTTTACTCATATTTTTTCTTCCTTTCTCTTAGTTACTATATTTAATAATTAGAAGTTCTACGCTCAGTCTGTCATTACGGTTACCAGATTTTACTGCCCAGTCAGCCTCTACGCATTCTTCCACCGCTTTTTTCAAATCTT
Source organism: Lachnospiraceae bacterium (assembly GCA_045124055.1). GTDB lineage: Bacteria > Bacillota > Clostridia > Lachnospirales > Lachnospiraceae > CALZKI01. The sequence continues at coordinate 4,240 of JBGVKZ010000045.1, read as the reverse complement.
CTAATCTAAATTTGCCTGCCTGATTTAAGTATTTTGTAGCGGCAAAAGGTGGCACGCCAATTTTTTCAGCAATCGTTCTATCTCCAAAACCCTTTTGTTTTAACAATCTGGCTTGTAACAATAAATTAAACTGTCTGCCTATCAAATACAGGATACGCATTGGTGGTTCTTTTAATGCAAGTAGATTGTAATAGAGCTGAAGTGCCGTTTTTTGTCGCTTATTTGCCATAGCATCCAGCATTTCAAAAATCTGATTACTAATCTGCGTCGTGCAAACTGCGTCTATATCTTCCTTTGTAATGACCTCTCTATCATAACAATAGCATATCAGTTTTTCCAATTCTGAGCGGATATTTTCCATATCTGTACCAATTTTTGATAACAGATATTCCATCGTGTTTTGAGTGATTTTTTTACTATCACGTTTCAAAATTCCTAAAATCCAAGTAACAATCTTATCCTCTGATAGCCCATTTAATTCAACAACGCAGCCATTCTTTGCAATCGATTTATACAATTTGCTGCGTTTATCTACGGATTCTTCTACAAAAACAAAATATGTGGTGTCCGGCACAGCATTTAGGTACTCAGCAATTTTTTCCCCTTCCCCCTTAAAGAAACTACTGTTTTCTATGACAATCGCCCTTTTATCTGATAAAAAAGGCATCGTCTCTGCCAAATCAATAATTTCCCCAAAAGTAACCTCTTTTCCCTCAAAGTAGCTGTAATTCATCGAATCATCTTCTGGCGAAAGTGCTTTTTTCAGCCGTTCTTTGTACTGTTTTCTAAGGTATGCTTCTTCTCCGTATAAAAGATAAATGTGATTTAATTGTCCGGATTTTATATCTTCATCTATTCTGCCCAAAACAGTCTACCTCGTTATTATTTATACCGTTTTTATTTTTGCATATGGTGAAAATAGTGTCAAGTCGTGTGTATTTCAAATAGCAAAAAAGGATAGATAAAAATCTATCCTTTTTCATAAGGGGTATAGCGATTATACAAATAAGGGATTACTTTTCCTTTTTTGTCATTGCATTCCAATATACATAAAGAACTCCTGCTACGCAGGCAACACCGAGAACCTCAGCGAGAAGTGTCTGCAAAAACTGCTGTATATATAGCATCATTTTTGATTTCCTCCTTCTTTTCTTCTTTTACTACTTTTTCTTTATTCATATTCAAAAAGAACATTGGAGCACCAAATAATACCACGCCTCCAATAATGTTTCCAATCGTAACAGGAAGAAGATTTCCTACAAAATAATTGGTAAAATTCAAGGCTTCCAGCTGCTTTGTCGTATATCCATAGGTATCCACAGCAACTTTCACATATTCCGGATTCATCTTTGCAATGATACCGGCTGTTATATAGTACATATTTGCAACACAGTGTTCAAAACCAGCCGTTACAAACAACATAATTGTAAAGAAAACAGAGAGCAGTTTCCCTGTAATATCTTTTGCACTAACTGCCATTAAAACAGCTGCACAAACTAAAACATTACAAAGCAAACCGGAAACTACTCCCTGGACAAAGGAGATGTTAGCCTTACCAAGTGCTACTTTAATTGTATATGCACCAAGCAAGCCGCCTGAGTAATCCAACTGACCACTCATCGCTATCAAAACTGCCAGTAAACTAGCACCAATAAAGTTTCCTATATATACCAAAGTTAAAACACGAATGGACGCTGATACTTTCTGTTTTCCGTCCATAACACCCATAGCAATCAGACAATCTCCCGTAAAAAGTTCTGCCCCAAGCTGTATCACCATCATAAGACCTACTGGGAAAACAACTGCCGCAACTAATCTTGCAATTCCTACATTGGAAACTGCATGAGCCGCTACACTACTTGCTGCCGCACCCATAGCAATCATCGCCCCGGCTAAAATCGCTTTTCCAAGTAACGTTTTGGTTGGCATCTGTACTTTTGCCTGACAGCCCTCAATATATTTTGTAATTGTTTCTTTTACCGATAAAAATCCTGCCATTTTTCTCTCCTTATTTCAAACGTACAAATTGTATCAAAAGGAATTTAGATAGAGGAAATATAAAAAAGTAATGGCGATATATGCATTTTTATATATTGCCATTACTTTATTAACTAATAATATTTTGCAGATGCCACTTCCACTTTTGATTCGTAAATCTTATTTTGGAAAAGTTTATCATATTCTCCAAGCTCATAGTCCTGTCTATAAATAAGCACATCTTTATAACGGTTATTTTTTGCCTCACAGGCTCTTTGAACCAAGTTATTTTTTTCTAAGTAAGAATCTGGAATCGGGGATACCCACATATAAGTTGTCGGCACATTTGCCAAAAGGTCAAACTGGCTACCTCGCTCATAGACATAAATCGTTTTTTCTGAAGACACATTGCCTTCTTCATTGGCATTTTCCGAACTTTTTGTGTGCGGAATCTCAATATCCCCATGAGTGATTTTTACATAATCTTTTAAATCTTCTACACAAATTTTTTCTTTTGTAGCTAGAGGGTGATGTTTCGACATAACCAACACATATTCAAATTCCCATATGGTTTCTTGTTCCAGCTTATTGCCTTTTAAACGATTTTTGAAAATTTCCTCATCTGACAGCTGATAACGGATAATTCCCATATTATATCCTCTGTCCGCCACATTGGAAATGGTCTTTAGCGTATTAGTTTCATTAATGGTAATATCTAACCCCTGGGCAATTTCGAGTCCCGCAACAAATGCAGTAAAGCCATTGGCTATATAGCTCCCTCTCGGAATAGATATCTTAAATTGTTTGCTTTCGGTGTCTTTTTTCCCAGCCAGCCTTTCAATCTCCGTAATCTGCTCCATAGCCTTTTTGGCATGGTACAAAAATTCTGCCCCTTTTTCTGTTACATTAACCCCACTGGTAGTTCTTCTAAATATCTTATACCCAAGTTCACCTTCCAAGTCTTTAATCGCTTTACTCAAATTAGGCTGTGCCATAAACAAATTTTGTGCTGCCTGCGATATTGAACCAGATTTTTCTACTTCAAGTACGTATTTTAAATGTAATGTATTCATATTCTCGACCACCAAACGATATCGCTATATGTTTTTGTATATATTTCTATACGCCACATATTATAGCACAATTACTGGAAAAATCGATATATATATCTGTTATTTTTGATATATGTATTTTAATATATCCATATATTTTGTCATTCGTATGTCATTTTGAAAATATATATGGGTATATAAAATTTTAGATAGAAAATTGACATACTTTCTCAGCAATATCCATAGCTTTTTAGTCTGTAATCATATCTACTTTTTCATATTTATTGTATGTACTCATATATCTTTACCTCGTTCTTTACTGCAATGACAATGGCTCCACTATCCTTTGTCACAAAAACTTCACTCCCCGCCTCCCGAAGTCTCTCTAAAGTTTCTATGTGCGGGTGTCCGTAAGAATTATTCTCTCCGCAGGAAATAAGACTGACCTTTGGCCTTACAACCTCCAAAAACTCTGTACCGGTGGAATTTTTTGAGCCATGATGAGCCACCTTTAATACCGTTATTCCAGTAACCTTCTTGCTATGAAGTTCTGACATCACAAGTGTTTCTCCCTCGTTTTCTGCATCACCTGTGAAAAGCATTGAAAACTGCCCACAAGTCAGCAATAATACCATTGAAGTCTCATTGCCGCTTTTCTCTGAATTCTCCAGTATTTCTTTACTTGGACTAAGACATTCCAAAAGAAGCTCTCCATTTTTGATAAAATCTCCCGTCTGCATCTGGCAGACAGAGATCTTCTGTTGTTTTACAACTTCTCCTATGGTTCCATAATCTTCTAGCCTCTTACCGTCTGTAACCACTACTCTTTCGATGGTAACTCCCGTTTTACTTTGCAACAGTAAAGCTTCTATCCCATTTATGTGGTCCATATCACTATGGGTCAAAAAGAGATAATCCACCTGTCTAATTCCCTGATATTTCAAAAATGGGAGTAACGTATAAGTCCCCACATCGCTTTCGCTACTACTTCCTCCATCAATAACACACACTAAATCCTTGTATTCTATCACTAGACAATCTCCTTGCCCTACACTCAAACAGGTGATTTCTGGATCTATATTAAAAAAGTGGACACAATAAGTAACTACGTATTACAATAAACTAGACACCAAAAAGGAGGTATCTGAACATGTCCACAAACAAACATGGAACCCGCTATGACGAGGAGTTCAAACGCACTCTTGTCAATC
>JBGVKZ010000044.1:0-6748 GCA_045124055.1 Lachnospiraceae bacterium | reverse complement strand
ATTAGAGATTGACAATTTAGAAGAAGTAAAAAATCTATTCCGAAGTGTTTTCATGAATGAACCATGGAACGACGATTGGAGTGATGATGAACAGCTGACTAGTTATATTCTGGATTTGATGGGAAATAGAAATTCTCTTGGGCTTGCATTATATGAAAATGATGTGATAGTTGGGATTTCTCTTGGAAGTATTATGCATTGGTGCATCGGAAATGAATACTACATATATGAATTTTTCATTACAAGAGAAAACCAGAATAAAGGTTTAGGTTCGCAGTTTGTAGTTGAGATAGAAAATTATGTGAAGGAGCTTGGGGTAAATCATATTTTTCTTCAAACAGACAGGCCTATGCTCGCTTATGATTTTTATAAAAAGAATGGATTTACAGAACTTGAAGAGCATGTTTCATTAGTTAAAATGCTTGAATTGAAATGAGAGAGGAAAATTGAAATGGATAAGATTTGGGAAGAAATGTATGAAGCAGCAAAAAAAGTACAAAATGGCAGAAAAATATCTGATTATGTAGAAGCTGGCGAGGTGGCGGCAGCCATATATTCAGAATCTGGAAAAATATATACCGGTGTGTGTATAGATACATGTTCAACCTTAGGAATATGTGCGGAGAGAAATGCAATTTTTAATATGATAACCAATGGAGAAAATGCTTTTTTCAGAGTAGTGGCAATCATGCCAGACGGAAAGAGTGGAGCACCTTGTGGGGCATGTAGAGAATTAATGGTTCAATTGATGCCAGATACATATAGGAATGTTGAAATATTATTGGATTACGAAAATGAGAAAGTGGTTACGCTTGGTGAATTAACTCCTGAGTGGTGGATATAAGAGCAGGTAATTAAATATGTTTCGTTTCGCCACTTATAGAAGTGGGAGTTTCACCAACTGAGATGAAGACAGGGAATAAATAAGGGGGATGAATGTGAAAACACCAAGAATGGAAACTGACAGATTATTACTAAGAGAAGTACAAGAGAAGGATGTAGAAGCCATTTTCGATTGTTGGATGAAGGATGAAGATGTTTCTCGATATATGTGCTGGAAAGCAAGTGATGATATTGCAGAAGCCAGAAAATTCGTAGAATTTGAGCTTAATCAGATTGAAAATGAAAAATGGAAGAGATGGATTATTATACTCAAAGAAACGAAGGAAATCATAGGGACATGCCTTGTATTTTATAACGACGAAGACGCTGAAAATCATTGGGATATCTCCTATAACCTGGGGAAAAAGTTTTGGGGCAAAGGTTACGTTACAGAAGCAATGAAAATGGTCATGCAATTTGCCCAAGCAGAACTTGGGATGAAGGAGTGTGTTACAGCATATGCCAAAGTGAATAGTGGTTCAGCAAATGTATTGCACAAGCTTGGATTTGTTGATGAGAAAGAAATTTCTTATGAATGTAACGGTGGAGACACTGTTACTGAAGGAATAAGGTGTCGTTATATTGTTTCAAAATAAATTTTAAGGTAGAGTAATATGGGAAAAACAGAGACAGCGCTGAAGTATTTTGCAGATAAATTTCACTGTTCGCAGGCTGTATTAGCGGCATATGCAAGTGAACTTGGGCTGACTGAGGAACAGGCATTAAAGCTAGGAGCTTGTTTTGGAAGCGGTTTTCGAAAAGGTGGAATTTGCGGAGCGTGTTCAGGTGCATTAATGGTACTTGGACTTAAATACGGACAGGCAAAAAAAGAAGATTTGGAAAGTCGAAATAAAACAAATGAGATGTCAGATGCATTTTTAGAAATATTTACAGAAGAAAATGGGTCATATATTTGTAATGATTTACTTGGCTGCGATATTTCCACACAAGAGGGAATTAATTACGCCCGCGACAACAAACTGTTTACAGAATTCTGTCCAAAGATGGTAGAGTCTGCGATGAAGATATTAGAAGAACTAGATTTGTAAATGATGATATTGAATTAATATTGGGAGATAGAAAATGAATATAATACAACATTCAGACAAAATTGATGAATATTTAAAAGAAGATGAAGTTATTGATTACAAAAACGAATTCATTGTGGAACAGGCTAACACATTATTTGAAAAAGCAAATAATGAATTAGAGTATATAAAAATAGTCTATGAATTTGTAAGAGATAAAATTTCTCATTCGGCGGATATAAATGAGGATATAATTACGTGTACAGCTTCAGAAGTGCTAAAAGCCGGGCATGGGATTTGTTTTGCAAAATCGCATTTGTTAGCTGCTTTACTGCGTTGCAAATCCATTCCAACAGGTTTTTGTTATCAAAAGTTAGTATTAGATGATGAAACAGCTCCTGTATTAGTATATCATGGACTAAATGGTGTATATATTAAAGAATTCAAAAAGTGGATACGACTTGACGCAAGAGGAAATAAAGACGGTGTAAATGCACAGTTTTCAATAGAAACGGAGCAACTTGCATTTCCAATACGTCAGGAAATGGGTGAGGTTGATGGTTTTGTAGTATATTCTGAACCAGATGAAAAAATATTAGAAAAATTAAGACAAAACAAGACAAGAACAGAACTTTTGAACAATCTGCCAACTGAGCTAAAATATAACCACATATCCTAGTGCAAGAGTTTCTTAATAAATTTCAAAAAAGAATGATAGAAAGGGAATGCTATGAAAAAAGTGTTAGTAACTGGCGGAACTGTGTTTGTAAGCAAATATGTTGCAAACTATTTTGTGAATAAAGGGTATGAAGTTTATGTCCTAAACCGAAATACAAAGCCACAAGTTGAAAATGTAAAATTAATTGAATCCGACAGACATGCGATAGGTGATAAATTAAAAAATATACATTTTGATTTAGTTTTGGATGTCACAGCTTATAATGAGGCTGATATCAGCGATTTAGTATCGGCATTAGATTCCTTTGATACATACATTATGATTAGTTCAAGTGCTGTTTATCCTGAAACAGGAATACAGCCATTTAAAGAGGAGTCTGAACTGGCGGTGAACAAATTTTGGGGTACTTACGGAACTGACAAAATAGCTGCTGAAAAGAAATTGTTAGAGATGGTTCCCGATGCATATATTTTGCGCCCACCGTATTTATATGGATCTTTGAACAATGTATATAGAGAAGCCTTCGTTTTTGAGTGTGCAATGAAAGACAGACCATTTTATCTGCCAAAGGATGGCGGCATGAAAATGCAATTTTTTCATGTAGATGATTTATGCAGATTTATAGAATGTATTTGGGAAAAAGAGCCAGAAAATCATATTTTTAATGTGGGTAATAAAGAAGCTGTCAGCATAAAGGAATGGGTAGATTTATGTTATGAATGTGCTGGAAAGAAACCAACTTATGTTAATGTTTATGATGAAATTAAGCAGCGCAATTATTTTAGTTTCTACGATTATGAATATTATCTGGACGTTCAGAAGCAATATGAGATAATGCCTACGACGATTGATTTAAAGGATGGATTGCGTGAAGCTTTTGAATGGTACAGGGATAATGCCAATCAGGTTAATACAAAACCATATATTGAGTACATAGAAGGAAATTTTTAAAGTGTTGCGTGCTTATTTTTTGATTAATTAGTCATAGTGCAAAAAGGTATTGATGATGAAAAAGTGTTAATTTTTTCGAGGTAATGATTTTTGAAGATATATATAATAAGACATGCTAAGGTTGAAATGAAATGGCCGAAGAAATGCAGTTCTGTAGAATTTGATAATGCGTGTGAGTTGTATGATAAGGCTAATATTTTTGATTCAGATATAACTCAATTAGATATAAATTGTAGAAATATTTATGTTAGTAACCTGTATAGAAGTAAAGAAACGGCACGAAAAATATTTCCCAATAGAGAATATTCCGAAATAGAAGTAGGAGAAGTGCCTTTAAAATCATATAAAGATTGCTCATTACAAATTCCATTATGGAGATGGAATATGATGGGACGTTTGCAATGGTTTTTCAATAATAGAAGACAAACTGAGACAAGGATAGAAACTGTTGAAAGATGTACCCAAGTTATTCGTCAATTAGAAAAACTTGATGAAGACTGTATAATTGTTACTCATGGTTTTTTTATGAAAACTCTTATTAAATGTCTAAAGAAACAAGGGTATTCTATTGTTGGAAATAAGTTTAGTTATTTTAATCTGCAAGTTGTAGTTGCTGAAAGTCGGTAAATTTGTTTCTTTCGGTTATATTAGATTTAGCCTGCATATGCTATAGCATATTCTATTACAAAATTGTAAACACATGAAAAAGCCAGAAAACACCGTTAACATCATTTTTCACTTGAAAAATGCAACACAAACACATTTATTCGGTGCAAAAACGCAAACATTGGTAGATTATTAGTTCCCAAAATGCTATTATCTATATGGAGGGATATAAATGGAAAGATCATATATAGATAAATTGAATAAATGGAAAAACAATAAAAATAGAAAACCATTACTCGTTACTGGGGTTCGTCAATGTGGAAAAACATATCTTCTTGACATATTCGGAAAAAGAGAATTTAAAGAAGTCGCATATTTTAATTTTGATGGTAATGAAGGATTGAAGTCTCTTTTTGAATATGATTTCGATGTTGAGCGTATTATTGATGAATTGGGAAGTATTATTTATGGTAAAAAAATCGTTGCAGGACAGACGTTAGTAATATTTGATGAGATTCAAGCGTGTCCAAGAGCTATTACATCTCTTAAATACTTTTGTGAAAATATGCCAGAGCTTCATTTAATAGCCGCAGGATCTTTGTTAGGGGTAGCACTTAGAACTGAGGGTATCAGCTTTCCGGTAGGTAAAGTTAATCGTTTAGAAATGTATCCAATGAGTTTTGAAGAGTTTGTAATTGCAGATGGCGGGAAAAAATATCTCGATGGAATTAAAAAATTACCATTGGATTGTAAAATTCCAGAATTATACACCATTCCCTTAGAAAAATACTTGAAAAACTATTTTATTATTGGCGGTATGCCTGAAGCTGTTCAGACATGGATTGATACCCATGACTATAAAGAAGTAGAGAGTGTGCAGGATAGAATATTAAAAGACTATGCCGATGATTTTGGAAAATATACGACACCAGATACAGCTACAAAAATACGTCTTATATGGGATTCAATTCCTTCACAAATTGCAAAAGAAAACAATAAATTTATTTTCTCACATGTAAAAGCGGGAGCACGTGCCAAAGATCTTGAGGATGCATTATCATGGCTGGTAAATGCAGGTATTGCTTATAAACTAAATTTAGTAAGTATACCAGAACTTCCATTGTCAGGTATGGCAGACTATTCTTATTTCAAAGTATATATGTCAGATATTGGATTGTTAAGACGAAAATCAAATATTAATTACAGGACAATATTAAATGGAGATAGCTCATATATAACATTTAAGGGGGCTCTTACAGAAAATTACGTATTAACTCAATTAGTTTCTCTGGGAATTGATTCATATTTCTGGAGATCAAAAGCGGATGCTGAAATGGATTTTATTACAGATTACGAAGGAGTCTTGGTTCCAATAGAAGTTAAATCAGCTGATAATACAAAAGCAAAGAGTTTACATTTGTTCTGTAATAGATTTAAGCCACAATTGGCAGTCAAAACTTCCTTGAAGAACATTGGAGATAATATGGATGGTGATACTCATGTATGGAGCATTCCTCTATACTGTATTCATCGATATAAAGAATATCTTTTAAGTGAAATGGGATGGATTGATGCCAATTAACAGAGGAGAAGAAATGGATATAACATTTGAAACAGGAAAAGAAAAATTCAATTACAGAGTGTGTGCGATTATAATTAATGATGGCAAGATTCTGGCAATGAAAGATTACAGAACCCCATATTATTATCTTCCGGGAGGAAGAGTACAAATGGGGGAGACTGCTGAGGAAGCTGTACTTCGTGAAGTGCAGGAAGAACTGAATATTACAGCAAAAATCAAGCGTGCATTATGGCTAAATCAGTCTTTTTTCAATGAGGATGTTAATCATCTTGATTATCATGAGCTGTGTCTGTATTTTCTTATTGACATAGAGGGTACAGATTTATTAGACAGAGGTGCAACATTTTCTGTGGAGGAAGAGGAGAAGACTAACCACTTTGAATGGCTGGAATTTGAGAGATTAGAGAATGAATATTTTTATCCTGTTTTTTTGAAAAAAGAAATATATCATTTGCCAGAGAACTTTACTCTTCGTACGGAAAGAGAATGATTTTGGAAAAAGAAAAAGGCATTGACACGAAGCGTGTCAGCGCCTTTTCTTGTGGGGTTATTCTAGTATTTCATCATCAACGTATTCATATTCGGTAAAAATAATAATCTCCCCTTCTTCAAAATATGCATTTTCTGATTCTAAAATGTATACAGCAATTTGATTGTTTTCAATACTTTGCACAGTAAATTTAAGAAGTTCCTCTTGACTACCAAAATATGTCATTATTTCAAAGGTATCATTGCCCATATCGCTTGTCAGTGAGTGACCTGAAAGAATATGAGATGTTTGGTTAGTACTTAAGCGAAAAGATTCACCATCTATGGTGAAACGTCCATTACTAATCAAGTTGTTTTCAGAAGTCTGAAGATAAAATCCATTTAAATTTTTCATATCAGCTGGCTCATAATCAGACCTATCTTGATACTCCTCAATTTCACTAGCATTAGATGGTTTTGCTTCTTTTCTTTTATTTATTGAATACCTGCAAAAAGAAACAATTAATACCACTATTACAATAGATATTGCAA
>JBGVKZ010000043.1:0-8826 GCA_045124055.1 Lachnospiraceae bacterium | reverse complement strand
AGGAAAAAAAACAAATCCACATCACATATTTCAATCATACAAAGATAGAATACCGTAATCAACCACGGATAAAAAGGTTGATAGAAAGGATAAGGTATATCTGTAAGTGACTGTTAGATGAGTCAATTACAATATACCAGGTTATAGTATGAAAAGTTTGAAACAATTTTTGAAAGAAGAAGATGGAATGGGAACAGTAGAAATTATTTTGATTATTGTAGTGTTAATAGGTTTGGTGGTGATTTTCAAAAAACAGATTACAACGATTTTAAACACTATTATGCGTAAAATCAGTACATCTGCAAATTCAATATAATTATGAAAAAGGGTTATATAACCGTATATTTTGCCCTCATTTTTATGGTATTAATATCGTTTGTTTTATCGGTTTTTGAAGGGCTGAAAATATATAGTGCAAAACTAAAAGTAGAATGTGCTTTTTCTGTGGCAAGTAGTTCTGTGCTAGGAGAATATCATAAGGATTTATTAGAAATGTTTGACCTTTTTTATGTGGATACATCTTATCAAACAAAGCAACCAAATTATCATTATATAGAGGCACATTTGTGGGATTATCTAAAAGAAAATACAGACACAGAAATATTATCTGTGGAATTACAAGGCATTACTATGGCAACGGACAACAACGGTGTGGCTTTTCGGAAGCAGATTTCTGATTATATGAAAGACAAAGTTGGAATTTCATATATAGAAAAGCTAACGGAAACATATCAGGTTGTGAAAGAAACGGGTTATATGGAAGACGGAGGGGAAGAAATATTAGAAAGTAAAGCAGATGAGATATCAGAAGAAATTCCTGATGAAACGTGGAAAGCTGTGGAATTGTACTATCCCTTAGAGGATATGAAACAATCGAAAAACTCATTTGTTTTAAGTCAAGTTCTAACCAATGATAAAGAAATATCAACTAAGCAAATTCTTCCTCAAAATTACATAAGTGAGAGAGAATGTATTGTCGGAACAGGAGAAGATAAAGAACTGGATTTTACTGATAAAGTGTTGTTTATACAATATGTATTTGAAAAATTTTTTTCTTACTCTGACAATGCAACAGAAAATGATTTGGACTATGAAGTGGAATATCTAATTGGTGGAAAAAATAATGACTATGACAATTTAAGTGTAGTAGTTAAAAAACTATTAGTATTAAGAGAAATTTTTAATGCAGCTTATCTGGTTACAGATACAGAAAAAATGTCATTAATACAGGATTTTTCGCTGTTAGTAGCAACGCTAGTTTGTTGTCCGGAAATTGAGCCTGTGATTACTGCATCAATCGTAGGGGTGTGGTCTTATCAGGAAAGTATTGCAGATGTGAAAACATTATTGCAGGAGGGAAAAGTTCCACTGACAAAGTCCAAAGATTCTTGGATTACCGATTTAGATAGTGTATTTACTATGAATTTCTCTGAAAAATCACCGGTAGAAAGCAATCCGGGAATGACTTATCAAGACTATTTAAAGTTGCTGATGTTATTTGCAGATAATACACAACTTACTTATAGGAGTATGGATTTAATCGAGATGCATATACGAAAGATAGAAAGCAATGAAGCATTTAGAATGGACGGATGTGCAGAAGATTTTTCTGTAAATATTATATTTGATATTTCTATGTTCGGTAGCTATCAGATAGTAAGAAAATTTGGATATTTTTCTTAAGGGGGTGAAAGAGAATGCTTTTTTTCTTATTGTTACTTCTACTTACTATTCAATCAATCTTTATCGTTTTAATAAACAAACCTTCTCTCTGGACGATTTTGTCTATCTGTAAATCAAATAGTTTATATTTCTTTCATAAAGAAAAAATAAGAAAGAAGTATATAAGAAAAAGAGCATTCTCTTTCATCCTTTCTAGGAAGATGAGAGGGAGTATGACACTCGAAACAGCTCTTGTTTTTCCAATTTTTCTTTTTGCGATATTTAGCTTGATAGCATTGATAGATGTAGTAAGAATTGAAAGCTGTATGGATGTAGCTGTTAGTGAATCAGGTAATGAGATTTCTTTGGAATATTATAGTGGATGTGTGACTGATTTGACACTTCCGGTTTTGGTGAGTCAAAAAATAAATTCATTTTTGGAAGACAATTTGTCTAGTGAAGATAAAAAGAAACTGTCTTCTACAATTACAGTTACAAATATGTCTATATCACAAGCAAGTGGTAAAGTGAATTTTCAAGTGGATTATAGTATTACTCCTGATTTTCAGTTTTTTGGCTTAAATAAAATCTACTTGAGCTCTACATATTGCGGGCATACTTGGAGTGGGTATACTTTACAGGAAAAACCAGAGGAAATGGTCTTTATAACGGATAGGGCCACAGTCTATCACACAGATAAGAATTGCACATATTTGAATTTAACAATTTATGAAGTACGTTATGAGGAGTTAGAAACCAAAAGAAACAATAATTGTAGGAAATATAAAAAATGTAGTTTTTGCAATATGATGTCAAATACGGGAACAGTATTTATTACAGCAGAGGGAGAATGTTATCACAATATAAGAACTTGTATTGGTTTAACAAGATATATCTATACAGTACCTCTTTCTATGGTTTCAAATAAACAAGAGTGTTTAAGATGTGGAGAAAAATAATATGGAGTCAGTTGTTTTAGTTCTTTTTCTATTTATTGCATCTGTTTGGGATATCAAAAAAAGAGGGATTCCAACGAAATATTTATTTTTGGGGGCAGTAGTAGAAATAGTATACCTTGCTTTTCTTAGCGTTTGGAAAAATGAGATTGGTTTTTGGTTAGATGTTTTTATGGGAGCTATTCCAGGAATCATCTGCGTTTTCATTTCCTTTATTAGTAGGGAGCAAATGGGGTTTGGAGATAGTTTTATTGTTTTGTTTATAGGAATTTTGACGGGATATAAAAGGGTACTAATTAGTTTTATGTTTGCATTACTTTTATTAAATTTGTTTGCAATGTTTATATTAATTATAAAAAAAGGCAATCGGAAAACGAAGATACCATTTATTCCATTTTTATTAGCAGGTTATATAGGGACGTTCATTTGCATTTGAAAGGATTGAAATTATGAAGAAAAAGACACAATTTGTTTCGGCGTATATGACACTTGAAGTAAGCCTTCTCTTTCCGATGATTTTATTGATATTGATAATTTTATTATATTTGATTTTTTATTCCTACAACAAAACAATAGCTTTTCAAAATGCTTCAATAACGGCCCTGTACGGAAAATGTTTTTCCTACACGGAGATAGAAAAAGAAGTTTTAGTAGACAATATGTATTGTGTACTAAGAAATATCAATGAAAATCAGTATGTAGCCTTAGATACTTTAGAACAGGAAGTGGGTATAGAAAATGGCAAAATAAAAATAATTCAATCAGGTGATATGATAATGCCATTATTTAATGAAGAAATAAATTCTAATCTGTCTTTCATAGAAAATGTGATAGTTGATGAGTTAGATGCCGTTTTTTACATAAGACAAATAAGAAAGGTGAATTTAGATGACGATGGAAATAATTGAGGAAACTGGGATTCGATATATAAGAATCCCTCTTTTGAAACAAGACGAAAATGATATAGTAGGAAAGGATATTTTATCAGAATATGACTATAACATACTGAAATCTGCCAAGATTCCAGGTTTAGCCAGTCTTACTAAGCGGATTACAGATGGAGAAGCGTATTTGCAAATTTCTGTTCGTTCTTATATATCCTTAGTAGAAAAAATAGAAGATAAAGCTTTATGTAAAGAAGATGTATACGATTTTTTCAAACAATTATTGATGGTGTATGAAGATATGCAATCATATTTGTTACAGGAAAATATGATTTGTTTAGAACCAGAGTGGATTTTTTATGATAAAGAAAAGAAAAAGTATGTGTTTCTTCCCATAACAGCGGAAAATAGTATATGTGAAGGTTTTGAAAAAATATTAGCTTTTTTTATAGAGAAATGTGATTTGAATGAGCAAGAATTATTGAACTTTCTATTCGAAATTTATGGGCTATTGGATGAGGAAAAATGGGAGGTAATCTCGCTAATCAAATACATAGTAAATCATAAAGACTGTGAAGAAAAAGAAGAGGAGTCTTATGAAAAGTTTGAAGAATCTTTGTCATTTGCCGAGGAAGAAACGCAAGAGGAAAAAGACATTGAGAAAACAAAAATAATATGGATTGTGGGGATAAGTGTGGCTTTACTTGTGATAGCATTCTTCTTATCTTATATGATGTCTTACCAATTCAGATATAGTGTCATAAGTATAGTGATTACTTCTCTTTCCATAGGACTTCTTGGGGTACAAACCTATAAAATAATGAAAAATACAATAAAAAGGAAAAGCATATAAAGGTTACTTTATTGACACTATTATTTTAGAATGATACTCTTTTAAAGAGAAAGAATTCTCTTTTAAGGAGACGGAATGAAACAAAAGTTAAATAATTTTTTGATGAGTGAAGGATATTTTTATGCAGCTACTTCGTTGCCAGAATTTTCGGTCTTTTTCTTGCCGACAAATACTTCGGTAGAAGTGGTTATGATTGTGGATTATCAAAAGGAAATTTATCTTTCAGAAGAAGTCTATACAGGAATTCGTGAAAAATTTATACAATCTTTTCAAGAGAAAGGTTTTTCAAATGTGCATATGATAGCTTTAGTGTTATGCAAAGATGTATCACAGGTTCATCATATTTTTTACAAGGATTTATTCAGTTGGTATATAAATGTTGAAGAAAAGGATTTATTTGTGCCAGATAACCATATGGAAGATTTTTATGGACTGAAAGGAAAAATAAATGCTTTTTTATTGAATTCAGATGCCTATATTCAAACTGAAAATACGAATTCGGTAAAATTATCTTTAGTAGAGAGGGTTAAAAGGAATTGGAAGAAGCTTCCTTATGTGAATGTAGTTATAGTTCTTTTAAATGTCCTTATATTTATTTTGTGTGCATTTAGTCAAGATGTGTTATATAATAAAGGAGCTTTCAGTTTTCTTCTCATAGAAGATACGAAACAATATTATCGATTTATAACAAGTGCATTTTTACACGCAAATATAAATCATTTATTTAATAATATGCTTGTGTTATATTTTCTGGGGAATACCGTAGAAGAAAAGATAGGGCATTTTCAGTATGCAATTTTATATTTTTTGTCTGCAATAGTGGGAAATATCGCATCGGCTTTTTATGAAGTATATGTGGGGCAATTCATTTTTAGTGTTGGTGCAAGTGGAGCTGTTTTTGGCATAGTAGGTGCAGTTTTGATGTTGGTGCTTTTGCAGGGCGGAAAATGGGAAAATATAACTTTGCCAAGAATATTGATTATGGTTCTATATTCGTTGTATAGTGGATTTACGGCAGAAAATATTAATAATGTTGCACATATAGGCGGTTTTATTACAGGACTATTGATTATGGGGACATTTAGTATAATGAATATGTTCTTAAAAAAGAAGGAGGCATTTCATGAAAATTAATATCTATTATGGTGGTAGAGGAATGATAGATGATCCCACACTTGTTGTTATCAATAAGATGCAGGAAGTATTAGAAGAACTACACGTAAAAGTAGAGCGATTTAATCTATACGAATTGAAAAATACAATTCCGACTTTGCCACAGACTTTAAAAGATGTAGATGGAGTTATTTTTGCTTCAACTGTTGAGTGGCACGGTATTGGTGGATATATGCAACAATTTTTAGATGCTTGCTGGTTATATGGGGATAAGGAAAAAATCAGTCAGATTTATATGTGTCCGATTGTAATGTCTACGACTTATGGAGAAAGAGAAGGTAAGTTACAGTTATCAACAGCTTGGGAAATTTTAGGTGGATTACCATGCAGTGGTATTTGCGGATATATACCAGATACAGTAAGTTTTGAAATGAATGAAGGCTATTTAAGACTTATTGAGAAAAAAACAGAAAATTTATATCGTACAATCAATCAGAAAATACCAAGTCTTCCGGCAAGTAATCAGGCTGTTAAGCAGATGGTATACAGTACTAAAAATATAGATTTAACTCCACAGGAGTCTGAACAACTTTCTCAATATGTAACAGATGATAGTTACGTGCAAAGACAAAAGGAAGATATTCAGGAATTAACCAGTATGTTTAGAGATATGATGGAAACCTCTGCTGATAATGATGATACAGATGAGTACATAGATGATTTGAAAGCACATTTTGTGCCGCAGCCCGGTTTTTCTGCAATCTATAAAGTTGTAATAGATGGGAAGAAAAAGCCATTAATGATTGAAGTTAATGTGAATCGTATGGAATGCTATTATGGCAACTCTAGTGAGAATGCTGATGTAGAAATGCAATTACAACGAAATGTTATAGAAGAAATTTTAAATGGTAGAATGACGTTCCAAAGAGCATTTATGGGCGGCGATATGAAAATGAAAGGTGATTTCAGAATATTACGCTCGCTTGATCAAATATTTAATTTTATGAATTAGGTTAGGTAAAAAAGATGAGAAAAGATGATTGTATTTTTTGTAAAATTATTGCAGGAGAGATTCCTTCACACACTACATATGAAGATGAAAATTGCAAGGTTATTTTAGACATTAATGCAGCCACAAAGGGCCATTCATTAATTATTATGAAAGACCACTATGATAACTTCTATGAATTGCCGGAAGAAAAAGCGGTTGAAGTGATTAAAGTTGCAAAGAAGATGATAGTGCAAATGAAAAACAATTTAGAGTGTGATGGTTTCAATATTCTTCAAAATAACAATGAAATAGCAGGACAGACAGTAATGCATTACCATATGCATCTTATTCCAAGATATAAAAATGATAATCAAAATCTTACAATGGCAACCATACAGCCAACTCAGGAAGAATTATTAGCAATCAAAAATATCATTATAGGATAGGTTACTTTGATGAGAACAATAACGACTGAAGAAATAACTAAAAACATAAAAGAGATGTGTATTGAAGCAAATCATTTTTTGTCGACGGATATGAAATGTGCTTTAGAAAATGCAACAGTGAAAGAGGAAGCTGTTTTAGGTAAACAGATTTTGGAACAATTACAGGATAATTTAAAAATTGCTGCAGAAGATATGATTCCGATTTGCCAGGATACTGGAATGGCAGTTATTTTTCTGGAAATTGGTCAAGATGTTCATATTGAAGGTTGTAATCTGGAAGATGCTATAAATGAAGGCGTTAGACAAGGTTATGTAGAAGGATATTTGCGTAAATCAGTAGTAAAAGACCCTATTTATAGGGAGAATACAAAGGATAATACGCCAGCGATTATTCATTATTCTATTGTATCAGGAGATGCTATTACAATCACTGTTGCTCCGAAGGGTTTCGGTAGCGAAAATATGAGTAGAGTATTTATGCTAAAACCTGCTGATGGCATTGAAGGTGTGAAAAATGCTATATTAACTGCTGTAAAAGATGCTGGTCCAAATGCCTGTCCGCCGATGGTAGTGGGCGTTGGTATCGGTGGTACTTTTGAAAAATGTGCTTTAATGGCAAAGAAAGCATTAACAAGACCTGTTGGAGAACATTCTGAAATACCTTATGTAAAAGAACTCGAAATGGAAATGCTTGAAAAAATTAACAAAACAGGAATTGGTCCAGGGGGACTTGGAGGAAGTACTACTGCATTAGCAGTTAATATATTAACCTATCCAACACATATTGCTGGTTTGCCAGTGGCAATCAACATATGCTGTCATGTTAATAGACATTGCGTAAGAACGATATAATGAAAAAGAGTATCTTCCATATATAATAGTAGATATTGTGGTGGAGCAGTTTTCAATACGATATCTTACTTTTTAATAGTATATAATAAGGAAAAGTATTATGAATAGAAATTTAGAGTTTCCATTTACTAAAGACAAAATGAAAGAATTAAAATCTGGAGATTATGTATATATTACAGGAACTATATATACAGCTAGAGATGCAGCACATAAAAGAATGTATGAAGCTTTGCATAATGGGGAAGAATTACCATTAGATTTGCAGGATAATCTTATTTACTATATGGGTCCATCTCCCGCTAGAGAAGGTCGTCCTATTGGTTCGGCAGGACCAACTACGGCTAGTAGAATGGATAAATATGCACCAGATTTATTAGATTTGGGTCAGGCTGGTATGATAGGAAAAGGAAAAAGGAATCAGGCTGTGAAAGATTCCATAGTAAAGAATGGTGCTGTATATTTTGCGGCAGTAGGAGGAGCTGGAGCATTACTCTCAAAGTCCATTGTATCATCAGAAGTAATTGCGTATGATGATTTGGGCACAGAAGCAATTAGAAAATTAGAGGTAAAAGATTTCCCTGTAATCGTAGTAATAGATTGTGATGGTAAGGATTTATATGAAACTTCTATAAAAGATTATAATAAAGAATAATTTTGTGTTGACAAATAAAAAGTGCTTATGTATAATAATCTTTGCGTCACTCAAAGAGACGTTTTAACTTTATATTTGGTAAGGGTTAAATTCAGTAAGGAGAAATACTCAAGAGGCTGAAGAGGCGCCCCTGCTAAGGGTGTAGGTCGTTCACGCGGCGCGAGGGTTCAAATCCCTCTTTCTCCGTTAAATCTACCTAATCAAAAAAAGTTAAAAAAGTTGTTGACATAGCAAATATGTTGTGTTAATATAAATGAGTTGCGTCTGATGACGCGGTAATAAAGAACCTTGACAAATAAACAATAATGCAACCCTGAAAATTCTAAAAAGAATTGTTCAGAAGAACGGAATCTCGAGAAGAGATTCAACCCAAAAACGAAGTAAGAACGGAAGAAATTAGCTAGAGTTAATTTTGAC
>JBGVKZ010000042.1:0-27799 GCA_045124055.1 Lachnospiraceae bacterium | reverse complement strand
GCATGCTCAAAAACAGAAAAACTGGGTGCTTATGGGTTCATTATACGGCAAAAATATGAAATTGTTAAGGTACAAAACGGAATTTAATCCCGCAATTTTACTGGGGTATTCCATAACTGGAATTTAGTTTTTCATTTAAGTGATTTTTCCCCTTGATTTTTGCAAAAATTTTCTTGCATTTATACCAAAAAAGTCGTTAAATATAGTAGTGATACTTCATAAAGAAATGAGGCAAATAATTATGGCAAAATCTTATATTCCAAAAGGCTATGAATCCAATTTGAACCTTCATGAAACTCAAATCGGAATCAAAACCGTGAAAGATGTATTTCAGGACCTTTTAGCAGAAAGATTGAATTTAAGACGCGTATCTGCACCACTTTTTGTTACTCCAGAATCTGGTCTCAACGATAACCTTAATGGTGTAGAAAGACCGGTTTCCTTTGATATACTTCACCAGAATGGTCGTCAAGCAGAAATCGTACATTCTCTTGCAAAATGGAAACGTTACGCTCTAAAAAAATATGGTTTTTCTGTTGGCGAGGGTCTTTATACAGATATGAGTGCTATCCGTCGTGATGAAGAAACGGATAACATTCACTCTATTTATGTAGACCAGTGGGACTGGGAAAAAATCATCACAAAAGAAGACAGAACCATTGATACATTAAAAGAAACCGTGAAAACCGTATACAAGGTTTTACGCAAAACTGAAAAATATATGTCGATTGAATACGATTATATCGAAGAAATCTTACCTCACGATATTTTCTTTGTAACAACTTCTGAACTGGAAGAAATGTTCCCTGAAAATACACCGAAGGAAAGAGAGTATTACATAGCCAAAGCCAAAGGTGCTGTTTGTATTATGCAAATCGGCGATAAGCTTGCCGATGGTAAGCCACACGATGGCAGAGCTCCAGACTATGATGACTGGGCATTAAATGCTGACATTATCGTTTACTATCCTGTTTTAGATATTGCTTTAGAATTATCTTCTATGGGTATTCGTGTCGATGAAGTTGCTTTGAAAGAACAGCTTGAAAAAGCAGGTTGCCCACAAAGAGCAGACCTTCCATTCCAAAAGGCAGTTTTAAACAAAGAATTACCTTATACCATTGGCGGTGGTATCGGTCAATCCCGTATTTGTATGTTTTTCTTAAGAAAAGCTCACATTGCCGAAGTACAGTGTTCTTTATGGCCTGATGAAGAAATGGAATATTTAGAAAAAAATGGCATTCAGGTTTTATAATTGCAAATAGAAATTGTGACAAAAATAGCCTCTGGTTCTTACCAGAGACTTTTTTTTATAAAATATATGTTTGTAATAATTCTACCACTAAAACCGCACCACAAGCAGAAAGTGCAACGGTCAAAAGGCTTTTTTCCTTAAATGCCAGGAAAATGGCTACTACACAGCCTACACAGGCAGACAGAACACTTCCTGTGGAAGTAAAAATCGCCGGAAAGGTCATTGCACCAAGTACCGCATATGGCACATAATACAAGAAAGATTTAAAAAATTTATTCTTTATCTTTTTACGAAATGCCACAAATGGAATGGCTCTTACAAAATAAGTAACCAATGCCATTACTAAAAGAAAGGCAAAATAATCTTTTATATTCATTCAGATTCCTCCTCTCCATTTTCTTCTTCCGTATCATCAACCGGAAAAAAGATTGCTCCAATGAGTGAGGCCGCCACCGCACATATAATGATAGAAAATCCCACGGAAACACGGTTCAAAACAGGCACATAGGTAAAAATGCAGCTCAAAATAACTGCAATGCAGACTACCATAAGTGTACTTCTGGATTTTTTCATTGGTGGAATAATAATGGCGATAAACATACCGTAAATAGCAAGTCCTAAGGCACTACATACAATCCCAGGAAGCAAATTACCACTCAATGCTCCCAGTAAGGTGCCTAGTGACCAGCCAATATATGGAATGGTCATAAGCCCTAAAAAATAACTTCTGGAAACTTCACCTTTATGTAAAATCGCAACTGCATAAATCTCATCTGTAATGCCAAAGCCCAGTAGCCATCTGTAAATTCCTTTAAATTTCTTATTGACCTTTTGCGATAGGGAAATTGACATTAAAGAATATCTTAAATTGATGATAAACTCTGAAATCGCCATTTCAATCAGCGTTCCGCCGCTTAACATAATTTGTAAGCCTGCCACTTGACCTGCACTGGTCAAATTCGTCATAGAAATCAATAAGGCCTGCCACACCGTCAAGGTATTGCCTCCACCACTTGTCGCTACTGCCGCAATTCCAAAAGTAAAGGATACCGACAAATAGCCAAGACCAATGGGAATTCCATCTTTAATTCCTTCCAAAAACCGTTTCATTTTTTATTCTCCAACTCTAACCAATTTATCCAAATTCATCATCTATGCACGCCTAAAAGAATCCATTTATCTCTACAAAAAATGCCACAAGATTAGCAATGGAATGCATAATAACCGGCAAATAGAAATTCTTATATTTTTCATATACAAGTCCAAAAATCAGACCCATAATCAAACCGTAAACACCCTGTACCCAATTTCCGTGATAAATACCAAAGAGTAAGGAAGATAAGAAAAGTGCCACAATCCAATGCATATACACCTTCATTCTTCCATACAAAAATCCTCGAAAAATCACTTCTTCCACAAACGGTGAAACGACACCATACAAAATGAGTCCCACAACTAAAGATACATTATACTGACTCTGTGCTACGTTTTGATAACTTTCTGAGCTGGCCGTAAATCCAGTAACAGTAAACAAATAATTCAAACCATAAGTCAAAAGGATACTGCCCAAAATTAAGATTACATACTGCCAGATAGGTACTTTCCACACCTCTTTTTTGGGATTCAAAAATCCATCAAGCCACGCCATTCTCGACAGGCATAAAAAGGACAACGCAAGTCCTCCCATAATACATAGGGCTTTAAAGGTTCCTATATTCGCACTGAGCCATACAGCCCCTCTATTGCCTAGGCTCCCAAGAATCGAATAGCCTAAATATTGCAACAAAGCGGTACAAATATCATACAACACCACATACACTAACAAAGGCAAACACACATATACAATTTGCTTGATGGCACGAAATTTTTCACTTTTCAATACAATTTCCTCTTATTTCTTCTTGTTATGTTAACTAATTTCTTCTATTCGCAAAGCAACACCTGTGTCAGTTCCTCTACGGTATCTACAATAACCGTTGCACCGGCTTCCTCCAATTCGCCCTCCGGGGCAAATCCGTAAGTAACTCCAATACTTCTAAGTCCATAGCACTTTGCACCATTGATGTCGTACTTTCTGTCACCTATCATGACACATTTGTCATTGCTATATTGACCATTTGAGTCTGCATTTTTTATCTGAGAAAGTGCTTCTTCTATTACCGCTTCCTTAGTATTTCGAGAATTGTCTAAAGATGCACCTACAATTATGTCAAAATACTGTGCAATATGAAAATGTTCTAATATTGTTTTTACAAATACTTCCGGTTTACTGGAAGCAATCAGATTCATTTTACCGTGTTTCTTCATCGTTTTTAGTAACTCTGGAATTCCTTCATAAACCGAGTTCTCAAACATTCCAATAGTTTTAAAACGTTCTCTATAAAATGCCACCGCTTCTTTGGTGGTTTCTTCATCGAACCCATACACCTTTTGGAAACTCTCCTGCAAAGGAGGTCCTACAAATACTTTCAACTTTTCTGTATCATTCTCTATAATGCCCAGTTTTTCTAATGCATATTTTACGCAATTAATAATTCCTTCTCCGGAATCCGTCAGTGTACCGTCTAAATCAAATAACAAGTACTGATACATTTTCTCTCCTCCATTTTCTCTATTTTTTCTCAATCTTTGTCATTATAATACTATTTTTTTAGAAAGTCTATTGACAAAGCCAAAATCTTTCCTTATATTGTTTTTCGTAAATAAATAATTGCTAGGGGAGCAAATGCTGAGATTAAAGGTGGGTGCCATAGACGTATCGCCAACCTTTTAACCCTCATTACTTGAACCGGGTAATACCGGCGTAAGGAAGCAGACCATAAAAATAAGTGCACAATTTTTATGGGTCATTGTATCCCCTCCACCTTAGGAGGTTTTTTTATGTTTAAAATTAAAAATTTGGCATTCTGCGGACTTTTAATCGCACTTGCCACAGTGACATCTTTTATCAAAATTTTTTCATTTCCATTCGGCGGCTCAGTAACCTTACTTAGTATGCTTTTTGTTGTACTTGCAGGTTATTTTTATGGTCCAAAGCTTGGACTTCTTACTGCAGTTGTATATGGCTTATTACAATTAGTGATTGACCCACAGATATATTATCCTATGCAGGTTGTTATGGACTACGTTTTGGCTTTTGGTGCATTAGGACTTGGTGGCTTTTTCTATAAGAAAAAACATGGTCTTATTATGGGCTACCTGGTAGGTATTACCGGCAGATATCTGTTTTCTTCCTTGTCTGGTTATATTTTCTTCTCTGAATATGCTTGGGAGGGTTGGTCACCAATGTTGTATACTTTAGCTTACAATGGTGCATACATATATACGGAGGCTGCCATAACAATAGTTCTTTTACTGATTCCACCAGTATCCAAAGCGATTGCAAAAGTAAAAAAAGAATGTAACGCCTAAAGATTACTATATTTTTTTCTTGCCTATCTATCTGTTTTTTCTTACAATAGTTTTAAGTAAAAAAACAATAAGGAAGGTACTTTTATGAAAGAAAAATTATATACCATTCCGTTAAATGATGCGGTAAATGCCAACGATGAATGCCCATTTTGCTTTATTGAGCGAAATGTGGAACAGGATTTACTCGATTATTGCATTGGCTCCGGTTCATCTTATATGGAAAAAGATATGCGTGCCATAACAGATGAAAAGGGCTTTTGCAAAGACCATTTTAACAAGATGTTCCACTACGGAAATGCCCTTGGCAACGCCTGGATTTTGAAAACTCACTATTTAAAGACTATCAAAGATATGAAAGCTGCTTTCAAATCCTGTAAACCGGTAAGAATTTCTCTTGGCGAGAGGCTTTCTAAAAATGTTTCTTCCAAGAACTCAGTTGCTTTGTGGGCAGAAAATCGAAAATGTAGCTGTTATATCTGTGAAGAAAGTGCCAAAACCTATGAGCGATATATGGATACCTTTTTCTACCTGTATAAAGAAGACACTGCCTTTAAAGAAAAACTGGCAAACAGCAAGGGTTTTTGTATCACTCACTTCGGACAAGTTTGCGAAGCCTGTGTGTCTCATTTAAAGGAAAAGGAGCAGCAGGAATTTTTCGATTTTATGTTTCCTATTATGGAAAAAAATATGGAACGCCTTTACGAAGATGTTAGTTGGTTTATTGAGAAATTTGATTATAAAAATGTCAATGCCGACTGGAAAGATTCGAAGGACGCCTTGCAAAGAGGTATGCAGAAGTTAAAAGGCGGTTATCCGGCAGATAACTATTATCAGGCAAAAAAATAGCAAAAAAAGGAAAGGCTTTCGCACATATGTTGCAAAAGCCTTTTTTCTGCTCAAGAAACG
Organism: Lachnospiraceae bacterium; assembly: GCA_045124055.1. Lineage (GTDB taxonomy): Bacteria > Bacillota > Clostridia > Lachnospirales > Lachnospiraceae > CALZKI01. The sequence continues at coordinate 22,230 of JBGVKZ010000042.1, read as the reverse complement.
TTCATTTTATTTATAAGTAATACGTTTTAACATATTTAAGTAATCCATAACTTCTTCCATCAGCTTTTCCACATCAAAAGCCTGTTCTCTAAAACGTTCTGTCATAAGTCCCTCAACTGTAAAATCAATGATTTTACGAAGCTTATAAGAATCTACACTCTCTAAAAATTTAGATAAATCTGCCTGTTTCATCAATTCTGAAATTTTCAACGAATAATCTTCTCGCCTTTCCCAGATAACAGATACTGCCTCTGCATCATCTTCCTGCATAGAACGATTAATCATCTGCTGCATATAGGGATAATTTTTTAATGCCTGAATTTTGCACATTTCTTTTTGTTCATATAACGCAAAAAAATCCGTCTCATTTTGACTAACAGACGCCGAAATTTCCATCAAAATGTATCTGACACTATAATCATAGACAAATTCATATAAGCCTAATTTCGTGTCAAAATAGTGGAACAGTAACCCCTTACTGATGCCTGCATCTTTGACAATTTCATCTGTACTGGCACGCTTATAGCCGTTAATAGCAAAAGCTTTCAATGCAGCATTTATCATTCTATCCTGCTTCTCTTTTTTTAAATCAAAAAACTTCTCATTCATTACTACACCTCATAATTGACCATAATGGTCGGTTTTTCTAATATAACACACTTTCTTTTCACTTTCAACACTCTTATTTTAAAAAGTTTATAAAAATGTAATACATAATCTCTTTCATTTTTTACAAAATAGTATTAGAATAAAAGTACATTAAATTGCAGAATAACTATAAGAAAGGGGTTCCACTATGGCGAAAAAATTAGGTAAGGCTTTATTAGCCACAGCACTTATTGGTACTGCCGCAGCTGGTGCATATTACTATTTAAAAAAGAAAAAAGACGAAGAATCCTTTGATTTTGATGAAGAAAATGATGATTCCTCTGAAAAGGAAAGTACAACCCGTAACTATGTTCCATTAAATTTTGAAAAAGCTGGCGAAAAAGTGAACGTTTTCGTAAGTAAAGCAGGCGATGTTTTAGAAAAAACAGTAGATATGGTAAAACATAAGGTAGGAGCTGCTTCCGATGATGTGGTTGAAGAATTTTTTGATGATGAGGATGATTTAGAAGTTGAACCATTGGATTTAGAAGATGAAGATTCTAGCTCAGACGGTGAAAGTGAAACAACAGAAGAATAATAAAAAAGAAAGGAGTTACTTTACTAAAAGTAACTCTTTTCTTTTTGCCATAATTAACTGTTTTTCTTATTTTCTTTCAATTTGGCTACAACCAAATCTTTTAATTCTCTTGCACGGTCTTTGATTCGATTACTTGCTGCAGGAGATACTAAAATTCTGGAAATCATGGTTCCTGCAACATCTAATCTGTCAAAACGATATGCCAATACTGCAATCAAATAATTCATCGTATTTTCATCCATTCCGGCGATTGGGAAGTTTTCATTAGTAATGGCTGACTGGAAGCCCTCAAATGCATTTTTGATATAATCCTCTTCCATTTTGAGTGCCTGCTCACGTTTCTTCTCAGCCTCTGCATCCTTTTTGCCTTCTTCCGTTAAAAGCCATTCTGCGTAGCCTCTTACGAGCCAGCCAGCTTTTAAACAGATATATGCTTTTTCACTGTGCTTTGCCTGTCTTACAATGGCATTTACTAAAGCAAGTTGATAATGTGCCAAGGCTTCTTCGTAGGTATACACTTTTTTGGGTGTCATATCTCCCTTATAGTTCTGAGAGATTTTTTCCAATATAGCTTTTTTCTGTCTGTCTGTAATCGTGCCGTGATAACGACTAAGAGACGCATAACCACAATTCTGACAAACAATTACATCATATTTTGTCAAATCCACATATTCATGCACAGGACGTAAATCCATATCTGTCCCTACCAATTTAGATTTACCTGCTCTTGGCATAATACATTTAAATTTTCTGCCACAAATTGGACATTCATATGTTCTTTCTAATAAAAACTCTGTTTCGTCAACGACTACTTCTTGTGCCGCTTTTTCTTCTTTTTCTTCCTTTGGCTCTTCAAAAAGGTTCATTTCTTTTAAATCGCCCAATCCTAATGAGCTTAATCCTGACAATAAATCTGACATAATCCTCTCCTACTTCCTTATATGCTACCTTTATTTTGGCAAATTATATGAACTCTTTAATGAAACAATTCTGTTAAATACCATAGCATCTTCTTTAGAATCTTTACTGTCTACACAGAAAAATCCATTTCTTACAAACTGGAAGCTGTCATAAGCCTTAGAACCGAGTAAAGCCGGTTCTACATAACAATTCTTTAAAACGGTTAAAGAATTTGGATTCAAATTAAGGCTTCCGTCTTCATTATAAACGCCTTTTTCTTCATCTATGATATTTTCATATAAACGTGCTTCCACTTTTACAGCTTCTTTTACAGGAACCCAATGAATTGTTCCTTTTACTTTACGGCCATCAGGACTATTTCCACCACGGCTGGCAGGGTCATAAGTACAATGAACAACCGTTACATTGCCATTTTCATCCTTTTCATAATCCGTACATTTTACGAAATAAGCATTCATAAGTCTTACTTCATTGCCTGGGAAAAGGCGGAAATATTTCTTAGGTGGTTCTTCCATAAAGTCATCTCTTTCGATATAAATTTCTCTACCAAAAGGAATTTCTCTGCTGCCAAGCTCTGCATTTTCTAAGTTATTTACTACCGGAAGCATTTCTGTGGTATCTTCTGGATAGTTGTCAATCACCAATTTAATTGGGTCAAGTACCGCCATAACACGCTTACTTTTTAATTTTAAATCTTCTCGAATACAATATTCAAGCATTGCATAATCCACAGAAGAATTGCTCTTAGAAACTCCACATAAATCTACAAATTTCTTGATAGATTCCGGTGTAAAGCCTCGTCTTCTAAGTGCCGCAATAGACACTAATCTTGGGTCGTCCCAACCATCAACGATACCATCTTCTACTAATTTTTTAATGTATCGCTTACCAGTAACCACATTGGTTAAGTACATTTTTGCAAATTCAATCTGTTTTGGTGGTTTTTCGTATTCTAATTCTCTTACAACCCAGTCATAGAGTGGTCTGTGGTCTTCAAATTCCAAAGTACAGATAGAATGTGTAATTCCTTCGATTGCATCTTCGATTGGGTGTGCAAAATCGTACATTGGGTAGATACACCACTTGTCACCTGTATTGTGATGTGCAATGTGTGCCACACGATAAATAATTGGGTCACGCATATTCATATTTGGAGAAGTCATATCAATTTTGGCACGTAATACCTTTTCTCCATCTTCGTACACACCGTTTTTCATATTTTCAAAAAGCTCCAAGTTTTCCTCAATACTTCTATTTCTACTTGGGTCCTCTTTACCAGGTTCTGTTAAAGTTCCTCGATATTCTCTCATCTGCTCTGCGGTCAAATCAGAAACATAGGCTTTGCCTTTTTTAATCAATTTGACTGCCGCTTCATACATCTGTTCAAAATAGTTTGATGCAAAGAACAATCTGTCTTCCCAATCTGCACCAAGCCATTCAATATCTGCTTTAATAGAATCTACAAATTCTGTTTTTTCTTTTGTCGGATTTGTATCATCAAAACGCATATTAAACTTACCGCCATACTGCTTTGCAAGGCCATAGTTTAATAAAATACTTTTTGCATGTCCAATATGTAAATATCCATTTGGCTCTGGTGGAAATCTTGTATGAACGGTATCATAAACACCTTCTGCCAAATCTTTCTCAATAATCTGTTCAATAAAGTTCTTGGAAATAACTTCTTTTTCTTCTTTTTCAGAAACAGTATCCGCTTCTGTTACATTTACTTTTTCTGCTTCGCTCATTTTTGGTTACCCGCAACAACTTAACGCAGGTTTTCCTCCTTCACAAATTAATTATTCCATAATGAATTATCATAGCATATTTGGTCGGCTTTTCCAAGCATTTCTTCATAGGTATAGATAGGGAATGAAGTAATTTTTTTATCCTCAACAATCCAATATTTATTTTGTCCGCTAAATACTACACCCAAATCCTTCACAAACTGTTCCACCTTTAGCTGTCCGTCGATTTCACATAAAACATAGGCACCATAACTACTTGCAAAATAATACTTTTTTTCGCCTGCTATTTCTTTTTCATAAATCTCGCTAGTGACATAATCCAGTTCTTCAATGGTATCTGTTAGTTCCATTGTATCACAATGATATCTCTCCACTTTTCCGTCTTCATAGACAATATAGATATAGTTGTCATCTTCCGAGAAAAACATATCCGCGACATATGTGGCATCAATGTCAATCTGTCCAATTAACGTATTTGTAGTTGTTTCATACACATTACACTGTTGCTGTGTCACGCTCAAAACGACACACTTGTCACAGGTGTTACTAAATACAAATTCATCTCCGGATTGAAAATTGACCTTTTCCTTGGATAAACTAGCCACCTGTTTGCCGGTAGCACACTCATAGGCACTTAAACTATTATGTTCTGTACCATATACATATTTGCCGTCTACACTGATACTTTCTGTTATTAAATAATCAGATTCCATTAAAACGGTACGAAGTAGATTGCCTTTTTCATCATAAAAATAAACAGTATCGCCATTCACGATTTCAATCTCTTGATTATCCAACACTTTCATATCGACCGCTCTCATATCCGCTGGAAGTTCTCCAGTAATTTCTCCAGTTTCATTTTCTATAATCACTACATCATTATAAGTAAATATGACACTGTGAGGACTATTCTCATTTGCACAAACAGCAGAAATGTAATTATCCAAGGTGATAACACTTTCCTTTTCCGTATTCTCATAAAAATCGTAGACTATAACTTCCTTGGAAGAATATGGCAGAGCAGCTCGGAAAGTATTGCCCCAAACCATTTCTTTTACATTATCTGAGCCAGATATAAATGTGCCTTCAATGGAAACACATAAGTCTAAATTTGGTAATAAATTGGCATAGCCACCGCCTCTTGTATAAAGTACATAAGCATCTTTTGTTTGTACCTGGAATATTTCAATGATATCTGAAGCAAATGCATATACATTCTGTAAAATTCCGGTTTTTGCTTCTAAGGCGGTTACTTTTCCATAGGACTTAAACAAAACATAATTGTGGTCTATGGCTGGTGCAACTACTTCGGTAACATATTCTTCCACTTCATATTCCCAGCATTTTTCACTGTATGTATTTAAGTCAAAGCTATAAATCACAGAGATAGCATCAGTAGATAGAATAGACTCTGAATCATCTAGTATTTTTCCACTGACTACGACAAAAGAATCACTGGATATATCCAAAGCTTCTATCTCACCCACTTTTGTCTCATATTCGTGGGTTATACTCTGATTTTCCAAATTTACAAAAATAATATTTGAAGTTTCTATATTTTCATCTGCGTTTTCTTTGATATAAATAAGCTGGTTGTCCGAAGTAATTTTCACATTATCCGTTTCAAGTTTTTCTTCTTCGCTTGCTACATAAGTATAAACTACTTTCTGGCTCTCCACTTCATATACCTGGATACAAGAATTGGAAATAATTGATACATATTTTCCCTCTGCATCACTTTTTATTGTATGAAAATATTGGTTTTTATCACAGGGAATCAAAGTACTGACTTCACCAGTTTCATTTCCTTCCAAATCAAAAATGGCAATTTTGTCATACACTAAAACAGCCACCTTTTTGCTTCCTAAAAAAGTAAGCTGATAATCATAAAAATTTTGAGAAAAATATTCTTTCAAATTTACATCAATACACTTCTTCTTATTTGCCATATCCCATACGGTAAGCTGATTATATTTTGTCAAAGTCAAAAGCTTATCTCCATCTGGAGAAAGTTTTATTGTATTAATTTCTGCATTTTCTTTTATCTGATATACCGGACATAAAACGTCGCCGATGGCATAAGGATAAAGACTCTGCGTCAACGCATAGTAAGCCTCTGGGGTATATGGTTTTTCCGTATCCGTAAGACTGTCTGGAAGCAATTCTCTTGCTAAAGTAATTGCTCCAATTCTATCACCCTTTTCTAACAGTTCTAAGGCGTTTTCAGACGCCATTTTTGCATTCGTTTTCAAGGTTTCCCAATATTGTGTATCTAATTGTTCCTTTTGTTCTTGTATTTTCAGTGCCATTACTGTACTAATGCTTCCAAAAGAAAGACAAATCATACAGATGAGGGCTGCTGCCGCCAAAATACGCTGCGTTTTTCGCTCTTTATGGCGTTGTTTTAAATCGTCATAGTTACAATTCAAGATAGGAGCTAAAAGACGCAAAATTTCCGTTTTAATCTGCTTTTTTATTTCCTTTTTGCTCTTTCCACGAACGTCCGCCGCCAGTGGCTCTACGGCTTCTTTTATCGTACGCACCTCACCATTCTCTAAAGTAACAGCTTTTTCTCGAAATAATAGTTCCTCCGGAAAAGATTCGCCAGGCTCACCCTCAATTAGCACTGCCAAAACTCTTTCTTGTCCGTGCATAGCAATAAAGTTCTCGATTTCTCTTTTACACCAAAGTGATTCTTTCAGTCTTGGAGAACATATCACAATTAAAAATTCTGAGGTTCTTAAAGCATTAATAATAGGGTCTGCCAAATTGCTGGTAATTGGAAGTTCATCTTTATCTCTAAAAATACGGTTGATTCTTTTTTTCCCGATTTTTTTTGCTATCTTTTTGGGAACTTTAAAGGTTTCCAGTTGTTTATGTAATTCTTCCGCCACAAACTTATCTAGTTCTGAGTGTCTATAACTAATAAATGCATCATAATGCACTTCCGTTATACTTGGATTTATATTCATATTTGTATCAATGTTGGTGATGGTATTCACATTTGTGTCCATGTTTTTCTTCCTCATCAAAGGCTTCATAAGATATGTAAAAAATATCTTCTGCCACTATATAAATATCGTGTACGTCGTCACTTCTTACTGCAAGATAGTCTCCCGGGTGACCAAGCATATATACATCTTCGTTCCAATTCGGGAATATCTTTACAGACTTGTCCAGTTGCTTTGCGTGAATATGGGTTTCTCCTGATGGTTTACAGGTATGAGCATATTTAGACAAATTAACTCTTGCACCAGTTAACTTATTAATAGCCGTTGGCTCGTAAGTCATATGAACTGTACATTCGTCCAAATTGCATTCATCACTGACTACTTCGTAGGTGTGCTCAAATTTTTCTCGTCTATTCGGATAAACTTCGCCCCTTATTCCAATCATAATAATTAAATCCGGTTCTACAATTAAATCCATATCCCCTTCCAAAGTACGCACCATAATCGGTGTATTGTTTGGAAAAACTTCATTTGCCACCACAAATCCCTGTGGCCGACGGATTTTCTTATAGCTTTGCAGGGAGTCAATATCAATATCATAATCCTTTGCATAAATCAGTTCAAAGGATTCAAAGTATTCATTCATTTTTTCACTAAAATAGGCTTCGGAATGTAAGGTTGGATATTTTTCCTCATATTTAGAAATTGGAATAAATCCACCTGCTTTCTGCAAATGCCCGCCGCCAGAACCAATATCTGAAGCAATAAATGCAGCTAATTCGTTGGCATTTACCTCTTTGATACAGCTTCGTACGGAGAATTTGTATCCCGCATGGTTTTGCATATACACAACGCAAGTCCAGACCTGGTCTACCTGTAATAAAAAGTCACTTATCAGACCTAAAATATTCGGGTCACAAGGCTGAGCTTTAATAATTGCGTAATTGTAATCATCATTATGAATCGTTCTAATCAGGGCAATTCCTGCAATTTCAAGCTCTTTTAATGAAATGTTGGAATTACTCAAAAGATGCACTAAGGAACTATTGTACGGAATTTCATCTCGTAAGTCCTTATCAAAAGGGTGATAAATTTCTGAAAACTGATTCGTATCTGTGTAAAGTCCATAATAGAGAGCTGTGCAAAGATTCGGGTTTTCATTTACAGGAAAGTTTTCTTCTAATAACATTTTCCATACCAGTGTACTACACGCACCTATACTGGATTGAATCATTGATAATTTTACACAATTATTCTCTATTTGATGATGGTCTACAATGGCAATCTCATTCGCATCAAATTTCGTGACGTTTCCTGCCCCCCATTGACAGTCTACGGTTATGAGAAGTCCTTCCAATTTAGCCACTTTTGGTGCTATATATTGGATTGGTATACTCATTTTTTCCACCATTAATGTCAAATTTGCCTTCTGGATTTGATTTCTACCACTGTAAAACAAGGTTACATCTTTTCCCTTACTTAAAAAATAAGTATACAAACCAAAACCCGAAGCTATGGCATCTGCATCAGGATTATCGTGAGTCTGTATATAAATTTTGTCGTAATTACATAGTTGTGCTAATTTCATCGTTTTCTCCCCATATAACAAGAGTTGTTATGCTTACCATAACAACTCTTACAAAGACTATATTATCATTTTTTATGAATCTGTACTATAATTAGGTGCTTCTTTTGTAATATGAATGTCATGTGGATGACTTTCTTTTAAGGAAGCTGCTGAAATTTTAACAAATTTACCATTTTCCTGTAAATATGGAATGTTTTCAGCTCCACAGTAACCCATACCAGAACGAAGACCACCCATTAACTGAAATACGGTATCTTCCACAGTTCCTTTATAAGCAACACGTCCTTCTACGCCTTCTGGAACAAGCTTTTTCGCATTTGACTGGAAGTAACGGTCTTTACTACCATTTTCCATAGCTGCGATAGAACCCATACCACGATATACTTTGTATTTTCTGCCTTGGAATAATTCAAAATCTCCAGGGCTTTCGTCGCAACCTGCGAACATACTACCCATCATACATACGCTACCACCAGCTGCGATAGCTTTTGTCATATCACCAGAAAACTTGATACCACCATCTGCGATAATTGGGATACCATACTCTTTTGCTACTTTATAACAATCCATAATCGCAGAAATCTGTGGAACACCAATACCGGCTACAACTCTTGTTGTACAAATAGAACCAGGACCAATACCAACTTTTACCGCATCTGCTCCTGCTTCAATTAATGCTCTTGTAGCTTCTCCTGTTGCCACATTACCTGCGATAACCTGTAAATCAGGGTATGCTTCTTTAATCATACGAACACAGTTCAATACGTTCTGTGAATGACCATGGGCACTATCTAATACTACAACGTCAACTTTTGCTTCTACCAAAGCCTTTGTTCTTTCTAATACGTTTGCTGTAATACCTACGGCTGCACCACAAAGAAGTCTTCCCATATCATCTTTTGCTGCTAACGGATATTTAATTGCTTTTTCGATATCTTTAATTGTGATAAGACCTTTTAAGTTAAAATCGTCATCTACGATTGGAAGCTTTTCTTTTCTGGCTGCACCAAGAATTTTCTTAGCTTCTTCTAATGTAATGCCTTCTTTGGCTGTAATAAGACCTTCTGAAGTCATACATTCTTTAATCTTTTTAGAGAAATCTGTTTCAAATTTCAAATCACGGTTAGTAATGATACCAACTAATTTTTTACCCTCTGTAATTGGAACACCTGAAATGCGGAATTTACCCATCAATTCATCTGCATCACTTAATGTATGTTCCGGAGATAAAGAAAATGGATTTGTAATGACACCATTTTCAGACCTTTTTACCTTATCTACTTCTTCTGCCTGTGCTTCAATAGACATATTCTTGTGAATAATACCAATACCACCCTGTCTTGCCATTGCAATCGCCATACGGTGTTCTGTTACGGTATCCATACCGGCACTCATAATTGGAATATTAAGTTTAATTTTTTTGGTTAAATTTGTAGATAAATCAACCTGATTTGGAATCACTTGTGAATACTGTGGCACTAACAATACGTCATCAAATGTAATGCCTTCACCTATAATCTGACCCATTTTTAATCTCCTCCTATGTTGTATATTATTTTTTAATTGTTACTTTTCTTGGTGAAACTAAATAAATTGCTTCTAACATTCTATCAGAAGGCTCTAAAACAACCCTTTTCTGACCATCATAAATCAAAACATATCTCTTGTCGGCATTTTGTGTATATCCACTACTATAATCCTTTTTATCAAGAGAACGTGTAGCATATTGCTTTAAGCTTTCGTGTCCTTCCGGTGCAAAACATTCCATTCTTTCTAAATCAAAGCTGGCAATTCTTTTTCTCTTTCTCTTTGCCACAATCTTGTCCACATAAAGAGTTTTGTCTACATATAAATATTCAAACTCAACACCTGATAAATAAAACACAAAATAGAGTCCCAGAGCTGCCAAAAGTGCTACCGAATAAAATAAGCCTGCACCCATCATTCCTAAAATTAAAGAACCTACTCCTAAAACACCTAATACTACCTTTAAAATAGTAGGTATGATAGAATTCTTTCTGGCAATCATATATTCAATATAAGTCTCTCCCATAGCTTTCGTCCTTTCAGATATTGTTCCTATTCTATCTCATAAGAAAAAATATATCAAGTCTAAAATGAAAGAATTTCTCCTTCAAATACAAATTCCCCAGGTCCTGTCATATAGATTTCGTTACTCTCTCTATCCCATTCTACTAAGATTTCACCGCCTAAAACTTTGACAAGCACTTTATTTTCCGTCTTTTCATTTAAGATACAAGCAACTGCCGTAGCACAACACCCTGTTCCACAAGCTAAGGTTTCTCCTGTACCTCTTTCCCAAACACGCATTTCCACGGTATTTTTATCCAGTACTTTTACAAATTCTGTATTGGTTCTCTTTGGAAACATTTGATGATTTTCAAATTTTGGTCCAATACTCTCTAAATCCATATTGGCAACCTCATCTACAAACAATACTACGTGAGGATTCCCCATAGATACACAAGTACCTTGCCAAATTTTTCCTTCCACCTCGATTGGTTTAGAAATTACCATATCCGCATCATAGATAGCCGGAATTTTTTCAGTTCTAAGTTCGGGCTGCCCCATACCGACTTTTATTAGTTTTGCAATTCCGTTTTCTTCTATAATAGTAATGTGTTTAATTTTTTCAAAGCTCTCGATAGTAAACTCTTTTTCCGTAGTCATCTTCTTGTCATAAACATATTTTGCCACACAACGAATGCCATTTCCACACATTTCGGCACGGCTACCATCTGCATTATACATTTCCATCTCAAAATCTGCGATTTTAGAAGGATTAATAAAAATCACTCCATCGCTTCCAATTCCAAAATGGCGTTCACTAAGACGTCTTACCAATTCTTCCTTTTTCTCTTGTGGAACTTTTTCTTCAAATCCGTTTATGTAAACATAATCATTTCCACAGCCTTGCATTTTTGTAAATTTCATATTCATTACCTTCCATAAAAAAATCAAATAAATTATTCCGTCATATTTTCATATTGGCTCTCATACAATGCAATAAAGAATAAGATTGACGGAGCAACTATGAGTTCAAAAACTAAAATTGTCGTTTTACGCTTAAAAGAAGTAATTTATACAGGTATTTTTGTGCTACTTGGCATCATCGTGGTTATTTTACTTGTGACAGCATTTCTCCCAAAAGAGAAAGATGAATCTGCCCAGCCAACCACTGCCACTGCCCAAAGTGACACTACATATATTCCGGGTACTTATTCCACTTCGTTAATTCTAAACGATATGGCAGCCAATATCGAAGTAATCGTAGATGAGAACTATATAAGTTCCGTCAGATTTGTGGAACTGAACGATGCCATAAAAACCACATATCCACTGTTAGAACCTGCATTAAATGATATTGCTGACCAGCTGATAGAGACACAGTCTTTAGAGAATATCGTTTACTCAGATGATATGCGTTACACAGCCACTTTGTTAATCAGTGCCATTGAATCTGCTTTAGAAGAAGCTACTGCCTTACCCGAAGAATAATGTTCCGGTTGTAAAGGAAAACTCCCCTTACAACTGCTCCACTTCTTTTACCCATATAAAACTGCTTGCATCGGACGGCATCTTGAAATCACCTCTCGGCGATACAGATACACTTCCAACTTTTGGTCCGTCCGGCAGGCAGGAACGTTTATACTGTTGTGCGAAAAATCTTCTATAAAATGTCTTAAGCCATTTCTTCATCGTTTCGTCATCGTATTCGCTTCCAAAACAATATTTTTCCATTCTGTATATTTTCGAAGGACTAAATCCATAACGAAGTGCATAATACAGCACAAAATCATGCAATTCATATGGTCCCACCAAATCTTCTGTTTTCTGTGCCATTTTTCCTTCTACCGCTGGTAATAATTCGGGACTTACAGGCGTATCTAAAACATCGTATAATACCTCTTTTAAATTTTCATCTTCGCAAGTGTCTCCATAGTATTTTACCAAATAGCGTAACAGGGTTTTGGGAACATCTCCATTGACACCATACATAGACATATGGTCGCCATTATAAGTTGCCCAGCCTAGTGCTAATTCGGATAAATCACCAGTTCCTACTACAAGGCCATTGACCTCATTAGCTATATCCATAAGCACCTGTGTTCTTTCTCTTGCCTGGGCATTCTCAAAGGTAACATTATGATTATCCATACTATGACCAATATCTTTAAAATGCACTGTTACGGCTTCTTTTATATCCACTTCCATTAAAGTTGCCCCTAAGAATTTGGTCAGCGTACAAGCATTTTTATAGGTTCTGCCGGTTGTACCAAAGCAGGGCATAGTTACGGCTTTAATCTGACTTCTATCAAGACCAAGTAAATCAAAGGCTTTGGCCGTCACTAATAAAGCGAGGGTTGAATCCAAACCACCGGAAATTCCCAGTACAACATTTTTACAACCAATGTGTGCCATACGTTGCATAAGTCCTCTTGCCTGGATTTCCAAAATTTCTTCCAAACATTCCTCTTTGTAAGTTTCATTTTCAGGAACAAAGGGTAATTTCCCTATTTTTCTTGTTAAAACGGTGTCTTCCATTTCTAAAGTAAAATTGACAAAAATATAATCATTATTCTTCGAGTATTCAAAGGTATTTAGGCGATTTCTCTCCGTGGAAAGTTTCTGGACATCGATTTCCGAAATTGCATTTTCATAGGAAAACTTATCATTTTTACAAAGTAATGTTCCTTTTTCGTAAATCAAATTATAACCACCCATCACCATATCCTGTGTGGATTCACCTTTTCCGGCATTTGCCATAATATAGCCACATACAAGATTACGGCTGGTTGTTTCTAACTGATTCTTCAAACGCATTTCCTTATAAACTAAAGCAGCTGTAGCTGAAAGATTAGCTATCACCGTAGCTCCTGCCGCAACGTGAGAAGCCGATGGTGAAAATGGTGTTTGCACTTCTTCACCAAGCTCACAACCAACCACTAATTCTTCCATTCCTTTACACTGAAACAAAATGTGTGTTCCAAAGGGAATTTCTTCGATTTCTCCATCTTTTTCAAAGCAAATAGTCTCTGCTACTTGATTTCCTTTAGCAAAATATCTACTTTCTGCGTATTCACTATGTCCGGGAATATGACTCTTTGGAACAAAAGCTAAAAGCTGTCCGTCGCAAATAACCGCAGCTACATTGTACAGCTTATGGTTTTTTTCTAAAGGAAGACCCACAAACACCAGCATCTCCATACCTTCTGTGTAATCAATGATGTCCCGTAAGGTTTCTTTTGCTGCCTGTAAAAGAGGCTTTTGGAAAAACAAATCGCCGCAAGTATATCCTGTAATACATAATTCAGGAAAAACAACTATTTTTGCATTTTCTTTTCTTGCTTCATCAATTTTTTCACAAATTTTTTCTTTGTTAAATTCTGTATCAGCCACTTTTATTTCAGGGCTGACAGCCGCTACTTTTACAAAACCGTGTTTCATATGTCCTCCACTTTTAACGTCTTATATCATTGTCTTCAATTCATCTACCGTAAAGATATAATTTGTATTACAGAAATGACAATTTACCTCAATAGGTTTTTCATCGTTAATCATTTCCTGAATATCTTTCTTTCCTATACTGATAATGGCCTTGGTAACTCGTTCTTTACTACAATTACAAGAGAATCCAATATTTACTGTATCTGAAATTTCATAATCCATACCCTGAAAAATCTCCGCAACAATTTCTTCCGGAGTCATACCATTTTCAAACATAGTGGAAACCGATGTAATCTTACTTAAATTTTCTTCTAACTGAGAAATCACTTCGTCTGTGGCAAAAGGCATAAGCTGAACAATAAAGCCGCCTGCCTGTTTAACTGTATAATCCCTGTCAATCAAAACTCCTAACCCTACGGAAGAAGGAATTTGTTCTGAAGTAGCAAAATAATAAGTCAAATCATCGCCAATTTCACCTGTTTGTAAAACAGTTTGCCCTACATAAGGCTCTTTTAATCCCATATCTTTAATGACATTTAAAACACCAATTCCCATTGCATTTCCAACGTCTAATTTCCCGTTTTCTTTTAAAGGCAAATCTACCTGAGCATTGTCCGGATATCCTTTTACCATTCCTCTGGAATCCGCTGTTACTGTCAGACCACCGATTGGACCACTACTTTTTATCTGAATTGTCAATAAATCCTTTTCTCCTTTTAGCATTGTTCCCATCATAGAGCCGGCTGTCATAAGTCTCCCCAGGGCTGCTGTTACTACCGGAGTTGTCTGATGAATTTGTCTGGCTTTTTCTACCAATTCTTTGGAATTACAGACAAATAGCCTTACCATCGCATTTGCTGCAGTTGCTCTTACCATATAATCTGACATAATTTCTTTCACCTTTATTCTTTCCTATGTTGTAGGACAAGGAGATTTTCCTTTTTCTCTTGCCACTACATAAATTCGTTCACTAATATCTGTTACATCTTTCTCTGTTTCTGCATCCTTTATTTCCAAAATTTCAAGTCCTGCACGCTCTAATAGAGAAAGCATCTTCTCCTTCGTATAGCCCTTTTGTAAATGAGTCTCTGTGAATCTCCTAAAAAGTTCTCCTTCTTCCTTCACAAAAATGGTCACATCATATTCGTTAATGGCTTCTTTTTCATCATAATAATTTTCCCAGATAAAGCTGCAATTCTCACGATTTTCCGCAATTACAGTATCTCCAATAACGTGTTGATATTTATACTCGGTATTAAAGTCAAAGATAAAAATTCCACCCGGATACAAATAATTATTAACTAAAGAAAAAACTTCTACCAGTTCTTCTTCCTCTAAAATATAGTTAATGGAGTCACACACACTAACAATCGTCCCAACGGTACTATATAGCTCCAATTCACGCATATCCTGATGTAAATAGAGTATTTCGCTACCGCTGTCCGCCCGTTTATCCATAGCCACAAAAAGCATCGACTCTGAATTGTCTACTCCTATCATATCATAGCCTTTTTGATATAAAAGTTCTGTCAAAGTTCCTGTTCCACATCCTAAATCTACTACCAGATTCTTTTCCGAATCCAATACATCTTTGGCATTTCTTTCAGGTTTTGTCACTCCATATTTTTTTATCAGTGTATCAATTCTCTCACTCCACATATCATAAGGTGTTTCGTCCATAAACTCATCATACACATATGCAAAATCCTGATAGGCTTCCATTTTGATACCTCTCTAACTTTTTCCGGAATTATTCGCCTAATTTCATCGCAACAAATGTACCAATTACAAGTGCTACAACACCAGTAAGTACATTCACAATGGTAAGTGCCGGGAGAGTTCCCATAGCAAAAATTGCGATTGGAGAAGCCACAATCAAACCAATAATTGCCCAATACGCATAAAGAGGGAATTTTTCAAAAATAACTTCTACCAGTTTCGCAATGGCGAAAATACCAACGATTACGCCAATACCAAATGGTAATAAAATACCGATTCCCTGTAAAATTCCGTCCACGTCAAAAGCTGCTAAGGCACGGAAGAAATCATTGATTGCGGAAATAATGGAGTTATAATAGCCCATTAACATCAATACCATAGAACCACTGACACCAGGAATTACCATAGTTGCTGAGGCAATTACACCAACTCCTAATAATTTTAGTATATTCACTAAATTCAAAGATAAATCTGCTGTGTTACCTTCGGTTTCGCCCATAACTGCCATACCAACAACTAAAGCAAAGAATACTAAAAAAGCTAAAATATGTCCTAAACGAATGGAATGTCCCTTTACATTTTTCCAAATTGCCGGAAGTCCTCCAATAATCAAACCAATAAATAAGAGGTTTGTCTGAAGGGGGAATTTCTCAAATAGAAATTCAATACCAAAAGAGCTACCAACAATGGCAATTCCCATACCAAGAACAATTGGAAGTAAAAACAAAACACTCTTTTTGAATTCTTTAAATAAATGTGTTACACAATGGATTAATTTATCATAAATACCCATTGCAACCATCATTGTGCCGCCACTCACTCCTGGAATAATGTTAGCAATACCAATAATCATACCCTTTAAAACATCTTTAATCATCTTCATTTCTCTAATCTCCTACACTTTACAATTACGCCTTTTTTCTGTCATTCAAATAATTTTTCAGGCACACTACCAGTTTAACCATTTCTTCCTCTTTTCCAATGGAAATACGCAAAAAGTTATCAATACGAGGTTTGTTGAAATAACGTACATAAATATTTTTCTTTTTCAATATTTCAAATAACTCTTTTGCCGGTACTTCTTTATGCATTGTAAACAGGAAGTTTGTCTTAGAATTTGGGAACACAAAACCCAACTTAGAAAGTTCTATTTTGGTCCATTCTCTTGTCTCAATTACCCTGCGTACTGACTGTTTAAAGTATCTATCATCTTTCACAGATGCCACACCCAATTCTATTGCCGGGCGATTCATTGTGTATGAATTGAAAGAAAACTTCGCATCTAACAGACATTTAATCAACTTTTTATTGCCCAGTGCAAACCCGATTCTCATTCCCGCCATAGCTCTGGATTTTGAAAAAGTCTGCACTACCAAAAGATTATCGTACTTATCAATCAATGGAATACAACTTTCTGCCCCAAAATCTACATAAGCTTCATCTACGATTACGAGTACATCTTTATTATTTTTAATAATCTTTTCTAATTCACTGACACTTGCGGCGATACTTGTAGGTGCATTTGGATTTGCAATGATAATACCACCATTCTCTCTATTATAATCCTCCGGATTGATTTTATAGTTTGCATCTAACGGCACGGTTTCATACGGAATATCATATAAATTTGCCCATACCTCATAAAAAGAATAGGTAATATCCGGAAACAAAATTGGCTTTTTACTGTTAAAGAAAGTTAAGAACGCCATAGAAAGTACATCATCAGAACCGACGCCTACAAAAACCTGTTCCTTTTTTACATCATAATGGTCTGCTAAAGCCTTTACCAAGTCTTCTACCTGTGGGTCAGGATACAGACGCAATTTATCATAATTCAATTTTTTCAATGCCCTTTTAACCTTTTTAGAAGGTGGATAGGGGAATTCATTGGTATTTAATTTCACAACATTCTTATTCTTTGGCTGTTCCCCTGGTACATAAGGTTCTACACGCCTAACATATTTTTCCCAGCTCATATAAATTCCTTTCTTTCCCAAAAAAACTCATAATCCGATTATAGTATGAAAACAGGCTTTTAGCAAGAAAACTTCTTTCTTGATTCTCTTTGCATTTGTTGGATTTATTACATTTTTTTCACTAAAAATACCCCCAAAAAGATAGTCATACCTATGCACAATAAAACGCCCCCTGCAACAACCCCTTTTGACACTTGTGCAAAACTCACATTCTCTCCTACATTTTCTTCCTCTAATGTGTTATTTTTTACAAGATTTTCCGTTTCGGTATCCTTCTTGCTATATGCACTTTTTCCCTCCACTGCGGTTTTTCCAAGAAGTGTAGGCACAGAATCTTTTTCTGCCGAATATTGCATAAGAGAAGAATGCACACCAGGAATTTTTTCCAAAGGTATCTGGCTACCTAATTTAGCTAATTTTTCTTGTAAAGCCTGATGCTCTAACTCTCTGTTTTGGGCATCAGAGACAGTATTTTCTGTTTCTAAATCACGATTCTTTTCTAAAATTTCAGAGCTTTTCGATATACTTTTCCTTATAAGGCTATCTGATAGTGTAGAACCTTTTGTGGTAGATGCACTATTTTTTGAAGTGCCAGTCTGTGTTTCCTGATTCTGTCCACCACTACCCGCTATACTTTGGGTATTCTCTTGTTTTGTAGCAAAACAACTTACCAAAACCGTCTGACTACTACAATTTCCTGCCTTGTCTTTTATAACAACACTGTATGTACCATTTTCCTTAATGGAATAAGTATTTTCTGACACAAAAGTTTTGCCTCCATCAAAGCTATATGGCTCATCCGCAAGTCCACTTAACCCGTCACTTCCAGTAATAATCAGGTCGGCACTCTCATACTCCGGATAAGATTTGTTTACATAACATTTTTCTATGATAGGAGCTTCTTTATCAATGTTACTAATCGTAATTTGTTTCGTCGTCTGCTGTCCATTTTTCGCCGTAAGTGTCACCATATAGGTCCCATTTTCACTAACCAGACAGGTATTATCCTGTTTTACCCCGCCCGAAAATGCGTATGTATAAGGTGCTAGGGAAACTCCCGCAGGTTCTGAAACACTGGCAGATAGCAAGACATCCTGGTTGGTCCAATCCGCCTTATCCTGTGTTAAATTTACCCTGGCTACTACATTAATTTCTGCTAGTCCGCAGACACAAACATCACCAATTCTAACGTGCTTTTCCACTCCATTTCCCTCTTGATACATCACCACACTATTACAAGAATAGCAATACGCAGAACGTCTCGCTTCTCGCACAAAGGTATCATATTTGCAGGAATATTTTTCTACTACTACACGTGCCGCTGCATTTCTCTGACAAGTGTCACACCAAAACTCCTGATTAAAAACTTCCATTGTTTTTTCATCAATACAGGTAATGTATTGAGATTCGTAACAACTACTTGTATGCTTGTGAAAAATAAGCCCTTCCGCAGCCCAGGTTTTCATAGAACTGACAAAAAACATCAGGGCAAATACAAAAAGCCCAACTATTCTTTTTAAACCTCTTAATTTTCTATTTTTGTAGTGATTTTCATTATTTTTTTTCATAAATTACCTCCTAAAAACGACCGTAAAATCCAATAAATTGGTATCAAAAAAACGCATAGTTTTCCTACGCGTTTTTTACAATTAAGATTCATTTTTATTAGGTAAAAAGCATTGTAACACCAAAAGACTCTTTTGTCTATTGTGTAATTTTACCAAGCTTTTTTGAGCCGTAATATTACCCGATTTTACGAATTTGTTACATTTGGTTGCACTGACTAAACAAATATGGGTTGTACCCAAACAGCTTTTAATTCGCTTGTATTATCTACAACTGCAATCATATTATCAATAACCTTCACCGCGGTATCTCCATCTTCTAATACTGGATTTCCAATACAATACCAACCGGATTCTCTGTCAAAATGTGATTTCCACATCTTATTTTGATCAATTCTCCACGTTAAACCAGCTTCGTATTCTCCGACTAATCTCAATTCTCCTTCTATCGCAGATGGAACAAATAAATTTGCATCTTTCCAACTTTCTCGAGGACTAAATCCCAAAAGACATTTGACACACATATCTTCAGAATCTACGCCTAAATTCAAGTATGACATAGCTACATTTATATCCACATTTACGGATGTATTGCAATCAAAAGAGCTATCATTTATAAAGTATCTTTCCTTTGCATTTCCTATTTTACTACCTCTAGCTATTTCAAATTTCATCTCTTTTTCCTCTACTATTGTGCAGCAAAATTAAAGTGAACTACGGTATTTATACTCGTGTCTACTACTAATTCCCAAGTACCCGTTGAACCTCTAAAATTTCCTGATACATCCCGTCTAAGACCCGATTGTAAAATTATATCTGGAACAGAATTGGCAGATTCCATAATTTCCTTTAGTAAAAGTGTTGTACCAGCTGAATCGATATATGGTCTTGATAATTGTTCTGCATTTAGTCCTTTTTTAATAACATCGTTCATATGATTTTGGACAGTTTGAGGTATTTTCAAGTCTTCAGCATTATGCAGTACATCTGTACTGGTCCCTCTTCCATTCACTCGCACACTTCCTCTGTCAGAAGTCCCGCTCCACAACCCATCATCGTACCTCCTGCGATTCCTACCGCTATGGTTTCCGGTAATGTGGTGCAACCTGAAAACAGTGTAACAGCTACGGCGGCAGTAACCAACGTACCACCAAAAAGCTTTTTACGGTATTGTCCAAAGCATCTATCAGGCTTTGGAGTTCTCCATTAGTTTGAGTATATTTTGTGTATTCGTAGTTGTCAATTTTATCCTTGTACGCCCGGACATCTGTAAGAGTATGTGATACTATGTGTGCGATTTTAAGACCGAAATCGAGGTAGTTATCCATAATGAAGTATTTTAACTTTGCCTTTGAAATATGAAAGTCACACTTTCTTAAGATAACGCCAAAATAAGTAGGGGCAAAAATAGTGCAGGCTAAAGGCTTTATGCCTTCAAAAGTGACATAAGCCGAGAAACACCCACCGGCAGAGGTGTTTGTAGAAGTGCGGTATGGCATAACTTTTTCTTTGACCAAGGAACTTTTTATTTCACAAACATTGTGCTGTCTATTCTACTTTATTTTCGTTATAGATTTTCATTGGTTTGTGTGAATGGATTGATTTTGAATGTTTCGATATCGTGTGTTGTCAAGAAGGAATGTCAATTATCTCAAAGTCACGATACAGGAAAAGGAATTAAACGAAGAATATGAAAAACTTAATTTATCGGATGTGCAAAGAAATATCATAATGCAATGGATAGATGCTATCTATGCACAAGAGGCTGCTTATACAGTTGTTGATTTTCGAACGGGTATGCAATGCTGTTTGTCCTTGCTGATGCAACTGGCTGATTTATAAAAGTAGACAGAAAATCAGCGGTATTTCATAACCTTTTAGGGTCTTGGAATACCGCTGATACTGTGTTTTATTCAAGTTAATTAATAAATTTTTTTAAATAATCCGTATTATCCTCAATGATGTACTCGTCATTCACTTTATCTTTTAGAAGATTTATTGCCAAATGCAATTCTCTGAAAAAGCTTTCTCTCTCTTCATTCTCTTTAAATCCAATATACTTGAATTTTTTTCCATCGTCCAAATACAAACTATCATATATTTCTTGAATGCGAACAAATTTAGGGTCAATATCACTATCTCCTATTAAATTAGGTGGCAAATCATTTTCTACCAATTCATCATTTTCACCATAAATCCACACAGGAAAACAACCATATTCAAATTTTATTTTAATTACTTTCATACATATTCCTTTCTACTTTGGATTAGCACCAACTACAAATCCATTATTACCTACTGTAATAGCAACTTTATGTATTTCGCCATTATATGTGAATTCATATATTGGTCTTCCAGTACCTCTTCCCTGATATCCAACAATTTCCCCATTTTTCAGTGCATTCATTACATAATCTGGAATTTGCTCTTGAGTTATTCCTTTATTTAGAAAATCGTCGGCATGCTCAGTAATAATGTGATTTAATCCAGCAGCATCCGTTCCGTTTTCCAACCACACCAATTTATCATCCACAGTCTTCGTTACTACTATTACATCATCTGGATTATAATTAACACCACTACTTGCTAACTCATCCATTAAATTTTGTGGTTTTAAATTATTAAGTACATCTAATTCACCCACACCACCATAAAAATGCCCCGGCAACTCCACTCCATCCATCACCGTGTTTGGAGGCATATCGGCTACATCATTCAAGATATGCATATCCATATCTAATTGATTCCCATTCGAATATAGTGTTACATCCGGTATCGTGTTGCTATTATGATTTAGATGACTAAAATGCGTTCCTCCACCCAAACTATGACTTCCTACGATATCTAATCCCGGGTCGATTAGAAGGTTGGTGGTGGTTCCTATCAAAACAGATTCAAAGTCACTTAAGTTACAAGTAGATGACACATAGGAAGTTACATATGTACTGACCCCATCTCCTATACACTCTTGTACTCCCTCTACTACCATTCCGCTGACACTTCCTGCCCCTGCCAGCATATACATAGATAAAAACATCATATCGTAATAGCAGAACGTATCAAAATTTTTCTCATTTCCTCCAAAAAATACTTCACACACCGGATTA
>JBGVKZ010000041.1:0-4601 GCA_045124055.1 Lachnospiraceae bacterium | reverse complement strand
GTGATTAACCTACAGCAGTTCTTTTTCGTGCTGTCAAGGGTGGCGGAAAACTGCCACAACCTAAAATATCTACAGTTTTCAAGGTTCATCTGAGCCTTTTTTCTTCAACTCAGTTTTTCATAGGTCATTTGACACTATCTATTGTTTACAAGAAGGATTGTAAGCTCTCCCGTATGGGGGAGAGTCAAGTAGTATTTTTCCCAAATGTCCATACCGCACTTCCATTTATCAGTTCTACCGTAAAATCGTCTATATCTCCTTTTAAATAACCGAGCAAGGAACTATTATTATTATATTTTTGCTTTACTAATTTCTCTAACAAGTCTGATAAAGCATTTTTCAGGTTTTCCCTTCCTTTTGTCGAAATAGTATTACGAAGTTTTTCATAATCCTCTTCCAAAAGGACTGTTCCTAATTTCTTTCCTATCAACATATATTGAAGTATATGACGCAGGATAATACTACAAATATTATAGAACTGTTTTCTATAACTCGCCTGATAATATGTCAATACCTGTATAACATATTCCCTAGGAAGTGCCTTAAGAAAAAGCTGTTCTAAAGCAATGTAGTCTACGTATTTTTCAATGGCATTGATTCCTGATAAATGATAAAGAGGACAAATTGTTGGATAATCCATCGTAATAATCGTTTCCTGTGGAGCGAAGTTCACATCATAATAAAGGAAAAATCCGGATATTCCCTTTGTTACTGTATCAAAATAATTTTCATTTCCATATGCATCGAAATCTAAAACCATCTTATTGTAGACTTCTTGCGCCTGCTTCACCTTGCCAAGAAGTATTTCATATCCGTAAAAATATGCATCTCTTGCAGAAACTTTGTCTATTGTTGCCAGCTGATTGTTATGTTCACACTGTTTTATACAATAAACCACTGCTTCCATAAGCTGTCTGGCTTTTTCATAAGCAATGGATGTGCTTTCTTTTGAAGTACATTTTTCCGCAAGTCCTGCCACAATTGGAATTAATTCCTCCATCTGATAATCATTCATCTATATCAACTCCCCTTTTCAACTTGTAATGTTTTTCCAGATAACTGCATCCTTCTATTCTTATATTTCTTGCAAACTCCTCAAGGACAGTTTCCTCTAGATATTCCAAAGACCCTTGACATTTGCCATCAAAAGCTTCCTTCATAAATTCAAGGAGCTCATCGTCTGTCAATACATCTAATGATTCATTCTTGTAGAGATAAAATATCTCTTGCAGTCTGGATAACGTGTCAACATAATCGCTCTGGGAAATATATGGTGAATCACAAAAAGTATCAATTAGCTTTGACATTATTGTTTCTCCAAATTCCACCCTCTGCTGTTCTTTGAGACATTCCATCTTGTGTTCCACAAGAAGCTGGGCATCCTCCTGAGTAAGTGAAAGACCAAAACGCTCCGTTTTCTTATTCATATCCATTACTTTCTGCACCTGATTATGTCCAGATAAAAGTTCCATCCACATACTGATACCTTCTTTCCTCTTTTTATAGGGTTTTCTGATTATATATCCAATGACAGGTTATTGGTAGACTTGAAAAAAACACCATTTTGTGGTAATATAAGACACGAAAAGAGGGAAAATTTTTCATTTTCCCTCTTTTTTGATAGCATTAATTAACATCAACGAACAATATTCATATGTACACAGTTTAATCTATCTGGGTAACCAATTCATTCAAGAGCATCCCCGTACACAGATAGTAAAGGCTCGCATGATTTACAAAATGTATCTATTTCATTTATTTGACTATTTGATAGCTTTCCGCCTTTTTTTAATAAAATAGCATGTCCTTTAAGCAGGAATCGAATCACAAGATTCTCTCTTGTCACTTCAATCCCCCGGCTTTCAAAGGCCTCTGCAATTTTTTTATTAACTTCTTTATCATTTCCCGAGGTTGAAAAAGGTGTTACTTTTTTTATCTGACCATCAGGAAGCGAATTGATATAGTTTCTAAGATTCTTATCCATATCATGCATATACGCACCGCATCCGATAAATAAATGGTCCACATCTCCTTCAAGCTTCTCATTTATTGAAACTGCCTCAACATCAAAATTATAGGCTATCCTTTCCGCAACTGCTTTTGTATTGCCATTTCTTGATTGATATACAACTGCTATTCTTTTTGAATTCATAATGCATCCTCCAATAAAGTCTACTCTTGTGTCGTTTTGGGTTTATAATACACTTTATAAAGTAATGATAGCAACCAATTTTTGTGAAATGACACAAAATGAGAAATAAGTGTCACTTATCTACAATGTAATTGATGAATACATTTTGATATGAATAATCTCTCATATTAACAATATTCTTTTATATACTGACCAAAAAAAGGTAACGCCAATGAAATGTACCCTTGTCGTGTATTCACTATACCTCCTTTTGCCAATCGGTCTCTATACATAAAATAGTTGCGTGACTTTTCCCCCATAAGTTCAAGAACTTCTTCGCGTTTATATTCATCCTTATAAATTAGAATACTTGCCAAAAATTTATCCATTTCGGTCATCTCTTCCCATATTTTTTCATATGAATATGTAAACAATTCTGTCTTTAGTTTTGGTAAAATATCTTCAAGCTGTTCCTTTTCGTTTTTCTTAAAATACAAAACCCCTAACTCTTGAAATGCATATGCATATCCTTTTGTTATATTTGCCATCTCCTGTGCCTGACTGAAATCCACATTTAGCTTACTTTTATACATCTCAGTCATTCATATCCTATTTAGGGCTCAGTCTTTACCGTTGTTGCCCTTCTAAAAAATGTTAGATTTTTAACATTACTCAATTCCTGAATATTCTCAAATAAACCGGTACAAACAAAATAAACAGGATATCCTGCTCTAAGCCACCTACCATATTCAGATGCAAATTTAATCATTTCCTGTGATTTTGATACTTCATCTATTCCAATAAATATTATTTTCCCTTTCTTTCGAGCATTTTGAATCATTCCCTCAACTTCTACGCCAATGTCAAAAAATTCCGCTCCATTCTCTTTCGTATCTCCAAATCCACCACCAGTGCCAAAAACTGTTGCTGAAATATTCATTCCTGAAGTTATTTTTTCTGATTCTCCAAACCCTTCTTTCACAAGCATAGCCGCAATCTGACCAAGTATATCTCTTGTTGGATTTATATCTAAAACCACCCAATCCTTATATTTAATTTCATTATTTCTTAATTCTTCCTCTACCTTTGCAAGTATGACAGTTTTTCCCGAACCTCTAACTCCTGTTATTTTATATACAGATTCTGAGGGATTGTCATAAAGAAAGTTTTCCAAAATTTCTTCTGTCTTGTCCGTGTGAATATATGTATATTCAGGAGCTTTACTAAAAGTTGTTGTAAAAGGATTTTGCATACCTATCACCTCATTTTATTATTTGAAATTTATACTTTTTTATACTTTTGAAAACTCTTTATACCTTTTTATACTATTTTATACTTTTTTCAACTACAGCTAGTATCATATATTTGCTCTTTGATTCAATAACACCTTGGCATTATTGACTAAAAATGGGTGCTAGTTATTTGGTAAAAATGTCAAAAAAAATTGGAGACATCATTAAGATGCCTCCAATTTCTAATCTAGTTCATTACTTTTCCATTTTTAATTGTGTATTCTTTTCCGCTTGCATCTTTGTATTTTCCATTATATTTGAAGTTTACTTTTCCACCTTCAATATACCATGTTCCATACTGATTTGAAGCAACTCCTTTATAAGCGAAATTTACTTTTCCATTCTGGATTATCCACCAGCCGTTTACATTCTGAGCTACTGTGTTCATCTTGAAATCAACTTTTCCGTCTTTTCCAATATACCACCAGCCATATGCATTACGCTCGACTGTTTCTTTACCCTTCTGCATGCAACCATTCTTTACAAAATACCAGCCATTAAATTTATCATTTGTTGACTGTAGTACTCCGTTTGCTGCAAAATTAACTTTTCCTTTCTCACAATACCAATCGCCATATGGATTTGTTGCGATTCCCTTGAAGTTAAAGTTTACTTTTCCTTTTTGGATAACCCACCATCCATTTACGTTCTTTGCTACTGTGTCTTTATTGAAATCAACTTTTCCGTCTTTTCCAATGTACCACCAGCCGTTTGCATTGTGCTCAACTGTTTCTTTACCTTTTTGAACTTTACCACCTTTTACAAAGTACCAGCCGCTAGACTCTTTTGCAGTTGACTGTAATACACCATTTGCGTTAAAGTTAACTTTTCCTTTCTCGCAGTACCAATCGCCATATGGGTTTGATGCGATTCCCTGGTAAGCAAAGTCAACTTTACCATTTCTTACAACCCACCAACCATATGGGTTCTGAGCTACATCGTTGTAGTTTTCGTCAACGACTCCATTTTTGAAGAAGTACCAGCTTCCGTCTGTTCCCTGTAATACACCTGTTGATGTTGCATTTCCGTTTACAGGCTTAACATTGCTAGTGCTTCCTCCACCAATTGAGCCAGATCCACCACCAGAAGAACCACCGCTGCTTGCTGTAGTCCATTTAGCATAAAGTGTAACATCTGCTGTAACTGTTGTGTCAGTTGTAAATGGTGTTGTTAATCCA
>JBGVKZ010000040.1:0-21413 GCA_045124055.1 Lachnospiraceae bacterium | reverse complement strand
TTCTATAAAAAGAACAGCCAAGACATTTTCTCTTGACTGCTCCACTACTCCCTAAATTCCCTATTATAACGATTTTACAGGCACTTCTATCTTAACACTAAAGTCATCACATTTTTTGTGGGTTAAAAGGACGCATGTCTCGACATGCCCCGTATGTGCAAACTGATCCACGGCTCTAACACGCTTCAATTCGTACCCGCCCTCGCACAAAATCTTCAAATCCCGTGCCAATGTGGCGGAATCGCAGCTGACATAGACCACCCGCTTTGGCTGCATCTTCAGAATCGTCTCAAGACACATAGCATCACAGCCCTTCCGTGGTGGGTCAACAACAATGACATCTGCTGTCGCATTTCTTCCTGCTGCCTTCTCTTTTTCATAAAACTCCGGTAAAACTTCTTCTGCCTTTCCTACAAAAAACTCTGCATTCGTAATACCATTTTGCATCGCATTCTCTCTGGCGTCGTCAATAGCGGCCTTAATAATCTCAACTCCATATACTTTTGACGCTCTTTTTGCCAGAAACAGAGAAATTGTTCCAATACCACAATATAAATCCCAGACGGTCTCGGTGCCGGTAAGCCCTGCATACTCTAAAGCCAGACTATATAGTTTCTCTGTCTGCACGGGATTTACCTGATAAAAAGAAAGGGGTGAAATCGCAAATTCTACACTTTCTCCACTATCCGTAAAGTCCTCCACCTTCAAAATGCGAATCGTGTCCTTAATCTTATCTTTGCCCCAAAGAGTGCGAATCACTTTTCCCATAATCACATTCGTATTTTCTTTGTTAATGCTAACAGATAAACTTACAACACCTGGAATCTCAGACATCACCTGAATCAAAACATCTTCTTTCGGTAACTTATCGGCATTGATGACAACACACACCATAAGTTCTCCTGATGCAAAACCTTTTCGAATCAAAAGGTGACGCACGCATCCGCGACCTGTTTCCTCGTCGTAAGCACTGATATGATTTTCACGCATATACGTCAAAAACGTTTCCAAAATCTTCTGGTTTTCAGCTACCCCTAAGAGACAATCTGTATTGGCTACAATATGATGTGTTCTACCGGCATAAAAGCCTGCAATGACTTCCCACTTTACATCATCACTATTTTCTTCGGAAACTTTACGCATTCCAACTGGAAACTGAGCTTTGTTTCGATAACGATAGGGATTTTCCATACCAACGATTGGCTCTATAATGGACTGAATATAATCTGCTGAAAATCCACCAATTCTTACCAAATTATTGAACACCTTATTTTGTTTGAAAACAAGCTGCTGTTCATAATCCATCGCCTGAATCTGACAACCTCCACATTGCTTATGATAGGCACAAGGCGGCTCTATTCTATGAACTGATGGAGTCACAATCTCTTCCAATCGCCCAAAACCATAATTTTTCTTTAACTTGGTCACTCTGGCTACAATGATATCTCCAATAATGGCATCTTTTACAAAAAAAGGAAAACCTTCCACTTTACCGATACCCTCGCCCTCAGCACTCATATCTTCAATTACAAGTTGAATGAAATCGTTCTTTTTTAACTGCATTAGAAATTACTCCATACGTGTTTCTATTACTTTTGAATCAAATAATCTGTTAAATCCCGTCCAGCCAGGCTCATTAGTACTTTCCATTAATTCTGTAAAGGTCTGGATTTTGGCATCTGTATTATCAGCAAAATTCAACGCTACCGCCTCTACAATCGCAGGCTTTTTGGGAGAACCATACTCATATTCTCCGTGGTGCGAAATAATACAATGCTTTAACTCATTCGCTAACACTACTGGAAAACCTTCAATTTTCCTGATTTTTTCCCCGACCATTTCTGTACCCATAACGATATGACCCAAAAATTGTCCTTCATCCGTATAATCATTTTCAGGAAAACCAGAAAGCTCCTTGGTTTTTCCGATATCGTGACAAATGGCAGCCGTCAATAACAAATCTCTATTCAAAATTGGATATACACTGGTATAATAATCACACATTTTTGTGACACTTAAAGTATGTTCCAAAAGCCCGCCTACAAAACCGTGATGCACAGCCTTAGCTGCTGAAGAATACTTAAATGCTTTCACAAAATTTTCGTCTTCCACAAAAAATGCGTGCAACAGCTTTTTTAAGTAAGTATTCTGAATGCTACTCATAAAGCCTTTTAATTCCGTAAACATTGCCTCAATATCTTTTTTGGTCATTGGCAAATAGTCGGCAGGATTATATTCCCCTTCAAAAACCTTACGAACTCTTTTTACATTCACCTGCAGAATTCCGTTAAAACTGGTAACTTCTCCATAAACCTCTATGTAATCCAAAGAATCAAATTCTGCTATTCCAGCACTATTTGGGTCCCAAATTTTCGCATCCATAACTCCTGTTTTATCCTGCAAGATGACGTTATCATAGGATTTTCCGTTTTTCGTAACCGCAGACTGTTTATGTTTACATAAATATACGTCTAATACTCGGTCGCCTTCTTTGTAGTCTTTTAAAAATTTCATAATCTAAGCCTCTCTATTTCAATGTTACTTTAATTGTCATATCTGTATAGCCATTGTTGGTTTCTCTTTCCACCTTCAATTTCACTACTTTATCTTTTTGGCTATTCAAAATAGCCTTTGTCAAATCAGAAAAATTCGTAATCGGTGTTCCGTCAAATTCCGTAATGACATCTCCACTTTGGATACCCGCAAGCATAGCCGGAGAATCTAAAATGACCTCTGTTACATACGCCCCATATGGAACACCATAACTTGCATTTACGCTAGTCGTAACACTAACACCCTTTACTCCCATATATGGAATTGGAAGATTGTTAGAAAGATTCTGAATAAGCGGTTTTACCTCGGAAATACCAATAGCAGAAATAATATTTTTAATATCCATACTATTGTAACTATTATCGATAATACCTATTACCTGACCTCTCGTATTGACTAACACGCCACTTGCCTGAGTACTGCCATAAATATCTGTGGTCATCAGTTTGTAGTTACTATCTACTAAATTGATAGGAGTTCCCACAGACGTTATATTTCCATAACAAATTCCTTCTCCTGTTCCAAGAGGATTTCCAAGTGCCACAACCGTTGTTCCTAAAATACTGCTTAAATTGGAACTACCAAGAGTAGCTATGGTAATGTTTTCTTTATCCACTTCGGACAAATCGCTTTTGTTTACAGCTACAATACCATAACCTGTGGTATTATCTATCTGTTTTAAAGTGGCTGTGGCCTGCTTTTCATTGTAAAAAACCACCACAATATTTTCCGCTTTACTAATTGTCGTTGCTTTTACCAAAATCAGATATTCCACTCCATTATCTGCAACAATGACACCGGACGAAAAACTCTTATTTTGATAAACCGTATCAAACCAGTTATTTTCAGAGTTCATACCGGTAACAGAAACCACACTTCTTTTTGCCGTATTAGCCAGATCTGAAAGTGCATTTTGCATTTCCAGATAATCGCTAATATCCATCGTTGTTTCAATGCTTTCTGTCTGACTTTGTTCCTCTGTTAACATATTTTCCGGAAGCATTTCTTCTTCCTCAATGTCCTCTGGAAATTCTACAAATTGTACCTCATCATCTTTATGTAAAAAACTATCTATCTTTGGTTCTAAAAGCAAGAAACTTATACAGAAAACAAAACCAAAAATCAAAGCAGATAAAACGGTTGTAATCATTTTCCTAATCAGTTTCGACTTATTGATAGGTCTTGCTTTAATTCGTTCTTTTACAAAATCCTGAGTGGAAGCGTTTTGGGCTTCTATATGCTCTTTTCCCATTTAGTCCTCCTCATTTTTATCCGATTTTTGCAGGGAGAAAATAAATTCTGTTCCCGCCCCCAAAGTACTGATTACATTAATATTTTCATTATGTGCGTTAATAATTTCTTTCACGATGGAAAGACCTAAGCCTGTACCTTTTTTATCCTTTCCTCTGGAAGAATCGGACTTATAAAATCTGTCCCAAATCATCTTAACATCTTCCTTTGGAATACCAATTCCATTATCTTTTATAGAAATAAAAATCTTATTTTTCTTTTCCGTAGTTTCTACCTTGATAACAGAGTTATTATGGCTGAATTTGATAGCGTTATCTAAAAGATTGTAAATAACCTGCTGGATTCTGCCCTGGTCTGCTACCACCAGCATTTCATCTCCGGTTAGAACAATTTCTACTCCTATCATCTTGGTTTTACAGGTACCCTCAAAAGAAGCTACTGTATTTCTAATAACCTCATTAATGTCAAAGTCCGTTTTTTCCAATATCATTCCTTTTGTATTCAAATTGTTTAAAGTCAAAAGACTATTGGTTAATTTAGTCAGTCTATCGGTTTCATTAATTACTATCTGTAAATATTTATCATACATTTCCGGCGGAATTGTACCGTCCTGCATCGCCTCTAAGTATCCTCTAATGGAAGTAAGCGGCGAACGAAAATCATGAGAAATATTTGCAACCAGCTTTTTCTGATTATCTTCCGATTGTGCCACCTGACTTGCCATATAAGATAATAAAGCCGCTAAATATCCAATTTCATCACTACTATCGATTTGAAGTGGATAATGCATATTTCCTGCTGCGTAAGCCTCTGTGGCAAGGGTGATTTTTCGCACTGGCTTGTAAACAAACTGTGTAAAAAACAAAATAATAATACACGATAAAAGTAAGGTAATGCCAAGCTGTATGTAGGCAATAATTGCATAATCATTTACCTGGTCGGCAATGTTTTCGATTGGGTAATGAATCACCACATACGCTTTTACCTTATATTCTGATGTAATAGGGGCAAAAACACTCAACATTTCCTCATCAAAATAGTCGAAAAAGGTACCTTGAGTATAATATGAACCGGCTGTAATTGTGGGGTCAAAATTTTCCACGATTACTTCCTTTTCCACATCAATTTCTTCCCTAGAATTTAAAACCATACGCCCTGATGGGTTAATAATCCACAAGTTTGCTGACAAATAAGTATCCAGAGCATCTAAATGATACTTCACAGTTTCCAAAGTCGCTTCACTGTTATACAAATCTGCTGCACAAGTACTGGCAACCAAAGTTGCCTCCTCATAAAGAGCTTTGGCCTCATCGTGAATCATTTGCTCTTTTATCATACTGGTCGTAAAAGTCGCTACTGCCAAAAAACCAAAGAAACCAAAGATTAAATATCCAATTAGAAACTTTAAATACAGTGTTTTTCGCATTATTTTACCTCGAATTTATATCCAATACCCCAGATAGTCGAAATTGCCCATTTATCGTGGTCATGAATTTTTTCCCTAAGACGCTTAATATGTACGTCCACTGTTCTGGTATCTCCTACATATTCATAGCCCCAAATTTGGTCTAAAAGCTGTTCTCTTGTAAAAACATGATTTGGAGAAGCCGCTAAAAAATAAAGTAACTCTAATTCCTTTGGTGGCATTTCCACCTTTTTTCCCATATAGAAAACCGAATAATTGGTTAAATTAATGATTAAATCCGCATACTCAACTTTCTTATCCGTTGCTGACTGTTCTTCCTCTTGAGGTACAACTGTTTTGTAACGACGAAGTACGGCCTTTACTCTCGCTACCAATTCCTTCGTATCAAAAGGTTTCTCCATATAATCATCTGCCCCAAGCTCTAAACCAAGTACTTTGTCAAATACCTCACCCTTTGCAGAAAGCATAATAATCGGCACAGAGTTTTTGGCACGAACTTCCCTACATACCTGATAGCCGTCAATACCAGGAAGCATCAAATCCAACAAAATCAAATTGGGTTCAAAACTTTCTACCGCCTCTAATGCAGCTTCACCATCTCCAACAATTTTTGTTTCAAAGCATTCCTTTGTTAAATATAGAGCAATCAATTCTGCAATATTGTTATCATCATCTACAATCAAAATTCTTTGCTTACTTACCATATTTTTCCCTCCATTTCAGAGCATTTTCTTATGTCAACGCACTTTTCTTTTACTTTTTAAAGGTTACGATTGTGACGCCTGCGTCACCTTCGCCAATTTCACCCAGTCTAAAAGATTCAACATAAGAACTTCTTCTTAAGTAATTATGAACCCCCTGTCTCAATGCACCTGTACCTTTTCCATGTACCACCCGGACAGAAGGCAAATGTACCAAATAAGCATCATCTAAGTATTTATCCAAAACCGCTAAGGCCTCATCCACTGTCTGCCCTAAAAGATTGATTTCCGGAGAAACCTGGAAAGATTTCGACATTTTAATTTTACCGGCACCGGTTCTCTGAATAGATTTTGAAGTAATTTCTTCCTCCTCTACCAGAATCAAGTCCGATAGGTTAGCTTTTGTACGCATAATACCACATTGGATAAACATATTTCCTTTGTTATCCGGTAAGGCGTTCACCGTTCCTGTTAAGCCCATAGAAACAATCTTAACTTTATCTCCAAGTTTAATCTGATTTGGTTTTAACTGTTTATGCTGAGAAACTTTTGCTGTAACAGAAAGCTTCTGGTTTTTTTCATTTATTTTGTCACGCACATTTTGACGCTTTTTCTCTAATTCTTTCATACTAATGCCGCTTTGACTCGCCTTTTGCATCGTACGAATGGTCTCGTCTGCCATATCCTTAGCTTCTTGAAGAATTTCTTTTGCACGTTCATTAGCCTCTCGCAAAATCTTATCTTTAGACGCATCAATTTTTTCGTGCTTTTTCGTCAGTTGCTCTTTTAAACTTTTAATTTCTTCTTTATAGCTTTCAATCTGAGCCTGTTCCTTTTCAATCGTTATACGACTCTTTTCCAAATCACTTAATAAATCTTCAAAGCTTCTTTCCTGCTTACCAATCTGGTTCTTCGCCTTTTCAATGATACTATCCGGAATTCCCAGTTTCGAAGAAATAGCAAAGGCATTACTTTTTCCCGGAATACCAATTAAAAGTTTATAGGTTGGTCGGAGAGATTCCACATCAAATTCACAACACGCATTCTCCACAAAATTCTCTGTTAATGCATATACCTTAAGCTCACTATAATGTGTTGTTGCCATAGTACGAATGCCACGCTCATGAAGGTGATTCAATATCGAAATTGCTAAAGCCGCTCCTTCAGTTGGGTCTGTTCCTGCCCCCAATTCATCAAATAAACAGAGAGAATTTTCATCGGCTTTCTCCAAAATCTCCACAATCGTTTTAATATGTGAAGAAAAAGTACTAAGGCTTTGCTCAATACTCTGTTCATCACCTATATCTGCAAATACTTCCGTAAAAACAGACAACTCCGAACGGTCTAATGCCGGAATATGTAGCCCAGCCTGACCCATCAATGTCAATAATCCAAGCGTCTTTAAAGAAACCGTTTTGCCACCGGTATTTGGCCCTGTAATCACTAATAAATCATAGTCTTTACCAAGGCTGATATCGATTGGCACAACCGTCTTTTTATTTAATAATGGATGACGGCCTTTTCGGATATTGATATAATGCTCCGTATTGAAAATCGGCTGACTGGCATTCATATCAAGTGCCAGATTTCCTTTGGCAAAAATAAAGTCTAAGATAGTCATAATTTTCTGGTTTTGGGTCAAAGCCTCTGTATGTTCCGAACACATCGCACTTAAAGTCGCCATAATCTGTTCAATTTCTTCTTTTTCTTTTAAAGCAAGTTCCTTTAATTCATTATTTAAAGTTACCACGCTGGCCGGTTCTATAAATAAAGTAGAACCCGTAGATGATTGGTCGTGTATCATACCTGGAACCTGACCCTTGTACTCAGCTTTTACCGGGAGACAATACCGATTATTACGCATCGTAATAACTGCCTCCTGTAAATAAGTTCTGACGCTACCATTTACCATAGAATTCAGTTGATGATGAATCTTATCATTCGTAGATAGAATACTTTTTCTAATCTGTTTTAAAGTCGCACTTGCATCGTCCGCAATTTCTTCCTCGGACAAAATGCATCTTCTGATTTCTCCTGACACCTGTGAAAGAGTAACAAGCTCCTCAAAATAAGGAGTTAAAATGTCCTCGCTATCGCTTTCTTTTTCCTGTTTACCATAAGATTTGATGCGACTGACATTTTCCAGAAAAGCAGCAATTTTCAACAATTCTGTCACCGATAAAGTACTGCCAATTTCCAACGATTTTAAAGAAAAGCCCATATCCTTATTGTTGCCAAAAGAGGTACTTCCCTTTTTGATAATTCTGGAAAAAGCAGCGGCAGTTTCCTTTTGTGCCGTTTCAATTTCTGCAAGATTAGTTATCGGTTTTAAATTCAGACATTTTTCCTTTCCTAAAGGCGAAGATGCCTTATTCTCCAGCATCTGTATGATTTTATTATATTCTAATACTTGTAACACTTTTTCGTTCATATTAAGTCCTTCTTCGTTCTATTTGTATAGGGTATATCCTCCCACCCTAAAAATATCCATATTTAACTTATTCTATCACAATTTACTTTCCATATACAGTCTTTTACTTGCATTTTTCATATGCGAATGATAAACTTGGTCTTGGTAAATAAATACTGTTTATATTTTTTAGGTGTCAAAGAGCTTTTTTATGCTGCTTTGGTGAAAAGGGAAACAGGTGTAAGTCCTGTACGAACTCGTCGCTGTGAAAATGGAGTTTTTACAAAATGTCACTGGGGAAACTTGGGAAGACTGTAAAAATGTTGATGTTAAGTCAGAAGACCTGCCTAGAAAATTGTACAAAAAGCCACGAGGAATTGGTTAGGTACAACGGCATACTCTGAATATGCCCAATCCTACCCTTTTGTCGTGCAATTTGCCACGCAAAAGGTTTTTTTATTTAAGGAGGAAAAAAATGACAGAAACAAACAATCAGAAAAAACTTAGCGGAAAAATTTTTATAGGTGTTGCCGTTTTGGCAATTCTTGTAGGTATGTTCTGCATTATGTGGGGTATGTTTGGCCCAAAAACTACTGAAGGAAGCAAAACAGTCAGCTTATCCGTAGTAGATAACAATGCCGAAACTACTACTTATGATGCCAAAACAGATGCTCTCGTTTTACAGGAGCTTATGGATGAACTTGCAGACGATGGACTCACATATAGTGGAACAGAATCTGAATATGGCATTATGGTAGATACTGTAAATGACATTCGTGCAGACTATACCTTAGACGGTGCATACTGGTCTTTCTATGTAAACGACGAATACTGTAACTATGGTATCTCTGAGCAGCCTGTAAACGATGGCGATAGTTTTCGTATTGAATATACCCCTGCACAATAATAAATGCCAGGATATCTATTTTTCAGTTTGATGGCAAAAAAGGATTTTTAAAAGAATGAAACGAAAGAGTATACAAAATAAAAAACTTTCCATAAAGGATATCGCAGTTATGGGTGTTATGGTCGCTACTATGACAGCCTTTAAGTACGCTATGAGTCTTTTACCAAACATAGAACCGGTTAGTTTACTGATTATTTTGTATACTCTTTTTTTAGGTCCTAAAGTCATTTATGCAATTATCGTCTTCATTTTTATAGAAGGTCTCATTTACGGCTTTGGCTCTTGGTGGATTTGTTATCTCTACGTATGGCCCCTTCTTGCCCTCATCACCCACTTCTTAGGAAAAAGTGTAAAAGGAAATAAACACGCTGTATGGTACTTTTCCATTTTATCCGGCGTTTTTGGTCTTTTCTTTGGTGCTCTCTGTTCTATTCCCTATTTTTTCATTGGTGGATTTGCCTTTGGATTCAATTATTTTATTGCAGGAATTCCTTACGATATTATTCACTGTGTAAGTAATTTCTGCATTTGTCTGGTTCTTTTCAAACCTCTATACTCTACTTTGAATAAAATTTCCAATTACCTCTAATAAGTGATATGATATTCTTAAACAAAACTTAATAATTTCTATCTTAATTTTTATTTAGTTATTATTTATGTGGAGGACATAATATGTATAACATTTTAGTTTGTGACGACGAGAAAGACATTGTATCCGCTTTACATATTTATTTATCCAGTGAAGGTTATCAGGTTTTTGAGGCCTTTCATGGACAAGAAGCGATTGAACTGATTCAAAATAACGAAATTCACTTAGTCCTTATGGACGTTATGATGCCAAAAATGGACGGAATTACAGCCATATCTAAAATCCGTGAATTCTCAAATGTACCTGTCATTTTGTTAACCGCTAAAAGTGAAGACACCGACAAGATTTTAGGATTAAATATTGGTGCAGATGACTATGTTACAAAACCCTTTAACCCTGTTGAAATTTTAGCAAGAGTAAAATCTCAGCTTCGCCGTTATATGCTTCTTGGTGGCAGCCAAGTTAAAGCAAATCGCATTACTATCGGTGGTATTGAATTGGATGACGGAGAAAAGATGGTTTTAATCGATGGAGAAAAAGCCAATTTAACTCCAACAGAATTTGAGATTTTAAAACTATTTATGCAAAATCCTGGACAAGTTTTTTCGCCAAAAGACATTTATAATCGTGTTTGGAAAGAAGCCAGTTATGGTGCGGAAAATACAGTGGCCGTTCATATCCGGCATCTTCGTGAAAAAATTGAAATTAATCCAGCTGAACCACGTTATTTAAAAGTAGTGTGGGGACAAGGCTACAAAATGGAAAAGGAGATTAAACGATGAAAAATACCAAAGCAATAAGAGGTAGCTTTATAGCGAAATTTTTTAATAGTTTCTTGTTTATTATTTCGCTCTTTATTGCTATTTTTACCTTTGTTTGCATTATTTTTCTGACTATCTGTGGTGCTTTCGATTCCTCAAGAGATGCGTCTATAAATTCTATGCGAGACGTTCTCTATAATAAGGTCTGTCAGAACTATTGCTATGATGCTCTGGATTTGTGTGTTTTTGGAGATAAAAACGACAATATCTTTGATGATACAAACTTTCGTTTTGTCATTAAATCTGATGTGGGAATCACTACATTAACCACAAGAAAAAGCTCTGATGGAGAATACATTTATCAAACGACCTTCGATTTTCCCTATCCCGTGGAACGAAAAGAATTTCTTTTAGACGAAACTACTGTGACAACTTATATCGATTATAAGCTCTATTCGATTACAGGTTATATTGATGGAAATTTGACGGCAGAAGACCAGTTTGCTTTCTTAAATAACTTTGTTCAAATGATTTATCAACTACGATATGCAATTATTTTGTTATGCATTCTTACGGTTGCGATTTCCATTATTTCTTTTCTTTTTTTAATGAGTTCTGCAGGCTACCACGACGCAGACGAAACACCAAGACTATCCTGGTTTGACAGAATCTTTTTAGAATTGATTTTGGGTGCTTTTTTAGGAATTGTAATCTTAGAATTATTATTGATAGATAGCCTTAGTATCTTTTCCATTTCTACCACGATTTGGCTGGTATTTATCGTTTTAGTAGATATCGCTCTTTTTTTACTGATAAGTACGAGCTTTGCTACTAGAGTTCATTGTAAACATTTTTGGAAATCTACTTTGGTATATACCATTTTGAAAGGTCTTTATCACCTAATTAAAAACACAGTACTCGCCTTCGCCAAACTTTTATCTCTGATTCCAATGATTTGGCAGGTCATATTGTTTATCGGAGTACTCTGTTTAACGGAATTATTTTTAATGGCCCTTTGGGGAGAAGAAGATTTTGTCCTCATATTCATACTAGAAAAACTTGTGATGATTCCACTTGTTCTTTATATAACTATTATGTTTAAGAAACTGGAGGAAACTACCAAGAAAATTGCCTCTGGGGATATGTCCGCAACTGTAAATACTACTTATTTTTTGGGTACACTCAAAAATCAGGGAGAACACTTAAATAGTATTAAAATTGGTATTTCACAGGCCGTAGAAGATAAAATGCGAAGCGAACGTTTTAAAACTGAGCTGATTACAAACGTTTCTCACGATATTAAAACACCTCTTACTTCCATTATCAACTATGTAGATTTGCTTGGAAAAGAGGATTTGCAAAACGAAACCGCCAAAGAATATATTCAGATTATTTCTAAACATTCTGACCGATTAAAAAAATTGGTGGTGGATTTAGTAGATGCTTCCAAAGCTTCCTCCGGTGTTATCAAACTGGATATGAAACCATTAAAAATCGATGTTTTACTGGAACAAATCGGAGGAGAATACAACGAAAGACTTTCTGAAAATCATCTTGATTTGATTATGAGAAAACCAGAAGAATCTATGGAAATTATGGCTGACGGGCAACGAATTTACAGGGTGTTTGATAACTTGATGAATAATATCTGTAAATATGCATTGCCGGGAACAAGGGTATATCTTCTTTTAGAAAAAAATGAAAATAACGCCATTATTACCTTTAAAAATATTTCCGCTACGGAGCTGGATATGTCCGCAAGCGACTTGATGGAACGTTTTGTCCGTGGAGATAGTTCCAGAAATACTGAAGGCTGTGGACTAGGCTTATCCATCGCAGAGAGTCTTGTAAACTTGCAAAAAGGAACTTTCCATATTCAACTAGACGGAGACTTATTTAAAGTAATTATTAAATTTCCACTTATTTAGACTCACCTTTTCAACTAACATATAAAAAGAGAAACTCTTACATTTTTCGATAAAACCGATGATGTAAGAGTTTCTTTTTTATATTATTTATTACATACTTCTTTATTCCATTTTTTCTGAACTACCACAAGCATTATAATTCCTGCAACTGCCATAATTGTAAGGAAGGTATATGTGATAATATAAGCAAGGTTGGTTGCTAACATTCCTACAAGGAAAGCTGGCAGAAAATCTATCAATGTATGAATGAGTAAGCAGAAAAGAATACCCAGAATATCTTTCTTTTTTATGACAAAGTAGCATACCAAAACTGTCATTGCCACGTGCAATATCATAGTCAAAATTCTTTCATAGCCTGCCAAAAGGAACATCGAAGGTGCCGTCTCAATCAGAGAAATTTTTGCTGATACAAGAGCCGTGGTATCCACACCTGTACTTGCCACATTTTTTATCAAATTATCGAAAGCACCTGTGTTTATCATTATGCTATACAAAATATTGTTGACATAGGTCAATCCAATTAAAACAATGGCTTCAATTCCACCATGACCAAGTCCCGCCGCAACTGAACATTCGTAACTTTGTCTCTTTTGCAGGATTTTTGCTACCACATATCTTGCCACTACCTCAAAAAGTGCTGCCGTAAAAGCTAAAATTATCACATAAAGCGTATAATGTTCCTTGGCAAAATTTAAAAAGAAAGGAAAAACAGACAACACGGATAAAATAGGGGTCCTAATCAGAATCTGCATAACAAAGAATCCTGCTGCACCAAGCAACCAGGCTTTCCACACGCCCTTCCCTTTATTTTTTACTCCATAGATAATTAGAACCACGATTGGCAATACCGTACAAATTAAAAACGTTATACCCATAGTTAAAATCGATGTTGTACTTACCATTTTTTCCTCCCAAAGACTAACTGATGTTCATAATTTTACTTAATACTTTGTCTGTAATTTTACCGCCTTTTGTTACTAAAATATCACAAACCTTTATCACAAGCTTTTGCAAGGTATACTTATAAATCAGGGCAATTATCAAACTACCCACAAAGCATACTGCCGCAAACACAAGGCACCACAATGCCACATATTCATATCCAAAGGTTCTGTAAATATAATCGAAAAACAGTGGTTTTCCATAGGTGTAGAAAATGTAATTTTCATGAATGATATACACCAATAAGGATACCGAAGCCGTGGTTTCGATTGCCTTATTTTGAAACTTCATCTGCTTAAATAAATTAAAACTTGAAATTGCAAAAAGCACAATAAACGGATTAATGAATTTACACCATCTGCACATCTGGTTTTTCAGAACATCTAAATGAAAACCGAAATAATTTGTCACAATTATCGTCACAATAATCGCCACAACGGAGAAAATCATCACCCAAAGATTCCATTTTTTATTGGCAGACAAATTCTGCATATATTTCTTCACATAGGCAGTAATAAAATAGTAAATGATAAAGCCTATAAATACTGTGTAATAATATTTATTTTCCAAAATAAATCCAATTCCACAATACAATGAAATGGCAATGATATTCATAGTTAATAGCTGTTTCTGGCTCATTTTTTCAATTACCATATTTAGAAATGGGTGAATTAAGTAAAGTAGTAGATAGCAACCAACAAACCAGTTATTCTCATAGGTTATAGGAAGAATCTGTCTAATAATATCGGATTTTGGAATATCAAAACCAAGTCCCAACCCAACCACTAAAAATGCAATGGAAAATAAGAAGGTATCAAATACAAAATTCCAAACCTTTCGTGACTTCACAGACGAACTATCCAGCAAAAAGTATGCCGAGCAGACAATAAATGGCCCGTTTGCCATTTGCCCTAAATAGTTGAAAAATAGAATAACAAGAGTCTGCACATCTTTTGTTGGAACTAAAAGGTTTATGTGACTATTCGGAAAGGCAGCCTCCCCATACTTAGGTATGGAATGACTGATTACAATCATTATCATACATATAATTTTCAGTAGTTCTATACCACAAGCTCGTGTTTTCTTGTTCATAATGATTCCTTTCCATTGTATAGGAGAATCTCTCTCTACGACGCCAAATCTCTCTTTCCATACACCACGTATGCCACACATACGCTGGCAACTAAAAGTATAATGCCTATAAGAATACCCGTCAAGGAAAGTTCACCTGTACTAAGAATATCCGCCGCATTTCCGTAAGAAAAGGGACTAAGTACCTTATAGCTTGATAAGTCCGGAACAACTCGTGCCATCAAATCATACACATACAAAATTAATACGATACCAAGAGAAATTCCTAATTTATTCTTTCGCATAAATGCAGAGAAACAAAAACAAATGGTTCCAATTTCTAACTGCATCACTATTTGCATTCCGTGATATAGAAAAAATTCCTTCATAGGCATTTCTTCTCTTAAAATAAAAATTCCAAATAAATATATTCCAACCGCAAGCATATTAAAAAGGATAATATTCGTAAATATACTACCAAGCTTTGCACAAATCACTTTGTATCTGGAAATTGGCAAAGAAAACAGAAATTCACTGGTATGCCCATCTTCCTCTTTTGACAACATTGTAGCACTGATGATTGCGGCAAACATAGCACCTCCAAGACTATGTATTGTACCTACTTCGGTGGCATAAAAACCAGGCAGGGTCGCAATACTCAACTGGCTCATTCCAAAAGCATTAGAAAATGCACCCATAGATGCAAAACTCTCCGCCATTCCTACCATACTCTCTTTCACACTGGAAAAAAGTAGAATGCAAATAAAGCCCATACCACTTACACTAAGACACCAGATAAGTAAACTCTTTAGGTTCGTTTTCATTTCGTGTTTATAAATTGTAAACATATCTTTCTCCTCTACTTCTCATAAAAATGCATAAAAATTTCATCTAGTGATGGTTCTTCAATCAAAATATCTGTAACCTTATGATTTGACAAATCTTGAAATAAATCATTCAAATTGCCTTCAAAAATATAGTCCTCATACTGATTATCTTTAACAACTTTAATTCTTTTGGCACTTGTTTTCGTCAGATTTGAAACCGAATCTACACATTGAATTTTTCCTTCTTTCATAATTGCAACGTTATTGCAGTACTGTTTTATTTCAGAAAGAATATGTGTGGAAAGCATACACGTAGCACCAGCTTCTACATATTCCTTAATCAGTTCGAAAAATTCCGTCTGCATCA
Source organism: Lachnospiraceae bacterium (assembly GCA_045124055.1). Taxonomy (GTDB): domain Bacteria; phylum Bacillota; class Clostridia; order Lachnospirales; family Lachnospiraceae; genus CALZKI01. The sequence goes on along the minus strand of JBGVKZ010000040.1, from coordinate 5,680 downwards.
ATGGGTCTAAACCACTGGTTGGCTCGTCAAACACAAATAACCTAGGTTTATGCTGCATAGCACATACAATACTGACCTTTTTACGATTTCCAAGAGATAATTCACTAATCTTCTTTTCCACATCAACTTGTAATCGTTCACACAGTTTTTTTGCTTCTTCTTTACATTCAACCTTTCGAATGTCTGCTGCCATTTTGATTACATCTTTCACTTTCATATCCGGATAAAACATCGCTTCTGAAGGCATATATCCAATATTTTTTAAAATTTCTTCCTTCTGTTCTTTCACATCTTTTCCAAAGATTTTAATATCTCCACTTTCATACTGTATAAAACCAAGCATAGACCGAATGGTAGTGGATTTTCCTGCTCCATTGGGTCCAAGAAATCCAAAAATATCTCCTTCCTTCACTGAAAAACTGATGTCCGAAACTCCTCTGTTTTTCCCGTAATTTTTTTTCAGATGTTTAATTTCTATTGCATAATTCATTTTTGATTTCTCCTTTCCTGAAAAGCTTTCAATTCTTCATTTAATATTTTTTCATCAATACTACGTTTCGCTTTATATACTAAAAATGCACACACATAGGCAAATATCATATAAAAAGCAAAACAAATGGTAGCTGTGAGACTTCTGTCAAACCATTTTCCCAAATAAGAAACTAAAGTATAAATTCCTGTGCAAATCATCGTATAAAATATCTCTTTAATTCCCAAGGTCTCCCCCTCGTCAAAATTTGAGAAAAGGTATAGTTGAATATATCCCATAGCATAGGTAAGTAAAATCATTTCGACCATATGCACGATACTGGCTTGTAAGCTACCTTCTATCACTCTATACACAGAATAGAAAAATAAAATGCAGAAAAAATAAAGGCATGCTTTAAACTCGACTCCTATCTCCTCCCTTATATAACGCTCATAAAAGGTGGTTGTTTTTGTATTCTTATGACTCATCGCAATCTTCTCCTCTCAATCTTTTTCTAAAATTAGACGCGTAGGTTCTGCTAATCATAACGTGTTCACCATTACACATAGTTGCATCAATTCGGTTGGAAGGTAAACTCTTTAAAATTTTCACTTTATCAATATTGATTATCATCGCTTTGCTGCACCGAAAAAAATTAATATCCGCTAAAATTTGTTCCACCTGACTTAAAATGTAGTCAAGCCTATAAACCTCATCATCCGTGTATGCAAATACCTTTCCATCTACACTTTCTATATACAAAATTGAATTATGCTCCAAAAGGACTTTATTTTTTTCGTTATACCCCAGCAATCGTATCTGCTTACCGCTTATAAATTTCATAAGGCGTTCCACTTCCGGTGTGATGCATTGATATTTCAATATTAATTCGTCTTCCCCATCTTTTATCTTTGTAATGGTGTATTTCATTTACTTTCTCCTTATTTTTTTTGTGATATATACATTGTAGCAACACTTTTTATTCAACACAATTCCATCAGATTCAAGTGACACTTTTTTCCTTTTAAGTGGCACAAAAAAACTGTGTTACCCGATAAGTAACACAGTTTAAACTACTTCTTTTTATTTATCTTTTTCATCTCTAAATAAGGTAAAACTTCATAACCACATCTTTTATATACAGAAATGGCTCTTTCATTTTCTTCTTCCGCTTCGAGACGCATAATCACATTTGGGTATTTTTCTTCGATATATGCAAAAAACTGCCCACCAATACCTTGCCCGCGATACTCTGGCTTAATATATAAATCTTCAATCCAAATGCAGGGCATTCCAAATTCGGTGGAAAAACTCTTTGCAATCATTGAATAACCTTGAATTTCCTCACCATTTTTGAAAACATAGCCTTCTAAATATGGGCAATCATTTATGCAATTTTCTATATCATTATGAAATATTTCTTCTGAACCATTACTTAAAACGGCTGGCGATGCATAAAAAACACGCATCATCTCCAAAACGCTTTCTTTATGCTCTATGTTCATTAGCTCTATCATAGGATATCTCCTCTTTTATTATGCTGTTACTACGTCCCAAAATCAATTCTACGGATACTATGGATAACTGACTATTTTTTGCAAATAACTCCCATAATTATATTACCGCAATATCGACATCTATAATTTTCATCAACAGCTCCAGTAATCGCACCGGCACAAAACGGACAAGTATCCTTGACTATTTGCTTTGCAAGAGCTACTTTTAATACACCTTCGTGCTTTTCCAAAGTACAATTTATTAAATAACGGCGACGTAATGCACCCCTTATGGATTTCATTTTTCTCTTTTTATTGATACTATTTTTTATCATAATTAGATTTTCAACATTTACAAATGGTGTTGAACATAGGGAGAAGGAATGCGAGCAGTTATATGCCGCATAGATATATTTCGTTTTCGTATATCGTTGGTAAACCACCGGTATAAATGCCAAAACAATCACTGCCCACAAAATAATACTATCCATTATATCTGCTTTGATTAACGCAAAAGAAGAACCACCTTTGCCAGATAATAGCACCTTTCTCAAGTATTCTTCATTATTATAGTTACTGATGCTATCCATACAGGCAATCATTCCCACCACTACTACGGTTAAACCTAAGCCCAAAAGAATGGCGAAACCTAATTTCTTAAAATGAATACCTTTTGTCGTATAAAATCCAGGTCTGTTGAATCCATAGGACATATTATTTGAGATACTATAAAATCTGTTATCTGCCACAACTCTCGCAAATAAGTCCGAACTTCCACAATAAGCACAAACTCCTGTAAAATACATTCTTTTTTCCATCAATGCACCACAGTTTTTACATTGACATGTACATATTTTACTATTCAGAACAACCTGTTCTTCATTATTTACGACAAGTAATTCAAAACCTTTCATATATATGATGCGGAATAAATTTAATTGCATTTTTGTCGCAATTTCACTTTTTCCTGTAACTAATGCCAATTCACTATATTGTATGTAACCATCTAAATTACCTTCAAAATAACTGGAATAAAAATTGGCATCTCCTATCCAACGTCTTGAAATTCCTGCAAAAAATAAAAGAATGACAGCTATGATAAACCATAAAATCGTATCTGGGGTTGCTTTCGCATATAAAACAGTTTCCAGTTGGTCCCTATAATAAGAAATTAATGAGGCCATAACTGAAATGGACATTATAAGATTAAATATTCCGGCAATCGTAAAAATCACATTTTTAATTTTTAAAACTTTGACTACTCTATTTTTTATGTACATTTTATTCTCCTCTAATTTATGCGTGAGACATAACCGGGAAAATCATCTTGTCGCGTTCGATTCTTTGTAAGTCTTCCCCGAAAATAAACAGGGTTGAATCCTCCTCATTATGCTCTCTTACAAGAAGATTTTCTGTATGATATGGAGTATAAGAAAATGCCACTTCTTCAATGTTATCCACGAAGTTTTTGGCAAAACGCCTGATATCCACTTTTTCTCTGCCGAAAATTTGATGAATGCGAAGAATTTTTCCATCAACTTCTGCTATTATATATGCTCCAATCTCTGACAAATAGTAAACATTTTCTCCAAATCCGGCAAAGAGCCAAAACTGATAGAGTCCTAGGTTTTCACTCATATATAAAGCATCATTTTCATTATCCTTATTTTCTATATTATCTGAGTATTTTCTGATAATATCATAAAGTTTCTCAGACCAGGTCTCATCTTTCATATCCATTTTTTGAATGTCATATGCCTTTATATTTTCCATATTGTCACAAGGCATATAATATTCATATTCCTTGGACGGTATAAATCCAAATTTTGGATAGTACTCCAATACCTCATCATTACCAAACAGATATATACCATCAACCTTGCCCTGATACTCTGCCATAATGAGTTCCATAATCTTTCGGTTAAGTCCACATCCACGATATGCCTCGTTGGTCATAACAGTTCCAAGCTGAATGTATTTTTTCTGTTCGCCTTTTACATCAAACTGTATCAAGTTCACAGACACATTGGAAACAACCTTGTCCCCATCAATAAGCACATATGGAATATACATATCCTGCCAATGTCCCCTTTGATACCAATCCTCAAAATCAAAACCAAATGTCTGCTGAGTCAATTCATTAAATGACTTTCTGAGAATTTCATCGTCTTTTACCTGTTTTACTAATTTATACTCCATTTGAATACTCCCGCCTATTTTTCTGTTCCCTACGTTACATATTTCTCCCCTAGCCTGCTATTACATCTATAATTTTGGCAATCACTTCATCAATTTTGTCATCTTCCCAGCCTAAATGCCATCCATCTTCCGAAATAACATCAGTAATAATATAGATTGCAGAAGCCAAACAGCCTCTATATCGTGCAATCGTAAATAATCCAACCCCTTCCATCTCTACACATAAAGCTCCTTTGGAGCGATAATCAAGAACTTGCTCCCAAGTTTCGTGATATCCTGCGTCTGTTGTCCAGTGTTTACCCCTATTTGTATGAATTTCTTTTTCTTTTAACATTTGTTCCATTTCATCCGTTAATGACGGCGTTGTCTCAAGAAAATCACAATCGTAACCATATAGTCTTGCTACTGCGGTGTCATTATACGCCCCATTTGTAAGAACAATATCGCCAATGCTCAGGTCTTGACTGATTCCTCCAGCCAAACCGATATGAATAAACTCCTTGACTCCGCCAGCCACTAAGTCTTCAGCTTGTGTAGCAATTCCAGGAGAACACATTGCACCTTTAACAAAACCAACTTGCGAATTATTTTTTAAAACATACAACGAACCACCTAGAGGATATTTGTATTCACCGCATTCTTTTTTAATCATTGCATCATAAATATCATCTGCTAACAAATATACCCTTTTAGGAACTTGCATAGAATCTATATCAAACCCCGCTTTTTTTAGTTCGATTCTTACCAATTTTTTCGGGTCTGTCATTACTCGCTCTCTCACCATTTTTCTCCCTTCGATATAATATCTTTGTATTTATTTGTCAATCATTTCACTTACCGCCAAATTCCAACATTCTTCTGGCACATTAGGCCAATTACATTCTCCATTCTTCTGTGCACACAAAGACATTGCTTTTGCCAAAACGGTTCCATGCGATATCTCACCTGTTCTCAACAAATTTTCTGACACCCTACACCATGCAGGTGCTTTTTTACTCAATCCATAAGAACGTAAATCTTCAATAACTTTTTCTACATCATAATCTAAATTAACAAACTCATAATTCTATTATACTACACTCTTCCTAAATATTCCATCAATCAAATAGATTAAACTTTTACTCCTTATTCTTATTCAAAAAGTTTAGACAAAAAAAAGTGGAAATACCGAATTTACGATACTTCCACAATTTTAACGAATAAGACATCGAATTATTTCATAATGTAAATTTTAATCTACATCAATAAAACGTATTACGGAAAGTTATTTTCCTGCCAATGATTTTCCAACAACATAAACTCCAACCAGCATTTCTGCAATTGACAATCCCAATAGTAAGCCCGAAATAAAATCTTTAAAATTCGAACCCCCAAATGCATATGAAAGAGCCTGTAATGCAATACCCATTACAATAAGTATAATTCCATATAACAAATTTTTTTGTTTTTCCAGCTCTTGTGTTCTTCTTAGCAAATCTAAAATTTGTTCATCATCATAAGTACGAACACTTTTTTC
>JBGVKZ010000039.1:0-35909 GCA_045124055.1 Lachnospiraceae bacterium | reverse complement strand
GGATATTTGACCTTTGTTGATTGTTATTTTGTGGTGATTTAACAATACTTCTTATGTAGGCAGATGTCTACTGCTTTTGAAAAGCAAAAACTGTGCCACAGCCTTGGCAGGCCATCGCGCAGCGATTTTGTTCAATTTGAAGTTTGTTGATAAAAGGAAGCAAAAAAATGTTGAGATTAAGGCCGTATAAGAACAGCGATTCAGAGTACATAATTACGTGGATTAAAGATGAAAATATTTTCTTAAAATGGGGAGGAGAGCGATTCGGTGCATTTCCGATTTGTGCAAATGATATTGAGAATAAATATAAATTGAATAATGGAGATTGTATTGAACCGGACAACTTTTATCCAATGACGGCATTTGACGATAGTGGTGTTGTGGGACACTTTATTATGAGATATGTATATGGCGATAGCAGAATACTTCGTTTTGGTTGGGTAATTGTTGATGATACCAAAAGAGGAAAAGGCTATGGGAGACAGATGCTTGAATTAGGTCTTAAATATGCCTTTGAAATCTTTGGAGCACAAAAAGTTACCATTGGAGTATTTGAAAATAATCTTTCAGCGTATAGGTGTTATAAGTCCGTTGGTTTCAAAGAAGCTGTTATGGAAAAAGACGTGATAGAAGACATAAAGGGTGAAAAGTGGAAAATAATAGAATTGGAAATTACAGAAGAAGAGTATCGAAATTTAAGTAAAAGATAGAATGAGAAAAACCTTATTTTATCATTCGTTTAAGAAGGATGATAAAATAAGGTTTTTCTCATTATTGATTTACTAATGTTGCGGCATAATAGTCGTCTTCATAATCTTCCTGCTCATTTAAGCTCTCATAGTCAAAAGAACAATAAAATTGAAGTTCATCTTCTAGATATGGTATATAATTATCTGCAGTAAGCTGATAATTGCCAGAATGCATCCATTTCAAAATAAGACTGTTAACCCATTCTCCATAATGGGTGGTATCCCGATAATTGTTGATATTGGTCGTAATATCCGTTCGCATATTAAAGGAAAATAATTTTATATTTTCATATTGTAAAAGGATTTCGATAACATATTGTTCTGCCTCAATTTGACGGTAAATATTCCCAGTTTCTAACTGTTCTTCCCACCATAAAGCACTGTAAGGAGTGAAAAAATAGTAAAAGGTAACGTCTTTATTTTTCTCAGCAATAGAACCTACATTTTGATAGATGTTATCATAAATGCCTGATTTTTCTTCGTCGGTAAGATGTTTTTCCTCACCGGTAATTACGGTATTTACGCCTTCTTTGGCTACTGCATTTATGCCAAAAACCCAATCCTTTTGCCAGTTGGAATAGTCGTCAAAAGAGGTAATCCCCGGCTCAAATCCCCAGGTATCCGTAGCCTTTATCATTTCATAGGTTCTTTCAAAAAGGATATCTCTATTAAAAAGATATTGCACATCATTGAAAGGATTTTCGTCATAAAGATAAGTAGGAAATTTTCCAAGGTTTGTAACCATAAAATCGCTGGCGTCAAAAAATTTCTTCATATCAAGCCCCCGTACAACTGTTTTTAAGGAAGGGTTGTAGGCTAGGGCAAGCTCAATCGAATCGTTGATTTCTTTATAAGAAGCTCCCGAATAGGAAACTTTTATTGAATTTGTTCCAAATATCTGGTCCATTTCGGTGGTGCTAAAGTTTTCTGTCATAGAAGTTCCGGAAATCAATGCATCATAATCAAAGTTTTTACAAATGCCATTGTTCTGGCTTCTTTGATTATCCAGCGTATAAAAATATTGGTCGGTATTCGGTTTATGATAATGAAAAAACGGGTCCACATCATAGACGGTTTTTCCAATACCACCTAACATCAGTGCCAGAATAAAAATATATCCTGCAATCCACAATTTTGCTTTCATTTTTTGCACCTCTTAAAATCCAAAATATACAAATTGAGATTCTGAACCAAGGCACAGAATTCCCCAAACCATAGCTATCGCTGCGGCAATCATAGAAAGAAAAGTAAGCTTTCTAAGCTTTTTGTAGTTATTATTTGGTATCAAACAAATCCCAAAGGAAACAACTAGAAAAAGGAGCATCCAAAAACCTCGTATATGATTCTCAAAATAAGATAAATGTAACAGGTCACTTAGGAAGGTGGATTCTGGAAGTATGAAATATTCCATTAACCCGTTGCTGATGCTGGTATCCTCTAAATATATCATTCTTTTCATGATATATTTCCATTGAGCAATGGAATCGGAGCGGAATAAAAGCCAGAGGACATTCACGAAACAAAAAGTAAAAAACCACCGAACAGGCTCAAATACTTTTTCTTCCAGTTTATCAAAGATTCGGTCAAATACACTCAATAATCCATGCAAAATGCCCCAAAGAATGAAGGTCCAATTTGCTCCGTGCCATACTCCAGAAACAAGGAAAACAATCATCGTATTTACACACGTAAAAACTATACCCTTACGACTTCCACCTAACGGGATATAAATATATTTCGTTAAGAATTTGGTAAGAGAAATGTGCCACCTCTTCCAAAAGTCCCGAATGGAAAGAGCTTTATAAGGAGAATCAAAATTGATTGGAAGTTCTATATTTAGCATTTTCGAAGAACCCACTGCCATATCACTGTAACCACTGAAATCAAAATAGATTTCAAAAGTATAAAAAAGAGTGATAAGAATCATATCCATAGCGGTTGCTGTTTCGAGATTACGATAGCCCCAGGATACAGCACTGGCAAAGGTATCTGCTAAAACTACTTTCTTAAATAATCCAAAACTAAATATTTTAAGTCCCCAGGCTATATGTGTGGCATTTACCTTTTTCGTATCTGGATGATTCAGTTGAGAAATAAAATCCACAGGCTCTATTAAAGGACCCATTAACAACTTCGGAAAAAAGGTGATGTATACCAAATAGTCAAGGAGATTCGTATTTGGAAGTTCCTTTCGAGACACAGATACTAAATAGGCAATTTGCTGGAAGGTAAAAAAGGAAATTCCAACAGGAAGAACAATAGTTAAGAGGGTATATTCTGTGTGAAAAAGATTATTTATATTTTCAAGAATAAAATTGGTATATTTAAAATAGAGTAAGAGACAAACATTAATGATAATCGGTATGGCAAGCAGTAGCTTTATAGGCTTTTGCTTAAGATGATTCATTAAAATAGCAAAAAAATAATTTATGATAATACTTGCCAGAAGGAAAAGAAGCATTGTCTTGTCTGCATAACCATAAAACAAGAGACTTCCAAGAACCAAAACTACTTTTCCAGCCGCAGAATGTAATTTATTTGCAAGAAAATAAAGAAGGATTATACCTGGCAAAAATGCCATAATGAAAATATACGAGTTAAATTGCATAATGAATTGCCCCCAAAAGTTAAACCTAAAAATTATAATAGAAGTTTCAAAATATTTTGTCAATAAAAGAGGAGCTTTTCTTCCTCACCTTGAACTTCTACTCATAAAATGATACCCTATCTGTAATGAACAAGCTTAAAAAGAAGGTACAAAAGATGATTTCTTCCATCTTATTTCAGAAACAATTTATCAATAAAGTAGAACAGATTCTGCATTCTCCCTGTAATATTCCAAATAAAATGCTTGAAATGACTGTGGTAGTAGACCAGAATCTATCTAAAGAGAAAGTAAAAGAGGTCATTCCAAACTTACTAAAAATGCTAAAACGCCATAGCGAAGTTTTTAGAAATGTGAGATTCAATATGGTACATTGGAGAACGAATGAAACAATTACCAATCAGGTGATTCCAATGAGCATTGCGATGCTCGGTTCACACTATGAGGATTATGAGTCGCATTATCAAGCGAAGGATTATAGTTGCCTGATGCAAAACTTAAAGCTTTTCCACGCCCGGTCAAAACTTATCCTAGTTATAACAGACGGAAATTATGAGATTTCGGACGAAGTAGAGCTGAAAAAAATGATGCAGCCTTTTCTATATAGAAAGGTTATGAATGTGGTAATTGGAGATAATATAGAATTAAGATGAGTATGAAAATAATTATTTTAAATTCTTTAAAAGTGAGTATAGCGGTAGCGGTGGCGATTGCCATTGCCAATCTTTTACAATTAGACTATGCAATTTCCACAGGAATTGTTGCAATTTTGTCGATTCAGCCAACCAAAAGAGAGACCATACAGGTAGCCTTTGGACGTTTAGTTGCCTTCATAATTGCACTGATGATTGGGACAGTTAGCTACGCAATATTTGGATATACACAAATTGGATTTTTTGTGTATATTGTTCCCTATGTGTTTATCTGCTATTTAAAAAAATGGAATGCGGCAATTACAATGAATTCCGTTTTGGTATCCCATTTTTTGACCTATGAAAGTATGGAATTACCTTATGTAATGAACGAAGTGCTTATTTTCGGCATTGGCGTGAGCGTGGGAATAATAGTTAATTTGCATTTACACAAAAAGACCGAGTATATAGAAAGCCTAAAAAAAGAGACAGATGAACAGATTGTAAAAATTTTAAATGAAATGGGTGGTAGAATCCAAAGAAAAGATATGACTCATTATGATGATGATTGTTTTAAGGAGTTGGAACACATTATTAGAGAAGCAAAAAACATTGCGGAAGAAAATTTTAATAATCAATTTAGAGGGCAGGATACGTCTGATGCAGAATATATTGCTATGCGACAAAGACAGTACGTGGTTTTGTATGATATGTATAAAATCGTAAAAATGCTGGAAACTACGCCGGCTACGGCAGGAATCATAGCAAATTTCTTTGAAAAAATGGCAAAGGTGTTTCACAGGGATAACGATGGAAAATTGTTGATGTCTGAGTTTAAAGAAATGGACGCCTATATGAAAAAACAACCATTACCAGTGGAACGACAGGAATTTGAAGATAGGGCACGATTGTTTGTTTTAATGAGAAATATTGAAGAATTTATTGAAATAAAAATGAAATTTCTAGCTATGGAATCGGAATAAAAGCGGAAAAAATGGGCGTTTACCATATAAGATAAACGCCCTTATTTTTTTCAAACAATATTATTTTATTTTTCTAATGCCAACGCTTCCTACGAAACAAACGAGAGAAAGGAGAGCTAACCAAAGTGGATTAAAACGACTATCGGCTGTTTTTGGAACATCATCATATTCATCACTATCCGTGGAAGTAGTGGAAGTAGTGGAAGTAGTAGATGTTGCAGGTGCTGTTAAACTATAATTTTCTGATGCTGTTTTAAAGTCACCATTTTCCATACGCAAAGTATTGGTTTTGAAGCTATAACAAGTCATACCGTTTTCAATATGGAAATAATCACAAGTGCCGGCAACAGCTACGGTTGCTAATGGGGCAGGATTTTTACCACTGGATACAGTTAAGTTGGTAACGTTGTTATTAAAATTACCTAAACTGTTTTCATATACATAAGCGTTAGTTACATTTCCATTTACAACACTTTTACTACCATTTAAACCATAGAAGTTTTCAATGCTGTTAGCAGTAACAATGACAAGGTCACCATTTACAACGGTTAAATTACTTAAGTTCACATTTAAGGAAAGTTCGATTCCGTGACCATCTGTACCATCAATTACTAAAAGGTCGCCATTTTTTATGTTTTCTTTTAATGAGGTAAGTCCCCAATGCTGCTGACCTTCTTGCCAAGTGTCAACCATATATCGAAACTGGTCAACGGAAGCTACATATTTCAGGTAATAGGTGGTAGGGGTAGTTTCTTCGGCATGGGTTTCCAGGGAATTACCCCAAAAAGAAATCATACAAAAGAGCACTGTTGTTACCATAAGTAAAAATTTTTTCAAGTGTTTCATAATATAAATCCTCCTATATTTTTATTTTGAGTGTTATAAACACCAGAGTTTTCTTTGATTTTTCAATCAATAAATAAAAGTTTCCCTATTTTATTCTTCTTCAATCGGCAAATAAGAGTCACCTGGTGCAATTTCCTTAGCTACAACCACGAAACGACCGTTTTTTACGTGGTAGACGCAAGTGGAAAGGGTAAGAAAATGGTCACCAAATTGAGCAGTAACGCCTGTATCATACAGGGATAAAGCCTTGATGTTCTCGTAAAAATTCTGAAATTCTTCTTCGGTTTTGGCATCAAAGAATTTATAGAATTTAAAAACATCTTCCGATTTCTTGTATACCTGTGAACGAAAAACTGCAATAATTTCATAGTTTCTCGCACATTCCTTTGTATAGAGGGTTATCTGTTTATGTTCCTGATAATATGCTTCATCCTCGTAGTCTGTTAAGTTGCCAAACATAGCTCCTGATTTCATATTATGCCCGTGAATAATCAAATTGGTAGTTAAGGGGTCTAAAGAACTGTCTGTATCCAGTATCAGACTTCCGTTACTATTGTCCTTTTTGTCAAAATCCCGATATAAATAGTAATTTTCATCTTCTAAAGTCCACATAACCGGGTAATCCACATTTGTTCCGGGAATCATCAGCCAGCCGACCATATCTTCATTTTCTAAAAATTTATCGGCATAGGGATTTGGCACATATGTAATTTCTTCTAAACTATCGTCTTTAAGGCTGTCTTCCGGGGTAAAAACGGTTTCTTCCGGCATAGTGTCATCAGGCGACAGATTTTCTAGAGTATCCTCCGAAGAATTAAGAGCTTCATTTACCTGCTTGTCCTCATTTTTGTAATGAATCCACAAAACAATCGCACCAATCAGACAAAGGATTGCTATGAGGAACAGAATAAATGAAAGGATTTTTTTCTTGTTTTCCATAGGCGTTTCCTCATTGTGTTATATCTCTTTTATTATACTTTACTATGCTAAATTCTTGCAATAGTTTTGCGTATTTCTTAAGAAATGTTTAAAGAAAGTGAGGCGATGCGATGAATACATTAAATTTTATAAAGAAGCATACTTTGTATAAAGAAAAAGTTAGGTGAATGTATGGAAATTTATGTAGTAAAGATGGGGGATACCGTGAATGAAATTGCCGCCAGTTTTGGAGTGACCAGTGGCACGATTATTTACGACAATCAATTAATTCCGCCTTATCAGTTGGCAGTGGGGCAGGCATTACTTATCAACGTAGGTGCATCTGAAAAAACAATGACTATTCACAGTAATGGATATGCGTATCCATTTATCAGCAGTTGGGTGCTTCAAAATACCTTGCCTTATTTATCAGAACTATCGGTCTTTTCCTATGGATTTACAATGCAGGGGGAATTGATTCCGCCTCTGATAGATGAAACTTTTATGATTGATGCAGCTCAAAATACGGATACAGACCCCATTCTGACCTTAACTCCTTTTGGTGCGACTGGCAATTTTGATAATACATTAATTAGTGCCATTGTAAATAATCCGGCAAACAGAGATAATCTTATTACTAATTTAATTCAAGTAATGCAGGAAAAATCATATCGCGGAATGGATATTGATTTCGAATATATTAAGGCAGAAGACAGAGATGCTTTTACGGAATTTGTTCGTGTATGCACAGAAAGGATGCATGAAGTGGGTTTTTCGGTGTCTGTGGCATTGGCACCCAAAACTTCATCGGAACAAAAAGGACTTTTATATGAAGGAAAGGATTATAGAGCTTTGGGGGAAATCGTCGACCACGTACTGATTATGACTTATGAGTGGGGATACACTTATGGACCACCGATGGCGGTTGCCCCGATTAATATGGTGCGTAATGTAGTGGAATATGCAGTGACACAAATAGAACCACCCAAAATCAGCCTGGGCATTCCAAACTACGGATACGATTGGGCATTACCTTACGAGCGAGGCGTCACAAGAGCTCAAACGATTGGCAATATAGAGGCTGTGAGAATTGCCATCAACGAAGGGGTAGAAATTAAATTTGATGAAGTAGCCAAGACTCCTTACTTTAATTATGACAGAAATCAAATCACCCATGAAGTCTGGTTTGAAGATGTAAGGAGTCTTAGTGCTAAATTTGAATTGCTAAAGGAGTTTGAGCTAAGAGGCCCTGGATATTGGCAGATTATGCAGCTTTTTCGGGCAAATTGGTTATTACTTCAGGATAATTTTTATATTTCAAAGAACCCGGATTAGCGTAGGATTTTATCTAACGTAGGTTTTATCCTAATAAATTTTCCGTAGCCAACACTTCTCTTTTTACATAAACAGGATATACCGGTGGGCATTGGCAGTAAATATTACCAAAATGCTCACTTTTTTGTGCACTTTCATACCATTTTACAAGGCTGATTTGAAAGCCGCAAAGTTCTATACAGGTAATACCTTTAGGGTGCACACAACTACCACAGTTGTAGTAAGGAGAATGGACATTTCCAAGCGTCGGTTTGTGGGTATGCCCGGTTAAAAGTAGACAATTTCTGTCTATGGCATAGGATAGATACTTCTTTTCCAATTTGTCTTTTTTCACATTGTTTTTGGCAGCACTTGTGGGGTCCAATACGCCAAAGCGTTCTAAGGGAGTCCACAGATACCGGACAAGAAATCTTGCCATACGCCAAAGCACTGAATTTAGAAAATCTGCCTGATGTCCGTGAGTTATAAGGAGGTTTTGGGACAGCTCCGGGGCTTCTAAAATAATCCCCTCATAACAAGCAAACTTTTCAAAAAGCGGGCCGCATTTTTTCTTCGCCATATCATGATTGCCAAAGAGCATATATAAGCGTCCTTCCTGTTGAAATTTGCAAAGCTGCGAAAACACATCTTCGTGAACTTCTATAATTTGCAAAAGACGTCTGTTTTCCCATAGTTCGTCCCCGTCGCCTACTTCAATATAACAAAAACCATATTGATAATAATATTGTAATGCTGCCAGATAGCTGGTTCCATTGGGAAGAAAATTATCGTTGGTATTTCCCACACCACGATGACAATCGCTGAAAAAAACATATTGCGTGTTCCTAGTAAAAGGCAGAGTAGGGGCTAATTCAAAAGCCCTGTCAAGACGCTTTTTATAGCTCATAAATTCACTTCCTTTTTATTGTTTTTGAAAAGGTCTAAAAATAAGGCGGAACGTAAATGGCAAATAGTAATAGAGATACAAAATTTTGTCGCCGCTATTTTGAAAAGGTTTGGTGACATACCGGAACAAAACACAATATAAATGGCACAAGGTCAGGGATATGCGTCGTACTATTTTTTGGAAAACGGAGTAGTTACGACTACTTTCACAAAAGGTAAAATATACAGTTAAACCATTTAAGTGATAAGTAGTTTTTGGCATGGCTGCTTCAAAACTATCTAAGAAACTATATAGCATTGGATAGTTTTTAAAACGGATAGAAGTATTCACAAAGAGGTCCTTAGGTTTGGAAAAAGTTCCCATTTTGAAGATTGTAAGCCACCAGTGCCTATATTTTAGGTAGCCAACACGAGTGGAGGCATTTTCTTTTGGGATATGCTTATTTAATTTCAATGAAATATTCAGCATATCTTTATCCTCTACGGCGTGAAAAAGAGTAGAAGCATACTGGCTTTTATCCACCAGAGAATCCGCGTAATATACGCCAAGTTCACAACCGGTATTGATGCCATATTGCCCTTTCCACATTTCCACAAGCCAGGTCCGTTTGTTGTAGTCAAAATAGAAGGTTTCATAATCAAATACCATATGGAAGAAGGCAGCTGATAAATCATAAAAAGTGGTGTAACCAAAGAGCTTTTGCGGTGCATTTAATCGAGTGGCAAAAATGTCCTGAAATGGCTCGTAAATATAGCCAATGGGCTCCACAATACGTTGGATACGTTCTATTTTTTCTTCGGCACTTAAGGAATTCATTTTCCGGATAATTCTCTTTTTCCGAAAATGTAATGAGAGGAAAGCTACAAAGAAAAAAAATAGTATCAGGGAAAAAAGGATAAGGTATAAATTGTTCATAATCTCTCTTATTTCGTGTTTTTACTACATTTTATGCCAGAATACGAAATTTGGTACAATCGAAGAGCTTTGATTTACATTTTTTTATTGCATTAGGGCTGGTATTTGGTAGTATATTAATTAGGAAAGATAATTCTTGCTATTGTATGTTTTATAAAACCAATGAAAAGAGCAAATTAGCAACGATATAAGGAGAGAAAGAATGAAGATTCTGTTATTAAATGGTAGTCCAAAGGGAAAGAAAAGTAACACGTACAAATTGTCTACGGCATTTATAGAAGGTATGAAAGAAAAATACCAAGGTGAGTGTGAGGTGGAAGAAATTATTGTAAGTCAGCTAGAGCTTAAGGAATGTCTTGGCTGTTTTTCCTGCTGGAATAAAACCCCTGGAAAATGTGTGATAAAAGATGATATGGAAATAGTCCTTACAAAGCTCAAAGAGGCAGATGTTACCATTTGGTCCTTCCCACTTTACTATTTCAATGTTCCAAGTAAGCTTAAGAATTTAATTGACAGACAGCTTCCAATGGTTCTTCCTTTTATGGAAAAAGATGCCCAAAATGGTAGTCATCCAAGTAGATATGATATGTCCGGTAAGCGACACGTTCTTATTTCAACCTGTGGATTTTATACGGCAAAAGGAAATTATGACTCCGTGCTTTCGATGTTTAATCATTTATTGGGAAATAACAATTATGAGACTATTTTTTGTGGACAAGGAGAACTTTTCCGCGTTCCAGAACTTTCTGACAGAACCAATGAATATTTAAAGTATGTAAAAATGGCTGGAGAAGAATTTGCAGAGGGTAAAATTCTTAAGGAAACGAGACAAGAACTGGATACCTTATTGTTTGATAGGGAGACCTTTGAAGCGATGGCAGACGCCAGCTGGGGCGTAGAGAGAGAAACCGGGGAAAAGTTGGACGATTCTTTGATTTTTACAAAACAAATGGCGGCACTTTATAACAAGGATTCCTATCAGGGAAAAGAAATTGTTCTGGAAATGTGTTACACCGATGTAGAGAAAACCTATCAGATTGTCTTAGGAAAAGAAGACTTTCAAGTACTGACGGAGAACTTAAAAACCTATACCACCAGAATTGAGACGCCATATACTGTTTGGAAAGACATTGCCAGTGGCAAAATCAGTGGTCAGGAAGCTATGATGCAGCATCTTTATAAAGTAAAAGGTGATTTTGATTTGATGCTTCATTGGGACAACTATTTTGGAGCAACTAAAAAAGCAATGGAAAAGAGTGACAAGGAGATTACCACCATACAAAAAGAAGTGGGCAAAACGAATATGAGCTTAGTACTTTTGCCGTGGATTGTTTTTTGGGTAGCGGTGTCGATTCAGAGTTTCTGGGGTGGATTTATCAGCATTATTGCTTGTGGGCTGACTTATCTTCTTTTCCTGAAAAATAAAAAGACGATTTACGATGTGGTTAGTAATTTGTTGGTAAGTACTTATGCAGCCCTCTTACTTATTTTTAATAAAGTAGAAATTCTGCTCCCCTTATCTTACCTGACTTTTGGACTAATGTGGACGATATCTTGTTTTACAAAGATTCCGTTGACGGCACATTATTCTGCCAATGACTATAATGGTGACGCGGCACTTCAAAATCCATTATTTATAAAAACAAATAGAATTTTGACACTGATGTGGGGTGTATTATATATTATCACTGCAATTATGGCATACTACCTGATGCAGACAAACCTTAGAACCTATTTAGGTATTCTCTGTAATATTTCGCCTATTTTTATGGGTATTTTTACAGGGTGGTTTCAAAAGTGGTATCCTGCAAAAGTGGCAAGGGGTTAAAAAATGAGTACAACAAGAGAAATAATTGCAAAGATTCAAACCGGAGACTTAGACGAAGATTTCCTGGATATCTACGTGGATTCTGCCAAAGTGGAATATCAAAAAGAACGCTATATTGGTGCCTTACAAACTTATGAAGAACTGTTTGGAAAAGAAGAAGTCTCCATATTCAGTGCTCCAGGAAGAAGCGAGATTGGAGGCAATCACACGGACCATCAGCAAGGAGAAGTGTTAGTCGCTTCTGTCAATGTGGATGTCATTGCCATTACCCATAAGACAGAAGAGAATCAGGTGACTATTGTTTCAAAAGGGTATCCCAAGGTTACGATTTCTTTGGATAATTTAGAAAAGAAAAAAGAGGAAGAAGGCACAACCCTTTCCCTTATCAAAGGAATATTACAGGGTATGAAAGAAAGTGGCTATCAAATTGGAGGTTTCAGAGCCTATCTTACCAGTGAGGTACTAATTGGTGCAGGACTTTCTTCTTCCGCAGCCTTTGAAACTGTGGTGGGAACCATTATATCGAAAATGTATAATGAGGGAAACGTATCCCCAGTGGAAATTGCCCAAATTGGACAATATGCGGAAAATGTGTATTTTGGTAAGCCTTGCGGACTAATGGACCAGTTGGCCAGTAGCGTAGGAAACCTGGTACATGTTGATTTTCAAGATGGAAAGAATCCACAAATAGAAAAGGTTACGTGTGATTTTTCAAAGTTTGGGTACAGCCTTTGCATTACAGATACCAAAAGCTCCCACGCAGATTGTACGCCTGAATATGCAGCCGTTCCTTATGAAATGAAACAAGTGGCAGCCGTTTTTGGAAAAGAAGTGTTGCGGCAAGTATCACAAGAAGATTTGTTAGAAAATATTCAAAGAATACGTGAAAATGAAGGGGACAGAGCCTTTTTAAGAGCCTTACATTTTGTGCTGGAAAACGAACGTGTGCAAAAGGAAACAAAAGCCTTAATGGAGGAGGACTTTGATGAATTTTTAAAGAATGTAAAAGCCTCTGGGGATTCTTCTTTTAAATATTTACAAAATGTGTATATTCATCAGGATATTACACACCAGAATGTATCCGTTGCCCTTTGTATCAGCGAGATGATTCTTGGAGAAAAGGGCGTAAGCCGCGTGCACGGCGGCGGTTTTGCCGGAACCATTCAGGCTTTTGTCAAAAATGAGGCAGTCCCTGCTTACCAAAAGTATATGAATAAAGTATTTGGTAAAGGAGCTTGTCAAGAATACAAAATACGAAAATATGGCGGTATTCAAGTTATATAGAAAAATTTTAAAATACTCTCATTTACCCATTGACAAGGTAGGCAAATGAGAGTATATTCATATCAACCAATCAACATACCAGAAAGGTAGGTAAAAGATATGAATGAGAAAAAATTAAGATTTGAAACGTTACAGCTTCACGTAGGACAGGAAAAACCGGATATTGCCACCGGTTCTAGAGCGGTTCCTATCTATCAGACCACTTCTTATGTATTTGATAATTCGGCTCATGCAGCAGCCAGATTCAATTTGACAGATGCAGGCAATATCTATGGACGCCTGACCAATTCCACACAAGATGTTTTAGAAAAAAGAGTTGCTGCATTAGAAGGCGGTGTGGCTGCGTTGGCAGTAGCTTCCGGGGCAGCAGCAATTACATACGCAATTTTGGCACTAGCACAAAAGGGAGACCATATTGTAGCTCAGAAGACCATTTATGGTGGTAGCTATAATCTATTGGCACACACTTTAAGTCAATATGGAATTACCACAACTTTTGTTGACATTCACAATTTAGAAGAAGTACAGAATGCTATTTTAGACAACACAAAAGCGATTTATATAGAAACCCTTGGTAATCCCAATGCAGATATACCGGACATTAGTGCTTTGTCTGAAATTGCACATACAAATGGCATTCCATTGGTAATAGACAATACATTTGGAACACCCTATTTGATTCGTCCTATTGAATATGGAGCAGATATTGTGGTCCATTCAGCCACCAAGTTCCTGGGTGGACACGGAACGACTTTGGGAGGAATTATTGTAGATTCCGGCAGGTTTGACTGGGAAAAGAGTGGAAAGCATTCTGCCATTATTAAGCCAAATCCAAGTTATCATGGAGTGTCTTTTGTGGCAGCAGCAAAGGAGGCTGCATATGTCACTTATATCAGAGCAATTCTTTTAAGAGATACCGGGGCAACCATATCACCTTTTAATGCCTTTTTATTGTTACAGGGAATTGAAACGCTGTCTTTAAGATTGGATAGACATATTGAAAATACAAAAAAGGTCCTGGAATTTTTAAAGAATCATCCACAGGTTGAGCACATTAACCATCCGGCTTTAGAAGACCACCCGGACCACGCTTTATATGAAAAATATTTTGCCAATGGGGGCGGTTCTATTTTTACTTTTGAAATAAAGGGTGGGGTAGAAGAAGCCCATAAGTTTATTGACAATTTGGAGATTTTTTCTTTACTTGCCAATGTGGCTGACGTAAAAAGTCTGGTCATTCACCCGGCAACCACCACCCATTCGCAGTTGTCAGAGGAAGAATTATTAGACCAGGGTATTAAACCAAATACGATTCGATTATCCATTGGTACAGAGCACATTGAGGACATTTTGGAAGATTTACAAAAGGGTTTTGATGCAGTAAAATAAAAAAGTATATGGAGGATTTATATATTATGGCAAATATTTATACATCAGCAGAACAATTAGTGGGAAAGACACCATTACTAGAGTTAACTCATATCGAAGAGGAATTTCATTTAGAAGCAAAAGTTTTAGCTAAATTAGAATATTTTAATCCAGCAGGCTCAGTCAAAGATAGAGTTGCCAAGGCAATGATTGAAAAGGCAGAAGAAAGCGGGCAGTTAAAAAAAGGCAGTGTGATTATTGAGCCAACTTCCGGCAATACGGGAATTGGTCTTGCCAGTGTAGCCACAGCCAAAGGGTATGAAATTATTATCGTAATGCCGGATACGATGTCCGTAGAACGAAGAAAATTGATTAAAGCCTATGGAGCAAAGTTAGTGCTTTCTGATGGCACAAAAGGTATGCAAGGTGCTATTGCAAAAGCAGAAGAACTGGCAAAAGAAATACCAAACAGTATGATTGCAGGTCAGTTTGTGAATCCGGAAAATCCAAAGGCACATTTTGAAACCACAGGTCCTGAAATTTATGAAGATACCGATGGCAAGGTAGATATTTTTGTGGCCGGCGTTGGTACTGGTGGAACGATTACAGGAACAGGACAGTATTTAAAATCCAAAAATCCGGCTATTAAAGTAGTAGCCGTAGAGCCCGCTTCCTCACCCGTTTTATCAGAAGGAGTAGGCGGAGCACATAAAATTCAGGGAATTGGTGCAGGATTCGTTCCAGAAATTTTGGATACTACAATCTATGATGAAATTATCAAAGTAGAAAATGAAAAAGCCTTTGAATATGGTAGAATGATAGGCAGCAAAGAAGGCGTTTTAGTAGGGATTTCTTCCGGGGCAGCCTTGTATGCAGCAGTTGAATTGGCAAAACGCGAAGAAAACAAAGGAAAAAATATTGTAGTACTGTTACCGGATTCGGGAGACCGTTATTTATCAACGGATTTATTTGGAGAATAAACATATGATGATTTCAACAAAAGGGCGTTATGCATTAAGAGTGATGGTGGATTTGGCAGAAAGACAAAAAGACGAATATATTCCTCTGAAAGAAATTGCAAATCGCCAGAACATTTCACAAAAGTATTTGGAAAGTATTATGACGGTGCTATCGAAAAACAAAATGATTGATGCTATACACGGGAAAGGTGGTGGATACCGTCTGAACCGTCAACCGTCTATGTATAAAGTAGGTGAAATATTGCTTTTGACAGAAGGCACACTGGCACCGGTAGCCTGTTTGGAATGTGAGGCAAAAACCTGTGAGTATGCAAGGGAGTGTAGAACCCTTCCTATGTGGCGTGAGTTAAACGAAATGATTACGAATTATTTTGATAAAGTAACCCTTGAAGATTTGATGCATAAAGGAGAACCATAAGAGAGGTGGAGAATATGAACCAATCATACTTTTGGAAAAATGAGAAAATAGCCCTTAGAATCATCGAAGACAAAGATGCATCAACTTTTTATGAAATTTTGAAAGATACCACCCTCCGTAGACAAGCAGAGGGTGGTATTGCCTTGCCTTCTACTGTAGAAAAGGCAGAGGGTATGGTACTATATGCCAAAGAAATGACAAAAGAGGGCAAGGAACTCTGGTTTGCCGTTTTAGATACGGAAAATCGTATGGTGGGCTATGCCATTTTAGGTTATATAGAGGAAAAAGATGGTTCTGCACAATGTGATGTAACTATTTTCCCGGCATACAGAAGAAAAGGCTATGGAAAAAGTACCTTTGATATTTTATTACGATATGCTTTTTTAGAAAGAAGACTTCATAAAGTAAATTGTTTTGTTATGGAAGGAAATGAAGAAGGAATCGCCTTTCTTGATGCCATTGGTTTTACACTGGAAGCCAAAAGAAGTGATATGTTTTATCATCACGGAAAATACTACGCCCAGTATTATTATGGAATCACAGATTTAGAATATAGAACTCCTTCAAAGGAAAAAGGAAAACTTTGTTTAGAAAGTTCTCTTGGACTGGTTCAAAGCACACAAAATGATTTTCAAAATCTTTTAAAAGAACGTCCTTATTTTTGGCAATATGACGAAATTCTTATTCGAGATATGACAGAACAAGACTATTACCAAAATAGAGAAATGCTGTTTGCCTCACAGGATTCAAGGTTCTATGACAATGAGGTAAAACTTCCGATGCTACTGGATGCATTGACAGAAAAAGAAGAGGAACATTTACATTTTGAGGGGCAGGATGACCGAATCGAATTCGCGGTAACGACCCTTCAGGGAGAATATGTAGGCAATATCAATCTTCACAGCATAGATTACAAAAATGGAACTTTTTCTATCAGCCTTTATTTTTTACAAAATGCCAGAAAAAAGGGCTATGCAACCAAAGCAATGGCTTTGATTATGGGATATGCCTTTTTTGAAAAGAGACTTCATAAAATGAATATTTGCGTCAATGATGGAAACGAGGCTTCGGCCAGAGTTATGAGACGAGTGGGTTGCAAGATAGAAGGTGTTTGGAAAGAACAAGTATATTATGATGGACAATTTACAAATGTCATATTGTTTGGTATAACCAAAGAGGAATTTGAGACGTTCATAGGGTTAGGAGAGAAAAAGTGAAAGTAACGGTTTATGTAAATAATTGGGTGTTAGGAATACTGGGAATTCTTTTTTGGGCAGGAGCTATTTTAGCCATCGTTTTTGGGAAACATTTATCCCTAGGCTTATTAGCAGCAGGCTTTGGTCTTATGATGTTTGCCCTTATGATTAAAAAGGACAAAATCAGAAATTTTGGGATTTGCCTAAGCTTTGCAGTGCTGACTATCAGCGGCTTTATGCTGCATTTTTTAATGGGATTATTCTTTGGAGGGGTAACGGCATTACTTATTTGGGCAAATTACATAGCTGACCCGAAAGTACAAGAAGAAAATCTGGATAAAAATGAGCATTTGCGTTTGTTTATTGTGCGGGACATTTTGCCCGGCTATCAACCTGGAAATATTGTTATTTTTGAAATGTTAAGTGATATTGAGGGAAACCAATATTTTTCTTATCAAGGAGAAATGGATTATCGATTTACTTATGGTGCAAAATTTCAGGTGGATATCAGAAAATTAGAAGAATATATGGACGCGGTAACTTTGGGAAGTTATGAGACAAAAGACATTTCTTACTTAAATCCAGGAGACTTTGAAAATTTATCCAAGGCAGCAGAATTGGTTTTTCGTGGAATTCAGTAATCAAACGATAGGCCTTATGCCAAAGGGAGAGATATCATAGATAAATCTTAGAAAAAATATAGAAAAAACGACGGAAAATCCACAATAATCCTAGATATTATTGTGGATTTTTGTTATAATGGTAAAAATATGTATAAAATATCAGGGGAAAATGATATGGAGGGACATATGGAGAGTAAGAAGAATGTTTTTGTAATATTGGGGGAAGACGTAGATAGACCAGAGGATTTTGCACTTTTGGAAGAAAGTTATGAATTGCTGGTTACTTGCGGACAGGCAGAAGTGAAAGAGGGACTATCCTCCTTGTCAGGAAAAGTGGACGCTATTTTAATGCTGGTAAAGGAAGAATTGGAAGAAAGTTATGCCATTTTGGAAGAACTTATGAAAAGTGTGCAATATAGTAATGTTCCAATTTTGGTTCTGGCAGAAAAGTATGATGTTCTTTCCGAAAGAAAATTTTTGTCTATGGGAGTCTGGAATTATCAGGCGAGCCCATGGGATTTTGTCAGTGTGCAGATGCGTCTTGATAATGCCATTTCCAGAAGTATGGCAAAGCCCTTAGAAAGACTTCGTTATCTGGCGGACTATGATGTCCTGACAGGTATTTATAATAAAACCAAATTTATTGAGGCTACCAGAGAGATGTTAGATGAAAATCCGGAGGAAAAAATGGTGTTTGTCCGTATGGATATAGACCGTTTTCAGTCTATCAACTCTTTCTATGGCACAAAGGTCGGAGATAACGTTTTAAAATTTGTTGCCCAAAGTGTCAAAAAGCATGTAAAACACTATAAAAAAGCGACCTATGGTCGTATGGAAGCGGACGTATTTGCTGTTTGTATTTCCTACGAAGATATGCAGGCAACTATGGAAAAAATTGGTGCAATCAAAAGACATTTTAACAATTATCCTTTGGAATTTGATATTGTACCGGCCTTTGGTATCTATGTCATTGATGACCCGGAATTGCCGGTAGAACTTATGTTAGATAGAGCCAAACTGGCAGCGAAGACCATTAAAGGACAATTTTTGAAGAACTATGCTTTTTACACCGATGATATGGGAGCTGCACTGGAAGAAGAACAGCAGATTATTAATGAAATGGTGCATGCCTTGGAAACGGAGCAGTTTACTGTTTATTTCCAGCCAAAATACAATGTAAAGAGTAAGCTTCCGGTAGGTGCAGAAGCTTTAGTTCGTTGGGAACACCCGGAAAAAGGCTTGATTTCACCAGGTAAATTTGTTCCTATTTTTGAAAAGAATGGATTTATTACAAAACTGGACTTTTATGTATGGAATAAAGTTTGCTTTATGTTAAGAGGGTGGTTAGATGAAGGTGAAAAGCCAAATCCAATTTCCGTCAATATGTCAAGGGTTAACCTGTTTAATCCGAACATTGTAAAGATTCTTTGTGATTTAACAGACTCTTATAATATCCCAAGAGAACTGTTACAACTGGAACTTACGGAAAGTGCCTATGCAGATGCCACCGCGGCAATGAAAGAAAAAGTAAAGCGATTTAGAGAAGAAGGCTTTTTAGTTTTGATGGACGATTTTGGCTCTGGATATTCTTCTTTGAACGTATTAAAAGATATTGAAGTTGATGTTCTAAAGATTGATATGCGTTTCTTCGAAACTTCCGATATCGGTGGTCGAGGAGAAAATATTGTTGCTTCCGTTATCCGAATGGCAAAATGGCTGGATATTCCGACCATTGCAGAAGGGGTAGAAAAGGAAGAACAGGTAGAATTTTTAAGAAATATTGGTTGTGAATTTGTGCAAGGCTATTATTTTGCAAAACCTATGCCTGCTTATGCCTATAATTCCATTGCCTGTGTTACCAATGGCTTCGAAAAGTTAAATAAAAGTAATTTCGATGCCAACCAGATATTTGCTATGGATACAGAGATGGAACATTTGGTATCGGATTCGAATCAGGCGATTGCAGTTTATGAATACGACCATGAAACTCTGGAAGTCATTCGAGTGAACAATGCTTACTATGAATTGATGGGGTATGATGACCGATATATTCGTGCCAATAATTTGTTAGATGTATTAGAGGAAAAATCCAGAAAAATCATTCAGGATACTCTCAACGAGGCAGTACAGACAAAAGGCACAGTAGGTTGTGAATATGAAAAAGTGCTAAGCAACGGAAAACGAGTTTGGTTACATCTAAAATTGAAATATATTAGTCATATCGAAGGCAGAAATATCATTATCGGTACACATATCGATATTACCGGTGAAAAACAGGTGGAAGATAGCTTCAACAAATATGTGTACGCATTGCAATCTGCAACGATGTTTGATGAAAGCAAGGAAGAAAGTATTCTTATTGTCGATGATTTGGAATTTAATCGAAGCATTCTTCGTGGTATGATGAGTGACCAATACAAGATATTTGAGGCTTGTAATGGTAGAGAAGCTTTGGAAATTTTGGAAGAACATCATAATGAAATCCGTTTGATTTTATTGGATATTGTTATGCCGATTATGGACGGAAAAGAGTTTCTTGCTATAAAAAATAAGAACCTGATGTATCGCGACATTGCAGTAGTAGTCATTACTGCAGAGGAAGACGAACAGGTTCAGCTAAATATGTTGGAATCCGGTGTCAACGACTATATTACAAAACCATTTATTAAAGAAATGGTACTTCGCCGAATCAACAATGTATTAGAGTATAACAATCGTTTCCGAAATATGATGTACGAATACAGTAAAATTGCGAAAAAGCTTTCTGTGAAAAATAGTGTTTATGATACTATTTTAGTGGTAGATGACGTGGAACTGAATCGTGCCATTATTCGTGATATTTTTAAAAATGATTTTACTGTTTTGGAAGCTGGAAATGGGCAGGAAGCTATGACCATTATTCAGCAGTATAATTATCGAATTGACGTTATTTTACTGGATTTATTTATGCCGGTTATGAGTGGTATTGAATTCTTAAATGAAAAGAAGAATCACGAAATGATGGCGGATATCCCGGTAGTTGTTATTACTGCAGACGATACGGTGGCACAGCAGGTCAATGTACTGGAACTTGGTGCAAGTGACTATGTGGTACGTCCAATCGTCGAAGAAGTGTTAATTCGTCGTGTTAACAATGTTATGGAATCTCATTATCAGTATAAAAAAATGCTGAAACAGTATTATAATGTTGTGGAACAGGCTACTGCAGACCCGTTGACACACTTATATAGCCGAAATACAGCCGAAGAAATGATTATGCAGATTATCAAGGAAAATCCGGATAAGTGTCATGCCCTAATCGTAATGGATGTAGATGATTTCAAGGAAATCAATGATGTGTATGGTCATAATTATGGAGATGTTGTTTTAATTAATCTGGCAGATAAATTAAAGAATTTCTTTAGAACCGGCGATGTACTTGCCAGAGCAAGTGGTTTTCAGTTCTGCCTGTTTATGCAGGACGTTCCTTCTGCCAAGATAGCAGAAAAGAAATGTCAAGAATTACTCTATGAGATTACGAAAATGCGAATTGGTAAAAAACAGTTGGCGGTTACCTGCTCAATGGGTATTGCCATTGCAGAAAATAAGCCAATGAAATTTAGTGACCTGTACGAGAGAGCAGAAAATGCTTTAATCGAAGGTAGAAAGATTGCAAAAGGTCAGGCAACTTTGAGTAATGGCCGGTAGAACATAGTGAAAAGTTCCAAAATAGGCTTAAAAATTGGTTGACAATGAAACTCAAGAGAGTATAATTGTGTTTAGAATTTTTTGAAAGGTGATTTAATCATGGCAAAGAAGAAATGTTATATGTCAACTGAATATTTCTTTTGTGATTTCCAGGGCTACTTTTTTAGCGTTGGGTGATTTTGCTACGAATAAACATCTTAAGACATTCAGAACCAAAAAAGAGAAATGAATTCGACCGATGTTTGCTTGTAGCGAACATCGGTTTTTTTCTGGAAAAGAGGAGAAACAATTATGATAGCTGTAATGAAAAATGGTGTAGATGAACAACAAATGGCGAACCTGATTGAATGGTTCAAAGAACAGGGCGTTAATGTCAGTGTAACGGAAGGAGAATACCAAACGGTTTTAGGACTCATTGGGGATACCACTAAAATTGATATGGAAATGATTCAATCTTTGGACATTGTAGAATCCGTTACAAGAGTAAGTGATCCATTTAAGAAGGCAAATAGAAAATTCCATCCGGAAAATACAGTGATTCCTGTGAAAGATACATCGGTTGGTGGCAATATTTTTACAATGATTGCAGGTCCTTGTTCCGTAGAATCAGAAGAACAGATTATTGAAGTGGCAAAGGCCGTAAAAGAAGCTGGAGCAACGATGCTTCGTGGTGGTGCGTTTAAGCCAAGAACTTCTCCATATGATTTCCAAGGTATGAGAGCCGAAGGTATTGACTTATTATTAGAAGCAAAAAAAGAAACCGGTTTACCAATCGTAACCGAAATTATGAGTGCCAACCACTTACCTTTATTTGAAGATGTAGATGTCATTCAGGTAGGTGCAAGAAATATGCAGAATTTTGAATTGTTAAAAGAACTTGGTAAGATTAACAAACCGATTCTTTTAAAAAGAGGTCTTGCCAATACCATTAAAGAGTGGCTTATGAGTGCAGAATATATTATGGCAGGCGGTAATGAACAGGTTATCCTTTGTGAAAGGGGTATTAGAACTTACGAAACTTATACAAGAAATACTTTAGATTTATCTGCTGTACCATTACTTCACCAGTTAAGCCATTTACCAGTGATTGTTGACCCAAGCCATGCAACAGGGGTATCCAAACTTGTATTGTCTATGTCTTGTGCCGCAACGGCAGCAGGAGCAGACGGATTGATGATTGAAGTACATAATAACCCGGCAAAAGCACTTTGCGATGGTGCCCAGTCTTTAACTCCTGCACAGTTCAAAAAAGTAGCAGACAAAGTGATGAAAATTAGGGGGATTATGAATGAAAGCGATTGTTAGTCCTTCCAAAATACAGGGTGAAGTTCAGGCAATAGCCTCTAAATCCGTAGCTCACAGATATTTGATTGCGGCAGCTTTATCGGATAGAGAAGTTTTTATTCAGTGTCACAGTGTATCGGATGATATTTTAGCAACTGTTGGCTGCCTGCAGGGAATGGGTGCAAAAATAGAGCGAAAAGAAAACGGATTTTTGGTGACTCCTATTGACAGAGCAAAAATAGGGGAAGAAATCAGGCAATTACCTTGTAACGAAAGTGGTTCTACCATTCGATTCCTATTACCGGTAGTGGCAGCTTTGCATATTAGAGGCGACTTTTTGAAAAAAGGCTCATTGGTAACTAGACCATTAAAGCCTTTAGACGAAGAAATGGCAAAAAAAGGTGCACCTCTTAAGGAAAAAGATGGTGGTATTGTTTGCGTAGAAGGAAAATTGCAACCAGGCATTTATACTTTACCAGGAAATGTCTCTTCTCAGTATATCAGTGGACTTTTATTTGCCCTTCCTTTACTGGAAGAAGACAGTGAAATTCGAATTACCACAGAATTGCAGTCAGAAGATTATGTAAAAATGACTTTAGATACCTTAAAAGCCTTTTCCATTTCCGTGGTTTATGAAAAGAATTGTTTTTACATTCCGGGAAAACAGGTATATACTATAAAAGACGGATTAGGCGTAGAAGGTGACTGGTCCAATGCCGCATTTTTTATGACAGGAGCGGCAATCGGACAGACCCAGATTACCTATACAAATTTGAATGAGGCATCTCTTCAGGGAGATAAAGCTGTTGTGGATATTTTGAAAAATATGGGAACGAACATTGAAAGGTGTGAAGATGCCTATACTGTATCTGGCAGCAAAATGACAGCTGTCGATATTCACGCAAAGGCGATTCCTGATTTAGTACCAATTTTGGCATTGGCGGCGTCAGTTTCAGAGGGCGTTACTATAATTAGTGGAGCAGAAAGACTTCGTATTAAAGAAAGTGACAGACTAAAAACGGTCTATGAAACCCTGAGTACTTTAGGGGCAGACATCGAAGAAAAAGAAGATGGGCTGATTATTCGAGGAAAAGCGAAGTTAAAAGGAGGAGTGGTTTCTTCTCACAATGACCATAGAATTGCTATGATGTCAGCGATTGCTTCCCTTGTATGTGAAGAGGATGTAATCATTTTACAGGCAGAGGCTGTGAATAAATCTTATCCAGGTTTTTACGAAGATTTTGAAAAACTGGGTGGAAAAGTGAAGATAGATAAGGAGTAAGAGAATGGAAATCGGACAGTTAAGAGAACAGATTGATGCAATCGACAAAGAAATGCTTTCCTTATTTGAAAAAAGAATGCAGGTTTCAACAGAGATTGCAGAGTACAAGAGGGAAAATAACCTTCCTGTTTATGACGGAAAAAGAGAACGTGAAAAAATTGCAAAAGTGACCGAAGAAGCTTCTGAGGAAATGAAAGATTATGCAAGAAACTTTATCACGGAATTGATGGATTTCAGCAAATGTTATCAGAGCCAGACCTTACATAAAAAAGATGATTTGGCTTTACAAATTGAAGATGCTATTGCAAATTCTGATAAGATGTTACCAGAAAGTCCATTGGTGGCTTGTCAGGGCGTGGAAGGTGCTTATTCACAGATTGCGGCAGATAAAATCTTTAACTCACCAAACATTATGTATTTTTCTAATTTTGAAGGTGTATTTGCAGCAGTGGATAAGGGACTTTGTAAATTTGGTGTACTTCCAGTGGAAAATTCCACAGCGGGCTCTGTTAATAAAATTTATGACTTAATGATGAAATATAATTTCTATATTGTCAGAGGCTTACGTTTAAAAGTTGACCACAATCTTTTGGTAAATCCTGGCACGAAAAAATCCGATATTAAAGAGATTTTTTCGCATGAACAGGGAATTGCCCAGTGTAGCGAATACTTAAAACAATTCTCGGAAGATGTGAAGATTACAGCCTGTGCCAATACTGCAATGGCGGCTAAAATGGTTGCAGAATCCGGCAGAAGTGATGCAGCAGCTATTTCTTCAAGATTCTGTGCGGACCTTTATGGATTGAAATTTGCAGATAAATCTGTTCAGGATAGAGATAATAACTATACCAGATTTATTTGTATCTCAAAAAAATTAGAAATTTTGCCAGGTGCAGACAAGACCAGTGTTATGATGGTAATTGGTCATAAACCAGGTGAATTATACAAAATTCTTTCCAAGTTCTATATGCTGGGCATTAACTTAACTAAATTGGAAAGCCGTCCAATTTCAGAGAGAGATTTTGAATTTATGTTCTACTTTGATTTGGAAACCAGCGTATATTCTGAGAAGTTCATTCGTTTAATGTCTGAACTCAATGAAAAATGTGAAGAATTCAAATATTTAGGTAGTTATTTAGAAACAGTTTAGTAGTAATGGAGTAGTATTATGGGTAAAAACCGTCTTGTTTATGGCGAAAATACAGAGAATTCTTATTTGATGAAAATTATGTCCGTCTTTATGGCGATTTGTGGCTCCATCGGAGTTCTTTTAATCGCTTTAGGACAGGTGATTTTTGGTTGTATTGCACTTGCGGCAATTTTAGTTATCGGTGTGGTTCTTTTGAGTGAAAGCAGAAAGCAATATCAAAAGGTTGATGGTTCCTTTTTATACAATGGTCAGGAAGTATCCGTCCACATTGATATTTATGGAAAAATGAGAACTCAAAAACCGGTGGTGATGCACTATGGTGAAAAAGAGATTCCCCTACATTCTTCCGAGGGTGCAAGATTTGCTAAAAGCCTCACCTTTTTATTAGATGAAAATACCCCGTGTGTATTTACTATTAATAGAAAGAAAAAAGGTGTTGACGTAAAAATTGGGAATGAAATCATAGTGGATAATAATTACGTTAGAAAAGAGTATTTGTTGCCGAATTAGAAAGATGGGAGAAAACAAATGGAAACAGGACACGGAGAAAAAGCAAAACAGCTTTTTATGGAAGGGTATAATTGTTCACAGGCTGTCTTGGGAGCTTTTTGTGAAGAATGTAAAATTGATTTTGAAACAGCGATGAAATTAGCTTCTTCTTTTGGTGGTGGAATGGGAAGACTCAGAGAAGTATGTGGTGCTGTCAGTGGTATGTTTATGGTGGCAGGAATTCTTTATGGTTATGACGACCCAAAAGGACAGACAGAAAAGACAGAACATTATGCAAGAATTCAGGAATTGGCAAAGGAGTTTCAGAAGGAAAATGGCTCGATTGTGTGTCGTGAACTTTTAGGACTTACTGAGAAAAAAAGCGAGCCAACCCCTGAAAAACGTTCCGAGGAATACTATCAAAAACGCCCTTGCCCAGAAATGGTAAAAATGGCGGCAGAAATTATGGAGCAATATATGGAAAAGTATCCTGTGTAATTGCAGAAAGGGAATAGAATGAATAGAGCAGATTTAAAGAGTTGGGCAAAAAATGCATTAAATAGAAGTTACTGGAAAAGTGTTTTAGTTCCATTGATTTTGGGTGGAGCAACCTCAGCAATATCCTATATCATATCATTCAGTAGTAGCTTTGGGGTGAATATGCTGAGTGCTTTAGGAACTTTAAGTATGGAAGATATATCAGAAGACGATATTGTTGGTATGGGGATTCTGATGTTAAGTTTTATCGGTGTGGCAATGATATTTGGTCTGGTAGGATTTTTAGTACAGATTTTTCTTATCAATCCATTAAATGTAGGTTGTCAGAGATTTTTCTGTGTAGGCTTATATCAAAATAAACCGGAGCTGAATGAAGTAGGAGCCGGCTTTAAAGGAAACTATAAGAATACAATAAAAGTATTATTTTTCAGAGATTTGTTTTTATCTTTATGGTTATGGTTAGTTACTATTATTGGTACAGTGCTTGGCGTCGCAATGATTATTGGAATGGTTTTTGTTTTGGAAGAAGCTAAACTAGGAGAAGTTGCGGTAGTATTTGTTACCATCTTTGTGGTTCTTATGGTATATGTGGTTATCATTGCTTGCGAGATTCCATATTTCATAAAATGTTATGAATATATGATGATTCCATACATATTAGCAGATTATCCAGATATGCCAAGAAAACAGGTTTTTGCAATGACAAAAAAGATGATGAAAGGCGAAAAGTGGAATGCCTTTGTTTTAAATCTTTCTTTTATAGGTTGGGATTTATTAAGTGTGTGCACCTGCGGCATTTTGTCAATCTTTTATGTAGAACCATATAAGTATTATACAAAAGCGGCATTTTACAAGATGTTACAGCAAAAACTGGAACGCACTATGCAGGCAGAACAGGTAATGATGCAGCAAAATATGCAGCAACCAAATAACTATTAAGGATATAAAAACCGGCAGGTCATACCTTGTCGGTTTTTTGGGAATATAAATATGTATAATGAATTGACAAAAAGTGATATTAAAAAAATGCAGGAAGAAATTGAGTATCGAAAATGTGTGGTGAGAAAACAGGCTCTTGAAGATGTAAAAGAAGCCAGAGCCCACGGAGATTTAAGTGAAAATTTCGAATATCACGCAGCAAAAAAAGTGAAAAACCAAAATGAAGGCAGAATTCGATACCTGGAAAGAATGATAAAAACGGCAGTGGTCATTGAAGATGAATCGGGAGACGATGAAATCGGTATTAATGATACCGTAGAAATTTTAATAAAAGAAGACCAAACGATAGAAACATATAAATTAGTTACTACGGTTCGAGGCGATTCATTGCACGGCCTTATTAGTGTAGAATCCCCTATGGGTAAGGCACTTCTTGGTCATAAAGTTGGAGACGAAGTATATATTAAGGTAAATGACGCCTTTGGCTATGAGGTTGTTGTTCAGAAAATTTCTAAAAGCGATGATGAAAATGACAAAATGCGAAACTATTAGGGAGTAAACTTGTATGGCAGAAATTGGTCCTATCTTACAACAGTTGGATACCTTGTTTGCAAAAGGTGACACAAAAGAAATACAGCACTTTTTGGAAAAACAGATAGCGTTTTCCATAGAAAATAATGAAACGGACAATTACATTACTCTTTTAAATGAAATGATAGGATTCTGTCGTGATATGGGGCAGTTTGAAGCAGGAGATAAGTATTGTGACAGGCTGTATCAGTTGGTCGATAAAGAGCCTTATAAAGATACGATTCCCTATGCCACTACCCTTTTAAACATTGCTAATTTCAAGCGTGCCAAGAAAGAGTATGGGATATCAGAAAAACTGTATCGTAAGGTGGTGCCAATTTACGAAAGCTTTTTACCGGAAAAGGACTTTCGGTATGCAAGTTACTATAACAATTTCAGTCTTTTATATCAGGAAATGGAACAATATTGGAAAGCCATTGAATGTTTGAATAAAGCCTTAGTGATTGCCAAAGAGTATAAAGAAGCAAGAATTGAAGTTGCTACTACTTACACCAATTTGGCAGGCTGTTACTTAAAGCTTAAAAAAGAAAAAGAGGCAAAAAAATGTCTGGAAGAAGCTTTCCAGATTTTTGAACAAGATGAAAAGAAAGATTATCACTATGGTGGTGCTCTTGCCTATATGGCAGAGGTTTCTCTTAGTGAAAAGGACTTTGAAAAAGCCATAGCTTATTATGAAAAAGCGTTAAAACACTTAGAGGGTTATACCGGAAAGAATACACCACAATATAATGTGGTTTTTATGAATCTTCAAAGTGTTGTCAAATTGCAAGAAGAAGGTAGTCTGAATCAGAAAACAGAGGATCCTGAAAAAATGTCTGGGTTAGAGCTATGTAAAAACTATTTTGAAACCTATGGTAAGCCAATGCTTTATCAACAGTTTTCGAAATACCTTGATAAAATTACTGTTGGACTTTTAGGAGAAGGTTCTGATTGTTTTGGCTTTGATGATGAAATCTCCAAAGACCACGACTATGGAGCAAGATTTTGTATGTGGGTTTCCCGGGAAACTTATGAAGAAATTGGAGAAGCTTTACAGATAGCTTATGATAGCCTTCCGGATTCCTTTGGTGGAGTGAAAAGAAATATGAGCCAAACAGGCTTGTATCGACAGGGTGTTATGATTTTGGAAGATTTCGTAGAGCATTTGCTGTCTGCAAAATACTTGCCTCAAACAGAAAATGATTGGCTGTTATTATCAGAAAATGGATTATTCGCTCTTACCAATGGAGAAATCTGGCTTTCGGGAGATGGTAGATTAGAGAACCTTCGAGAAAAATTAAAAAAATATCCCGAAAGCGTTCGAAGAAAAAAGATTTTGCAAAGTTATCATTTGGTAAAACAGGCAGGTTTATATAATTATTTCCGTATGAAAGAACGGGGCGAAAATGTGGCAGCTATGCTGAGTCTTTCCACCTATATGGAACAGACAATGAAAGTGGTATATTATCTTAACCGCGTGTATCCACCATATTATAAGTGGTTACACAGAGGCATGAAAGATTTACCGAGATTAGCTGAAATTATGGATATTTTGCAAGCACTTTATGATTATAAAGAGGAAGATGCAACAGTAAAGGGCATTATGCAGGTGGTGGAACAGTTGATAGAGTATGAGTTAGGCGAAGATGTAGAATTGTTGATTGAAAACATTATAGCGTTGGAATGGGAAGCCTTTGATAAAGTAGAAAATGAAGGCGGGAGAGCCGATTGTCAGGACGATTACGAAACCTTTTACATTATGAGAAAGAGTCAGTATCTAACCTGGAATAAGGAAATGCTGCAAAGTTTTCAAAAGGATTTGGAAAATGCAAAAGAAAAAGGCTGGAATCTGATAACGGAGAAATATGCCAGAATGATGGAATCTACCTGTAAAGAGGAATATGACAAACTAAAGGATAAGTTACCGTATGTCAGTGAAGAAAAGAAGACATTGGTAAATGAAATTGTCAAGATTCAGGTGGGATTTATGGAGGAATTTGCAAAAGAGTATCCAAAGGTGGCAAAAAATGCCAGAGTGATACACACAGAAGAAGACACTTGGTTTGCAACCTCTTATGAGACATATTTACGAGGAGAATTACTCACCTATTCTGATGAAACGCTAAAATTATATGGTCAGTTCATAGTTTCTTTCGCAAGAGAAAAGAAAAATCTGGCGAAAACGATTATGGAAAACACTGCCAAAATGTATGGGTATAATAGTTTAGAAGAAATATAAAACACTTGGGAGGAAGAAACAATGGCAAGAAACACAGATATTAAATTAAGAGATGCGGTAATATACAGTATCTATGTAAGAAATCATACAAAAGAAGGTACTTTTAGAGCGATTGAACCAGACCTTGACAGAATTAAAGAACTGGGTACAGATATTATCTGGTTTATGCCTATTCACCCAATCGGTGTAGAAGGTAAAAAGGGAACCCTCGGTTGCCCTTATGCCAACAAAGATTATAGAACGGTTAA
This sequence comes from Lachnospiraceae bacterium, assembly GCA_045124055.1. Lineage (GTDB taxonomy): Bacteria > Bacillota > Clostridia > Lachnospirales > Lachnospiraceae > CALZKI01. The sequence goes on along the minus strand of JBGVKZ010000039.1, from coordinate 5,957 downwards.
TCCTGAATACGGTACAATGGAAGACTTCAAAAATCTGGTGGATTTGATTCATGAAAAAGATATGAAGTGTATCATTGATGTAGTTTATAATCATACCTCCCCGGATTCCAATTTAACTAAAGAACATCCAGAATTTTTCTATCGCAAAGAAAATGGCGATATGGGAAATCGTGTAGGCGATTGGACGGACGTTGTGGACCTTGATTATAACAATAGAGATTTGTGGGAATATCAGGTGGAAAGCTTAAAAATGTGGGCTTCTATTGTAGATGGTTTCCGTTGTGATGTGGCAAGTCTTGTACCACTGGATTTTTGGTGTTATGCAAGAGAAGAGGTGGCAAAGGTAAATCCGAATTGTATCTGGCTTGCAGAAACCATTGAATACGGATTTATTAAATATTGCAGAAGTCTTGGATATAAGGTGGCTTCCGATTGTGAAATGTATACGGCTTTTGATATGGAATACGATTATGATATTTGGGGTACTTTTAAAGAATATGTGGAGAAAAAAGCACCGCTTAGTCGCTATATCGAAAGATTGAATATGCAGGAAGCTATTTATCCAGATAACTATATTAAAATGCATTGTCTGGAAAATCATGACCAGCCAAGAATAAAATCTTTTATCAAAGACCCAGTAAGTTTAAAAAACTGGACAGCCTTTTTATATTTCCAAAAAGGAGCCACGTTATTGTATGCGGGTCAGGAATTTGAAAATAAATATCAGCCAAGTTTATTTGAAAAAGATGATATTTCTATTCAGACAGGTCATGATTTAAGCGGATTTATGCGAAGACTTTATAATATCAAAAAACAGGTGTTAGCCTGTGATAGCGATTTTGAAGCTATTGCAGATGATAAAAATGGCATAGTGGTAACTACTCGTGTCAGCGGACATCATAAAATAGTGGGTGTCTTTTCTTTAGATGGAAAGGAATCCGTGGTAAAAGTACCATTAGAAGATGGAGAATATATTAACTTAATTGGCAGAGAAAAAGTGGTTGTTGAAAACGGAGAATTAACCATAAAAGAGATGCCAATGATTTTGGTTTAAATTTTAGAATTCGTATGGGAGTAATATGGAAAAAGCACTGATTGTCGCCTTGGATTTGGGAAATGATGAGGATTTTTATTACGATTTAGAAGAACTTTGTGAGCTGGCAAAAGCCTGCGATATGGAAGTAGCTGGCAGAATTGTTCAAAGAGCAGATAGTATGAATAAAGCACTGTTTATTGGAACAGGCAAGGTATTGGAAGTCAAAGATTTGGCAAGAACAGAAGGGGCGGATATTGTTATTTTTAATGACAGTTTATCGCCTATGCAGGTTCGTAACTTGCAGACGGAAATCGGGTTGCCTATTTTAGACAGAACAACTCTTATTTTAGATATTTTCTCAAAAAGAGCGAAAACAAGGGAGGCAAAAGTGCAAGTAGAAACCGCCAGATTACAATATTTACTCCCACGTCTTGCAGGTATGCATGTAGCCCTGTCAAGACAAGGCGGTAGTGGTGGAAGTGGCTTTAGTAATAAGGGTGCCGGTGAACAGAAGAAAGAGTTGGATAGAAGGCACATTGAACAAAGACTTCACCAGTTAAGAAAAGAGTTGGAGGAAGTTGCCCACGACAAACAGATTCAGAGGAAAAAGCGAGACTCATCTGGTATTCCAAGAGTTGCGTTAGTTGGCTATACCAATGCAGGAAAATCGACTCTGATGAATCGTATGCTGAAGGCGTGTGGCAATGACACAGAAAAGCAGGTTTTTGAAAAGGATATGTTATTTGCTACCTTGGAAACTACCGTTAGAAAGATTGAAGCAGAGAAAAACAAATGTTTTTTACTATCAGATACTGTTGGCTTTATTCATAAGTTACCTCACGGACTTGTGAAAGCCTTTCGCTCTACACTAGAGGAAGTAAAAGAAGCGGATTTGCTTTTGGTGGTAGTAGATTATTCAGATGAGCATTATAAAACACAGATACAGGTTGTAAAAGATACCATAAAAGAATTAGAAGCTTTAGATAGAGACATTTTATATGTTTTCAATAAAGTAGATAAAGCAGACACAGAGCTTTCAGAAAAGGCAAAAATGACACCTGTTATTCGAGATGACAGTATTTATTTAAGTGCCTACGAAGAAAGCCATATAGAAGCTTTGATACAGTTTATTTTACAAAAGGTGTATGAAGAATATAAGAAAGCCACTTTTCTGTTTCCATACGATAAATCCAATTTGGTACATTATTTGAAAGAAAATGCCCAGGAAGTGACACTGGAGTACTTAACGGAAGGAACCAAAGTTACGGCTCTTTGCGGACAAAAAGAATTGTCTAAATTTGAGCAGTATCAAGTTGCATTTTTGGGAGAATAAAAAACTGGATAGGAAAGATAAAAGAAAGTGAGGTAAAGAATGTTTCGATTAATACTGAATGTAGAAGATATCGATTACGATATGTTAATTGATATGATTTCTCAAATGATAAAGCAAAATAAAGATAACCCGGCACTCAAAGGTATGAAAATACCACCTATGGGATTTTCGATGTTAAAGAAACTACCTATGGATAAAAAGAATGAGATGCTCGCTATGGTGGTCAATCAGGACAAGGCACGTACCATACAAACTTTGCAGAGTGTGGTTTCGGCGAGAGTTGGAGCTGCAAGAATTTTAGATGCCAATGCAACTACTTTGGTAAATGGTGTGCAGTTGTCAATAGATGTAGGAGCTTTTGATTTTGATAGGGGAATTGATTTATTTTTCCCTAAATATTTAACGAATGAAGATTTTAAAGAAGCAATAGGCGACGAGGACTTGGAGGCAATGGATATGGATTCTTTTTGCCATACGGTTAAAAGTCTGCCCGTAGAAGATAAGGAAGTTGTATTCCTTCGTAGTATGCGTATGAAGAAGGAAAGTTTCCTTTTTGATATGGAAAATTTGATGAGAGGAAAGGGAATTTCACTACATTTAGGTGAACTGAAAATCTTGGTTCGTAGGTAACAACAGGTTTTGACAGATAATTAGGAGAATTAAGATGAATAACATAATTGAAGTAAATCATATTTCAAAGAAATTTGTAACAAATAAAAAATATCCTGGATTAAAAGGAGCAATTAAGGGGCTTTTTTCCAGGGAAAAGGAAGAAAAGGTTGCGGTAGATGACGTAACATTCTCCATTGGGGAAGGAGAAATTGTTGGATACATAGGTAGCAATGGGGCAGGAAAATCCACTACCATTAAAATGATGACAGGAATTTTAGTGCCAACAGAAGGAGAAATTAAGGTTGGTGGCATTGAACCTGGCAAAAAGAGAAAAGAAAACGCAGCCAATATTGGAGTTGTATTCGGTCAGAGAACACAGCTCTGGTGGGATTTGCCATTAAGTGAATCCTTTACAATTTTAAAAGAAATTTATGATGTTTCTGACGAGCAGTATGAAGAACAGATGGAATTTCTCAATAGAGTGTTAGGACTTGAGGAGTTTTTTCACAAATCCGTAAGAACGCTTTCTTTGGGACAGAGAATGCGTGCGGACCTTGGTGCTGCACTTTTACATAATCCAAAAGTTCTTTATTTAGATGAGCCAACTATTGGGCTTGACCTTGTGGTAAAAGATAATATTCGTAATGCTATTAAAGAAATTAATGAAAAGTATAAAACCACAGTTGTTTTAACAACTCACGATATAGGAGATATTGAAGAACTTTGTAGTAGAATTATTATTATTGACCACGGCAAAATTATTTACGATGGTTCACTGCCTGAATTGAAGGCAAAATATGGTAAAAAGCGTACCGTTACTCTTGTAGTTAAGGACTTGAATGAGATTTCTAAAGGCGAATATGCAAATGAATTCCATATGCAAGAAGACAGTCTCATAATTGAAAAAAATGAGAAGGAAAGTAGCGTAAGCTTTACCTTTGATAAGGATATGCTCGGAATCTCTGATATTGTAACTTTTACAATGAATAAAACAGAAGTAAAGGATATGAATATCCGTGAAACCGAATTAGCAGAAATCGTAAAAGAAATTTATAATCATACACTTATGGAGAATGAAAATGAAACAGGGAATTAGAATTTACCTGCCATTTGCGACCAATGAGTTAAAACGCAATTTGGCATACAAGGGTGCCTTTTATTTGTGGATTTTCATTAGCCTTTTTAGTTCGTTTATCAGTTACTTTTTGTGGAAGGCTGTTTACGGAAGTTCAGCCAATGCTACTTTAGGCGGTCTTACGCAGAATGAAATGATTGTATATATTTTTATGGTATATGTCACTTCGTCAATGACAATGATTACGATATCAGACTGGGTTAGTGATGACGTAGTAAAAGGAACAGTAGCAATGCAATTAATTAAACCGATAGATTATAGAATGAGTCTAATTGCTAAAGCAGTAGGCGTTATGATTTATCGTTTCTTGGCACCGGGAGTTTTTGTCTGGATAGGGCTGGAAGTTTATAAAGTATGCGTACTGAAAATGGAAATGATATCAATACAGACTTTTTTATTTTATATATTGAGCTGTATTATGAGCTTTTTAATCAGTGTACTTTTTGACTTTTGTTTTGGAATGGTGGCATTCTTTACGACCTATATTTTTGGTATGCTTATGGCAAAAGAAGCCATTTTAAGTTTTTTGTGTGGTCAGTTGATTCCACTGAGCTTTTTCCCAGAATCGATACAGAGAATTTTTGACTTTTTGCCATTTTCATCTATGGTATATACGCCGGTTATGGTTTACCTTGGAAAATATACAGGGACAGACCTATTAATCGTTTTATTGAAACAGGCACTCTGGGTAGTGATTTTATATGCTTTCGGTAGCCTCATCTGGAAAAAGGTGACAAAACGCCTGATTGTGTTAGGAGGCTAGATTATGAAGAAGAAAATACGAAAATATTTTAGACTGTATAGGGGATTGGTTTCCCAGTTTTTTAAAGTGATGATGCAGTCAAAAGTGGACTTTTTAATGGGACTTTCCGGATTCTTTTTTACACAGATTTTGGGACTTACCTTTTTGTTTTTAGTTTTTAGACAAATTCCGTCTTTAAATGGCTGGAGTTTTGAACAGCTGGTGTTTATCTATGGTCTTGCTCAGATACCAAGGGGAATTGACCATTTAATTACGGATAATATTTGGCTTGTAGCATACCGTTATGTCATCAATGGTGATTTTGATCGATATATGCTTCGTCCAATGAACATTTTATTTCAGGTAATCAGTGAAAAACTACAGCCAGATGCGATTGGGGAACTGGCGGTTGGTACGATACTGGTAGTACGTGCTATCATATTAGGAGTAGTGAAATTTGATGTATGTAGTGGATTATTGTTTGTGGTATCGATGTTTGCAGGGGCACTCATTTATACATCTATCAAACTGTTTTTCGCTTCTTTAGCTTTCTGGGTAAAACAGAGCGGACCATTTTTACAAATGGCATACGAAATGGCTGATTTTGCAAAATATCCTATTGAAATTTATGCAAAAACTATCCGTTTCATCATCACATGGATTATTCCGTTTGCCTTTGTGGCATACTTGCCGGCGTTATATTTTTTAGACAAGGGCTCGCCGTACATAATCCTTGCAGAATGCATTATTGCAGTTGTACTTTGGATAATTGCTTATGCCACATTTAAGCGGGGAACGATGGTTTATGAGAGTGCAGGTAACTAAAAAGTTACCAGGTAACTAAAAAGTAACCAGGTAACTAAAGTTACCAGGCAACTAAAGTTGCCGTAACGAAAGCTTTATAAAATAATAAGAAGCAAAGCCGAACAATTTTAAAGGAGATTGTTCGGCTTTTTTCTTGTATACGCAATAAAAATAAACCACCTGCTATGCAGGTGAGTTCCCAGATAGCTTTAGCTTCAAGCAAAAAACCTCCAATAGTATAATAAGTGTAGGTTCGCCAACCGCACTAATAATACAAAGGAGGTATCCAAATGGA
>JBGVKZ010000038.1:0-78029 GCA_045124055.1 Lachnospiraceae bacterium | reverse complement strand
ACAAATGCCGCAGAATTTTCTGCGGCATTCATAATATAGACTTAAATTATTCTGAGTACAAATTGAGTACAGAATTTTGCAACCAATTTGCAACCACGCGTTTGAAAAGCCCAGCAAAATCAAGGATTTTCAGACTTTTTCTCCTACTCAAATTCAATCGTAGCAACAGGCTTTGGAGTAATTTCATAACATACTCTACTTACGCTTGTTACTTCATCTGTGATTCTCTGACAAATCTTTTCTAAAATATCATAATCGATTCTTTCGATAGAAGCTGTCATTGCATCGATTGTATTTACGGCACGGATAACTACCATGTAACCCATGCTTCTTTCATGATTTCTTACACCTACAGCTTTGAAATCTGGTACTACTGTAAAGTACTGCCATACTTTCTTGTCTAAGCCGTATTTTGCAAATTCTTCACGAAGAATTGCATCTGATTCACGAAGAGCTTCTAATCTTTCTCTTGTGATTGCGCCAAGACATCTTACACCAAGTCCTGGACCTGGGAATGGCTGACGATATACCATTTCAGCTGGTAAGCCAAGTTCAACACCGCAAGCACGAACTTCATCTTTGAAGAGCTGTGCAAGTGGTTCAACTAATGCAAACTGTAAGTCTTCTGGAAGACCGCCTACGTTGTGGTGAGATTTAACCACTTTTGCAGTCTTTGTACCGCTTTCGATGATGTCTGGGTAGATTGTACCCTGACCAAGGAATTCGATACCTTCTAATTTACGAGCTTCTTCTTCGAATACACGAATGAATTCGCTACCGATGATTTTACGTTTTTCTTCCGGATCAGCAACACCAGCAAGTTTATCTAAGAATCTATCGGTTGCATCTACATATACTAAGTTTGCGTCTAACTGTTTTCCGAATACTTCTACTACGTTTTCAGATTCATTTTTACGCATAAGACCATGGTTTACATGTACACATGTAAGCTGTTTACCAATTGCCTTAATTAATAATGCAGCAACTACAGATGAGTCAACACCACCTGAAAGTGCAAGAAGAACTTTCTTGTCACCAACCTGTTTACGAACTAATTCGATCTGGTCTGCTACGAAGTTTTTCATATTCCAGTTTGCTTCTGCCTGACAAGTTTCAAAAACGAATTTTTTCACGATATCTTCTGACGGCATTGACTCATATGTTTCTTCACATTTTGCTGTTGGGTGGTCAATCGCCATAACCGGATAACCTGCTTCATAAATGCAATCACACACTTCCACAGCCGCACCATCAACGATACGATTTTCACCGCCGTTTAAGATAATACCCTTTACATTGTTGAGGGCTTTTAATCCTTCTACCGTAATATCGTGTGGGTGAATTTCACTGTAAACTCCCATATCACGAATCTGGCGGGCAAGCACAGTATTTTCAGTACTACCCATATCAAGAATCACAATCATATCCTGTTTCATCGTTTGTTTTCTCCTTTAATAGACCTTTGTTTTCTGAATTTTAAAACACTTTTTCATTATATTATATTTTTATCTTACAATAAACAACTTTTTATAAAAAAATACGATAATTTCCCAGATTTCTTATTCTTTCTTGACACACTCCTTTGCCAAAGCTATATTAATTTTATGGAAAAATTATGTTGTATTATTAGTGCAGGAGATGTGAATCTTCCGCTTTTAAAAGAAAAGAAATCTGAATATGATTATTTTATTGCCGCTGACCTTGGTTTTGCGAAAGCAAAGGAGGCGGGTATTACGCCTAATCAGGTAGTTGGCGACTTTGACTCACTCGGTCATATTCCCTGTGAGTCCAGTCTTGTTCCAGAGAAAAATGAACTATCTAGCAAATTCAAACCCTTCCCGCAGGAAAATAAACCATCCACCAAAGTCAAATGCTATCCACCGGAAAAAGACAAGTCCGATACCCACCTTGCCATAGAAGAAGGCATTTCTCTTGGCTATATGCATTTTCACGTATATGGGGCTTTAGGCGGCGACCGGTTCAGTCACAGTATTGCCAATCTTCAAACCATATGTGGAATGAAGTCAAAAGGGATTCATATTACCCTGATTGGTGAAAAAGAGATTGTCTATGTAATACAAAATGAAACCTTAAAGTTTTCACCCAAAATAAATAGCACTTTTTCTGTTTTTTCTCTCAGTGAAAAAACGTCTGGTGTCAGTATAACCGGTGCAAAATACCCTTTAGATAATGCCACTTTAACTTATGATTTTCCTCTGGGCGTCAGCAATCTTAGCACAAAAGAAACAGTAACTGTTTCTTCTAAAGAAGGCATTTTATTCGTGCTATTAGAATTATAAGAAGACTCTATAAAAGCCTCAGTGTGAACTGAGGCTTTCTTTTCATTAAGTAGGATAGTATTTACATTTCCGAAATAATATAGAATAAAATCAACAATAAAATGCCGGCTCCAATGGTAAGAGCAACTTTCAGCTTGTCGATTGGTGTGCGTCCTGCCACTTTACCAGTTTGACCATTCACCATAAACTGATATGTTTTGTCACCATAACGGAAAGATGAAATCCAGATTGGAAGCAACAAATACTTGTATGTAATGTTATTATAAACCGTATTAGTTACCAGGTTATCAACTCGGTCTGCGTGCTTCTCGCTACGGATTTTGTTGCGAACGTTGTTACGGAGTTTACCATAAATAGAAGATTTGGCCTTTTCCCAACCTTCCTTTAAACCAACAGCATATCTCTCGGATGCAAAACCAGCGATATATTCCGGTTTATATGTAACGTTATCCTTTGTGTTAAATGGCTCCAAATTTGCCATTAAACTTCTATCGTGCTGGGTGCTCGCATTAACAAGTTCATCATCAATGAATTGTCTGTGTATACCGTGGGTTGGATACCAGTCGGTTACAATTTCTGTATTTCCATCGGATTTTCTTCTACGTCTGTCAATGCCATAACGAGCCGAATAATTCGTTACTGTATCCGTATCAAAAGTCCAATATGGCAAATAGATACCTTGAAATTTGTCAGCCTCTGCCGTTTCTTTCACAATCTTAGGACAGAAAAATCTCTTTCCAAGCCATTTTTTAAAATTATCTGCAGCCGCCTTTTTATCAATCTTAAAGACACAAACACCACCTGGAGCTAAAGTATTTTTTCCTTTTTCTTCCATAACCTGATTAGAACCACAATATGGGCACTGACCTGCGATTTGCAAAGCATCATAAACACTTTCGCCACCACACATCTTACAGATAACTGTTTTTGTTTCTACGCCCCAATTACAGTTGGCAGTTTCTTCCGCTTTGGTAAAGTCCAATTCCTCGGCTGTTCCAGCATCTTCCCGCGTTTGCGTAATCTTTTCTTCATAATCACAATAAGGACACTTGAGCCCTCCTGTTTTGGGGTCAAAATCCATCGTACCACCACACTGCGGGCATTTTCTGTCAGTTTCTTCCTTTGTTTTTGCTATTACAATTTCATCTTCCTCGTACATTACGTTACCCTCATACTTTCAAAATACTTATAATTCAATGTATGTATTAACTTTTATTATAAGTCCTCTGTCAATTTTTGTCATCTCTTTTGTAAAAAGAAAAAGACTTGTCCAAAACCCACTTCCTATGATACACTAACACCCAAATGTACCATTTGTATCAAATACTGAAAGGAGCGAAATTTTAATGGATTCATTTTACACCCCTTCCAAAATTATTGATATAACTATCGAAAATGGAGTCAAAAAAGTACAGAAGAGGAAACGTACCCTGTTACTTCTTGGCTTTTTAGCCGGAATGTTTATCGCCTTTGCCGCATATTCTGGCACAATGGCAATGCACAGCGTATCCAGTACCGGACCTGCCAGAGTTCTTGGCGGTGCCATCTTCCCAGTTGGACTTATGTTGGTTATTTTCCTGGGTGCTGAACTTTTTACTGGAAATTGTCTGATTTCTATCGCAGTTATGGATAAGAAAGTAAAAACCTTCGATATGCTAAAAAATTTAGGTGTTGTCTTTCTTTCTAATCTTTTGGGTGCATTATTTATTGTGGTTTTGTGCTACTTATCAGGTCTTTGGAATACTTCCGGAGGACTACTGGGAGCTTACACCATCAATACAGCACTGACAAAAGCTACACTTTCACCAGTTTCTGCCATCTCAAGCGGTATTCTATGTAATATCCTGGTGTGCGGCTCTATTTTAGTAATGACTATGTCTACGGATATGACAGGGAAAATTTGGGGCATTTTCTTTACGATTATGGCATTTGTAGTTTGTGGATTTGAACACTCTGTTGCCAATATGTATTATCTGTTGGCAGGCTTATTTGCAAAATTGAACCCCAATTACGTCAACCTTGCGAAAGAAACTTATCATTTAACTAGTGAGCAGATAGACTCCCTAAATATCATAAATTGTCTGGAAAGTACCTTTTTTGTATCTCTTGGCAATGTCATCGGCGGTATGCTATTATCAGCAATCTTCTTTTTGATTTATAAAAAATTAGAAAAATCGAAAAATGCATAAAAAATAGGCATCGGCAGAGGAATTTCCACTGGCGATGCCATTTTTCTAATTTTCTTTGATAAAATTTTCTTCTTACAATGTCTCTTTTTTCTCTTTAGTAATCAGTATGAACCAGATAGTACAAGCTACTGCCACTACTAAACTACCTGCAAGTACGGCAATAGAATTTAAACTTTCAAACACCTCTGGCCAAGTAGATGATGCAGCACCTACTACATTAAATGCCATATGGAACAAAATACATGCCCAAAGAGATTTACATCTTTCTAAAATAAGAATCAATACTGCACCAAAAATGAAAGTGTATGTTCCCCAGATAATCGTTCCGTGAACGCAACCAAACAAAAATGAGGTCACAATAAGAGCTATCCATTTATTCATACCAGTTTTCAATCTACTGAAAACAAATCCTCTAAATACAATTTCTTCTACTACTGGAGCTGCAATAACTGTGGCAATCCACAGTGCAATGCCTCCGCCGCCCATTAAAGAGCTGCTTTTTGCTTCATAGCTGCTCCACCACGCCTGTGGAAATGGAATAATCGTCATAAGAAAAGACATCAAAAAGTTAAATGCAACACCACCAAATATAATTGGAAAAGCAATAACCGGATTCATCTTTCTTAAAGAAACTTCCTGATAAAACTTCTTTTTGCGAATTAATGTTACAATCCAATAAATGAGCAAATTTAAGATACCTGCAAGAATCAATATGTAATAAATCGATTGATTTACCAAGTTTGTATAAGTAGTCATATACTCTACTGCATTCATATTACCACTTTGCACTTGAAGGGAAAGTACCAAGGCAATGACAATACAAATTGCAAAAGATGTAAGAAATTGACATCCCAAATACGTCCCAAAATACAATGCTGCCTTTCCAACACCAATAAAAAATTTTTTCATAATTTATTTTCCTCCTTAAATTGTTTGAATTTCTTTATTTCTCAGGATTTTTTTCATAGTAAGCTGCATACGCCATATATGAAATAAATTGTACAAGCCATAAAATGATTACTATTGTAACTGGCACTAAGCCAAAATGCCATATGATATTTCCAAAAATACACACAATCCACAAAACAAGAAATGTAACATTTGTCACTTTGTATGAACCATAGGCTGCTTTGTAAATATTATGTAATTCCGCTTCATCACAACTTTTCGTCCACTGTTTATTAAAATCAAAAGAATAAACACTACCCTTTTTTTCAGGATTTAATAACTTGTAACCATTGATTGTTACTTGCTGTAAAATAATGTTTCCTGCCATTGCAAGAAGAAAACCACCCATATACAACGCAACCTTTACTCCACCGGCAACACCGAGAACATATTCGAATCCTGCTGCCATAAAGAAATACGAAAGAATGAATGTAATATTACTAATCATTAAAATAACACTCAATTTGCTATCAATTTTCTTATATTGTTCTTCGTTTTCTCCATCAAATGCTTTCATCTGTTTTCTTGCGATACTATAAATAATCACGCATACCACAATGGAAATTCCATTCATTACTATATTAGCATATGGAGTTATAATTTTGAATACGTTGGCAAAATACTCTGCAATAGTACCTGCACCATTATCACGCAAATAATATATAAACCCACCTGATAAAAAACCCACGAGGCAAGCTACCAACAAAATTGGTATAAAAAGCTTTAATGATTTTCTATCTTCTTTTTTATTCTCCAGCTTTTTTTCTTCATTCATATTTTATTCCTCCTCATATTCAAATATATCCTCTACGGATACATCAAAAACTTTCGCAATTTTTAAGGCCAGCGTAACGGATGGTGAATAGTCTCCTCTTTCAATCTGGCTAATGGTCTGTCTAGAAACATTGACTAACTTTCCCATTTCATACTGGTTTACACCAATTTTTGCCCGATACTCTTTTAAATGATTCTTAAGCGGCACTCTAATCCCTCCTGACTACTTTTTTTGTCTTTTTGAAACGTTTCTTTGTCATTCTGACAACTTTTCTTGTCATCTTTACAGTAACAAAATAGCACTGACAACTTTTCTTGTCAAGTGCTATTTACAATTTTTTTTATTTTTCTTCCGCCTATGCAGAAACCGAGTTGCTTTTTCCATTTTCCAATCACGATAGGTTTTATAAAACACTCTCAGCTTCTGGCTAAGAAGCGGCAGGAAAACACCAAAAGGTGCAAACATTGAAATATTAAAAAATAATGTTTTTCCACTCCACCGTCGAAAAATCGTTCCACGCATCTATATAAGAGTAAAACAATGGATAAATTATTGAATTTTCATTTCAAAATAAATTTATGAAAAAAATAGTTGACAAAATCCTTTTCTAATAGTACACTAGACAAGTGGGTCAGACATAACCCACTTAGAACGGGATCTTAGCTCAGCTGGGAGAGCATCTGCCTTACAAGCAGGGGGTCACAGGTTCGAGCCCTGTAGGTCCCATTTCTATGCACAGCATAGTTTTTTCAAATATCGATTTTCCCAGAATCGATTATATGGCGAGATAGCTCAGTTGGCTAGAGCACACGGTTCATACCCGTGGTGTCGAGGGTTCGAATCCCCCTCTCGCTACTAACTAAAAAAATCGGAAACCTTGATTTTGCAGGGTTTCCGATTTTTTGTTGGAAACAGAGCTGAAAATTACCTTCATATAATTCTCTAACATAGCATCACTTCAATGTCAGTATATAAATTTTTTTAATCATTGATTTCTAAAATAAAATGTTTTAAGCTAATATATGGTCTTTATGATAATATGTATACAGACAAAAGAAACGAGGTAACGTAAATATGAAAAAAAGGTTTGCAAAAATTATTTTTCTTGTTTTTAGTTCAACAGCATTAATAGCTTGTGGAAATTCCTCTAATGAAGCAGAAAATACGGCAGATACAACGATTAAAACAGAGGTGACAGGAACTCCTCACGAGCATACATATATTGAAGATATTACAACAGGAGCAACCTGCGATACCGATGGTGTAAAAACTCTGACTTGCGAGTGTGGTGATAGTTACACAGAAACAATTACAGCCACGGGTCACATCTTCGAAAACTATATTTCTAACAATGATGCAACTTACACAACAGACGGAACAGAAACAGCTACTTGTGTTTGCGGCGAAACAGATACAAGAACGGCAGCGGGTTCAATGCTTACTTATACCTATACTGAAATGGACACTACTATGTATGCACAGCAAACTGTAAATGTGAGAAGTATGCCAAATACAGACGGCGAGAAACTCGGTGGATTGTCTACGAATGATGAAGTGAAGGTAACAGGACAATGTGTAGAAACAAGTTGGTATCGTATTGAATTTGAAGGAAATGTGGCTTATGTGAGTGATAGCTATTTAGGAAATGATAAGGTTGTTGTGCAGACAGAAGCACCAGCACAGAGTTCATCTGAGTTTCCTTATGAATTGTATACTTTGTATGATAACGGAACATTTTTCTACTATTATACGCTTTATAGCGATGGTGTTAATAAGCCACAGTATTGGTATGATATGGCTAATACATGCGGAGCACAGAATATAACAAGATTTTCTGATTATGATGCTTTCATGAGTACAATTAAATCCATGGGATATGTTGAATGGAACTCCACATCATATACAATCAATGGTGAAAAGGTACAAATGGAAATACGTTGGAAATGGTAAAATCACACAACACATCCCCCAAGCACTCTCGCTTGGGGGATTATTTTATTGATGACTTTTGATGACTTTTTGATTTTGGCGATGTCATAAACTCCGTGTTGTCAATCCAATTTTCCTAGTCACATACCAATCATTTTTTCATTCACCTTATCCTCTAAAATGATATAGTAATACCTTCTCATATGCTAATTGAACAACTAAAAAAGGAGCTTAAGTCTCCAGAGATATAAAATCATTCTGCATAAATAGATAATACGCCATAATATTTAGCAACAACAGAGGCATCTTTCGTGTACTGCCCTACATCTTCAATACCATATCGAAGTAAAAAGTAATCCATATCGTGCAAGGCTTTATAAATATTATTTGCATGTTCTGCATCGTGAGTTTCTTGAGCAAGTCTTGTTTCGTCAATAATATATTGCATATCATTTTTGAAGGTTTCATTGTGTATGGAGCTTTTCATATCGTCCATCAATTCAATGAAATTATTGGCATCAAATCTATTATAGGCCATAACAGGAGTTCCATATTTCACATAAAATTCGTCAAGAGTCAAATCTTCTTTTTCACGTATTTCTCTGACAGTTTGATAAGTTCCATCATATGTCCAGCCAATTTGAATGTCACCTACTTTATCAAAATAATTCCAATACAAATGGTTTTCGTCTTCCAGTTTTCCAAACAAATCATCGTGCATATATGCTTCTTCCATTTGCATATTAGCAACCTTAATATTTTCTGTCAGTCTGGCAATTTCCTCTTCACTCATTCCTTCTAAAGCAATAGCACGCATTTTTAGCACTTCCTCTTTTGTTGGAGCACTGATTTCTTCAACGACTGAATTATCTTCTAATGTTTCATCGGTAAGTGACGTAATTGTTTCATCAGAATTACAGCCCACTACTAATAATGTAAAAAGACCTAAAATACCAAGAACCATCTTTCTTTTTAAAGTCATCATAAAAAAATCTCCTTTGCTATTTTTTTCAATTATACTCCAATGGAATAGGACTATCAATATTTTCGCAGGTCATTACAAGTAAAAAGGTCGATAAAGGTCGAAATTATGCGTTTGTATTTCATATAGTAATCTTTTACCATAATTTATATAGTGCAGTATCTGTTATGTGTAAAGGAGATAGATTTATAATGGATTATAGGGGCTATACGATAGCATTGTTGCAAAAACTAGGCATTCAAAAAATGTATAAAGGTTGTGAATACATCATATCCAGTATTTGCTACATTCAGAAAAATGAAACGTATTTTACGCCTGTAACAAAAGTTCTTTATGTGGAAATTGCAAAAGAACATAACACCTCCAGTTTATGCGTTGAAAAAAATATGCGAAGCGTGATTAAAACCATTTGGGATAAAGAAGACAACAAAGAACTTCTCCCTCAAATTTTTGGTGAATATAATCTTTCCAAACGACCTAGCAATATGGAATTTCTTGTGCTTTTGTTTAATCACATTAAATACAAAATGGATTATATCAACACACTATCCGCTCATAAGGATATGTATTCTTTCACTTGCCCATTATCTGGCAATAACTGTGAATTTTGCAAGGAATTTGTTATAGATACCATACATCAATTAACAAATCCTGATAAACAATAGAAGGCGAAATGAATCTTTCATTTCGCCTTCATACTACTTCTTTTCCTTATGCTTCGATGATAATATCACTTTCTGGACTAATTGCCAAATCGCCTTCTAAATCCAGTTCTATTCTGTCCGGTTCTTCCACGCTCATTTCGCCATCAATCCTCTCATAATTAAACTCTCCTGCGCCACAACCTGTCAGAGTAATGGCAGCCGCAGCAGCTACAGCAGAACCTTTTAATAGTGCCTTTTTCAAAATATTTTCTTCCTGCTCACATTTAGGACAAGTCCCTTTGCATTCCCCTTCAAAAGTACATTCTCTCTGTTTCAAATCTACCCCCAAAGAGTCCGCCACATTTTTTCTAATTTGTTTTAAATGCTCGCATTTTTCTTTGTGTTTGTTCATAAATAACCCTCCTCCAAAATCTTATATAAACATAACTTATTACCTTACCACATAATCAAAAATGTCTAAATTTTCAAACCCCATTGCCTTAATGGATGCTTTAGTGTCATCAATATCCTGCTCTGTCGTATAACCTTTAATATTCGGAATGCGTATTTTACACTTATCTTGTAAGTTGCTCTCACACAAAATGCGTAAATTTTTGAGCACATATTGATTATTTAAACCTGTATAGTCCATATATACTTTTTCATTTAATGATTTAACATCAATAATATAGGTATCCACTGTCCCAAGCACACAAACAAGATGCTCTGTGGCCACATTTAACGATGTCTCTACTCTTATGGGTATATCTTCTGGCAAATAATTACGAAAATCCTTAATTTGACTACTATGGAGTAGGGGTTCACCTCCTCCAAAGGTCACTCCTCCACCCGTTGCCTTAAAATAGCAATAGTCAATCAGCACCTTCTCTGCCAAAACCTCTGGTGAAATCTCCTGATATTTTACTTTAGCCAACTGTTCTTTATTGAGACAATACTTACATTTTAGCGGACAGCCATAAAGTCCTACAAGCGTATTTATGCCTTTACCATCAATATACATTCTATGTCTGTTAATCGCTTGAATCCGAAAAGGTTCTTGCTTCTTTTTCATAATCATCTCACCTTCTACACTTATTATATTATTAGTAAGGAAGTGTTGCAAGAATTTATCATTTTTTAATTTCTTCCTCTTTACATTTCCTATTTCATTGCATATAATAACTCTACAATTACCTTTCACAATGTAGGGATTAACATTGTCGCCCTGCCTTTATGGCAGGGCAATTATTTTACAAAGGAGGACAAATGCAAGAGTACTCCAACAAACAAGAAAAAATGGAACCCGTTTTCGAGTCCCATTTCAAATAATTTATTCCTATAATTTCTGATTACATTCTCTCTGGTGCAGAAAATCCTAATACTTCAATGCAAGTTTCCAAAACATCTCTCGTTAAAACAAGTAATGCAATAAAGCTGTTTTTCTTTGTTTCATCTTCCTCAGTGAGAATTTTTGTTTCATGATAAAAATGATTAAATGCATTTGCTAAATCATAAATGTACGCACAAATTTTGTGTGGTGCAATATCATTTGCCGCATTTTCCATTACTTCATTAAATTTAGCCACTTCCATCATCAATTCCTTTTCAGAAACACTTGATGGATTTTGGAGCGTCACTAAAGAAAGTGAACCACCATTTTCTTTATATTTGTTCAAAATTGATTTAATACGAACCACTGTATATAAAATATATGGACCTGTATCTCCTTCAAAAGAAGTAAATCTGTCAATATCAAAAATATAGTCTTTGCTTGCCTGATTTGATAAGTCACCATATTTAATGGCACTTAAGCCAACCGTTTTTGCAATTTCTCTGGCTTCTTCTTCACTGATATCTCGACCAGCCATAATTTTTTTATACATTTCTTCGTTGATTTCAGAAATTAAATATTCCAGACGCATAACACCGCCTTCACGAGTTTTGAAAGGCTTGCCATCTTTCCCATTCATTGTACCGAAACCTAAGAATTTAAGACTTACACGTGGTGAAACCAATTTTGTTTTTCTAGCACAGCGGAAAACCTGCTCGAAATATAAATCCTGACGCTTGTCTACTACATAGATAATTTCGTCTGGTTTGATAACACTCATACGTTCCATAATAGTTGCTAAGTCTGTTGTATTGTACAAAGATGCTCCATCTGATTTTAAAATCATACAAGGAGGAATCTCTTTTGTATCGCTTTCTTCTTTGACATCTACAACCAAGGCACCTTCACTTTCATATGCATAACCTTCTTCCTTCATATAGGTGACCATTTCAGGAATCAAGTCGTGAACATCTGATTCACCCTTCCACAAATCGAACTCTACGTTCAAATTGTTGTAATTACGTTTCAAATCTGTAACAGATACATTCAAAATGTGCTTCCAAAGAGCTCTATAACCTTTCACACCACTTTGCAATTTGAAAGTAGCGTCCATTGCGGCTTCTTTATAAGCAGCATCTTCTTTGGATTTTGCACTGGCTGTTGGATAAATTTCCTCCAATTCAGAAATCGTAAAAGGAGCTTCCTTTGGATACTCCCCTGTATAGTTTTCATCAAAATAAATCAATTCCGGATGACGAGCCTTTAATTCTGTAATAATAAGCCCCATCTGAAGTCCCCAGTCTCCTAAATGAATATCACCAATGACCTCATTTCCTGCATATCGCAAAATTCGTTTAATACTTTCACCAATAATCGCAGAACGAAGATGACCTACGTGTAATGGTTTTGCTACGTTTGGTCCGCCATAGTCAATGATAATTTTTTTCGGACAAGATACTGGTTCCAAGCCGAATTTACGGTCGCGACTCATTCCATCTAAATAGTCACGCAAAAACGCATTGCTGATTCTTAAATTTAAAAATCCCGGTGCGATAACGCTTACTTCTGAAAAAATGTTACTGTCTTTTAATTTTTCAGCTACATCATTTGCAATAACAAGTGGTGCCTTTTTGTACTGTTTTGCCCCTGCCATAGCACCATTACACTGATACTCGCACAGGTCAGGTCTATTAGACAAAGTAACTTTTCCAAGCTCCTCGTTATATCCCGCCAGGGCAAAACCTTTTTTCATTTCTTCCGAAATAAGTTCCAAAATCTTCTTCATAATTTACTCCCATTTTTCATTTTACTCTTGCATCTTACGTCTTTGTTCCATTTCTGTCTTGGAAAAAGCACAACCGCAAAAGTCCTGTCTATAAAGTCCAAAGTCCTTTGATAACTGTATAGACCTTTTATAACCATCTTTTTTCTTAAAATCTGATGGTAAAAATAAAATTCCCTCTTTTTCTCCCCAGAAAGCACCTATCTCGTTGAGCCATTCTGCATTTTTCAGCGGGCTAATCGTCAACGTAGTTGTAAAATAATCAAAGCCTCTATTTTTGGCTACCTTTGCACTTTCGCCAAGACGAAGTTCAAAACATTTTCTGCATCTTATGCTTCCTTCGCCCAAATCCTCATAGCCTTTCACTGCCTCATAAAATTTAGAAGGCTCATATTCTGCCTCTATAATTTGAATGAGTCCAGCTTTTCTGGTAGAATTCATATTTTCAAAATTACCATTTCTTACTTGCTCATTATAAGCTTCTATTAAACGAATTTCCTCCTGCATACGTTTTTCGTATTCTATACTACTTGAAATATTCGGATTATAGAAAAAAACCGTAATATCAAAATATTCTCTTAAATACTCTAAAACATAGCTGCTGCACGGTGCACAGCAACTATGTAATAGTAATTTTTTCCTGCTATTTTCATTTTGTAAAATTAGTTCTTCAAGCTGTTTTTGATAATTCATAAAAACCTCTATTTGAAGTATTTCACACCTGATTCAAAGATTTTCATATCCTGTTCCCCGTAAATATTCATAGCTACGGATAAATCACGTCTTTCAGAGTGAGCCATCTTACCAAAACATCTTCCGTCAGGAGAAGTAATACCTTCAATAGACGCATAAGAACCATTGATGTTCCATTCTTCGTCCATAGAGACATTTCCATAAATGTCTGCATACTGTGTTGCAACCTGACCATTTGCAAACAATTTATCAATCCATTCCTTTGGTGCTACGAATCTACCTTCACCGTGAGAAGCAGGGTTAACATAAGTTTTACCAAGTTCTGCTTCCATAAGCCATGGTGATTTGTTAGAAACAACTTTTGTATATACCATCTTGGAAATGTGACGGTTAATTGTATTGTACGTTAATGTAGGCGAATTAGCATCCTGACCTGTAATCTGTCCGTTTGGTACAAGTCCTAACTTAATAAGTGCCTGGAAACCATTACAAATACCAAGTGCAAGACCATCTCTTTCATTCAAAAGTTTTGTAACTGCTTCTTTCATCTTTTCATTCTGGAAGGCCGTTGCAAAGAACTTCGCACTTCCATCTGGTTCATCACCTGCAGAGAATCCGCCTGGGAACATAATAATCTGTGCCTGATTAATTGCTTTTTCAAATTCTGCAACTGAGCTTCTGATATCTTCTGCATTCTGGTTCTTAAATACTTTTACAATCGTATCTGCACCAGCTCTTTCAAAGGCTCTTGCACTATCGTATTCACAGTTTGTACCTGGGAATACTGGAATAAATACAGTTGGACGAGCCACTTTATTTTTGCAGATATAAATAGAATCTGCATTATATAATCCAGTATCTACTTTTTCTTTTTCTTTTGTAGATGTATAAGGGAATACTTTATCCAATTTTGCTTTCCATGTACTAATTGCTTCGTCCATAGAAATTGTAGTATCACCGTACACAAAGGCTGCTTCTTCAGTTACTTCACCAACTACAACATAGTCAATATCATTTTCTTCCATATAAGCAAGTGCAGCTTCACTAACTTCACATACAATATTGCCAAGTCCGTTAGCAAACAATTCTTTTGCCTGTAAATCATCCGAAACTTTTACGCCAAGCTGATTACCAAATGCCATTTTACTCATTGCAGCAGCAAGACCATTGGAATCAAGGGCATAAGCAGAAGCTACATAGTTTTCTTCCATCATAGAAAGAATAGCATCGTAAGTATTCATTACTTTTTCATATACAGGAATATCAAATTCATCTTTTTCGATTTCAAATAAAACAAGCTTGTTACCCGCTTTTTTAAGTTCAGGTGAAATAATGTTCTGTCTTGTAGTTACGTCTACTGCAAAAGAAACTAAAGTTGGTGGTACATCAATATCGTTGAAAGTACCTGACATACTGTCTTTTCCACCAATCGACGGAAGACCATATCCCATCTGTGCATCATAAGCACCAAGAAGTGCTGCAAATGGCTGACTCCATCTAGTAGGGTCCTGAGTCATTCTTCTGAAATATTCCTGGAAAGTAAATCGAATCTTCTTATAATCGCCACCATTTGCTACGATTTTTGCCATAGATTCTGTTACCGCATATACAGCACCGTGGTATGGACTCCAAGAAGACAAGTACGGGTCAAAACCATAACTCATCATTGTAACTGTATCAGAACTACCCTTTAATACAGGTAATTTTGCCACCATAGTCTGTGTTTCTGTCAGCTGATATTTACCACCGTATGGCATAAATACACTTCCGGCACCGATGGAAGCGTCAAACATTTCCACCAAACCTTTTTGTGAACATACATTTAAGTCATTAAGAAGTGAAAGCCAAGCTGTCTTTACATCATCTTTTTCAAGTGCATCTGCTACTTCCTTCACAGCTATTTTTTCAAAATAATTTTCTTCCTTATTTGGTGTTTCTACATAAACATCTGTTTCCTGATGTGCACCATTTGTATCAAGGAATGCTCTGGAAAGATTTACAATTTCTTTGCCTCTCCATTTTAATACGAGACGAGCCTCTTTTGTTACCTCGGCAACTGGAACTGCCTCCAAGTTTTCTTCTGCTGCATAACCCAAGAATTTTTCTACGTCTTTCGGGTCAACTACAACAGCCATTCTTTCCTGTGATTCTGAAATAGCTAATTCTGTTCCATCAAGACCGGCATATTTTTTCGGTACTTTATCCAAATCTACCTGTAAGCCGTCTGCTAATTCACCAATCGCTACGGATACACCGCCTGCACCAAAGTCGTTACATTTTTTAATAATGCTACTTACTTCTGAACGACGGAAAAGACGCTGAATCTTTCTTTCTGTTGGTGCATTACCTTTTTGTACCTCTGCACCACAGGTTTCAATAGACTGTTCTGTGTGCACTTTAGAAGAACCTGTTGCACCACCACAACCATCACGGCCTGTACGTCCACCTAATAAAATAATGATATCGCCTGGGTCAGAAGTTTCTCTAATAACATTGCTTCTTGGTGCTGCACCCATTACCGCACCAATTTCCATTCTTTTTGCCACATAGTCTGGGTGATAGATTTCTTTTACAAAACCTGTTGCAAGTCCAATCTGATTACCATAGGAAGAATAACCACTGGCTGCACCACGCACCAATTTTTTCTGTGGTAATTTACCTTTTAATGTGTCTTTTACAGGTACAGTTGGATCTGCTGCACCAGTAACACGCATTGCCTGATATACATAGCCACGGCCTGAAAGTGGGTCACGAATTGCACCACCAAGGCAAGTAGCTGCACCACCAAATGGTTCAATTTCTGTTGGGTGGTTGTGGGTTTCATTTTTAAAGAATACAAGCCATTCTTCTTTTTCAGGTCCATTGCCATAATCTACTGTAACAGGAACTACAATAGAACAAGCATTGATTTCATCAGATTCTTCCATATCCTGAAGTTTTCCGTCTTTTTTCAGCTTTCTCATAGCCATTAAAGCTAAATCCATAAGACAAGGGAACTTGTCCTCTCTGCCTGCAAAAATTTCTTCTCTTGTATCTAAATAGCTCTGATATGCAGTTTCAATCGGTGTAGAATAGTAACCTTCTTCAAAAGTAACATTTTTCAATTCTGTTGAGAAAGTTGTATGACGACAATGGTCTGACCAATAGGTATCCAACACACGAATTTCTGTCATTGATGGATTTCTGTGTTCTTCCCCTTTGTAATAGTTGTGAATATGTAAGAAATCCTTAAAAGTCATAGCAAGACCTAAAGACATATAAAGGTCTTTTAACTCACCCTCTGACATATCTGTGAAACCATCAAAAATAGCTACATCTGCTGGTTCTTCAAATGTAGTCACTAATGTTTCTGGTTTTTCCATATCTGCTTCTCTGGAATCCACAGGGTTAATGCAATATGCCTTAATACTTTCAAATTCTTCATCGGTTACATTACCGCAAATTAAATAAGTAGTCGCTGTTTTTATAATTGGATTCGCGTCCTCTTTGATAAATTTTACACACTGTTCCGCAGAATCTGCTCTCTGGTCGAACTGACCTGGTAAATACTCCATACTGAACACGCGTCCATTTTCTGGAATATCAAAGTTTTCTCTGTATAAAATATCTACCGGTGGTTCTGAGAAAATCATACCACATGCTTTTTCAAACACTTCATCTTCCAGATTTTCCACATCATAGCGAATGAAAACTCTTACTTTTTCAACACCCTGAATGCCTAAATAACTCTTTAAATCTCCTTCCAACTCTTTTGCCTTTACAGCATAAGCCTCTTTTTTCTCCACGTAGATTCTTTTTACGTTTTCCATTGTTAAATAAACTCCTTTATTATTTCAAATGACCTTTTCAGTCATAAATTTACTACTGTGCCACAGACAACTGACTTAAAATATAGTCAATCTCTTTATCTACTGTAGCTTCTTTCACACCCATTGTTTTAGATGCAATCTTCATCCCCTCAAAAGTATACATAATATTCAGTGCTGCACCCATACAATCTTCGCAATAAAAGACTTCTTCCATTACGCCAGTTTCAATAAGCTTTGCCACAAGCTTGGTGGCCCTGTCAAACTGTTTTTTCAATTCATTTCCCTTACCGGAAATACTTTCATTAAAATAATATTCATAAATAGCAACTGTCAAATTATCCTTTTTCCTGAAGAGCTCCTTTTTCTGCTCCTGTAAAAACAGATATAACACGTCTGCCGCTGTTGTTTCTTCTGTAAAGTTATCCGAAAAAACATCGTCATCCTGAGCAGCTTCCTGCTTTAATACTTCCAGAAAAATCTCTTTGGTACTTGAAAAATACAGATATAATCCACCACGGCTAATACCACTGGCTTCAATGATATCCTTCATGGTAACGCTTTTAAAACCTCTTTCTACAAAGACGTTCTTCGCATTTTCCAATATAAGATTTCTTTTCTGTGTGGACTTTTCACTCATACCGTACTCCTACCATATAAGCCTTATTTTAAAGGCTTATCCCAAAACTCACATAGTTCCTTCAATTTATTGACAATCGACAGATATACTCCGTTTTTTACTCCTTCTGACCAAAGAGTGCCCTTTGTACGACCTCCAAGAATGTATTTTGATAAAATGCCAATCAAAATATTAAGTTCCTGAACCGATGCTCTGTCAATCTGAACATACTCATCAGCAATGGTTTCAATATGATTTCTCGAATATACATATTGGTAATTTCTATCAGTCAATGATGTTTTTTGCACATCTTTAACAAAGTTAAGTAAAGTGCCATCATACACTGGGAACGAAAAACTGGTGGTCACAGAATTTTCACTGTGATAATCACTACTTACTTCCTGTCCCCTCTTGCTTTCCAACCAAGGAATATAACGTGCCAGAAGTTCAATATCAGCACGATAATGTTGCATAATTTGTTGTGGTCTCATTTCTGTACGTTCCAAAGACTTCACCCTCCTAACTAAACCTTTGTGACACTACCCCAAAATACGTCACAGATATAATTATTGTATCATATTTTTTTTAAAAGTACAGTAACATTAAGCGAAAAATATAAAAATATGACATTCTTCTCATTTTTCAATGGTTTCTTGTCATATACACTACTTATGAGGTATAATGATAAATGAGAAATTTCAGATTAATAAGATATTATTTTAGGTAGGTAAATGTATGGCAAATGAAATGAAATTACAAAAAAATACAAGTATTTACAGTCAGGGACAGCCTGTCAATGCGATTGGCATTATTCAGTCCGGCTCTATTATTATGGGAAGCAATTATTTTTCTCTCACTTTAGACGAGGGACAGGTAATGGGACTTTTTCATTTACATAATCGCACCGCGGTAACCAATGATATCGCCGGCAGTGACACGGTTTTATCAGCCTATCGTTTGGAAACCACCTTTCCAAACACCACCGTTTTAAAAGAAGATGCAACCCTTCAAAAAGCTGCTTTGGATACCATCAAAAAACAGTTTGCAACATGTATAAAACTTTATGAGCAATATAAAGAACAGTTAAAAAACACCACTCTTCTACATACCGCTTTGGTCAAAAAATATACCTCTCTTTGTGAGAAATTACAGATTGCTCCAAGAATTCCCAATGCAAATGTTGACCCTGCGGTAACGGAGCTTATCAATAAAACACCTTATGTTTTTTCCTTCTATCAGGACTTTGACAAGCTTTTGGAAAAATACTCACAGGAATTTTTATCCGAGCATAATTCCTTCTTATATGGAATCATTTTAAATGCTTCGGAAGATTTCATTCAGATAAAAGATTTGATTGAGAAATTGGTTTTATCCATTCTTTCTTATCGAGACCGTTTTTTCAACGAAGAATACAATGATTATTTTCGATATTTCTCGGAGCTGCTTGGAAGAACCCACGCAGGAACAGACGATTTTAATGAGGCTAAAGCTTTACTTACTACTCTATATACTTGTCTGTATCAACTGCCCTTTGTTGACAAAGCCAGTTTGCAAGCACGTATGGACGACCAGAAGCAAAAAATGCAGGTTATGGCTACTGCCGCTAATAATACTGAGGAAGAAAACACCCCAGGAGGCATTCAAAATATCATTGTAGACAGCATGAACAAAATTCTGGCTGTTGCCAACGAAGACGACGAGTTTGTTTCCGCCTTCACCAAACACATTGTAGCATACAAAGAACTGGGTGATAAAACAGCCACCACGCCTGCAGCTACACAGTTGCGTCGCCATTTAACAGAGGATTTCCACCGCCTATATGCCAATCTTGCTTTAAAATATGTTCGTGGTGAAAAAATAAATGATACCGTCAAATTATTTTTAACTTTTGGTTATATTGACGAAGGTCTTGCCGGCGAAGAAAATGCCGAAGCACTATGTAAGCTTCTTCATGCGGATATTTCTGACGCCTCAGAACATATTTATACCTTTATCGATTGGTTAAAAGCCATTTATGACGGAAAAAAAGAACCTAGCCGTAACGAATTCGATATGGACTATACTGACTTTTTACGAACAGAACGTGTCAGCGGAAAAATTACTGCTGTGGAAGAAAAACAGCGTCTCGAAAACGCCGAAGCCAAAGTTTTATATGAACTAGAGAATTTCTTCCCTCAGGCAAATAAAATGACCTATGGGCATATTTCTTACTATTGCCCTTTTTTCTCTAAGCACAATTTGATTGACCACCTTGCCAAAGGGTTACTTAGCACAACAAAGCTTATGCAGGAAAGAGACTATGCAAGAAACATTGATTACCAATTATTCTATAAGGAAGTGGTATACACTAACCCAAGTATCGGTATCAATGCAGAATTCGTGCACACTGAAATTTTACCGGATATTATCTTGATGCCAAACTATGGTTCCAGAGGTATTATGTGGCAGGAAGTAGAAGGGAAAAAACGAGCAACTCCTTGTCGTATGATTTTACCAGTATTTACTCCGGAAAATCTACGCGGTCTGTTTTTACGACTATGCGGTGAATATCGTTGGGAAATCTGCAAACGTATTCAAGGTTCGCACTGGAACGACCCAAGTAGTAATTGCTTAACTGCTGACTATTTTGATTACTTACAGTTTTATAAGAAAAATAACGATTTATCCGCCGATGCAAAGGATAAAGTAAAAACTTTATTAGCAAAAGCAAGAAATAGCATCAAAGAAGCCTTTGTATTAGACTACATTGTCTGGGTTTCCAATGAGTCCGAAGGCTCACCAAGATTAAACAAAGTGGCTAGAAATATTTTATTTGCCCACTGTCCTTTCCCAAAAGAAATGCGACAGAAACTTACTTCTAACCCAATTTATTTATTGGTTATTCAGCGTCATACCACTAAATATGAGCAGCTTGCACACCGAATGAATAACTTATGCCAGAAGCTTACAAATAACGGAAAAGACATTCCAAAAGAACTTCAACAAGAAATTACATTTATCGACAAATAAGTGTTGACAAATATAAAAAAGCATATTATAATGAACTTACTTGAAGAGATTCAAGTGTTTTGCTTTTATAGCAAAAATTCCCCTTTTACACAGATGAAGCACCGTTTTTACGGTGCTTCATTCCATTTACGGAAAAAAATAAAATTAAAGGATGTATTTATGTATCAGAACTATATTTTTGATTTATATGGAACTTTAGCAGATACACATACAAACGAAGGAAAAGCTTATCTTTGGAATAAGTTATCTGCTTATTTTTCTAGTGTGGGTGCTATGTACTCCCCTAGCGAATTGAAAAAAGCATACTGGAACTATGTCCGTCAGGAAGAAGCAAAATATGATGACCCCTATGTAGAAATCCAGTTAGACGGCGTATTTGAAAAGTTATTTACGCTCAAAGGCGTAACTCCAAATCGTCAGCTAATCGAATCTGTGGGCAACATTATGCGAATCTTATCCAGAGATTATATTAAGCTCTACGATGGCGTAATGGACTTCTTACAGGACTTAAAAAGACATGGCAAGGGAATTTATCTTCTTTCCAATGCCCAAAGACTTTTTACAGAAAGTGAATTAAAAATCCTAGGTATCTATGACTTGTTTGACGGAATTTATATTTCTTCGGATAAAGGTGTTAAAAAGCCATCTCCTAAATTTATGGAAATGTTACTTAGCGAATATCATTTAGACAGAAAGAAAAGTATTATGATTGGGAACGATTGTAGTTCTGATGTGGCAGTTGCCAATGCTTGTAATATGGATAGTCTCTTTATCCACGCAAACATTTCTCCGCCATTACCAAAAGAAATTCCTGCCACCTATGCAATATTAGATGGTGACTTTAGAAAAGTTTCACCTCTAATATTAAAACAATAAATTCTATTCCATATAAAAAAATTTGAGCTGTTGCTTTTCTCACTTTTCTTGTGAAAGCAACAGCTCTTTTTTCTTTGAATACAAGCGATTATTTAAGTAATAATACGGAATAAATTGGCATGTTTGCAACACCTTCAGTTAATTCAATCTGAGTATCTTCCTGCGTAATAAGTACTCCCGCCATAGTCGCCTCTTTTGCATCTACACCATTTACAGTAAGTCCCGTCAAATCTACCGTACATTCTTCTGAAGAAATATTAAATACAATTAACATTTCTTCGCCTTCATATGTCTTCTTCAATACACAAATATTATCATCTGAATAAGCTTCTTCAAAGGTTGTATCTCCCCTAGCAATAACAGGATATTGATTTCTAAGCTTAAGCGTATGTTTTGTAAAGTTATAAATAGAATACGGGTCATCTACCTGGTCTTCCAAGCTTCCATATTTCATTTCAATCGGACTTGGATTTGGTCCTACGCACATTCCATCAGCTGCTTCATCACTGGACCACTGCATTGCACATCTCTTGTTTTCGTCCTGACCAGAACCCTTCATCCCCAATTCATCACCATAATAAAGGAATGTATTACCTGTCATCATCTGGTTCATTGCAATGGCCATTTTAGCCTGATTTTCTGCATATTCACCAGAATAAAATCCTGCACTTCTTGCCTGGTCATGATTGGTATAAAATGGAGCATCGATATAATCAGGATTATTTTCTGATAATACTGCATCAACACCAGCTACCTCTTTTCCATAAGAAGATGCATTTTTGCCAGACAAATGTTTTACACTGTTAGCAATAATACCTGATGTATCGGAAAAATCAAAGTTAAATACACTATCAATACCACTTTGCAAGTACTGGCTATATGTTTCCATATTATTCCATACTTCCGCAACAATATAAGCATCTTCATCAATGCTCTTCACATACTCATTAAACCAAGTTAGAACCTCAATATTTGCCGTGTTATTTCCTGAATAAAATTCTTTTGCTGCGTCCAATCGGAATCCTGCAACACCTTTTTCCAACCAAAAGCTTGCAATATCTTCAAATTCCTGTCTAACTGCTTCGCTACCTAAGTTTATATCGGGCATTTCACTCCAGAACTGGCATTCATAATACCAATCTGTTCCACTCACTTTTGTATAACCAGAAGCACTTTCTTTTGAAAAATTGTAATATTCAAAATATGGGCAATCTTCAACATTTGGCTCTGCATCTCCCAAATTCTTCAAATAGCTCGTAGCCTCTGTAAACCAATGGTGTTGTGAAGAAGAATGATTCATAACTAAATCAATAATTACATCAATTCCTCTGGCATCACACTCTGCAATTAATTCCTCAAAATCTTCCAATGTCCCATATTCACTATCAATATCATAATAATTGATAACATCATATTTGTGATAAGTGGTAGATGGCATAATTGGCATAAGCCAAATTCCTGTGCAACCTAAATCTGTATCTGTGGTTGGGTCTCCATCATTAATGTAGTCCAATTTAGAAATAAGACCTTGAATATCTCCAATTCCGTCACCATCACTATCACAGAAAGAATATACAAACACTTCATAATAGTTCCGATATTTATCATCAATCATATTAAGTTCTGCCGTATTTACTTCGTCCATCTGAGTTAAAGTAACAGAGTTATCTGTACTACTAATCTGTCCGTCATCGCCTTTGCCACAAGCCGACATAAGCAGCATTGTGCAAACAAGCAGCATAGATAAAAATCGCTTTTTCATAACTTTTCTCCTTTTTATAGTTGTAAAAAAGGGAGTCTTTAAAAGACTCCCTAAATAATAACCATTAACCTTTAACGGCACCTGCCATACCTTCAACGTAGTATCTCTGCATAATAACGAATAAAATCGCAATCGGAATAGAAATACATACCGCCGCAGCACAGAATGGTGTATACCAGTTAACAAGATATTCTTTTTCAAGCATCTTCCACATACCAATGGCTACTGTATACTGATCCATTTCTGCACGACAGATAACTTTTGCAAATACGAAATCTGTCCAAGGAGAGATAAATGATGTCAATACAGTGTATACAATGATTGGTTTACTGAGAGGAATCGTAATTCTTGTAAACACCTGGAACTTTGTTGCACCGTCAATAGTTGCTGCTTCATCAAGAGCCTTTGGAATTGTATCAAAGAACCCTTTTGCAATATAGAAGCCAAGTCCAGAACCACCGGAATATACCAATATCAAACCTACTTTAATCAAATCACCTGAAGATAATTCTAAGGCTTTTAAGATATAGTAAGTAGCTACCATTGACATAAATCCTGGGAACAAACCTAAAATCATAGCAATGTTCATAAATGTTTTTCTAAGTTTAAAACGAAGTCTTGACATTGTATAAGCAACTGCCAATACTGAAAAACTTGAAATTATACATACAAAAATAGCAATAATAAATGTGTTCATAAACATCTGTGGGAAATCCAAGTTGGAAGTATCTGTCCACAGTTTAATGTAGTTATTGAATGTCCATTTGCTAGGAATAAATGTTTTAAAGTAAGCACCTTTTTCATCACGTAAACTTGTAATGATTACCCAGAAGATTGGAAGCAACCAGATAAATGCCATTACTGCTAATCCAATATGAACTAAGGTGTTTGTAATAAATTTTCTTGCTTTTGCTCCGCCTTTTTTCATTACATGAATTCCTCCTCATTCTTATAGGATCCGGTGTTATGATAAGTAGCCAAAGCAACGATTGCCAAGACAACGAATGTCATAATACCAATTACGGCACCTAAGTTGAAGTACTGTTTA
Organism: Lachnospiraceae bacterium; assembly: GCA_045124055.1. Lineage (GTDB taxonomy): Bacteria > Bacillota > Clostridia > Lachnospirales > Lachnospiraceae > CALZKI01. Next base: position 53,336 of record JBGVKZ010000038.1, on the reverse strand, counting down.
TCAATAGTCAACTTATAGAGCCAAGTAACGAGAAGGTCAGTCTTACCTGCGGTATTTTCAACCGGTGTAGGATTACCACCTGACAATAAGAAAATAACGTTAAAGTTATTAATATTTCCCGTAAACTGTGTAATCATATATGGTGTTGTTACGAACAACATATATGGTAATGTAATCTTGAAGAATGTAACGAATGCATTTGCACCGTCAACTTTTGCTGATTCATATAATTCAGCAGGAATATTCTGTAAAATACCTGTTACCTGTAACATTGTATATGGAATACCTACCCATAAGTTAATTACGATAACTGAGACTCTAGCCCACATAGCATTTGTCCAGAATGGTAAGGCTTTATCAATCCAGCCTAATTCTAATAATAAATTGTTGACAGGACCTTCCTGATTCAACATAGTTCTCATAATAAGTAAGGATACGAACTGTGGAACCGCAATACTAAGTACGAAACAGAATCTCCAGAATGCTTTAAATCTTGTTCCTTGTCTGTTGATTACGATTGCCAAAATCATACCAAATAAATAGTTAAGGAATGTGGCAAAAATCGCCCAAATAATTGTCCAACCAAGTACTGACCAGAATTCCTGACCAATATTAGAGTTGAAGTTCAAAACGTTTTTAAAGTTGTCTAAGCCAACCCAATCAAATAAAATCAAATGGTTTTCATTACCATTTCCAGTCCAAGCTTTACTATAATTAGTAAACGCCATACAAATCATAAAGATAAGTGGTAAAACTGTAAATGAAATAATACCTGTAAGAGGAACTGCTAATAACAATTTATGTAAATTTGTATCAAACAAATCCTTAATGTCATCGATAATGTTGTTTAAACGTGCACCAGCTTTTTTAAGGCACTGAGCCTTGTATGAACTTTTCATAGACGCACGCCATGCAAAAATAAATAATGCTGTAATACCTATTGTAATTACACAATATAACAAAATTAAAACTGAATTATGTCCAGCTTCATATACATATACCTGTTTTGCTTCGTTCCAAACTTTTGTCTGTTCCAACCAACCAAGACTAGGTAATAATTTGAGAAAATCGATTCCTAATGCTATCATATACCAAATATATGCTGCTTCAATTCCCAAGAATAACAGACCTTTAACAATCTGTCCACGTACCATATTTCCAAAGCCCATAATAAGCGTAGAAATGTAAGTAAATACGTCACCCTTACACAACGCATTTTTTACGGTATAAGGAGTATAAAATTCATCTAATTCTTTAATTCTTTTTTGTTTTCCAGATGATTTACTCACAACACAACCTCCTGCCGACGTAGTCGGATTTTTTTCTTCTCTAAAGAAATAGTTCCAAGGTGTCCTTCCGGAGCACCTTGGAACACTTATTTCTAGATATACACTATTTTCCTAATTAGAAATTAGTTACCATTTACAGCATTGTTGAATGCTTCTGTTTTTTCAGCTGCGTTGTCATGTGTAACATCGCCAGCTACTAATTCTGTACCCATGTTAGCTGCTGGTGTCCACCAGTTACCCATGTTAGCACAGTATGGCTGCATGATTGAGCAGTTTGCGTATACTTCGTTGATTACAGCAACAACTGGATCATCAGCGAGTACTGTTGCTAAGCTGCTAAGTGCAGGGATTGTACCACGAGCTTCATATCTAGCCTGCTGAGCTGTTTCTCCACCTAAGTAAAGAGCTAATGCTGTAGCAACTTCTGGATATTCTGTTGTAGCTTTAACACCCCAAGCTTTAGAACCTGAGAAGTTCTTTAACTGGCAAGCTGTTCCATCTACGTTGATTGTAGGAAGAGCTGCTACACCAAAGTTATCGCCAAGAGCTTCTTCTGCGTTGCCTCTATCCCATGTACCAGAGAATGCAGCTGCGATTGTGCCATCAGCTAAACCGCTCATAGCGTCAGCGAATTCACCGTTTTTGAAGTTAGGATTTGCAACTAAGTCTACTAAGTAGTTAGTAGCTTTAACACCGTTGTCACCACCAACGTTGATACCAGCATCGTTATCGTTAACACCGCCGAAGAATTCAGCACCTGTTGCTAAGTAGAATGCTTCAATGTACCAAGAGTTTGTTAATGGGAACATTACAACACCTTTTTCAAGCATTGTTTCTAATGATTTAACATCATCAGCTGAGTAAATGCTTGTGTTGTAGTACATATACCATGTGTTTGATTCATAAGGAACACCGTAAACAGCACCATTGTCTGAGATAGAATCTACATATGTTTTACCAAAGTTGCTTGTTACGAATTCAGCTGTTGTACCACCTAATTCAGCGATAGCACCTGCTGAGATAAGATCTGCTAAGTTATCGTTAGCGTAACCAAATACGTCTGCTGCTGCATCAACGTCCTGTGTTACTGTAGCTTTAGCTTCACCTTCTGGACATACACCATAGTTAAATGTAATATCCCAGTTTGGATGTTCTGCTGCAAAAGCTTCACACTGTGTCTGTAACCATGGGTTGTCTTCTGACTGATCTTCAGCTGGAGCCCATACTGTAAGAGTACATGTAATAGCTTCATCTGCCTGGTCTTCAACAACTGTGTTGCTACCAGTTCCTTCATCTGTTGAAGTTTCTGCTTTGTCGCCACAGCCAACTAATGTTGCAACCATTGCTGTAGCTAAAAGTAATGCTAATACTTTCTTTTTCATATCAATTTCCTCTCCTTTTTTAATAAGTATAGATAGCATCTGATATGAAACGCATACTACGTTTCATATCGATTATTATTGTACGTCCTTTCTCCTATTAAGTCAAGTACAACCATACCTTTTTTACATTATTGACGGAAATTTCCAGTTTTTTTTGTGCATTGTTACTAATTTTCGATTTTTACTTGCCTAGTTCGACTAGGTATGCTATAATGCAATTCGTTGGTGTTACCAATATAAATTACATAGGGGAATAGTACAGCGGTAGTGCGGCGGTCTCCAAAACCGTTAACGGGGGTTCGATCCCCTCTTCCCCTGCTTAAAAAGGAACGATGTATTTCGTTCCTTTTTTGTTTCTATACTTATATTTATTTTTATTCTGCTAAATAAGGTCTATTGCTTCCTTCACATTTGAGACAGAAATTATTTTAATTCCCTTAATATTTTTCACGCGTTCCAGGCAACTTGCAGGAACAACGCAGGTAGTAAAACCTAATTTTTTTGCCTCTTGAACTCTGCTTTCTATCATATTCACGCTTCGAACCTCACCACTCAAACCAATTTCTCCGACAAATACCATTTTATCAGAAACTGCTCGATTTTTATAGCTAGAGGCGATTGCCATTACAATAGCTAAATCAATGGCAGGCTCACCGATTCTGATACCGCCTGCTAAATTGACATAGGCATCACAATCTGCAATTTGTAGCCCTACTCTTTTTTCCAGTACTGCCATTAATAAGTTGACTCGATTAAAATCCGTTCCATTGGCTTGACGTCTTGGATTTCCAAAATTAGAACAGCATACTAATGCTTGAATTTCCAAGAGAATCGGTCTAGTTCCTTCCATAGAACAGGAAACAACCGAGCCGCTGGCATTTTCCGGTCTGCCATCTAGCATAAATTCCGACGGATTTGCTACTTCTTTCAGCCCTTCCGACTGCATCTCAAAAACACCAATTTCATTGGTAGAACCAAATCGATTTTTCACCCCACGCAAAATACGGTAAGAAGCGTGTCTGTCTCCTTCAAAATACAGCACCGTATCCACCATATGTTCTAACACTCTTGGCCCTGCCACTGTTCCTTCTTTAGTTACATGCCCCACAACAAAAATGGAAACATTCATTCCCTTTGCCAGTTGTAAAAGGACCCCGGTGGATTCTCTTACTTGGGAAACGCTTCCTGGAGCTGCTGTGATTTCTTCATTATACATTGTCTGAATAGAATCAATTATAACCACAGCAGGGCTTACTTTCTGTATTTGTTCTTCGATTGCCTGCAAGTTTGTTTCACAGAGAATCAACAGATTTTCCGAAAATTGACCAATTCGGTCGCCCCTTATTTTTATCTGCTTCATCGATTCTTCGCCGGAAACATATAAAACTTTTTGTCCTTTATCTGAAAGATTTTTGCATACTTGTAGTAGCAGTGTGGATTTACCAATTCCAGGGTCACCACCTACTAAGGTAAGAGAGCCTGTTACAATTCCGCCGCCAAGTACTCTATCCAGCTCATCCATTCCGGTAGAAATACGGCTGGTTTCTTCCATAGATACCTTGCATAGCTCTAAAGGTTTGTTTTCCAACGATTTTCCAAAGTTTATCTGAGATTTTACCTTTCTATTTCTTGCGGCACTTTCCTTCGGTTCTTCTACCAACGTATTCCAGCTTTTACACCCGGGACATTGTCCCAACCACTTAGATGATTCATAACCACATTCCGTACAAAAAAATACAGTATTTGTTCCTTTTGCCATAGATTCTCCTTTTTATATCCATAGAGAAAAATGCCTTTCTACTCGGAAAATAGTAAAAAGGCATTTGCTACATATTTATTTTGTTATTTTAACAGATACTTCCGTTCCTTCGCCCAGTTCTACACTGATACTCAATTTACCACTCATATTTGTCTTCATCTCACCAACATTTTCGCCATTTACAAATACAGTGTATGTGGAATCTTCCAAAACTCCTACGGTCAACTGTGCATCTTCTTTACCGGATACAGTAAAGTCCACGCCATCTTCGCACATATGAAATTCATTTACGCTTGTTCCCGGTACAGATTCATATACAAACGCACCATCTTTTTCCAATTTAGTCATTCCTGCAAAAGTTTTTACTTTATAAGAAGCGTTTTCATAAGGAAAGTCTTCTACTTTTGCTTTTTCTGGTAACTGATAATTACCAAAACTGAGAGTACCATTACTTTCAGAACGAATTAACTGTTCTACGATTGCCATATCTTATGTCCTCCAAAAAACATATGTTTTCTTTATCAGTATAATATATTTTTATAAAATCTTCCAGTAAAATCTGTCGTTTTCTATACTTCTTTGGCAAGAAATGTCACCTTATCATTTTTGACTGTAACAGTCACTTTATTGCCGGAAACCACTTTTCCCTGAAGCATTTCCTCCGCCAGTGCATCTTCGATTGCTGACTGGATTCCTCTTTTTAAAGGTCTTGCACCCATTTTGGAATCAGCATATTTTTCAACCAGATATTCTTTAACAGCTTTTGTGAAAGATAACTGAATATCTAATTGTTCTTGACAACGTTTTGCCAAACTCTTAGTAAGAAGGGCCACAATTTCCAACATATTCTGATGATTTAAGGTATGGAATACCATAATTTCATCGATACGGTTGATAAATTCAGGTCGAAATACCCTTTTTACTTCTTCCATAACATTTTGTTTCATTTTTTCATAATCTTTTTCATCATTTTGCTGTGTTTGGAAGCCTAAATTCTTTGGCTCTACAATACGTTTTGCACCAACATTAGAGGTCATTATCAAAATGGTGTTCTTAAAGCTTATTTTTCTGCCTTTTGAGTCTGTCAAATGACCATCATCTAACACCTGCAATAAAATGTTAAAAACATCTGGGTGAGCTTTTTCTATTTCATCAAATAAAACTACGGAATAAGGATTTTTCCGAACTTTTTCGCTTAATTGACCTCCGTCTTCAAATCCTACATATCCTGGTGGCGAACCAATCAATTTGGAAACAGAATGTCCTTCCATATATTCTGACATATCTACGCGAATAATAGAGTCTTCTGAATCAAACATCGCTTCCGCAAGGGCTTTAGATAATTCTGTTTTTCCAACGCCGGTAGGTCCAAGGAATAAAAATGACCCGATTGGTCTATTAGGGTCTTTTAATCCCACCCTTCCTCGTCTTACTGCTTTGGATACTGCCACAACTGCTTCCTCTTGCCCTATTACTCTTTCGTGCAAGATTTTTTCTAACTTTAAAAGTTTTTCACTTTCTTTTTGAGCAAGTTTTGTTACTGGTACTTTGGTCCAGATAGATACAATTCTTTCAATATCGCTTTCCTGCACCACAGCTCGCTTGGCATCTTCCTTCCGATATGCCTTCTGAGTTTTTTCATATTTCAAATTACTTTTCTTTAGCTCCGTATGCAATATGCTTGCCTGTTCCATATCTTGATTTACCAAAGCTTCTTCCAGGCTTCTTTCTAGAGCTTTCACTTCTTCATAGAGGTCTTCCATTTTGGCAGTTTCTTTGTCAGAATACAATTTGATGGAAGCTGCTGCCTCATCTATTAAATCAATGGCTTTGTCCGGTAAATGTCTTTCGTGAATATAGCGAATGGATAAATCTACCGCCGCTCTCACTGCCTCATCACTAATCGTCACATTATGGTGTTCTTCGTATTTTTTTACAACACCTTTTAAGATTTCCAACGCTTCCTCTCTGGTTGGTTCTTCTACGTGAACCGGTTGCAATCTTCTTTCTAAAGCCGCGTCTCTTTCTACATATTTACGATATTCCGTCAAGGTGGTAGCACCTATCATCTGAATCTCGCCTCTTGCCATAGCCGGTTTCAAGATATTGGAAGCATCTACACCGCCCTCTGCATCACCTGCACCGATAATCGTATGAATTTCATCTACAAATATGATGATATTTCCCTGAGCAAAAATTTCGTCTAAAATTTTACGCAAACGGTCTTCAAATTCACCACGATATTTTGTTCCTGCCAAAATAGCAGATAAATCTATGGATAGGACTCTCTTTCCACGAACAGTTTCCGGCACTTCGCCCTTGACAATTTTACTGGCAAGTCCTTCCACAATAGCGGTTTTACCAACACCCGGCTCACCTAAAAGACAAGGATTGTTTTTAGTTCTTCGGCTTAAAATCTGTATCACTCTTTTAATCTCATCTTCCCTGCCTACAACCGGGTCCAATTTACCTTCTCTGGCAAGTTTTGTTAAGTCACGACTATATTGGTCAAGAATCGATTTTGGTTTTCCTTTACTTTTTGGCTTAGTTAAATCGGACTTATAAAGCGTCCCATCTTCTCCCATTGCAATTAAAACATCTACATAAACCTTCTGGCAAGACACGCCCATTGTGTTCAAAAGTCGTACTGCCACATTGTCTCCTTCTTTAATCAGGCCTAGCAAAAGATGTTCTGTTCCGATTTTATCATATCCAAATCGTTCCGCTTGAATCTTCGCTTCTTCCAGAACCTTCTGTGCTTTTGGGGAATAACCATCTCTTTCTTTTACAGCAACCGAGGTATTTCCCGGTGCAATCAATTCCTGTACCATTTCCTTTATTTTCGGATAAGTAACACCATTTTCTTGCAAAATTATGGAAGCAATGGCTGTATTTTCCTGTAAAAGTCCTATGAGCAGGTGTTCAGTCCCCACATAACTTTGGTGGAACTTTCTTGCTGCTTTTTCGGCTAATTGTAATGCTACTTTTGCTTTTTCAGTGTAATTCGACTTCATAAGTCAATACCTCCAAAAAAATGTAAACAAAGACGGTGTAAAACACCGTCTTTTGTAATTTATTCATCATCTTCATCAAAATCCAAGAATCCGAATTCAAATTCATCATTGTCTTCTAAAAAGTTTTTTGCTTTCCATGACGTTTTCTGTTTCTCAGGATTTACACTTGGTCTTGCTACCGGTGTTCCAGAAGCTGCACCCTGTGGATTCTGACTACGAGTTACGTTGCTTGTCTTTGGTCGTACACTTTGAGCATTTTGAGTTCTTGCCTCTTGAGTTCCTTGGGTTCTTGCTCCCTGAGTACTCTGCGTTCTCACACCTTGTGAGCCTTGTGAACTTACTCTTTGTGTTGCTGTTGTTCCAGTTTTTTGAGTTCCCGAAGAAACAGTTCTCTGAGTCGTAGTATTTCTTCTTACATCTGTCTGGGAAGCACTTGGCATACTTCTTTTTCTATATACAACTGGTTCCGGTTCATCATCATCATCTCGCATCTTAAGGAAATAGAACACAACTGCTACAATTCCCATCAAAAGAATACAAATAGTAACGATAAGACTAATTTTTAGGCCAAAGTTTGCACTAGATAATTCTTCTAATTCCGTCTGGGTATCTGTACCTACCTGTAACAACTGTTCAATTTTATATCTTTGACCTGCTGTTCTGTCATATAAATACCAGATGTAAGCACCTGTTTCGTCCGTCGTATAAACCGCTTCATACTCAACGCTTGGAGCTGGAACATTGGAATCTATATCTTCTGTTACATCTTCGTCCACAATTTCTTCTATCTGTTCCGTTTCTTCTTCCTGAATTTCTTCTGCCATAATTTCGACTAAATCCGAACGAATAAACCCTGTGATACTTTTTCCATTATCAATGTAAGTAACCTGATACCAAACTTTATTATCTGAACCTGTGGCACTACCGGTAATACTGAAAACAACATCTTCATTGATTCTGTCTAATTCACTACTACTTGTAGACGCCTGCTGACGTACTTTTACATTGCTGGTGTTTGTATGTCCATTTTGTGCTTCCATCGGAGTCACTACGGAAGGTTCTACCTGAGTTGTAGTATTCTGGGTCGTCGTATTCTGTGTAGTCGTCTGATTTGTGGTTGTCTGATTGGTAGATTGACTACTATTAGATAATGTAACAAAATCTGAACGAATATATCCATATTCATTTGCTTTTACTACAATTTTATACCATACAGAGCCATCGGCTGCACTTACCTCATCTGTTACATCTACTACATCGCCTGCTTTTACACTTGCTACAACATCTGCATTCGTAGAAGCAGATTCTCTTACCTTTACAGAGCTTCCTGTAACACTTCCTGTGGTTCTGGTAAATGCAAAGCTGTCTGTACCCATCTGCAACCAGATAAACGCACTTAAAATCATTCCCAATACAATGTAGGTTTTCTTAAAAATTCTTTTCATCTTCTTGTAACCTTCTCCTTAGGCTTCATCTATTGCTTTTCCAATATCATTACGCATATACTTGTTATCGAATTCTACCCATTTTGTAGCTTCATATGCATTTTTTCTTGCTTCCTGCAAATCTTTTCCGGTTGCAGTGATTCCCAAAACTCTACCGCCGTTTGTCACAAAACCTTGGTCTGTTTTCTTCGTTCCTGCGTGGAAACAATAGTAACCATCTTTATTTTCAAAGTTATCAAGTCCTTTGATTAAAAATCCTTTTTCATAAGAAACCGGATATCCTTTAGACGCTAATACTACGCATACCGCCGCATTATCTTCAAACTGTAAATCTATTTCATCCAAAGTTCCGTCAATACAAGCATTGATAACATCAATTATATCATTTTTCAGTCTTGGTAATACTACCTGAGCTTCCGGGTCACCAAATCTTGCATTATATTCCAATACTTTTGGTCCTTCACTAGTTAACATAAGTCCAAAGAAAATAATTCCTTTAAATTCTCGACCTTCTTTTGCCATAGCATCAACCGTCTGCTGATAAATGTATTTTTTACAAAATTCATCTACTTCTTTTGTATAGAATGGACTTGGTGAGAAAGTTCCCATACCACCTGTATTCAGTCCAGTATCGCCATCTCCTGCTCTCTTATGGTCCTGAGCTGATGTCATTGTTTTAATAGTTTTGCCATCTACAAAAGAAAGTACCGATACTTCTCTACCTGTCATAAATTCTTCTACTACCATTTTATTGCCAGCAGTTCCGAATTTTTTATCACACATAATTGATTGCACACCTTCAATGGCTTCTTCGTGACTATTACAAATCAACACACCTTTACCAAGTGCTAATCCATCTGCCTTTAAAACGATTGGATATTTTGCTGTTTCCAAATATAACAGTGCTTCCTCCGGAGTCTCAAAGTTCTCATAAGCTGCTGTTGGAATATTGTATTTTTTCATTAAATCCTTAGAAAAGGCTTTGCTTCCTTCCAAAATTGCCGCATTTTTTCTTGGACCAAAGGCACGAAGACCTGCTTTTTCCAATTCGTCAATTAAACCACCAACCAATGGGTCGTCCATTCCTACGATAGTTAAATCGATTTCTTTTTCTTTTGCAAATGCAACAATTCTATCAAATTCCATCGCACCGATTGGAACACATTCTGCAATCTGCCCAATTCCTGCATTTCCCGGAGCACAATAAATTTTGCTCACCTTTTCGCTTTTCGCTACACTTGTCGCGATTGCGTGTTCTCTACCGCCGCTTCCTACGATTAAAACTTTCATTTTATCCTCCAATGGCTATCTCAATTTATTTTATAGATGCAAAGCTACTTTGTAGATAAGGTTTTACTTTGCATTGTGTTTATCTGCAATCATTTGCACAGCTTTTGGCAAAATAATCCATTCTGCCTGTTCCATAACTCTTTGCTGTAATACTTTTGGAGTATCGCCTTCTAATACTTCTACGGCTTTTTGCAAAATGATTGGACCAGTGTCTGTGCCTTCGTCCACATAGTGAACGGTTGCACCTGTTACTTTCACACCACGTTCCAGGGCTGCTTCGTGCACTTTCAAGCCATAGTAACCTGTGCCACAAAAAGCAGGAATTAGTGATGGGTGAATGTTGATGATTTTTCCACTATATTTTTCAATCATCTTTGGTGGAATTACTACTAAAAATCCAGCAAGAACGATTAAATCAGGTTCTGCTTCCTCTACTGCACGAAGTAAAGCATCATTAAAATCCTGTCTTTTTTCAAAAGCTTTTGGGGACACAACTTGTCCTTCGATGCCATGCTTTTTGGCTCTTTCCAAAGCATAAACTCCTTCGTTATTGCTGATAACTTTCACAATCTGTGCACCCTTTATTGTGCCATCTTCTATTCTGTCAATTAATGCCTGTAAGTTTGTACCACCACCGGATACACAAGCAAGAATTCTTAACATAAGCGTACTCCTTTTTCACCGTTTTCACAGTGACCTACCACATATGGTGTTTCACCGGCAGCTTTAATGGCTTCCATAACAGTGTCAACATCTTCTTTTGCAACTGCAAGTACCATACCAAGACCCATATTAAATGTATTATACATCATCTTATCTTCGATATTACCTGTTTTCTGCAATAATTTGAAAATAGGTAATACTTCATAACTGTCTTTTTCTACCACTGCACAAATACCTTCTGGAAGCATTCTTGGAATATTTTCATAGAAACCACCACCAGTAATATGGCTACAACCTTTGATTTTAACACCTGCATTTTTGATGCTCTTTAAGGCTTTTACATAAATCTTAGTAGGAGCAATTAAAGCTTCTCCTAAAGTTGTACCGAGTTCTTCATAATATGTATCAAGACTTTCTTTTGTAATTTCAAACACCTTTCTTACAAGAGAAAATCCATTGCTATGCACACCACTACTTGCGATACCAATTAAAACATCTCCATCCTTAATATCTGCACCTGTAATTAAATCTTTTTCATCCACAACGCCTACTGCAAAACCTGCCAAATCGTATTCGTCCTCTGGCATAAGTCCTGGGTGTTCTGCTGTTTCACCACCTACTAAAGCCGCTTCTGACATTTTACAGCCTTCTGCTACGCCTTTTACGATAGTTGCGATTTTTTCAGGATAGTTTTTACCACATGCAATATAATCCAAGAAAAATAATGGTTCACCACCTGCACATACAACATCGTTAACGCACATAGCTACGGCATCAATACCAATCGTATCATGCTTATCCATAACAAAAGCAAGTTTTACTTTTGTGCCACAACCATCAGTTCCTGATAAAAGAATTGGGTTTTCCATATTTTTGATAGCATTTAAAGAAAAAGCTCCTGAAAATCCGCCAAGTCCACCAAGTACTTCTGGTCTCATTGTTCCTTTTACATATTCTTTCATCAATTCTACTGATTTGTATCCGGCTTCAATGTCTACACCGGCTGTCTTATAATCCATTCCCATTTTGTTTCTCCTACTTTGTGTTTTATCTGTTTTATAATTACTGAAAACTTATTTTGTGTAGTTTTTGTAGCCGCATTCCTGTAATTTTGCGTCCTTTTTCTGCACTTCTGTTTTCATTTTTTCACTGTATGCTTTTAATTTTGCTAGTAATTCGCTATCGCTTGTGGCCAAAATTTTTGCAGCCAGCAACCCTGCATTAGCCCCACCATTAATTGCTACTGTAGCAACAGGGATTCCTGATGGCATCTGTACGATTGAATATAAAGAATCTCTACCGCCCAGTGATGTTGTATGCATTGGAATACCAATAACCGGCATTGGAAAAATTGCTGCACACATACCTGGTAAATGTGCTGCCATTCCGGCACCTGCAATAATGACTTTAAATCCCTTTTCTTCTGCACTTTTTGCATATTCAAAGAAAATATCCGGTTCTCTGTGTGCAGAAATGATGGTCATTTCATAAGAAATTCCTAACTCCTCCAAAATGTCGGCAGCTTTTGCCATAACTGGCATATCTGAATCGCTACCCATTACAATACCTACTTGTGCCATTGTATCTTCCTCCTATTTTTACATAAACGGCTCGTTTAATTCTTCTGTTCCGCTAAGAACAAATCTACCGTCTACAATAATGTTCTCTGTTTGATTATCTGCTGTGATAATCTCAATCAATTCTAATTCATCGTACGGAATCGTGATATCCGTATGACAATTAAAGTATGCCTCCTGAGGATTTTCTGTTCTTTTTTGGGAAATGCTGTTTTCTTTAGCAACAATTTCCTTTCCATCAGGATTATATACTTTTAAATCCTCGCAATGTGAATAACAGGTATCCCCCACGGCAAAATGTGGCCCCATTTTCTCTGCAATTAAGATTGGCAATTTGTCTCCAATGCCATATTTCTCACAGGCCACATATGCAGTTGTATTCGTACCAATCGCAAATTCACCCATAGGCAAAGTATTGTGATGAAATAGAACATTGTCTTTAATATACTTCAAATTCTCTGCCTCAGTGTCAAAATTAGCACAACCATACCCTACTATCATACCATCTTGGAAGGAAACTTCCAAGTCCTTAAATTCATATGCATTCAAAAAAACGTGTTTTACGTGTAAAATTCCTTCTGTTCCTAAAAGTTTTGGCGAAGTAAACACCTCTCCTACCGGAATATTTACGTCTGCCACGCAATTTTCGAAATTGGTCTCTTTTTCTGGATTTTTCATATCCCGAAGTGCCACATACAAATCTGTTTTATTGCCGTTTTTTCCAACAATATGCACTTTTTTTGCTCTGTCCAAAGTATCGATTAACTTTTGCTGAATTCTCTGATATTTCGCATAATCCAGGGTGTTAATTTTGACGATTTCATCAAAAATTTCTTCATATTTATCACTAATTTCCGGTACCGGAAAAGCAATAATCGTAAAGCTTCTTTCATCACCTTTAATATATTGGTTCACAATTTCGCCACTTTTTGCTGCATACTCTACGCAAAGTTTCTGCTGTGCCTCACTGAATTTTGGATTTTGAGACTTACTTACCGGTTCAAATTCCTTTTCTCCAAAAACTTCTATTACCGCCGGACCACCAAAAACAGCTGCCAGTTCTTTATTTTCTTCGTAATTTTCCTTAAGCCCCTCAAGGCGTCTGGTAATAAACATTTTATCTAAAAATAACGCCAAATCTTCTTTATGGTCAAAATCAAACTGTTTGTTTGGGTTCGTTCCAAAAAATCCCACTTTAAACACATCTCTGCCACGAAGCACGCTTTGTCCAGCTCTGAAAATAGTTGGTTCCAGACCAATTTTTCTAAAATTCTCTATGGCCTTTTTTACCACTCTCTCAAAGCCAATATGATAACGGATGTTGACAGTTTTTTTCTTCGTAATATCTTTGCTGGTAACTTCAAAACCAATGCGATAGCCTTCTGTGTAAGTATCCGCAATTTTCTGAATTTCTTCCTCGCTTAAAGTCAGCAAATGTTTTGCTTCCTCTATCTCATTTTTTCCTATATATTCTCCATAAAAGTACAAATATCGAAGGTCTTCTAAGTCAGAGTCCATAATGATTTTTTTAGCAAAATCTCTACCAGGGTCAATTTGGTTTAAAATGACTTCTCTGCCTTCTCTTTTCGCATAATCGCTCAAAAACCAGTACGCATTTTCTGACAGCAGTGCCATATCTGGCTCTTTTGCATCTTCTTTTGCTTCCACAAAGGAAGTATATACTTCTAATAATAATTCCAATCGAATCAACATAGATTCTTTATCTTCTTCATAGGCAAATCCAATTAAGGAACGCATTTCTGCTGCCAGAAAAGATAAAAATTTCCCCATCTCTTCACCAAAGCATTTCACACTATATTCCGGGTTAAAATAGGAATTCTGATAATTTTCCGGAAAAATCTCTTGAAACAATGCTACATTTTTTTCTTTCAGCACTTCCAAAGAAGCTTCTTTTATCTTGCCACTTTTTACAAATTCATAAGTCTTTCGTACTTTTTTTACAAAACCAAATACTTCTTCGAAATATGGAACATATCTTTCCTCCACTTCCTCGGAAAGTGAAAGAGCATCTAATCGCTGTGTTACCAGTTCAAATCTTTCTTCTATCATAAACCATAAGCTCCTGCATATAAAATAAAACTAACCATTCCAATAACCACTATATTAAGTACCATTCCCAAATAGGAGAAAAAATAGTACTTATCCGGTTCTCTTTTTGAAACAATGGAAAGAATCAACCCGGCAAAACCATAAAAAAGACTCAAAAGTGCTACTGTTCCATATTCGATGGTGGCAACACCCTCTCTTGCATAAGTAAAAATAATAGCAATGACAAGGGACGCAATTCCAATTACTCCCAATATGACTGACATAATCGCCTTTTGAGATATGGTTTTGTTCGTAAAAATATAATTTTTCTTATTTTTGGTAGGTCTCTTACTTTTACTAGGTTCCATATGACTCCTTTAAATATCACTTTTTCAAAGAAAGGCGTTGACTCATCTGGTCAATCGCCTTTTTCTTTTATAAGGGCACATTCATTTTACGCTTTAGACATTTCCACATATTTAGTAATGTTAGATAAATTTACATATTTTTTCGTAACATCGCCGTTTACTACTACAAGAGTTGGAGCTTGCATTACTCCATATTTTCTCGATAATTCCATATTTTCTTCTGCATCAATTAGCACATAAGCAGTATCTTTCAAAAGCTCTTTTGCCATACTACAATTCGGACAAGTTTTGGTAGTAAACAGATATTTCATTTCGTTAGGAGTCTCGATTTTGACATCTTTTTCTCCGCCCTTCTCTGAAACAGTAACTACCACTTTGGAATGCTTCATAACAGAATTATCAATATCGTATTCCGTTCTGTTTTTATATTCCTGCAATTTGCCATCATTCCAATTCTGAACAGGTCTGTAATAACCGGTAATTCGGCTATATACTTCGGTTACTTTACCACAATGTGGACATACCTTCTGCTCTCCTGCCAAATAGCCGTGTTCTTTACAAATAGAATAGGTTGGTGACAGTGTATAATATGGAAGGCGGTAGTTTTCTGCAATCGTTCTAACCAGTTTTGCAGCTGCCTGCCAGTCCGGTAATTTTTCACCTAGGAAGGCGTGGAATACCGTTCCTGATGTATATAATGTCTGCAATTCATCCTGAATATCCAAAGCATCGAAAATATCTGCCGTATAGTCCACTGGCAAGTGTGACGAATTGGTATAATATGGAGTATCTCCCATATTTCCAGCAGTTTTAATTGCAGGCCATTTCTTTTTATCATGTTTTGCTAATCGGTAAGTTGTACTTTCTGCCGGAGTAGCTTCCAGGTTGTATAAATCGCCATACTGTTCCTGGTAATCGGAAAGACGGTTTCTCATATGATTTAATACTTCTTTTGTAAATTCCTGTGTTCTTTCATCGGTTAAATCTGCACGAAGCCAGTTGGCATTTAAACCAACCTCATTCATACCAATTAATCCGATAGTTGAAAAATGATTGTCAAAAGAGCCTAAATAACGTTTGGTATACGGATACAAGCCTTCGTCCAAAAGTTTAGAAATAACACCACGTTTAATTTTCAAACTTCTTGCAGCAATATCCATCATATGATTCAGACGCTTGTAAAAATCATCCTTATTAGCTGACAAATAGGCAATACGCGGCATATTAATTGTTACAACGCCCACACTACCTGTACTTTCGCCAGAGCCAAAGAAACCGCCGGATTTTTTACGCAATTCTCTAAGGTCAAGACGAAGACGACAGCACATAGAACGAACATCACTTGGTTCCATATCTGAGTTTACATAATTTGAAAAATATGGCGTACCATATTTCGCTGTCATTTCGAATAATAATCGATTGTTTTCTGTATCTGACCAGTCAAAATCTCTGGTAATAGAATAGGTTGGAATTGGATATTGGAAACCTCTGCCGTTGGAATCTCCTTCAATCATCGTTTCGATAAACGCCTTGTTAACCATATCCATTTCTTTTTTACAATCTTTATATTTAAAGTCCATTTCCTTGCCGCCTACAATCGCCGGAAGTTCTGCTAAATCGCTTGGAACTGTCCAGTCCAGTGTAATGTTGGAAAATGGTGCCTGTGTTCCCCATCTGGAAGGTGTATTTACGCCGTAAATAAAGGCTTCAATACATTTTTTTACTTCTTTATAAGATAAATTATCTACTTTAACAAATGGTGCAAGGTAGGTGTCAAAGGAAGAAAATGCCTGTGCTCCTGCCCATTCATTCTGCATAATGCCAAGGAAGTTTACCATCTGATTGCAAAGCACAGACAAATGCTTTGCCGGTGCCGAAGTAATCTTACCGGTAATTCCACCAAGTCCTTCCTGAATCAACTGTTTTAACGACCAACCAGCACAATAACCTGTCAACATAGATAAATCGTGAATATGAATATCTGCATTTCTATGGGCCTGGGCGATTTCTTCATCATAAATTTCCGATAACCAGTAATTTGCTGTAACTGCCCCTGAATTACTTAAGATAAGCCCGCCTACTGAATAGGTAACAGTGGAATTTTCTTTCACACGCCAATCTTCTACTTTTACATAACTATTTACCACATCTTTATAATCCAAAATTGTGGATTTCATCGTACGCATCTTCTCACGCTGTTTACGATATAAAATAAAAGCTTTTGCAGCTTCTTCGTAGCCAGCCTGACCTAATACCTTTTCTACACTATCCTGAATATCTTCCACGTGAACTGTGCCATCTTTTACCTTGCTCTGAAAATCGGCCGTCACACGAAGCGATAATAAATCTACTACATCATTATTATATTGCACATCCGTTGCATGAAATGCCTTAATAATCGCGTCACTTATCTTCGTTAATGTAAAATCCGTAACTTCTCCTTCTCTTTTGATTACCTGAAACATAATACCCTCGCACTTCTTTCTCACAATTTTCCCTGACATATATATCTATGTAACACAACTGGACAGGAAAAAATCCCACCATCAGAGACATTCTATCATTTTCCCCATAGTAAGTCAACGAGAAGGCACAAGATAAACCCATTTTTTCATCAAATAGCACAAGATATTGTATGTTAACCACTTTAGTCGTTTAAATTGTCCCACTCGGATAATACCGGGTGGGACTCTCTGTTTTCTTTATTTTCTTATTTCTAAATTATCTGGTTTTTAAGAATTCCTGCTCTCTTTTCGCATCTTCATCGTCCGGGTAAGTCAACATATAACTATCCATTAATATGGCTGCTTTCTGAAATTCGCCTAAGTACTCATAGGCAACAATTTCATTAAATTTAAGACTTTGAAGGCACGGACAATTTTCCAGCTGCATACCTGTCTGGAAAGCCGCCAGGGCTTCTTCATATTCCTCCATTTGTAGTTTGCACATACCAAGCTGGTTGTATAAAGTTGCATCTTCTTCTGTCAGAAGATAGTTGTTGTATAAACTACACGCATAGTTGTAATCCCCTAATTTTTCATAGGTCATACCTAAATAGGTAATTGCCTGCTTTCCTGTATTTTTCGCTTTTTCCAAAGTTTGTCTTGCAGTTTCATATTCACCCATATAATAATAAACCATTCCCTTTTGGGTGTCTGTCATACTCTTTTTCCCTTCTTCCAAGGCGGTATCCAAATATCCTTTTCCTGCTTCTGCATAACCTTCTTTATCTAAAACACTATAAATTTCTAACAACATATCATAGTCTTTTGGTTCTAATTCTATAGCTCTGTCGAAATCCTCCATAGCCTCTTCATATCTCCCCATCTCTAAACGAACTTTCCCCCGAAGTTCATAGGCAATGGCATCTCGACTATCTAAGTCAATAATTGCATCGTATGTACTTTCGCTTTCTTTCATCTGGCCATTTTTATAATAAGCTGCTGCCAAATAATAGTTCACATCATAGTCCATAGAATCCGGCACACCACTACTATTATCTAAGGACAGTAAAAAAGACTCAATGGCTTCGTCATATCTGGCAAGTCCCATATAAGAGATACCCAGCCCTCTGTATACAAGGCGTAAATCTTCCCCTTTTTCCATTGCCATTTCAAACGAAGCAATAGCTTCTGTATACTGATTACTTTCCACAGACTTCATCCCCTGGGCTACAAATTCATTTTTTTCGCCACAGGCGGTAAATATATAGAAACTTAACGTCAATAATACGCAAGCAAATACTCTTTTTTTCATATGATTCTCCTTATAAACGATCTCTTTTCCCAGTATAACACAATTTATCTTTTTTCCATAGTCATTTCACTGGAAATTCCGTTGTTTTTTTGTGTATTTTTTTTGTGTTTTTTTCCTAAAAAGAATGGATTTTTTTGTAGTTTCATTGTAGAATATTATTATCTGTATGGGAAATTTGATACATATGCCATTTTTTACATATGACAAATTTATACAAATTAAAGAGTATATAATGAGAGAGAGGGTCTAATATGCTAAACAAGGAAGAAAAGGCTATGCAAAATAAGCCTTTGAAAGAAAAAGCCCCGAAAGAGCTTAAGATTCAATTATCCAAAGAGGAAAAAGCTCTCCAAAAGGCTGCAAAACAAGCTAGCAAGCAGGCTGCAAAAGAAGCCAAGGCAGCGGCAAAAGAAACAGCCGGTGAAAAACCCAAAAAAGAAAAACCTGTTAAAGAAAAAGTACCAAAGGCAGCTAAAGAGAAAGCTCCTAAGGTAAAAACCCCTAAGGTAAAAGCTCCAAAAGAAAAGGGAGCATTTTTAGCAAAGGTAAAAGCCATTATCAATAAAATTCCTGGAATTGATAGGCTGAAAGCTCCACAGGAGGCTGAACCAATTACCAATGATAAAGTGAACTTTTTAAATTCAATTAAGGTAAAACTTTTTATTGCTTTCTTGGTTCCGATTATTCTGTTTATTTTCACAGGCGTTTTAATTTACAGCAGATGTAGTAACACATTGATTAGTAATAGTGAAACTTCTACCTATACCACTCTGACTACTTTGAATGAGTATTTCGAGTCTGGTTTTGAAGCTGCATCATTGATTGCAACCCGTTTAAGTATTAACGACACTGTTATCAATGCTTATAGTCTCGGTGCTACAACTACTATGGCAAACGATGCGAAGGTTATCGTTTCCAACGAGTCCACGGCAGATTATTTGGTAGCCTACATCACGGTTATCGGAGATGGTTTTGATACCGCTTCTTCTAAGGGTGTATTATCTGCTGAAGCTTACGATGCATTTGTAAATTCTGATGCCGGAAAAATTGTGGCTGAATCTGATGCTAAAGTAACTTGGATTGGTTCTCACCCTGAAATGGACGAAGTGCTTGGATACGAAACCAGTGATTACGCTATTTCCGGTGTTATGCCATTTACTGACCGTTTTAATAAACCTGCAGGTTACATTATCGTGGATATTAAAACAGAATATATTGCAGATATCTTAACCAATTCTAATTTTGGTGATGGAAGTATCGTAGGTTTGATTAATACAGACGGTAGTGAAACCACACGTGGTAACGAAGAATTTACTTTCTATGACAAAGACTTCTATCAGGCAGCTTTGGAAAGTGCAGAATCTGGTTCAAAAGACCTTGACTATGATGGAACAAATTATTCTTATGTATATACACCAGTAGAATCCACAGGCGGTATGGTTTGTGCTTTGGTACCAAGAGACAACATTTTGTCTGGTGTAAAAACCATTAGAATTTACTTGGTTGTAGCGATTTGTATTTGTGCTGTTTTTGCCCTGTTACTTGGTAACTTAATCGCAAATAACATTGCAAAAGCAATCCTTTTAGTAAATAAAACATTAAAACAGACCTCAAGCGGTGATTTAACAAGCACTCTCAATTTGAATAGAAAAGATGAATTTAAGGCCCTGTCCTTTAACTTAACCAATATGATTGTCAGTATGAAAAACCTGATTAAGAAGATGACTCACGTAAGTGGTACTCTTTCTGAATCAGCCGGAACAGTTGGTGACAATGCAAAATTGTTATTTGATGTTACGAAAAACATTACCGAAGCCGTTGGCTATATTGATGATGGTATTTCTCAGCAGTCTTCTGATACTGAAAGCTGTTTGAACCAAATGTCAGACCTGGCTACGAAGATTAATGTAGTACAAAGGAATGCATCTGAAATCGACAACATTACTTCTACTACACAATCTGCTGTTAACGACGGTATGGTTATTGTTACAGACTTAAGCTCACACGTAAATGATACAACAAATGTTACAAAAGAAATTATTGAAGAAATTAATGTATTAAATCAAGATGCTCTTTCCATTAATGAAATCATCGCCACTATCGAAGATATTGCAGAAGAAACAGACCTGCTTTCTCTAAATGCTTCTATTGAAGCAGCCAGAGCCGGTGACGCTGGTCGTGGTTTCGCAGTGGTAGCAGACAATATTCGTAAATTCGCGGAACGTTCTAACGAAGCTGCCGGAGAAATTCGTAAGATTGTCGGTGCTCTGCAAAGCCGTATGGCTCATACCATTAAAACAGCTGGTAAAGCCAGCGAAATCGTAGAACAGCAGGAAGCTTCCTTAAATTCTACCATCAACATTTTCTCTCAAATCAGGGATCATGTTGCAACCTTATCTTCTGATATTGAAAACATTAACTTATCCATTCAGGGTATGGAATTAGCGAAAAATGACACAATGCTTGCCATTGAAAGTATTTCTGCTACTTCTAATGAAACAGAAGCCGCAGCCAACGAATTAAGTAAGAGCGTTGAAAGACAGTTGCATTCCGTTGAAGAATTGAACGATGCGGTAAAACATTTACAAGACAACGCTTTGGATTTGGATATTTCCGTAAGTATTTTCAAGATTGATTAATCTAAAAAACAAAACTCGCTTCGCAGGATTTATTTCCAGCGAAGCGTTTTTTCTTTACAAATTATGGTTTATTTAGGAAAATATTTTTAGAACCTATCAAGCTTAAGGAGGCTATTATGAAAGCAAATTATCACACTCATTCTCACTACTGTGGTCACGGCAATGGTGATTTAGAAGACTATATAAAAAAAGCCTGTGAAAACTCTTTTTCTGACCTTGGTTTTTCAGAGCATGCTCCATTTCCCGGAGACCCCTTTGGTATGCGTATGGAATTTAATACGCTCCCTACCTATGTAAAAGAAGCTAGCTCTTTGCAGGAAAAATACAAAAATAAGCTTCACATACATATTGGATTAGAAATCGAATATTTCGATGCCTATGCCTCTTATTATCCACTCCTCTTTTCCCAATATGGCATAGAGTATCTGATTATGGGACAACACTTTTTTATCGGCCCTGATAAAAAGTGCTATAACCTGTATGATATTTCTATCCCTTCGTCTTACTTAATTGACCACGTAAATCATATGATAGAAGGAATGGGAACCGGCCATTTTAAATATATTGCCCACCCGGACTTAATGTTCATTCGTGATTATGGTATGGACGAAAATTGTAAAAAAGCCATTTCTTTATTTGTTGATAAAGCAGAAAAGGGGCCTTTTACTTTAGAACTAAATGCCAACGGTTTTAGGCGTGGGAAACAGGAATATTCTGATGGCATTCGTTTTCCATACCCGGTAGATATTTTCTGGAAAGAAGTTGCCAAAACAAATATTCCTGTTATGATAGGTGCCGATTGTCATACTCCGTCTGATTTGTGCGACAATTTTATTACCTATGCCGAAGACTATGCCTCTACACTTGGTTTAAACTTAATATAATCACTTTTTCTATGGGCGTGCGACTTTTCGTAGGCCCATTAATATCTTCTTTTCCAATCTGCTAACTTGCACCTGACTAATGCCTAATTTTTCTGCCACTTGTGTCTGGGTCTTGTCTTCATAATAACGCATCGTAAGGAGCTCTTTTTCCGTACCATTTAAGGTATCTAATAATTGTCCCAGTAAAACTTTATTCACCAGTTTTTCTCCTTCGTCCTTTTCGCCAATTAGCTTGTCTACTAAAAATTGTTCGTTGCCGTCTTGTCCGCTCATTGTTTTATAAATGGATTCCACTTCTGTGGTGGCTTCCATTGCCATAACAATATCTTCTTTCATAAGTCCTGTTTTTTCACAAAGCTCTGCTATGGTAGGTTCTTTTCCACATTCCTGCCAATATAAATTCATTACTTTATTAATTTTAAAGCTATTTTCCTTGATGCTGCGGCTCACTTTTATCATCCCATCATCTCTTAAAAACCGTTTGATTTCCCCTTGAATCATAGGCACAGCATAGGTGGAAAACTGTACGCCGTATTGCATATCAAAATTTTCAATCGCTTTCAAAAGTCCAATACTGCCTATTTGAAATAAATCTTCTGCTTCAACGCCTCTCCCTATGTATCGTTTAACAATATGATGTACCAGACCTAAATTTTCTTCTACTAGCCTATCCTTTGCACTTTTATCTCCTTCTTTAGCTCGTAATAATAATTGTTCATTATTTTTCATGAAGGGCTACTCTCCTTCATACACCCAAGGAGTCGCCCCTATTTTCTTAATCATATGTATTTTTGTGCCTTTTCCAACTTCGCTTTCCACTTCCAAATCGTCCATAAAAGCTTCCATAAATGCAAATCCCATTCCGGACCGGTCGAGTTCCGGTTTGGTGGTATAAAGAGGCTCCATCGCTTTTTCCAAATCAGGAATACCTGCTCCTTTATCCATAATATCAATGAATAAAACATCTCCTACAATGCGGCATTTCATATAGACCTTTCCATCTTTGATTTCTTCATTTGCAGACTGATATTTATTTTTTTCATACCCCTGCAAATTACCGTATCCATGAATAATTGCATTGGTAACCGCTTCAGAAACGGCTGTCTTAATATCGGAAAGCTCCTCTAAAGTTGGATTTAAACCCATCACAAAGGCTGCTACTGCCATTCTCGCAAAGCCTTCATTTTCAGATATTGCATCAAATTCCATTTTCATTTCGTTGTTCATCTTTTTCTCCCACTTATTCCATTATTTCCACAATTTTATTCATACCTGAGACCGTCAAAATTCTTTTAATCTGCTTGTCCGCATGAACGATAAATACTTTTCCGCCAAAAAGTGCGATTTTTTTGTATCTGCCCATAATGATACCAATGCCAGAACTATCCATAAAACGAGTGGCTTCAAAATCGAACACAATATGGTTTACCTCTTTTTGTAAAATAAATTTGTCTGCGTTTTTACATATGTAAGCTGATTTATAATGGTCAATTTCCTCAGGCATCTTAATCATTAAACAGCTATCGATTACGCAAAATTGTTCTTCCATAGAAATCTCCCTTCTTTTTGACATAAAAAAAGAGAACATACAGTTATATGTTCTCTTTTGTAAACTCTAATGATTTACTTATTCTTCTTGACCTGTCAATTCATCAATGTATTGCTGTGAACGACGGGCTTTTTCTGTTCCGGCGAAGTCGGCAACTACCTGCTTGTAAATCTCCACAGCCTCTACCGATTGTTCATTTAATCGATAAGAATTGCCTAAATTATATAAAGCTTCTCCGTTTTGATTATTGTATTCATAGGCTCTGGTAAAATAGGTAATAGAGTCGTCATAATTTTCTTCGTTGTATAATTCCATACCCTTATTATAATAAATCGTTGATGCCTGAACACCGATTTTATCAATTAAGAGATTATATAAATCCTGGAATTCCTGGGAAGTACTCTTAATGTCTACTCCTAAGTTTACTGCGTCCAAATACTCTGCAATCATTTCTACTTCATTTGGTGTTTCCACATACAGTTTTGCTGCACTTAACAAATCGTCCATAATCTGCAAAGTTCCGTCTGTACCAACATAGATATCCAACTGTTCGTGCAAATTGTTATTTTCTTCTGTAAGACTGGATACTTTTCCTTCTAATTCGGTAATGGTTGCACTTTTGGCATCTGATTGCTCAGATACTACTTTAAACTGTTCTGTAAGTTCTGCCTTTGCATTACTGATTCTAGCCGGCAAAATCAGGAAACAAGCCACTGCAATGCCGATTACCACACCAATAATAATATTAATAACAGAGGAAATTCCTTTTTGCTCCTTATAGCCGATTGGCTGAATAATAGTTTCGTTATCTCTCTGATAGTGAATAACATCGCCTACTGTTTTTTTATTCTTTGGTGCTTTCGCACTATCGTCTGGAAGAAGCATTTTATCAACTTCTTTTTTATATCGTAAAACAGAAGTATTATTGGTGTCGATAAGACAACATTTCTTCAGTTCTCTTTCCGCTTTTTCCCATTCTTCTGCATCAATATACAAAAGTGCTAACAGCTGGTGTGCCCTTATAAACTTCGGGTTTAAAGATAACACCTTCTTTAGCTGGATAATCGCCATATCCTTACTGTCCTGCTGACAGTAGATAAGTGCCTGATTATATTTTTTAATGGTCTGGTTAATTGTATCCAATTTGGTCGCATTACTCTGAACCATATTGATATAGTCATCGGCAATATTTTTATTGGGTTTCATATTTTTGCTAATAACCCACTCGCTTAATGCCGCAACAACTTCTCCCATCTCAAAATATACAAGTCCTAATAAATTTCTTGCTTCTATGTTATTTTTATTAAATTTTAAACTCTGTCTCAAACTTATAATGGCACCACTTAAATCTCTGACTCCGGCTTTTTCCAGGCCTTCGTTATAATACAAATTAGACACTGCCATTATCTTCTTATATAGCCCTACATCTGCACCACAATTTGTGCAAAAACTGTGAGCAGTTAAATTACAGCCACAATGGTAACAAATCATACAATCCTCCATATCACATTCGCATATGATGGTTTATTCTTCTTCCTGGTCTAATCCTGCTTCTTTCATCATTTTCACTAACAAATCTGCCATATCTGTTAAATCCTGATTATAAATAGCATCTTCCGCGTCCTCTACTTCAAGACTTGGATGAAACTTTTTCAATTCCTCTTCAAAATTAATCATTTTGGTTCCTCCCGATAATCTCTTTTATCCTTCCAACCAAATAGAGTGAACCAGCCACAAAAATCTGCTCTCCTATGGCTTTTCTATCTGCCATAGTAGAAAAGGCGTGTTCCACGTTGTCTATTACTTCAATTTCTTTTCTTCCACATTTCACAAATTCACGCAAAATCTCTTGCGTATCTAAGGCTCTACTGTTATCTAGTTTCGTGATTACAATTTCATCAAATAGCTGACTGTCTACAATTTTTTCTATAATGGTCTTATAGTCCTTATCGGAAACCACTGTAAAAAGTAGACTTTTCTTCGTCCCCTGTGCCTTCTTTACACTTTCTAAAAAAGCACAAATTCCGTTTTCATTATGTGCTCCATCTATGAAAATGTCTGGAAGCACTTCTTCCATTCTTCCCTGCCACACCGTCTGCAATAAAATTTCTTGAATTTTTGAGACTGTTGGCATTTCCTTTTCTGTCAGCAAAGTTTCCAACGCACAAAGTGCCATAGAAACATTTTCCACCTGGTAAGTGGCAATTCCCGACACAGTAATAGCAATATAATCATAATACCTAGAATTATATGAAAAATCAATGTTTTTATTACGAAACTTTATTTCTTTACAAAGATTTTTTTTCACAGGACATAAAACGGCACCTATCTGATTGGCACAGTATTCTATCACCTGCGAAAACTCTTTATAATCCGCAAAATACAGCACTTTTGTATCTTTTCTCAAAATACCGGCTTTTTGCTTTGTTACTTTTTCTATGGTATCTCCCAGATATTCTGTATGGTCTAAACCAATCTGGGTGATGATGGTCAATTCTTTCTTATCAATAGCATTGGTGGAATCCAGCATTCCTCCAAGCCCTGTTTCCAAAATGATGTATTCGATATCTTCCCTACTAAATAATATCATAGCCATAAAGAAAAGAAACTCGAAAAAGGTCGGGTGGTAGGAGTGTAATGGGTCTTCGTATTTTGACATGACTTTATCATAAACCAGCAAAAAAGCTTCAAAAAATGCCTCTTTTGACACCATTTTTCCATTCATAAGAAACCTTTCACGTATATCCACAAGATGTGGAGAAGTAAAAAGTCCTGTATTTTTTTTCGCACCATTCAACAAATTATTTAAGTAAAAGCAGACAGAACCTTTTCCGTTAGTGCCTGCCACATGAACGATTTTTTTATGGGAAAGTGGAAGTTCTAATTCCTTCAGAAAGGCTTTGGTATCTTCCATCGTATTTTTCTTCGTAAATTTCGGAATATCCAGCAGATATGCTACTGCCTCTTCGTAAGTTTCGATTGTTTTCACGTTCTATTCTCCGCAAAGTTTCATTGTAAATGGGGCGTGCGATTTATCGCACACCCCAATACTGTTTTATTTTTTTAGCTGTGTTAAACGTTCTTTTACCTGCTCCATCATTTGAGTGTATTTTTCTAATTTTGCCTTTTCTTCTGCAATTTTAGCTTCTGGAGCTTTGGAAATAAATTTCTCATTATTCAGCATTCCATTTACTCTGGCTAATTCGCCCTGTAATCTCTTTTCTTCTTTTGTGAGACGTTCGATTTCCTGGCTAATATCTACCAATTCTGCAAATGGGATATATACGGTTGCGTTGGCAATTACAACGGATACCGCATCGTCGGCAATACCGGTTTTATCTTTCTGAACGATGACTTCTGAAGCATAGGCTAAGGAAGCAAAGAATAATTTTCCTTCTTCGAAAGTAGAAAGGATATCTTCTTTATCACTTACCACATAAACCACTGCTTTGCGGCTAGGTGCAACGTTCATTTCTGTACGAACATTTCTGATACCACGTACTGCTTCTTTGATGATTTCAATAGATGCTTCTTCCTTTTCAAACTGTCTTTCTTCCATAAATTCAGGCCATTTTGAAATCATAATGGATTCTTCTTCTGATTGTAAAGTGCAGAAAATTTCTTCTGTAACAAATGGCATATATGGATGTAGAAGTTTTAAGGCATCAATTAAAACTGTTTTTAAAGTCCAAAGGGCTGCATTCTGACTCTTAGCATTATCAGAATTGTAAAGTCTTGGTTTTACCATTTCAATGTACCAGTCGCAGAATTCGTCCCAAATAAAATCATAAACTTTCTGAACCGCAATACCAAGTTCAAAACTTTCCATATTGTCGGTTACTTCTTTTACCAGTCGATTGAGTTTTGATAAAATCCATTTATCAACTGGTTCAAGGTTCTCCTTTGCCTCATCTGTAATGGTTTTTCCTTCCATATTCATCATAATAAATCTGGAAGCATTCCATACTTTATTAGCAAAATTACGGCTTGCTTCTACTCTTTCGTTGTAGAAACGCATATCATTACCAGGGGCATTACCGGTAATCAAGGTAAGTCTTAAGGCATCTGCTCCATACTGTTCAATAATTTCCAGTGGGTCAATACCATTTCCTAAAGATTTACTCATCTTTCTACCCTGAGAATCTCTTACGAGTCCGTGGAATAATACGGTCTTAAATGGTTTTTCACCCATCTGCTCATAGCCTGAGAAAATCATTCTAATAACCCAGAAGAAGATAATATCGTAACCTGTAACCAATACGTCTGTTGGATAGAAGTATTTCAGTTCTTCTGTGTTTTCCGGCCAACCAAGGGTTGAGAATGGCCAAAGAGCTGAAGAAAACCAGGTATCCAAAGTATCTTCGTCCTGTGTAAAGTGCTCATTGCCACAGTGTGCACATTTTTTCGGCATTTCTTTTGCTACGACATATTCGCCACACTCTGAACAATAATATGCTGGGATTCTATGTCCCCACCAAAGCTGACGGCTAATACACCAGTCACGAATATTGTCTGTCCAGTTAAAGTATGTTTTTTCCATACGTTCCGGAATCAATTTAATTTCACCATTTTTAACCGCTTCAACGGCCGGTTTAATGAGTTCATCCATCTTTACAAACCACTGTTTTTTGATAAGTGGCTCAATGGTTGTCTTACATCTGTCGTGAGTACCAACATTATGTGTATAGTCTTCGATTTTTACAAGTAAGCCCATTTCGTCTAATTCTTTTACGATTTGTTTTCTTGCCTCGTATCTATCAAGACCCTCAAACTTACCACCATTTGCATTAATTGTGGCGTCATCGTTCATAATGTTGATTTCCGGTAAGTTGTGTCTCTTACCTACTTCAAAGTCGTTGGGGTCATGAGCTGGTGTGATTTTAACAACACCAGTACCAAATTCCATATCTACATATGAATCCTGCACGATAGGAATTACTCTATTAATGATTGGAAGTAATACTTTTTTGCCAGCCAAGTGTTTGTATCTTTCATCTTCCGGGTTAATTGCTACAGCAGTATCCCCAAGCATTGTTTCTGGTCTTGTGGTTGCAAATTCCAAAAATTCTGTGGTGCTGGCTGTACCATCTTCATTCATAATTGGGTATTTAATGTGCCAGAAATGTCCTGCCTGTTCTTCATATTCTACTTCTGCATCAGAAATAGAAGTATTACATACAGGACACCAGTTAATAATTCTAGAACCTTTGTAAATCCAGCCTTTTTCATGCATTTTACAGAACACTTCTGTAACTGCCTTATTACAGCCTTCGTCCATTGTAAAACGTTCTCTATCCCAATCACAAGAAGAACCAAGTTTTTTTAGCTGGCTGATAATTCTTCCACCATATTCTTTTTTCCATTCCCAAGCACGTTCCAAGAAACCGTCACGACCAAGGTCTGCTTTATCAATACCCTGTTTTTTCAAGGTTTCAATAATTTTTACTTCTGTGGCAATACTTGCGTGGTCTGTGCCAGGCTGCCAAAGTGCATTATACCCCTGCATTCTTTTAAAACGAATGAGGATATCCTGCATTGTATTATCTAAGGCATGACCCATGTGTAACTGACCTGTAATATTTGGTGGTGGAATTACAATGGTAAATGGCTTTTTGCTATAATCTACTTCTGCGTGGAAGTATTTTTTGTCGAGCCATTTTTGATATAATCTGTCTTCAATTTCGTTTGGACTATAAGTCTTCGCTAATTCTTTGCTCATATTTCCTCCTATTTCTGAAGCGTTCACACTGAGATGGATATCTACAATAAAAAAGCCCTTTGCCAACTTTCGTCAGCAAAGGGCGTTATAAACGCGGTACCACCTTTTTTCACAGTAAAAACTGCCTCTACAATTCCTATCAGAATCTTATCCTTTAACGCAGATAACGCGTGAATCCCTACTACGAGTTCAAGATTCCGGTTCAAAAGCTACCTTCTACAACCCTTCCTTCAGACAACCTCTCAGCCTTGGGTTCTCCTCTCTGACAAGGGGTATTGTATACTCCTCTTTCTCAAAACCTTTCACATATAGGAATATCATAAGTAGTTCCGTGAAAAATGTCAAGGTCAATATTGAACTTTTTCAACATTGACCTTTTGACTATTACTTATATTTTACTGAAGTTTTGCTCCACAGTTTGGACAGAATGCTCCGCCTTCTGGAAGTGCTGTTCCACAGTTAGCACAGAACTTACCTGCTGGCTGCTGTGGTTCTACTGGTGTTGCCTGAACTTCTGGCTGTACAGGAGCCTGAACCTGTGGTTCTACTGGCTGTGCAGGAGCTTCTTCTACTGGTGCAGACTGAACTGGTGTTAAATCTACAACTGGTTTAATTCCTGCTGCCTGTGGCTGCATTTCTGGTGCTGGCTGCACTGGGGCCTGAGCCTGTGGTGCTGGCTGCACTGGTGTTGCCTGTGGCTGTGGTACTGGTTGTACCGGTGTTGCCATTGGCTGACCCATTGGCTGTGCATATGGCTGACCATATGGAGCCTGAACCTGTGGGTTTGGTTTTTTCTTAGAGTTTTTGATAATTAATACAACTGCTACTGCAATACCACCAACTACTACTAAGATAATTGCAAGAATCAAGATAACAACAACTGGATTTGTTTTTGCACCTGCGATGCTTGAATATACATAACCTGAGTTTGTTGATAAGTAATTTACTTTTTTGCCGCTGATATCAGTATTGGAGCTATTTCCACCTGAAATATATGTAGCATATTCATCAACTTTACCTGGCATCTTTGCTGTGTAATCGATGTTTCCATCATATTCCCAATCAAAGATTTTTCCTAAGTCGATAGTTTCAGCAAAATCATAGTACTGTTTTAATGCAAATTTATCCTGACAGAAATAGCTAATGCTTGAATATCCCTGTCCGAATACTTCTGTACAAACTTTATTAACTTCTGTAACAGTACCTTCAAAAGTTAATGTAATAGTTGTATTTTTCTTTTTGTTAGATAAATCAAAAGAAATAATATCTTCTTTATCTGCAAAGAGATTTCCTAAGTTTGTTTCAATTTTTTCTGCTACTGCTTCATCAAAAGCTTCATCAAATTTGAATACAAATTCACGAGTAACATCTTCTTCAGATTTAACAGTTGTATTTAATTCTGTTGCAGATGGTACATAATATTTATTTACTTCAGATACTACCTGGTATACTGGTTCCCATTCGCCTTCTATATAGTAATATTCTGGATATTCATCATCGATGTAATCCCAACCATATTCATCGGAACCATCTTCAAAATAGATTCTTGATTCTGGCTGACCATTTTTAGCACTAATATAGTAGTTAGAATCAACTTCTCCCCAGCTATCACAAATGAATGTGCTAAGGTCAAGGTATTCATTAATCGTTGTATCAAAACCAAATGGCTGTTCGTATTTTTCGCTATCTACTGTATCTGTACTGATATCGCCTAATACTGAGTTTTCCCACTCCGTAATCTGTGAAGTGCTTTCTTCTGTATCAGTTGATTCCTCTGTTGTAGCGTCTTCTGTTACTTTACCTGTTCCGATGGTTTCGCCGGCAATGATAAGCTGTACACTACTGTTTTCAGATGCTGTAAATGTCTGCATTGCTGCTGTCATTTCATCTGGAGTACATGCTGGAATTAATAAAACGTATTTTTCATAGCCATCATCAGTAGACTGCCATTCAGCTACACAACCTTCTGGTGTTACGCTTGTTAAATAAGTTTCAATTTTTTCACTGTAATCTTCTTTTACATAGTCCGAGAATACAACTTCGATTTTTCTAGCGATAGTTGCTTTTTCTGCATCAATGTCTGTAAAGATGTTCAATTCATCAATGTAAACATATGACTGCTCTTCGATGTCTAAATCATCATACCAAGATTCATATTCAATACCATTTACCGTTACATAGTTTTCTGTGTATTCAAAAATGTAGCTTGAATCCGAACTATCTACATAGCCTTTTTCTACAAGATAATCTTTGAACCACTGCAATAAGTCTTCTGAAGAGAAGTCTTCTTCCAAAGCAACGCCTTCAGAGAAAGGTGCTGTTGAATAAGTATATTCAGAAGTATAGCCTTCGCCAATAAGGCTTGTTACTTTTGCCATGTAATCATCTTTTGAAGTAAATGGAAGTACAAAGTGGAAATTGTAATAACCATCTGTTGTTTCTTCATAAGAAAATTCTAAACATTCTGGTGTAATTGCTGCTGTTTCTGTTGCTATTGTCAGGAAATCACCGTTTGTCACATATTCTGTGAAATCAGACTGACTAATGGATACGTCCATAAGACGAGTTCCTGCATAGTTGTCGCTCATTGTAAGATTTGTTGTTAAGGTTGAACCACAACCAAACAAACCAAACATGAGAACAAGCACTGCTGCCAACAATAAGTGTTTTAATGTTTTCTTCATGTTTGCTCCTCTTTTCTGTAATTTGTGAGTTTATTTGATAACTGAAAACCTGATATCGGCATAGTCCATATAGCCTTTGTGGAGTACTTTCATATCCACACTACCTTCGCCTCGGTTTTCAAGAAGGTATTCATTATATTCACCATTTCTATAAGCAAAGTCTTCGCCATTATCATAGTAATGCTTGTAAGTTCCCTCGCCCGGGTACACTTCAAAAGTAAGCACCAAATCTTTCGCGTCTACTTCACCAATATACATCTGTTTCGGATATTTTGGCAAGACCGAACCTGCTTTTATATAAATTGGACATACATCAAGTGGTGCTTCTTTAATAAAGTATTGACCACCTTCTACTTCTTCTTTTGTCCAGTAATCGTACCACTTTCCTTCCGGCAGATAAACCATTCTCTTAGTTGCACCCTGCTCTACAACTGGTGCGACTAAAATGTTTTCACCAAGTAAAAACTCATCATTTAAGTTCCATACATTCTTATCTGTTGGATAATGAAGCACTAATGGTCGAATCATTGGAAGCCCAGTTTCTTCGGTTTCACGCATCTTATCGTAGAAATATGGAATCAGTTCATAACGTAAATTTACATATTTTCTATAAATATCAACGATTTCCTTTGAATATCTCCAAGGTTCCTGACACTTAGTACCTGCTGCACTATGATTTCGGCAAAGTGGTGAAAAAACACCAACCTGAATCCATCTTGCCATAAGTTCCGGTGTACAATCAGAACCAAAACCGCCAATATCTGTACCAATAAAGGATAAACCAGATAAGCCCATATTACACTGCTGTGGAACAGCCATTCTTAAATGATTCCACAAACTCTGGTTATCTCCTGTCCACATCGTTGAATATTTCTGACTTCCTGCATAACAAGCTCTGGTAATAAGGAAAGGTCTCTTTCCGCTTAATTCCTTGATGCCTTCATAGGTTGCCTTCGCCATATTGTGTCCATAAACATTGTGCATTTCCTTGTGTAATGCAGGTCTGTCTTCATCTGTGAACATAACATCGTCTGGAAGTGGTCCTCTAAAACTTGCAGGCTCATTCATATCATTCCAAACGCCTCGGATACCTTTATCTAATAAGAATTTATGGTTTTTGCCCCACCATTTTCTTACTTCTTCTTTACCAAAATCCGGATATACAGCATCACCTGGCCATACTTCGTTGATATAAACCTGACCCTCCGGTGTTTTGGCATAATAATCGTTTTTGATACCTTCTTCGTAAATATCATAGCCTTCTTCAACTTTTACCCCTGGGTCAATGATACAAATAGGTTTTACACCCATTGTCTTCAATTCCTCAAGGAGTTTTTCTAAAGTAGGGAATCTATCCTGATTCCAAGTGAAAACCTTATATTTTTCCATATAATCAATGTCAAAATGTAACCCATCTAATGGGATTTCATATTCCCTCATTGTGTTCGCAATGTAACGGAATTCTTCTTCAGAAGAATAGCCCCATCTGGACTGATGATAACCAAGTACCCATTTTTGCTGCATTGGTGCTCTACCAGTCAAATAGGTATAATGCCCAATGATTTCTGCCATAGAATCTCCGGCAATGTAATAGTAATCCAGGTTGCCTTCATCACTACCAAATACCAAATATTCTTCACTTTCTTTTCCAAAATCAAAATAACTTTTGAACGTATTATCAAAGAAAATACCATACGTTTTTTCTGTATTGTGTACCATAAAAAATGGAATACTTTTATATAAAGAACGGAAAAATTCTTCATGTGCGTCCGGAATATCGGAGTTCCAGTTTTCATACTGGTAATTTCTTTTATTTAAAAATCCAGTCTTGTCTCCAAGACCATAGATACAATCTTCTTTTTGTAAAGTCTTTACTGATTGCACTGCATAGCCTAAAGCTCCTTCATTCACGGCGTGACCTTCGGCAGCAAGAAGTGCTTTAGTTTCTTCGGAAATTTCTTCACTACTTTTTCGAGCTCCACGATAATCTAAACAAACCGGATTACCCTTTGCATCAAAAAAATCCACCATAAATTCATCATATACTCTGCATATTACTTTACTTGTGGCGATTTCCACATAGCCTTTTTCCTGATAAAAATCGTTGATAGAAACTAATGTTTCCTTCTCTTTCTTGCCTTCAATCGCTTTGGAACGATGTTCGTCCTCTCTAAGACCTGCAAAAACATTGAAAATTTCTTCTGTAATTACTTCAATTCTTGTAGTTATCTTTTCATACTGAAATAAAATATGTTGCCCTTTTACTTCATATTCCAATAATTTTCCAAACATATCATTGTCCCTTTCAAGTCAAATATACATATATTCAATATCATACATTATCTGTGTCGAATTTTCTATATCTTTTTGTTATTTTCGTAAAAAAGATTGTAAAAAATAGAGTATGCTCTCTTTTTAAAGCATACTCTAAATTTTTGTAAATTATTCGAAATGAAAATTATTCTGTGAAAGTGATTTCCACACTTCCCATAGCACAATCAATCTCTATATCTTTGCCTGCATTATTGGAAATGCTCTGTTCGCCGATTCCGGCAATATAGTATACATTTTCTACGTTCAATTCGCCCAGTCCACATTCTAACTCATAGTTAAAATCTTTGCTGTTTCCAGCTAATTCCATAGTAATAGACCCCATACCGCAGTCTAAAATGCCATCCGTATTAATTGCACCCTGTATGTCAATACTGCCCATTCCTACGGAAGCATCCAGCGTATCCACGTTCATATTTGTTACTTCTAAGCTACCCATTCCAACTTCCAAAGTAGCATTTTTCCCTTTTAGTCCATCTACAACGATACTTCCGGCCCCTACTTCCAT
Organism: Lachnospiraceae bacterium; assembly: GCA_045124055.1. Taxonomy (GTDB): domain Bacteria; phylum Bacillota; class Clostridia; order Lachnospirales; family Lachnospiraceae; genus CALZKI01. The sequence goes on along the minus strand of JBGVKZ010000038.1, from coordinate 18,430 downwards.
ATTGATTTCTTCATAGGAAATATTTTCTGGCAAATATACGGTCATATTGCTGTTAAATTTACTATTAATCAAACCGCCGATAACTTTTACAGTGTCGTTCTCTACATAACACTGCATTTGGTCGTGAGAACCAATCACCAGTTTAATCGTATCTTCACTATGATACTGAATATTCATTTCACCACAGCCTACATTGATTTCCAAGTTTTCAGCCTGCACATTGTCAAAAGTATATGTACCATCTGTATATTTGTCCTTAGAATTTTCAAAAATATTCATATCATCACTTCCAATATTAATCGTAACACCTGAAATTTCGAACTCATTGAAAGTTTCTAAAAATTCTTCAACATCTCCGTCTTCTGTAATACCAATCTCTTTCAAAACTTCTTTAACTTCGGAAATATCTTCCAAATCTTCCAGTTCTTCCAATTCATCTAAAGCTTCTAAAAGTTCCCCTCCATCAACATCAATGTTTAAGTTATTAATGCCTTTGGCAAGGGCAATCGTAGTATCAACTTTATGGCGAATCGCAGAAGCACCACCACCAATTATACCTATTACAATAATAATGAAACCTATTAAGAGACAAATTCCTCCTGTAATTGCGGCATATTTCATAAATTTTTTCATTAGATGTTACCCCCTTTCTTACGAAAGATTTTTTTGAAAAGCTTACCAATTCCGGTAATAAGGCCTGGAAGTCCTACCCCAAAAAGCCATACAATTCCCATTATCAAAAAGATACAAACACCTACACTGGCAATACTGATACCCACCAGTAAGAGAGCACTAAATGGGGACGAAAGTCCAATGCCAAAGGCTACCGAAATGCATGCGATTCCAACGCACACAAGGGTTAACACTACTGCTATCAAAACTACGATAACACTAAAGAATACTGCAAAAATGGAAATAATAACTGCCAATAACACGGCTGCTAAAGCAAGAATTAACGGTGAAGCTAAAATGCATAACACAACGATTAGTGCTATCATACCACCGCTCATTTTCTTCTTTTCTTCCACGGGATTCAAATAAGGGTTTGGGTGAACATTCTGGTAAGCATCACGACTACCTACAAACTTTCCCTCTCCTTCAAAAAATTCTTTCTGAATAGATTCTGCCAAAGCAGCCGGTGAACCTAAAGATTTCATAACCTCCTGTTCATTCTCTACCCCTGCATCATCAAAATAATCATTGTAATATTTTATGGCTTCCTCTTTTTCTGATTGTGGAATATCTTTTAGTGCGATGGCTAAAAGTCTCATATATTCCTCTCTATTCATATACCATTCCTCCCTCGAACATACTTGTAATTTTTGCGGAATATTTTCTCCACTCTGTCTGATAATCTTTCAGCAGAGAATCCCCCTTTTCTGTAATCCGATAATAGCGTCTATTTCTTCCCATACATTCCTGGTCATATACCGCAAGGCACTGGTCCTTTTGTAGTCTTCTAAGCACAGGATATAAAGTAGATTCTGAAATTTCAATTACTTGTCTTACTTCCTGGGTTATTTTATACCCATATGTACCCTCTGCATCTTTGGAAACTGCTGCCAAAACAATGGCGTCCAATAGTGCTGCACCTGTATTAAAAACCATAGGCTCTCCTTCCTTTCATTTTATAATATTGTTTTCTTGTATAATACTATACGCTGTATAATATTGTTTGTCAACCATAATATTGCTTATTTTATTTAATTCCTTTAAAATAAGGTTATTATGGCTAATCAAAATCGATTGGGGAATCAATTTTGATGCAATACAGACACAAATGGAGGAAAACAAATGACAACTCAATACAAAAGACGCTTAGGCGACCGTAAAGATGGGCGTAAAATACGTACCATGCATCCTATGGAATACGTGTCCCCTTTTATTATGGTTCAAAGAAATGACGCTTCTAATTATTTCCGTGAATCTTTGGAAATTACTTATGCTGAAAACTTTATAAAAAAGAAGCGTGAAGAAGGTCTTACCAACTTTGGTTATATGCATTTATTAGTAGCTGCCTATGTAAGAACCATTTCCCAGTTTCCAGGCATAAACCGTTTTATTGGCGGTCAGAAAATCTATGCTAGAAATGAAATATCTGTCAATATGATGGTTAAGAAAAAAATGGCACTGAATGAACAAGAAACCGCTATTAAAGTAAAATTTGACCCAAATGATACTGCAAAGGAAGTGTATGAGCGTTTTCAATCTGCAATCGACAACGTTCACAACGAAAGTGGCGGAAGTGATTTCGATTCCGTTGCCAAACTTATCAATCGAATTCCTCGACTATTGAAAAAATTTATTGTCTGGCTTTTGAAAGTTATGGATTACTTTGGTATCCTTCCGAAAGCATTGATTGAAGTAAGTCCGTTCCACGGCTCTATTTTCATTACTTCAATGGGTTCTCTTGGCATTCAGCCAATTTACCATCATCTGTATAATTTTGGTAATGTGCCAGTGTTCTTAGCTTTTGGCTCAAAACATAAAAAGTACGAAATTAGTAGAACCGGAGAGGTTTTAAAATCCTTGTATGTGGATATTGCAGTAGTTACTGACGAAAGAATCTGTGACGGCTTTTATTTTTCCAGTGCTTTCCGCAAGTTCGGGCATTTAATTAAACATCCGGATTCTTTAGACAGTAAGCCGGAGCACATTGTAAATGATATTGATTAAAAAATTGTGGCGGGATATTTTAATTATCCCGCCACTTATTTATGGACTATTTTTGTTCTTCATCTTCTTTTTTCTTTTTCTTTAAGAAAAGGAAAAGGATAAATAATCCTGCCGCAATTACGATAAGAATACCAAAGATGATAAACCATGTGTAATTGGTTGTTCCGTCCTGTGAAGTTGCATTTTCGTCCTGTGCACTTTCTGTAACTGTTGTTTCAACGTCTTCTGCACTTACTCCATCAATGTATGCAAGAGCATAGGTTGAAAATCTGTCTGTTTCAAATGAAAGTGTACCATCCGCATTCATCGTAGTCTCCAAAACCGAGGTTTCGCCATCGTGCATACGAAGAACTACGAATACTCTGCCATCTTGTTTCAAATCTTCCGGAATAGCGATAGTAAAGGTTAATGGTTCTGACATTTTATTAATCTTACCTAATTCTTTACCATCGGTGGTCTTAAGAAGTACAGATAAATCTAAGTACTGAGCAATCTTGGTAGTTACGCCCTCTTTACCTTTTACGCTATCTGTTAACGCTTGTTCAAGAGCTATTTTTACATCACTGTCTACGGTTGATTCATCTACTGTTTCTACAATTACTTCTGTAATAATACCAACGCCATCTTTCTTAGCATCTTTGATATTCTGAATTGTAGTTTCATCAAGAACACCTTCTGCCACTTCGTCATTAGCAACATCTTCCAGAAGTTTTTCTGTTTCCAATTTTACGGCTTCTTTTAAGTCTGCATCTACAATCGGTGTTACTGTATCCACATCTTCAGGCACATTTGTTTCTGCATCAGTTTCTACAATAACTTCCATATCCTTTGGTACTGTGATAGTTCCCTTAGAAGTACTCTGAGTTGCTCCACCCGTTGTATCCGTTGTAGTTGTAGTGGTTGTCGTAGTTGAAGTCGATGTTCCTGTTGTTCCTGGCAATATAGACCCGTTATTTGAACCAGTTGATGTGGATGGTTTTGTAACAGGTTTTGTTACTGTTACCGTACAGGTTACCGTCTTATTACCGGCTGTGGTAATAGTAATTGTAGCTGTACCTACACCTACTGCTGTTACTTTACCAGTTTCATCAATCGTTACTACACTTTCATCACTGGATACGAAAGTTGCTGTCGTTCCAACTGGTGAAATTGTTACTACTAAGGTTTCACTGCTACCTTTTACTAAAGATAACTCTGTTTTATTGATGCTCACTTCTTCTTCTACTTCAATCGATGAATCGACGGTTACTTCACAAGTAGCTGTTACACCATGAAGTGTAGAAACAGTAATCGTTGCATTACCATCTGCTAAAGTAGTTACACGACCATATGCATCTACGGTTGCTACGGTTTCATCGCTAGATTCCCAAATCAATGTACTATTTGCAGGATTTACAGTTGCATTAATTGCAACCACAGCGTTTACACCAGTTTCAATTTCTGTCTTGTCTAAACTGATAGCTACTTTGTTATTTCTTGTGTATACAGAATCCGTATCCACTGTTTCACCTTTTACTAGAGCCATAGCGGTATGTGCCGGAACTGTGACAACACCGTTTGTAATGGTGCTAAGTACCTCTGTACCTACGTTATCACCATTGACACAAACCTGCCATTCGCCCTGAGCAACACCATAAGATGTTCCATTTCCATCTTTTCCATAAAGGTTAATCTGACAATCATTCGATGATGCATTGTAGATTGTAATAATACCATCTGCTACTTCATCTGCAACACTTGCACCATCAAATGTATATAACAATACGTTATTGGTTACCCAATGGTAAGTAACGTTATTGCTTACCTCTGTGGCAGTTGATAATCGTAATGCCGCATGGTTTTTACGGAATTCAATTAATCCTTTGTAATATTCCGTTGTATCTGCATAAACTTCCGTATCTAAGTTATACCAACGTAATGTGTTTACATAATCAGATGCATTGTAACTGTTATGAATAATTGTTCCATCTTCATCCAACTTAATTCTGAGGAAATCTTCGCCTGCATGAATCAATGGAATACCTTCTGCAAACATATAATATGCTGCTGTAAGATTATTTAGTTTTACCTGATAATCCCCTGGGACATCCTCATAACTATCTACGCCTGCATTAGATACTGCATTGATCTTATCCATCAATGTGTAGTTATCGTGACAAGAAGCATAGTTAATTGTCTGGGTTGGATTAGTACACCACCATGAACGACCTAAATAACAAGCTGACATAGTTGATTCATTACCAACCTGCCAAATCAAGCCATTACCCTGTGCATCTTTGCCTGCAATACCATCTCTGAATGTATCATTAAAGTACGCAAAGTTTGGAGTTGCAGATGCATTTGCCTGAGTTGCCATTGTAACATTCTCTTTACTTACAGCTGTATCCATAGTCCAACCTTCACCATAGAAGATGATGTCTGGGTCAACTGCATGAACAGAATCTACAATTTCATTAATCGTTTCTGTATCCAATAAACCAACAAGGTCGAAACGGAAACCATCAATATGGTATTCTTCGTGCCAATATAAAATAGAATCTACAATATACTTATGTACCATAGAACGTTCGGAAGCGGTATCATTACCACAACCTGAACCATTAGAATAACTTCCGTCTGCATTGGTTCTTGAGAAGTATTTTGGTACTGCCTGGTTGAAGCAGAATGTTCCTGCATCATATACGTGGTTGTATACAACGTCCATAATAACGTTAATATTGTTATTATGAAGTGTCTGAACCATCTGTTTCATTTCATTAACACGTACTGCACCGTCATATGGGTCCGTTGAGTAAGAACCTTCTGGTACGTTGTAGTTTAATGGGTCATAACCCCAGTTAAACTGGTCTGTATTTAATTTTGTTTCATCAACAGAAGCATAATCATAAATTGGAAGTAAATGTAAATGTGTAACACCTAATTCAATAATATGGTCTAAGGCTGTTGCCATTCCACCTTCTGTTGTTGTTCCTGTTTCTGTTAATCCTAAGAATTTACCCTGATTTGCTTCTGAAACTCCAGAAGAATCATCGCTCGATAAATCTCTTACGTGTAATTCGTAAATAACTGCATCTGTGTAATCCATATCGGTGTGAGCACCTGTATCGTTTTCCCAACCTTCTGGGTCTGTGGAATCTAAATCCAGAATCATTGCACGATTACCGTTTACACCGGTTGTTCTCGCATATGGGTCACAAATTTCGTTCACTGCATTATTAACGTTAACGGTGTAAGTATAATACTTACCGTTCCAATCACCTGAAAGGCTATAAGACCATACGCCCTTATCACCTTTTGTCATTGTGTAAGAACCTTCTAAGTCCTTTGTTCCTTTTGTACCACTTGTATAAATGTTCAATTTTACAGAATCTGCTGTTGGTGCCCACAATTTGAAGGTAGATTTTGTACTGGTATAAGTAAGTCCCAAGTCATCTCCATCATAAGTATAAGCATTTTCAAATTCTTCTGATGAGTATACATTTGGTGTCATTAAAGTGTAGGTATATCCGTCATATGTAATTGTATAACTTAATAACATTGCCTCTAAAGAAGAAATATCTTTTGAAAGTGTTAATGTATAAACATTACCATTTTCTTCAATGTCCGAAATACCAATAACGGTATTATTGCTTGAACACTTAATCGTAAAGGCTTTGCTCAAGTTTCCAGATAAAGTTCTTGACATATTAACCGTTACTGTATTTGTATTTCTATCATACTCAGTAGATACAATCTTATTACCTGTTACTGCATTCGTACCAAGAGAACGAGTTCCGCCAAATACACCCTGGTCTACATAGTAGTGTACCGTACCGGACACAACATCTGAAAGGTCAATGTATTGGTCTTTTCCATCGTGGTCTTTTTCTTTCCAATCCCCTTTTCTCATAATATAGTAAAGTTTATCGGTTGCACGACCATCTACTGTAACAGTTACTACTTTTTCACCATTTACATCTTCCAATTCATAGCCATTACCACTGAGGCTATCTGACCAAATCCAAGCATTCCAATCTGTGTAATCGCCAGCCGTTCTTGTGTAATGAAGTTTTAAAGTAATTTTGTTATTATCGGTTACTGTCTTATCTGTTCCAACTAAAATAGCTGTACCACCATCTTGTGCACCTGGAATAGAAATTGTAATCGAACCATCGGAAGCTACTGTATAAGATTTGTTATTATATAAATCGGTATATACACTTCCTACTGCACCACTTACGTAGACCTTCGTTGTTTTTGCATCGCCCCAAACATTCACGCCTACATAAACGGTTTTGCCTTCATAACTTTTAGAAAATACTTCATAACCTTGGTTAATTGCATTTCCATCAGCATCTGTAATCAGTGGTGAAACCACCTGATTTCTAGTACCTTTTGCAAAAACTTCTGAATAATCACGACGGATATTTAATAATGTCTTGTAGTGATTATACATACTGTCTTCATCACTTGCCTGTGCTTCTTGTTCTTCCCAATCAAAATCATAACGATTATCCTGATATGGATAGTTGTTAGCACCTGACAGACCAAGTTCTTCACCATAGTAGATAACCGGCTGACCTTTTGCTGTAATCTGGTAAGTTGCCGCTACTCGCATTAAGGACTCTGCCCAATCACCTTCACTATAAGTATTTTCCATTGTATAAAGTAAACCTGGTTCATCGTGGCTGCTTGTAAACGAACCTAATGTTGCGGTATTAGAAAGCGAACTATTTCTATCACTTAACGCCTCTTCAATGCCTGTAAGGTCTTCGTCTACCAATTTCAACATAAGGTCGTTGAAGTTAAAGTCTAATAAAGAATCCATTCTACCAGAATCTAACTGGTCATAATCATTCAAATATCCAGCATCATAATATTCACCGATGAGTTTGAAATCCTGATTTTCTTCGATTAAAGCATTTTTAAAAGCTGACCATGTTGTATTATCTACGTGTTTTACAGTATCTACACGGTAGTAATCGATATCATAATCTGTCATCCAACCTGTCTGCCATTCAATTAACTGTGCTCTTACATCTTCATCTTCTGTTACAAAATCAGGAAGTCCTGATAAACCATCTTGCCGCTGGTCGCCTGGTACAGTGTTACTTGAATCACGAACCATATTTTTACCGTCAAGTATCGAATTAAAGTAATCCTCTGTTTCATAACCTGAGTGATTCAAAACAACGTCTACCATAATCTTCATACCTTTGGCATGGGCTGCACTTACCAATGCTGCAAATTCTGCTTCTGTACCAAGATGTGGGTTCAAGGTTGTAAAGTCACTTGCCCAATATCCATGATAACCATAAGAATCAGAATTTTCATAATTATCTTCTTCGTCCAAATTGATGTCAATATCATCAACGATTGGTGTCAACCAAATGGTATTAACACCTAAGTCATATAAGTAATCAATTTTCTGAGTTAAACCAGCAAAATCACCACCGTGATAACTACCTGGGTCATTTGGGTCATAGGTTTCGTCATCTGCTGTAGAATCCGGGTCGCCTAAGTTATTTTCTGTGTTACCATCGAAGAAACGGTCTGTAATGGCAAAATAGATTACTGCTTCGTCCCAGTCGAAAGTGCCCAGTTTTGTAGCTGTATTTGCTGTTTTTGTTCTTGCTTTTACATTGACAGTTACATTGGTTGTATAAGTCATATCGCAGTCGTCAATTAAAGTAACTTTAATGGCTTTACCGCCAATAGTTGTACCTTCCAAACAACCAAAGCTCAACGCCATAAGTTCTGTGTCCATTTCTGTCTTACTGTCAAGACCTAAGGCACTCAAATCCACATAAACTTTTTCCGGCGTAAAACCTTCTAAGTCAGTACCCGTCCAGTTTAAATAAAGAACGTTACTGTCATCGTAATCCATAGAAGTATATTTTACGGATGCATTTAAGGTAACATTATAAACTCTGTTTCTACACAAGCTGTAGGTTATTCCATCAAGTGTAGCAGTTCTCTTATTATGAGAATCCAGTACACGTGTACCCCCTACCAAATAGTAGTAGTAGAAGTCCGAATCTTCGGTCAATGTAATTGACTCAGATTCAAATCTGTCATTAGTTTCGCTGTATGTCATTTGATATGTTTTTTCAGCACTTACAGCCCCTGTACCAACTGCTGTTCTAAGTACCAGTTTTACATCTGTAAGAGAATCCAAATTACATTCTGCAAATAAATCTTCATCTCGATAGTAAAAATTGAGAGTCATATTATCTCTGTCGATAGAATATCCCTTTGAAGCTGGTACGACATTGGTTATCTGACCATTTGCGAATCTTACCTTGGTAATTTTTTCATCGTTTGGTACGGTCACATAATTATCGCCACCATCTTTATTAGTAAGGTCTGTTCCTTTTTGCATAATAAATCCAACGGATTTCTCTGTACTACCAACTACTACAGGAATTTTGGCAACATATTTTCCATTGATATTTTGAACCGGATAATTTAAGTTTTTCGATACACCATCTTCTTTATAGCTATACCCATTATTCCATGCATAAGCATATGTATTTGCATAGGAGGCATCACTTCTTGTATACTCTACATATAACCAGCTATCCTGTGGCACATCGTCTAAGTCTGTATAGGCTCTGCTATATCCGTCAACTATATAAATAGTCTGGTCAGTCTTTGCACTATTGGTAAAAATTAAATCAGAGGTCTGCCAAGACCAATCCCCTTTGCTTTTCAAAATAAAGCCGATTTCTTTTGAGCAAGCCAACTCGATTTCCATTTTTAACCAAGTTCTACCATCTTCTAACACTTCTGTGGTTGTAAAAGCATGGTCACCTGCTTCTAAGAGAGTTTCTTCTGCTTTGTCCCAAATATACACTACTGTATTAGAAATATTGTTTCTATCTGCGATTGCACTGTGTGCATAAACTGTGTAAACATAAGTATTTGCTACTAAAGTTAATGTTACTTCTGATGTTAAAGAAGTATCATCTGTTGCAGTTGCAATAAAACTGATTGTTGAATCTGTATAATCAGAAGAAACATTTACTGTATTACCACTTATCGTTACATACGAAGCATTTGCAGAATCCTTTATACTATATGTAACGGTTTTCGAAGTTTCTACACCTTTGGCATCTATATAACTTAGTGTTTCAGGAAGTGTAACGTCTACACCCTTTTTCACTTCTGCTTTATAGTCATATAGACCAGGAACAATTAACAGGTTGTTACCCTCTGATGTATAGGTTGTATTTAATGGGTCTGTCAACCAATCTGTTGTGTAAAATTTATATCCGTAAGTACCTGGTGAAAGTGTGATTGTTTTTGAGAAAACATCCCCTGTTTTTGTCATTGCAATCTGGTCTGTATCGCCCCAGCCACAAAATGTACCACGAATGTACGCTGCACTTTCCGAAGCACTTTCATAATTAAAAGTAACTTCTTTACCATTTACGATAGGACTTCTGAGTTTATCTGGGTCATAATCCGTTATTTCGCCATTTTTCAGCCAAAGTTCTGTGGAAGCGTCCGTTAAAGTAATATCTACATCTGCCTCCTGATTACTACCGTTATTACTCATAATAACCTTTAAGTTATCAACTGTAATATCCGACATCTCGGCTACATACCACTTGTTACTTGTATCACTGTTTTCTTTTGTAGCCGTTGTTCCAGGCCAAGTTGCACCTATCGTGGAACCATTATGTAAATATGCAGATACCGCAGACCAGTCATTTGTATTATAGTAATGTAATTTCAGTGTCTTCTTTACGCTACCGCCTGCTACCCAGCCTTCTGGTGCAGTGGTACTTATCGTATCGGTTGTTGCATTTTGACCACCTGTAATCCATAAATCCGTTGTTCCAGCTGCTAAAGTATACGCAATATCTTTCGTCTTTTTACTATCATCATTATTACCATCACTAAATATCAGATTAAGTTTACTATCGCTCAAACTCAAATCCACGGTAGTATCAAACCAACCTGTATTGTTGGTGTTTTCTCCACTTGCCTTTCCCGGATATGCATCGTTCAAAGGAGTATTCGAAGAATCCCAAAGATATGTATATACACCACCCCAATTTGCTTCATTTTTAAAGTGTAAAGTCACTGTACCATTGAAACTAGTTGATGTATTCCCACCTGATGAGCTATTCGTCCACTGGCTCGGTGCTGTGGTATATATTGCTCCCTGACTGGTTGATTCTTTGTCTCCGCCAAAGACCCAAAGTTCCTTGGTGTCACCGGAGATTTCTGATAATTCCGTAGTCAAGTCCTTGGTTTGTTCTCCGCCGCCACTTAAAATCACGGAAAATGTGGATGATGCAAAATCACTAATTGTAATATCATACCAGTTGTCTTTTCCGGAAACTGCATTGCTCGAAATATCCTGTCCCGGCCAAGTTCCTCCAGTATAATTCTTATTATCTGTATCCCATATCCACGCAGACATACTTCCCCAGCCTTCTGCATCATAACAGTGGACTGTTACCGTATAGTTTTCTGCTGCATAGGCTTTCAGAATTCCTACTGGCAAAACCTGTATAACTGAGGTGAGCATTAACACCGATAATGCTACACTTAGAATACGTTTCGCAATGCCATTTTTCTTGCACAATTTTGCTAAAAACCCTTTCATAACTCTTCCCTTTCTTTGTTTTTTTCTAGCGAAATACATAAACGAAAATGCAAAAAATACGCATACCTCCCCCACTTTCGTTACCATATCAATTTTATTGTACTCCTCTAAAAACCGATAGATAATTAGTACTATTCCACGAATAATTGTCCAAAAATTTGTGGCTTTTTGCACCATTGCAAGACTTTTCTGAAAACTTAATTTTTCTGATTTTTCTCCCCTTTTGATTTACATATTACCTCAATTTTCTACTCTTGACTTATTAACATAAATTTGTTGACCAATTCAGTACTTTTTTGAGTTTTCTGATAATTTTCCCTAATTTTTGATTATTTAAAAATGACACGTGTGTATAGAAATTTCTGAGAAATCCCCAATTTCCACAAAGTTATCCACAATAAAATTACTTTTCCCCATTGAATTCGTGTCGTTTTTATGAGAATACCTGTCATTTTTCCATAAAAACACCTGTTGTTGTAAAAAAATTCAATGAAACAAAATTGAATTATTTTTAAGCATTATGTAACCCGCTTTGTTTACATAAATAATCCATTTTCTAAATTAAATAACTATTGTTTTTAAATTCATTTAAAAAATGCGTGGTCAGTAAAATTTATTTTTAGAAAAAAAGAGAGGAAATCAGAGGCATATTGAAAATAAAAAATAGAATGGAAATGGGGATAATCATATGAGATTAACAGACAAATTTAAAGAAAGGAAATGGAGTGGCTCTTAAACTAGCCACTCATTCCAAAATTTTTCAACTCTTTTTGCCACATTGGAAACCTCCACTACTTCAAAATGCTCCCATTCTCTTGGAAACATCTTTTGATAGGAACTTTCCAAAAATCTATCGTCTATCAGGGCTATGATACCGATATCTTCTACGGTTCTGATAACACGTCCTGCCGCCTGCAATACTTTATTCATTCCCGGATATCGATAAGCATAATCAAATCCATTGTTGCCGGCTTCATCAAAATAGTTCATCAATATATTTCTCTCAAAGCATACTTGTGGAAGACCTGTTCCTACAATAATTGCACCGATTAAGGAATCATTCTTTAAATCAATACCTTCTCCAAATATGCCTCCCATAATGCAAAATCCAAGAAGCATTCTCTCATTCCTTCCCTGGTCCTCGGAAAAACGCCTGATAAATTCTTCCCGTTCTGTTTCGTTCATACTTTCACCTTGTAAAATACATTCTTCTAAAGCAGAATCCCAAAACTTCTTTTCATAACACTCATATACCTGTTTCATAAAGGCATAGGAAGGAAAAAAAACCATATAATTGCCTTGCCTGTTCTTCACAATTTCGTGAATATACTGGGCAATTCTTTCATAACTTTCCTGAGTTCGTTTCTTATATTTCGTAGTAGCGTCGCGACTAATGTAAAGTGCCTTTCTTTCCGGTGCAAACACGGATTTCGCATAGACCTCATAATCTGACTCGTCACCACCTAGTAGATTTTTATAATACTGGATAGGCAATAAAGTAGCAGAAAATAAGATACTGCTCTTTCCCTTCTCCATACAGCCTTGCAAATTGGTAGAAGGGTCCATACAAAATAATTTTAATGCAAATGCCCCACTCTCAGTAAAGTAAGAATAAGTAACATATTTCTCATCTACTAAATCATAAATTAAAAGGAAATGAGATACCTTAAAGTAAAAATCTAATACAGTGTCCCGCAAATCCTGAGAAACAAAGTGGTCATTCTCATCATGGTCTTCCAAAAACTTTTCCATTCTGGTAGATAAGCTTTGCAACGCCCCTATAAAAATATCTATAAAGTCTTCTATTTGATAGGTTTCACATTCTCGTTTATAACCAAGTAAGATTTTATTACACTTTTCCAGACGCTTTTCCAAAACAGTGTCTACCGTTTTCACCTGTTTTTTTAATGCCATAAAATCTTCTTTAATAAGGGTTGCACTGTACATTTCTCTACCACGCTCTACCAGATTGTGTGCTTCATCAATTAAAAATAAATAATCTTTACTGACCCCTTGAGCAAAAAAACGTTTTAAATAAACATGGGGGTCAAACAAGTAATTGTAGTCACATATAATCGCATCGGAAAATAAGCTCAAATCCAGACTCATTTCAAAAGGACACACATTATGTTTTCTTGCATATTCTTCAATGATTTCTCGGGAAAATCGGTCCTTATGACTGATTAAATCAAATAAAGCCTCGTTGATTCTGTCAAAATGTCCTATGGCATAAGGGCAAGCCACCGGATTACACTTAGTTTCCTCACAAAAACAGATTTTTTCTTTCGCAGTTAAAATTACAGATTTACAACGTAATCCTTGGAAACGAAGCAATTCTAATGTATCATCTGCCACCGTTCGCGTAATTGTCTTGGCCGTAAAATAGAACAATTTATCGGCCCTATTTTCTCCAATAGCTTTTAGAGCCGGGAAAATGGTAGAAATCGTCTTGCCCACTCCAGTAGGGGCTTCCAAAAACAGTTTCTTTTGATGATAAATGGTATGATATACTTGTGTAACCAACTCTTTTTGTCCCTCTCTATAAGGAAATGGAAACTGCATCTTCTTAATGCCCGCCTGCCTTGTAAGCTTCCATTGGTACATAAAATCCGTCCACTTTTTGTATTCCAATACTAAGTCCGTGAACCATTCTTCTAATTCTTCAAAAGTAAAATCTTCTATAAAATATTTGATTTCTTCCGTATCCAGATTACAATAGGTCATCTGTACACGCATAAAACTCTTTTCCCATAAAACTGCATACATATAGGCATAACATTTGGCCTGTTCCAAATGTAATGGCATAGGCTTTTTCAATTTCTCCAAATCTCTATAAGTTCCTTTGATTTCATCAATCATTGGAATTTTCCCCTGCACATCGATGATGCCGTCTGCTCTGCCTTCCACCACCAGTCTATATTCTTCTGTTTCATAGGTAAAACTCAAAGGAACTTCTGCTTTATAATCTGTTCCCTGTCTTTTCTGAATCATTCTGTGGATTCGACTACCTTCTGCCATAGCATCTTCTGAAGACATACTACTTCTTCGATTATCCAAGTCACCACTTCGCAAAATAAATTCAATTAAGCCTCTGACAGAAACACGAATATCCACGCCCCTAATCCTTCCTACTAATTAATCTTTACTAAATTCTACCATACAATCTCTAAAATGATGTGGCAACATATTTTGCTGTAATTTTTCATTTTTTCTTTCTTCAATGGCAATAGTTTTGCAAAATTCCTTGTATAAAAGTTCAAAAAAATGCTCCTTATCTGATTCTTCTAAGGACGAAAAATCCTCCATTTCCACATTAGTTCGTAAAATCCACTGACTTCTATAAGGATGTATAATACACTTTTTCCTTTTCATATCATAAATCACAAAATTCTCGCTTGGAAATCTATCTGCAAAATGCCTTGCTAAAAACAAAATGCAATCTGTCTTAGGGTGAAATTTGGCAAACAAAATGCCACTTTTCAATTCCTCAAATCGCAAAAATCCCATAAGATGCAATAATTCTTTATTTGCCTTGCGTTTCATCTCAAAGCCTTCCATTACCCATGCGTTTCCAAGATTCTGAAAAATTGTCTCCGGATATTTTAAAGAAAATCCCAAATCAATTATGTGATAGAGAACATCTGCTCTTTTGGGGGACTCTGCACACAACAGATACATAAACTGTTCAAAAACCGTTTCACCAAACTTTCTAAGTAAACCTTTTGCTACTCTTTCTGCCTTTTGACTATCTCTATCCACATAAATATATTCCGTAAAAAACTCCATCGTCTCCATTCCATCAAATTGTATATGGGTGTTTTTGGGATTTAATTTTAACTCATAGGCCACAAATATGGCGGTATAAATACTTTCCAAGTCATCTTCACATAGTAAAATCGTCTGTTCCATTTTGGGTCTCCCTTACCAAATATCTTTCCCTAAAACACATCGAAACATCTTATTAGATTTGTCCCGTAAGACTTTTATACTTATCCTCCTGTTTTGGCAGCGCATAATAAGAATAATCATCAAATAATGACATCTGTTTATAGGTAACTCCATCTGCACAAAAGGGTAGTTTTTCCCTTTCATACACTAAATTTCTAACAATATAGTCTTCTTCCAACTTCGTAGGATACATCATCTTCCCATTACAAGTGATAAAAAAAACTGCCCGCTTTAATACCACACCGATTTTCTTCAAATCTTCAAAAGTAAGCTTTCCATATCGTCTGGCGGCTACAATACGTCTGGCACTATTTACCCCAAGTCCCGGGACTCTTAACAAGGTATAATAGTCTGCTTGATTCACTTCTACTGGAAATTTTTCCAAATGTCTCACTGCCCAATCTGCCTTCGGGTCTATGGCAATATTGAAATTGGGGCGTTTTTCACTTAATAATTCCCCCGCTTTAAAACCATAAAAACGAAGCAGCCAGTCTGCCTGATACAAGCGATGTTCTCGAAGTAACGGCGGACCTTCTCCCTCTCTGACCATTGGCAATGCCTTATCCTCATTGACGTGGATGAACGCAGAATAAAACACTCTTTTCAAAGAAAATTTATCGTATAAACTTTCTGCCACAGACAACACCTGAAAATCATTTTCCATAGTAGCTCCAATAATCATCTGAGTGGACTGTCCTCCTGAAACAAATTTAGGTGCATTTCGATATAAAACGAGGTCATTTCTATTATTTTCTATGCCGTTCTGAATCTGACGCATATTTTTTAAAATATGATTCCTGGGTTTATTGGGAGCAAGCTTTTCTAATCCTTCTTTAGTCGGAAGTTCCAAATTGATACTCATTCTATCTGCTAAAAAACCCGTCTTTTCAATCAGTACAGGGTCCGCACCAGGAATCCCTTTTACATGAATATAGCCCATAAAATGATACTTATTTCTGAGCAAATATAAGGTGCGATACAATAATTCCATCGTGAACGTAGGATTTTTAATAATTCCACTACTTAAAAATAAGCCTTCGATATAATTTCTTCGATAAAATTGCATTGTCAACTGGCATACTTCCTCCGGCGTAAAAGTAGCCCTTTTCACATCATTAGACTTTCTGTTTATGCAATATTTACAATCGTAGGCACATTCATTACTCAATAAAATTTTTAACAGAGAAATGCATCTTCCATCTGCCGCAAAGCTATGACAAATCCCCGAATGTACCGCATTGCCCATATCCTTCCCATTACCTCGTCTGTCTACTCCACTACTGGTACAGGCTACATCATACTTTGCCGCGTCTGTCAAAATATGCAATTTATCTATTAAACTGTCTTCTCCTGTAACCAAATATTCCATCACTACTTCACCTTCTATTACTTTTTGCAGTAGAACAAATGTTCTGTTTTTATATTACCACATCACTTTTTAGTTTTCAAGAACAAATGTTCTATTTTGATTATTTCTTTTCGAGCGATTTTTCCCCTAACTTAAATGCATTTTTAAATTCCAGTTGGCAAGAGTAAATTCCATATAGCCAGAAATTACTCCTGCACGTATATTTGCCGTATTGCTTTTAAACTTTATAATTCCTTATACTGTACTTGCAGCTGATTGCCTGCCTGTGCGGAAATGGAGATTATGATGAATAATAAAGGCAATCAGAAACATTTAACATTTGAACAACGTGTAGAAATCGAAAAAGGACTTACCGAAAACAAAAGCTTTGCAGCAATTGCAAGAATTATCGGTAAAGACCCTTCTACCATTTCAAAAGAAGTCAGATTACACGCACATACCAAGGAACGTCCTGACGCCGGATACACTAATCCACCCTGTATTCACCGCAAGGAATGCAAAATAGTATGTCTTTGTGAGGAACAATGCGGAACGCTCTGTAAGATTTGTAAAAAGCCTGATATGCGCTGTATTCAGGTGTGTCCCGGCTATGAAACTGCTGAATGCGATAAACTGAACAAGCCACCCTATGTGTGCAATGGTTGTGGTAAAAAGACACACTGTCTTATGCCCAGAAAATTTTATTCATCCAAGTACGCTCAGGACGAATATCGCAGTGTTTTGGTTGACAGTAGAGTCGGCATTAACCAGACACCGGAAAGCATTCAGGCAATGAACGACCTGCTTGTTCCTCTTATCAAGGGGAAACACCAATCTATTGCCCACATATATGCTACGCATGCAGAGGAGCTTGGCTGTTCCAGACGAACACTGTACTCTTATATCAACGATTGTGTATTTGAAGTCCGTAATGGCGACTTAAGGCGTGCTGTACGCTATAAAAAGCGTAAGAAGGCTACCCAGACAAGTGCCAAAGACCGTTCTTATCGCAAAGGCCATAATTACGAAGATTTCCTGAACTACATGAAAGAGCATCCTGACACAAATGTAGTGGAAATGGATTGTGTGGAAGGAAAGAAAGGCGAAAGCAGAGCTATCCTCACTTTCACATTTCGTAACTGCAATCTCATGCTGATGTTTCTTCTGGAATATCAGGATCAGGAGTGTGTACTGGAAGTCTTTGTCTGGCTTGAAACAGTCCTTGGGAAAGAAGCTTTTAGAAAGCTGTTTCCGGTAATTCTTACAGATGGCGGTGCGGAATTCTCTGCCAGAGAAGAAATGGAAGAATTCTGCGATGGAACCCAAAGCACCACCATTTTTTACTGTGACCCTTACTGCTTCTGGCAAAAGGGAGCCTGTGAGAAAAATCACGAGTACATTCGCTATATACGCCCCAAGGGAAGTTCCTTTGCTGACCTGGATGATAATAAAGTCAGGCTTATGATGAACCACATAAACAACGAAAAAAGAGACAGCCTCAATGGACACAGCCCATATGAACTCTCTCTTTTACTCTTGGACAACAAGTTGCATAAAGCATTAGGATTAAAGGCAATCGCACCTGATGACATTATGCTTAGTCCAAACTTATTGAAATAAAATAGTTAAGCACAGGCAGATTTCACTGCACCAGAATTTAGTCTTGCACACAAGCATGTGGAATTTAGTCCTGCACACTATTTCCAGATGCCCGTTTAGCATGCTCAAAAACAGAAAAACTGGGTGCTTATGGGTTCATTATACGGCAAAAATATGAAATTGTTAAGGTACAAAACGGAATTTAATCCCGCAATTTTACTGGGGTATTCCATAACTGGAATTTAGTTTTTCATTTAAGT
>JBGVKZ010000037.1:0-2020 GCA_045124055.1 Lachnospiraceae bacterium | reverse complement strand
AATATACTTGCTGTTACATCAATCAACTGTTCCGTCGTCCCTGCTGATACATAATTCTTCTGCATTAGCAAAACCCACAACTCGAATAGTTTTCCACCGCATACAACTACCATCATTCCTATAAAAGAACTCAAATCCCTGATTGCCATGAATGTAATGGTTAAAAATGCAGCCATCTGTGTCCCGATATGATAAAACAGCTTACCAAATAAAAATACTGCTACCGATAACAGCATTATCTTTCCCAATGTTTCTTTGGTTTCATAACTGCTAGGAAAACAATGATCCAGGATATAATCGGTAACAACAAACACTATTGTCAGCAAATACTTCCCATGCTTTCCGAAGCATTTCTTTTGCTCCACAAAGGAGTCATAATATCCTGATAGGCAGTACCCTGTAAAAATAGTAGTCACAATACCCAAAATAACGCTTATAACACTATACAAAGATACCACCTCCATTTTTCAGATACCGCATATACACCTTTACAAATTCGCTGTACTTATCCTTTGACAAAATGATTGTTTCTCCGTTATTTAATGTAATACTGTCATTCCCGTATTCCATAATAAATGCCATATTTACCAGATACCCTCTGTGACAACGGTAAAAACTGCCGACTAATTGCTTTTCCAATTCACCAATAGCCGCATAAGCCTCCACGGTATCTGTCTTAGTGTGTATTTCAACCTTTTTTGCCCGGCTTTCAATATATAAAATGTCACTTTGGTTGAAAGTGGCATTCCGGTTTCTTGTTTTTACAAATAGTTGTCCATTTGTTTGTTGCTTTCTCTTTCCTACTTCTAAGACCGCACGATTATAAACCTCACTAAATTTGTATTCCTCAACCGGCTTTATGAGATAGTGGAACGCAGCTACATCAAATGCATCAAAAACATATTCTTTCACGCCAGTAATAAATATCAGTACCGTGTTGTCTGCTTTTTGCCTTAATACTCTAGCTGTATCAATTCCATTCATTCCATCCATTTGTATATCAAGGAATATGATGTCATATACGCTGTCAGCCTTTAGCAAATCCTCTCCCGTCCCATAAGTATCAATCTCACAGTCGGTCTGCTTTTTCTCTATCAATTTTTTAATCTGCTCTCTGATGACCTTTTCATCATCAACGATTGCAATACGAATCAAAATCTCACCTTCTTTATGTTTCTCGTTTCATATATCGGCACTTTTTTTGCCTTTTTCGGGCAAAAGGAACGAAACCCTATCTGAACGGGAATGAAATCCTTAGCTGATAAAAAATGGCGTCTATTTCCACACTCACTCCCTTGAAAATAAACGCCATCCTTAGCTGATAATTATATCGCCAACTTATTCAATTTTTCAAACCCTAAAGGAACGAAACCCTATCTGAATGGGAACGAAAACCTTTAATTATTCAAATATCCCTGCTTCAATTCTTCATCCGACCAGACTCTTTCATAAGAACCGCCAAGTTCATCAATAATATTGCCCCAAGTACTAAACTCACCTATTTTTTCCATACGACTTCTGTTTTCTTCCAGCCATTTCCATAACATTTCCCATGTATCTCCAGTTAACTTAGCACTCCAATTTTTCTTATAATTAAAATTATCATGATAAGAAATACTATCGTATCGAATATTTACAAAACCTGTTGTCGTCCGTTCCTGCATTCCGCAGATTTCAAAAGAAGCATAAATTCTGCCAGCTTCCTGACTTGTTACTAAGTTCGGATAACGAGTATAGTATTCCTCAGCCAAAGCATTGTATTTTGCCTCGTCGGCTGCATTTCTAAGGAGAACCTTACCGCCTCTGCCTTCATCCCCCGGTCTCATCACATACTGGATTCCGGTTCCTGCATGAGTTCCGATATAATAACCCTCTAACTCGACCTCCGGAATATCCTCAACGCCTATGGCTTCTGCCAATCCGTTCTCCAGTTCTGCATCCACAGGAATGGCATCATACCATGCACCACCAAAACCTCCCATTTCACTGATTAATACCCTTGTTCCTGTCTGTTCGTCTA
>JBGVKZ010000036.1:0-155583 GCA_045124055.1 Lachnospiraceae bacterium | reverse complement strand
GATTGACAAGAGTGCGTTTGAACTCCTCGTCATAGCGGGTTCCATGTTTGTTTGTGGACATGTTCAGATACCTCCTTTTTGGTGTCTAGTTTATTGTAATACGTAGTTACTTATTGTGTCCACTTTTTTAATATAGATCCATATCCAAACAAGAATGTTATAGATGGTGAGGAAGAAGTAGTAGAAGATGTAGAAGGTACAGCAGTGATTGAAGGCAACGAGCTTACGTTAAGAATGGAATGTGAAGATACAATATTTACAAAAAAGTAATTTGTAATGGATAGAGTTATAGAATGAAGTTACCGCTTGTCAGAAATGATAGGCGGTATTTTTATTGTGTATATAATAAAAAATGCTTGAAAACCCAGTGCTTTCAAGCATTTTTTGCTCAATCGGAGTGACGTGATTCGAACACGCGGCCCCTACCTCCCTAAGATAGTGCTCTAGCCAAACTGAGCCACACCCCGATAACAGAAAATATTATACAAAGATAATGTAAAAAATGCAACTACATTTTCCGTTGAAAAACAGGGTAAAAAGACCTGTCCGGGTTGATTCTTAGGGGAAAAATTGTTATAATGTATTAGTTTAAGTACAATTTATTCCAAAACAAAAATATTTAAGATTATATTATAGACGTGCTATGCATATATTGGGGAGAGAAGATTATGAGTAGACAAAAGGAACGTAAACTAAAAAAACTAAGAAAACAGACTGTGTGGCCATATGTCTTTGGAATTTTTATGGTTATCATTGTTTTTTCAATTTTGGCATTGCTGATTACCTCTTTTATGTTTTTAAGTAGTGCTTATGACAAGCTACAAGCCGGCTTTGATAATTCTTTAAAAGTTACAGAAGTTGTTGCAGAGGAATGGGAGGAAGGCAACACAGAAGAAGTGGCAGATGTGTGCGAACAAGTTGCCTCAATTATACCAAATATAACAGATATTTGCATTGTAGATGAAAATGGTGCGACCTTGTATCAATATGGTGAAAATATATTAAATCGCAATTTTTTAATATCTATGTTAAGTAGAGATAATGTGAACTTCTTTTTTTCAGACGATGAGGAAAACATTTTATATTTAAAAGAAAATAATGAAGTTGGATTTCGATTAGAAAGCGTTATGAAATATACCACGAAGGAAGAAGAAACCTCTGGAGAAGGAATTTTGCAGGGCGTAAACCTGGCTAAGCTGAATTTCTGGTATGAATATCCTATGTCAGAGGGTGCATATAGCATTTGCGTTAGAAGTTCTGTGGATATTAAGAGTACCGAGCTCCTTTTTGCATCGGTGGTTTTAGATATTATTGTGATACTTGCCCTTGTTTTGATTATATATTATTTGATTTCAATTTTCAGTCTTGTGATGGAACGTAGAAAACTGGGCAAGATTTTGTCAACAGACGTAGTTACCGGTGGCTACAATATGCAATATTTTACCAAATGTGGTAACAAGCTTTTGAAAAAATGGAAAAATAATAGACATAATTATGCAGTTGTAACACTTAGAATGGATAAATACCGTAATTTCTGTTCTTGTTATGGGGTAAAAGAGGGCGAAGACCTGTTAGAAGGTTTTGACACGATACTACAAAAAGCGATATCAAAAAAAGAAGTGGTTGCACATGCGGAAAAAGCAGATTTTGCGATGTTGCTTGTTTTTAAAAACGTAGAAGAATTGGAACATCGCCTTCGCGGCATTTTATGGAAATTAGATTCTGTAAAGATGGAACAGAAAAAATACTTTAGTGTTGGCATTTATGTGGTGCAGAATATACAGATGGGAATTGACAGTATGTACAACTGTGCTGGAGTCGCAAGAAGCAGCGTTACAGAAGACAGTGAAAACAGGATTGCCTGGTTTACAAACCAGATGCAAAATGACCAGATTTGGACCCATAAAGTAGAAAACGATATGGAAAGAGCGTTGATAAATCGCGAATTCCAAGTATATCTTCAACCAAAATACAGTACAAAAGAAGAAGTAATATCAGGGGCGGAGGCGTTGGTGCGTTGGATTCACCCAACCGAAGGCTTTGTTGCACCATATCGCTTTATCCCTATTTTTGAAAACAACGGATTTATTATACATTTAGATGACTATATGATTACCGAGGTGGCAAGATTACAGGCAAAATGGATTGCGGAAGGTAAAAAGGTTGTACCAATTTCGGTTAATGTTTCCAGAGTTCATTTTGCAAGAGAAGATTTGGCGGAACACATTTGTAAATTGGTGGACCAGTTTGGTGTGCCACACAATGTTATTGAACTGGAATTGACAGAAAGTGCTTTCTTTGATGATAAAGATATGCTGTTGAATACCATTAAGCGTTTAAAAGCCTATGGATTCGAGATTTCTATGGACGATTTTGGTGCAGGATATTCTTCTTTAAATTCCTTAAAAGAGTTGCCACTTGATGTGGTGAAATTGGATGCAGGATTTTTCAGGGAAGCAGATGAAGACGGTAGAGGCAAGGTGATTGTCGGAGATACTATTTCGCTTGCCAAGAAACTAGATATGAAAATTGTGGCAGAAGGCATTGAAACGAGGGAACAGGTAGACTTTTTGGCAACTCAAGATTGTGATTTGATTCAAGGATATTATTTCGCAAAGCCTATGCCAGTTGCCGAATTTGAACAGAAGGCATTCGGCCAGCAAAATTCCCCAGAAGATATGAGATGAATCCGAGAAAACATTGAGTTTTTACTGCAATAATGATATAATATACTTAGTTATACCTTGCTAATGTTAGAAGGTAGAAAAAGGTGAGATATGTTAGTAAAAGATAGAGCCTTGGTGTGCAGCTCAAAAAAAGGGTGCTTTCCCACCTTACAAGATTTATATAGTACGATTCCGAGAGAGACGAGAATTCATATGCAGAATGTAGGCAGATATGCAGACATTCTGTTTCGTGCTGTCTGCAATCAGGACAAGGAATGGGTTAATTCTCAGATGGGCGTAGAATTTTCCAGGTACAGTCAGGAAGTGTTTATGATGCACGACATTGGCAGACATTACATTCCAATGAGTATTTTAAACAAGGTTGAGAAACTGACTGATGAGGAAATCCAAATTATCAAAAATCATACCGTAGATGTGGCTAAGGCAATCGATAGTGTATATATAGAACCTTATCCACAAGCAGTTATGGAGCAACTTTTGCAGATTGCACTCTATCACCACGAAAGATATGACGGCGGAGGGTATCCTCTTGGATTAAAAGGAGATGACATTCCATTAGGTGCAAGGATTTGTGCGATTGCAGATACATACGATGGAATCACGGCATGGAAACCATATAAAAGAAAGCAAACCACAAAAGAGGAAGCAGCCCAGATTATTGTAAATGAGGCTGGAAAACAGTTTGACCCAAAACTGGTACAACTGTTTTTACAATGCGTAAAGTTATTTTAGGATAAAGGTGAAGACATGGGAAATATGTTATTGGGAAAAAAGAATGAAGACAAAGATGTGAAACCAAAGAAACCGAAGCGTTCGCTCACAAGTAGGTTTGACATACTTAATCGATTCAAACACTGGTACATGGGTGGTATCAGTTTCACAAGAAGCTTATTCAGAATGCATGCAGCAAAACAGAGCATTTTAATCATTATATGTATATTAGCAGTTATGTATATTATGGCTGCTTTTTATACAGAGTCTGGTGAATTCGTCATTAACATTGATAAAACAATGGCACACGATGGAGTTTACATATCCAATACCACAGATTTTAGTGAAAAATTGATTTCCCTTAGGGGAAAGGCAGTTGTAAATGCAGATAACATCAGCATCTATGACATTAGCGAAGATGTTATGGAAGTAAATGGAGAACACAACGGCAGAAATTATGTGGCACACACCTTTTATCTGGTGAATCAGACAGGTCGAACCATAGATTACCGATACACGTTGAACATTCGTGCAGAATACAAAAATGCTGATGAAGCTATGTGGGTTATGGTTGCCAAAAATGATGTGCAGCAGATATACGCAATGATTGGAGAAGACGGAGAACCGGAAGCACAGTATTCTCTTTACGACTTCCCATTTCAAAATTATGCGGAAAATGCAAAAGAACAATATACAATGGCAAGTCCTGAGGAAGCAGGAATTAATTCAGACGAATTGTTGGATTTATCCAGCTTCGAAACTTTAGACAAAGTATATAAATTGGAAACAACGCCATTTGCTTCCGACAAGGTAGTTACTACCGGAGTTCGTAAAGAAATTGAAAATGGCGAATATGATAAATATACCGTAGTTATCTGGTACGAAGGAGAAGACCCGGAATGTACAGACGATATTATCGGTGGTTGGGTAGAACTTTATATGAACTTTAGTTATTAAGAGGATTCCTATGAAAAAGAAGAAAAACAGACCAAAAGTCAGAGAAATGGTAGTGACGATTTGTGTACTTCTGGCAGTTTTGAGTACAGCCACTTATGCGTGGTTTCAGCACAGTCGTAATCCCAAGGTTATGAATCTTTCCCTGTTAGCAGGAGGACCTGGAGTTCTGCAGATTGCAGATGACACAGGAAGGGGACCTGGAGTTTACAGCGATGAACTGGATTTAAGTACTGCCGTAGGTAGTAGTGCAATGGAAAGTATGGTGCTGAATCCAGTAACTACAAAAAATGGTACGCTGTTTTATTCACCGGTTTATTCGGGAAACACCGTAGTCAATGTAAAAGCCATTACCGATGAAACACAATTACATACGAAATATGTTTATGAGAAAACCTTCTATATAAAGGCTGCACAAAATCCGAATTTAGAGGAAGACAGTATTATTAAGACGGAAGGAAAATTATATGACATTTTCCTCGTAGGACCGGCAACTAGCTTGGAGCATAAGGGGACACACGTTTACCAGTCTCCAGATGCCGAGGAAAGCACAGTTGTAGGAGATACTGCAGTGAATGCCTTAAGAATCAGTTTTGAACTGGAAGATGGAACGGTATTTATTTATGAACCGAACACCAATGTTTCCAATCGGGATACAAACAGGGCGGAAGACAGGGTGAAAAATGATTATGGCAATTATACCACCATTAAACAGACAAAAGAAGGCGAATTTATAGAATCAGACAATGGAAAGGATTCACCAATTCTTTTCACCATTGCAGAAGACGTAGACGTAAAAGTTACGATGCGTGTGTGGATAGAGGGAACGGATTTGGATTGTACGGATTCCATAGCCTTAGACCAGATTGCAGCAATGTTTGAATTTATGTCCGCCGAAGTGGATAGCAAAGAGTAATGAGTAAGGAGAACAGATACAAATGAATGCATTTTTTTACTATTTTTATAACTATATGAGATCGATTTTCGAGCTCCTCTGGAATATCGTTATTGCCATTAAAGACGCAATAGTAGGTATTTTAGACGTTGAATTTTATATGGATTTATTTAGTACATATAAACCCGATATGACACCTTTTGGTTGGGTGGCTGCAATTATTATGCATATTCTTATTTATTTATTGTTTGCGTTAATTATCTACCTGATTATAAAAGGCGTAAAAATTTTACTTCGATTCAAAGTGCCGGTTATCGAGTACGAAAAAATGAAAGACGAAGTAGTTACCTTGAAACGTGAAATTATGAAAGCCAACTATGAAAAAGATAAGATTTTGGCAATGAAAATTTCGGAACTTGGTATGGAAGTAAATCCTGAATTATTAGAAAGTCAGTTAGATGTAGATAATTTGGATACAGAAGAAGTTGCGGAAAATGTAGAAGCAGCTGCTTCCTTAGAGGAAGAGGAAGTGGTAGAAACCGTAGAAGTTGGAGAACCAAGATTTCCACGTCTTTCCAGTGTGGATACTTTCTACTTATCTCCAAATTATGTAAAACCGGAATATGATAATACGATTACTTTAGAAGAAGTTTGTATCAACTTTAGAAACTTCGCAGCATCAAAACTTCATTTATACTATGATTTAGAAGTTATTAAACAGATGTTCGCAACATTTGGTGCAGCTAAAATGCTTATTTTACAGGGTATTTCTGGTACAGGTAAAACTTCCCTGCCATATGCCTTCGGACAGTTTATCAACAACCCAAGTTTGATTTGTTCCGTACAGCCATCTTGGAGAGACCGTACAGAGTTATTTGGTTACTACAACGACTTTACAAAGAAATATACAGAAACAGAATTTTTGAAAACTTTATACGAAGCTCATTACTATGACGATATGAAAGTCGTTATTCTCGATGAAATGAATATTGCCAGAGTAGAATATTATTTCGCAGAAATGTTATCTATTCTCGAACTTCCAAGAGAAGATGAAAGATATTTCTCTGTCGTATCCAACCAGGCAGCTAACGACCCACAGCTTATGAAAGAAGGTAAAGTATGGATTCCTTCTAATGTATGGTATGTTGGTACAATTAACAACGATGACTCTACTTTTGCCGTTGCAGATAAAGTATACGACCGTGCAATTCCAATCGACTTAGATGACAGAGCAGAGCCATTTGAAGCACCGGATACAGAGCCAATGAGATTAAGCTATGGACATATGTTTGAAATGTACGAAGAAGCTAAGAAAAAGTATCCAATTTCAGAAGAAAATCTGGCAGAACTTGACAAACTGGATAAATATCTTATTTCTCATTTCAGAATTACCTTTGGTAACCGTATTTTAAGACAGTTAAAAGATTTTGTTCCATGTTACATTGCTTGTGGTGGAACAGAAATTGATGGTATTGACTTTATGTTTGCTAAGAAGATTTTAAGAAAATTTGAATCTCTTGGTATCGGATTTATCCGTGATGAGTTAGACGGACTTATTCTTTATTTGGACAATGCATTTGGTCCAGAAAACTTTAAAATCAGTAAAGCATATTTGGCAAGACTTAAGAAAATGAGCGGTGGTTCAAATAGCTAACAACTTGCCATATAAGTAGCAAAGGAAAGAATATGAGCAGTATGGAAAATAGAGATGTTGTACAAAACACATACGACAAAATGAAAAAGAATATCAATCCGGAAATTGAGCAGGACGACTTTTATAAGTATTTCTACAATTTACTGGAAACTGGTATGAATTATTGTAAGTTCATGAATGTAAAGCTGATAAAATCCATTGATGAAGAATGGGTTAATGAGATTGAAGCAGCCCTTCCGGCTTTATATGAAGTCGTTATGAATCCAAGAAAATTCATCGAAGAACAACGTGAGGTCGTAAATATCGCAATGGCAAGAAATATCAATGCAGAATCCGTTCGTCATTTGATTCAGCACAGCGATATGATTGATAAATATAGTGAAGACGGAACGGTAGTTCCAAACCGTATTTTGAACGTGTTTAAAGAAGAAAGTTACAACATTTACGAAAACCGTTTTATTTGTACTTTGTTGGCAGAATTACAGCAGTTTGTCAATAAGCGTTATAACGTCATTTTTGAAAATAGCAAGGATGAACTTGGTACTTTCTTTGAAATGGAATCTCGTATTGATAATTATACAGAAATGGTTGAGTACAAAGTTCAGGTAAAAATCAGAGATAAACAAACGGACTTAGATAACGAACAAAATAATGCCAACATTTTTGCACGCATTGCGAAAATTTACAAAACGGTAAATAGTTTGGTAAATACCGAATTTGTTCGAATTATGCGAGCTTATCCAGCTGTTCGACACCCAATCGTTAAAACCAATGCAATCGGTAAGAAC
The DNA here is from genome assembly GCA_045124055.1 of Lachnospiraceae bacterium. Lineage (GTDB taxonomy): Bacteria > Bacillota > Clostridia > Lachnospirales > Lachnospiraceae > CALZKI01. The sequence goes on along the minus strand of JBGVKZ010000036.1, from coordinate 147,894 downwards.
GTCAACTACAAAGCTTGTCATAAGCTTTGGAACTTTATTTACACCTATGACAAGGTGGGTTACAGGGTAGAACTGGTTAAGCAGGAGCCGGTAATTTCCAGACAGTTTGAAAAGGATATTTACGACTCTTTCATTTGGCATTATGCGATGTTACATAACCAGGTAGATGAACAGTCGAAAGTGGATACAAACCGCGAAAAAATCCAGAAAGAAACAGATGTAAAATATATTCGTCAGTTATTGGACGAAATTATTAGAAACTGTGATATACCAGATGCGAACCTTAGAAAGATTGTGCAAAGTGAATTGAGTAACTTACAGGCAAAGCGTAAGAATGAAATTGTCAGATTGGAAAGAATCCGTAGGAAAAACAGACTGGCAGAACAGCAAATGGCACAGCATATGCAGGAAGAATCCTATAATTCTCTGCATCAGAATGAGGAAAGTAATAATCAGGGACAAACCAAAAAGTTATTTGGTGGTCGCTTTAAAAGAAAGAAGAAATAGTGAAATCTATGCAGGAAGAAGAAAAACCAAGAAAAAAGGGTAGAGACATATTTTTTGTAATACTCATTTTGGTAACTTGTGTTTTCATTGTTTCCTTATTAAAAGGCAACGCTCCGTCAGTATTCGGCTACCGCATTTTACACGTGGTAAGCGGCAGTATGGAGCCAATGATAGAAAACGGAAGCTACATCATCATAAAAGAAGTCAGTGTTTCCAAATTGCAGGAAGGAGACGTGATTACGTTCGTTTCCGAAGAACCGGCGATTTATGGTCTGTATAATACCCATCGTATCTATGATATCTGTAAGGACACCTATACAGGAGAAAGGCTTTTTATCACAAAAGGTGATGCCTACGATGAACCGGATGATTATCCGGTAAGTGAAGACCAGATTGTAGGGAAACTTGTAAAAGTATTACCATTCGGAAAGACTTTTGGCAAAATATTGACGAGTTTGTCCAATAATTATGTGTATTTTGGATTGATTATTTTGCCGCTTCTTATTTGTTTACTATCTTACATAGTGCAATTTATAAAAGTACTTTTTATGGAAAAAGAGGATGAAATCGAGTGATGACAAAGGAGACAGATTCCTTATGAAAAATCAAAGAAAACAAAAACTGATTGTTTCGGTATGTATGATTTTCGTGGTATGTTTTGTGCTGATAACAGCTACTTATGCGTGGTTTACCGAAAGCAACAGAGCATCAATGAATCAACTGAATTTGAAAGTAGATGGAACTGGAGAATTGAAAGTGGAAATTGCCATTGAGCCTTCCGGAACTCGTATGGAGATGAGCAAGGTAGATGAGAACAAGGCAATTATCGATATGGGTCTTGGTAAGCTTGCCAACATCGAAGAAAATAAATTAGGACCAGGTGCATTTGGGGAAGTACATATTTATATTTCCACAGATTCTACGGCTTACGATGGATATACCATCAGCGTTACACCTTCCTATAAATTGGTTGGAACAAGTCATGGGGACGTTGTTAAACTTGCTCGTGAACACATTAAATTTTATGGAACCAAAACTACTGATGGTTATGCAGATGAAATCCCATACAGAGAAGAAGATGGGGAAATGATTGGACTCACAGGAACTTTGGCAGAAGATGGAGAAACAGAAGTTATTTTATATTGGTACTGGCCATATGAATATGCAGATGTACCAGATAAATCGAGTATTTCTGCAAAAAGCACCAGAGAATATGATTTGCAGGACACTATGATAGGAAACTATTTAGAGTCCATAGGATTTACATTTGAAGTAGAGGGTAATTTGAATGAAAAGTAAGTTCGGAAAAATCAGGAAAAGAGTAATATGGATAACACTTTCTGTGGTACTTATTATGGCAACGGGAATTACTTTTGGTTGGTATACAAGACAGGAAAATATAAAAGCAACCAGAGAAGAAGTGGAAATTATGACACCATATTTCCTCTATCTTTTAAATCCGGGAACCACGGATTCACTTCAATATACTATTGGCAATATTCACCCGGCAGAAACAAAACAGACAGTTATCTGTGTCAGTAACAAAAAGCCTGATGATGTAAAAGACGATAATATTGATATTGCCAGAGTATCGGATTTTAGTTATGAATTGGAATTTATCACAACCAACAATATGGATGTGAATTATGAAATATATGAGTTGGAACCACACAATCTTTTAAAGGGTGAAAGTGCACCGGAGGGTGCCATTACTATGCCCGGCGAAGATGACGTTTATTGGACCAAAAAGGGTACAGCACTTGTGGGACAAAACACTTCCCAGGAAAGACATTTAGAGGTGTTTGGTACAGCAAGTCCAAGTGGCGTTATTAACAAAGGTACATATACCTTATATTCCAAAGATAGTACAGGTAGAGATTTGCATCTTACCTATTCTGGTGGTAAGTATGACTACGATTACTATTTAATTGAAGTAAAATGGAATGATGATACCAGTTTTGAAAAGAGCTTGAAAGAAACAGACATTAATTATGTAGTAGTAAATGCGATGCAGCCAGAACCGGTACAAGAATAAAAAGGATTAGAGATTTAAAGAAGGTGACAAAGTGAGACACAGTAACAAGGAGAAAACGAAGAAAAAATTTCATATGAAAAAGAGAACCCTTCTTATTGGTTTCATGATTGGAATTGTTATGGCACTAGGTGTTACGACATTCTCCATAGCAAAATATTATGCAAAAAGGGATAATAAAGGCGTCAGCGTAGCATCTGGACTTTATTTTAATAGTAACTGTATTAGCAATGTTCCAGGTAAAATTGACACACCGTTAAAAAATATTGATTTGACAACTGTCCCAGGTTATGTCAATCCAGAAGGCGGAGATATTTTCTATATGGATATCCGCAATTATGATAATCACCTTTTATACAATGAATTATACTTGGACCTTGAATATACAATTAGCTTTTTGAAGTTGAATGGGGAAGATTGTAGCGTTCAGTATACAGATTCCACAGGTGCAGAAGTACGACAGGAATTAAAAGATGGAGAAGTATTTACCTTAACAGGTAGAGAATTGAAGGGTGGAGCTGCCAGATATGAGAGTTACATTGTAAGAACCAATCAGGCAACAGACGGAACAGATGCGGAAGTTCTTGTTATGGCATATCCTACCGCACCGGATTATGTTTCCACAGCAGCAGAAGATATGCGTTTGATTGGTGTTTTACATGCACAGCCAAAAGATGTAAAGGTTGGTATTGACCAGGAGGGCTTTTTGATTGAGAATACGGCAGAGTATCAAGCAGATTGGAAATCAGCCGTAGCAGGTATGTCAGGTTTACAGTACGCTATTATGACAAATGGTGATGATGTAAGTAGTAGTGGAGCTGTTAAAGGAGAACTATTAGTTACTTGGAATTCTAAAATGCTGGATATTAATCAGTATGACCCATATTATTTGGAAGCCGTGGAAAGCGGAAGAATTTCAACAGATGGTGACAATAAGACAATGACCATTAAAGTATTGCCTTATGCAAATGTGAAAATTACTTTCTACAAAACAGCAGATTTTGTAGCAGCTTTTGATACAACAATGACTCAGGCACAGTTTGAAGGATATGTAAAATCAACCTTGGCTGAGTAAAAAATTCATATGCAACTAATAAGAAATATCAAACATTGGTATGCAGAAAGGGATTAATAAGATATGAAGGCAAAGATAAAAAGATTGCTGATTTTAATATTGATATGTAGTTTGATTTGTAATTCTAATATGGCTTATTTGGCTATGGGAATTGATATGCTTTTTGTCAATGCAACGGAAAGTACAGAAGATGGATTACTAGATGATGCTGAGGATACAACTGATGATGAGATAAATGATAGTACAGACGATATCAGTGGTGACACTAGTATCGACACTGATGGTGACACGACGGGAAATACCAGTGATACTACCACAGACGATGTCAGTGGTAATACTACGGACGATACCACGGATGATGCAAATGGTGATACCAGTGGTGATACCAGTGATGATACCAGTGATGATACCAGTGATGACACCAGTGATGACACAACAGATGATACAACAGATGATACATCGAACGATACGACAAATGACAATCAGAACCAAGGTAGTACCTTGCTTACAATCGATGAAATGCTTGCTATCCTGGAAGGTTTGCCGGCAGATGCATCTTTGGAAGCACAGATGACAGCTCTTGGTGCGAATGTAACAGGTATGACTCTTTCAAGCCTTTCCGTGCCGGAATTATTAGCTTTAATCTATGTAGATACGACGGGTATGGATTTGTCTTCTGTGACAGTCGATGGAATGATAAATGGAGAGTATACTCTTTATGATATTTTGGCTATGGTACAGCTTAGAGCCAATGATATGGTTACGACTTTAGCGAGCTCTATTCCAACAACTGTGGAAGAACTTGCAGCAACCGGTGCAACAACTTTTACACTGAGTACTTATAATGACTTAATTAACTTGCAGAAATTAAGTCAGGTAACGTCTTTGGAAGGTTATACATTTACTTTCTTAAAGATATTAGATGAAGCAAACCAGGCTCAGTGGAATTTCTCCAAGGCGTCATGGACCTATAATGGAACTACTGGTTATATCGGAATTGGTAACGAGACCTATCCATTTAAAGGAACGCTAAATACTTATGTGAATGGTATGGTTTGTACCATTAGTAAACCGGTTTGTAACTATGTTTCTACAGGAGCAACCTTTGAAGGCTTTAATTTTAGTGCCAATGGTGCAAGTGCAACTCTGGGGCAGTATCTTGTCACTCAGGAAGGTAGTACTTCACAAGGTGTAAATTTGAAAAATATTGTTATAGGTGGAACTGTCGGCAGCAATACTACACAGGTAGCTGGTGGTTTGTTTGCCTATGTAGAAAATAAGACCACTTCACCAATCGTATTAGAACTGGGTGATAACAGTGGTGCAACGACCTATTCCGTAAGGATGTCCGCTTCAGTAAACGGTGTTTATGCAGGTGGTATTATAGGTGTAGTCAACTATGAAACAACCAGTACAGGTCCGGTGACTATTACCAATAAAATGAGTGTGATAAATGGTACGGTAACAGGAAAAGGAAGTGCAGCCGGTGGTATTGTTGGTAAACTGGGTAGAAATTCTACTTTTGTAATGGATACAGCCAGTTTTTCAGCGACCGTAAATGGAAATGGTAATAATGGTGGTGTGATAGGTCAAATGACAGAGTCCACCGTTACTTCCAGTACTGCATTAACTTTGAAAACAAGTGTCAGCACAGGAAATTCTATGGCAGCCGGCGGTATGATTGGTAACGTAGATAATGCAGTTAGTGTGTCGGTAGAAAATGTCACTGTAAGTGGAACAACTGTAACCGCCACAGCGATAACAACTTTAAGCTCAAAAGCGGGTGGTATTTTAGGCTCATGGACTGAGTCAACTGCTTCTACAAGAACCGAAGCAGCTAACTTTAAGAATATTACCCTGACCTCATCAACGATTAACGGTTATGATAAAGGCGGTGTTATCGGTCAAATTGCAGGTGATAACATTGTAATTGATACAGTTACTATCGATAATCTCTCAAAAATTGGCGGTAGTGCAGATGGTATTGCTGGTGGTATCGTAGGTCGTTGCTTGGGAAGAAGTATTGAAATAAAAAATAGTAATGTTGCAGCCTCACAGATTTGTGCGTTAGTGCGTGGTGGTTTGATAGGTGCTGTGGAAGGTAGTTCAGATACGGACCCGACAGGCTATGAAACACAAATAAAAATTACAAATGCAACGGTTTCAACAGATTTTAACACCGGAGGAGTAAATGCATCCTTAACAGGTGGTTTGATTGGACGTATGCAAAAAGGTGCACTTGTGGATTTGTGTGGAAACTTATCTATACAGAGTGCCAGCCTTGGTACGCCAGGAACTAGAGGATATTTGGTAGGTGAACAGACCGCTTCATTAATTTATTTTGATAGTAGTACCGTAAGAGAAACCTATGAAGCCAATCGCACGAACATAACTGGTATTTATGATAATGTGGGTAACTATGGTGGTGTTCTTGAAAATACCAATGGTTTGATTTCTTATGATGCAACGCCATCTGAAAATGTTACAGGAACTGTGGCTGGTTCTGGTACAGAAGCAGATCCATATAAAATTACTTGTAAAGAAGATTTAATGCGATTAGCCATTGCACTGAATACAGACTGTGCATATGGTGCAAATTGTTTTGGTGTAGCAGCAACAAAGGAGGGTGCAAAGCAGTTAAGAAGTGCCCACTATGAAGTGACAAACAGCATAGATTTAACCAATACTGGAATCTATGATTTAAGTAGAAATGATAAGGCAACAGAAGTTGTAATGGCTGAGTATGCTTTTAAAGGTACTTTTGCCGGTAGTAATGCCAATATTGCAATTACAATGGATAGCCATGAAACCAATCAGTCTAATATTGGTTTGTTTCCATCGGTTTCTAATGCAACTTTCAAGAACCTAATAATTAAAACAACCCCAGGAAAGCCTTGGAAATACGCTAAAAATGCGGCCGGAATTGCTCCATATGTATATGGTGGAATGACACTGGATACCGTGAATTCTAAGGTGGAACTTGTGGCAAGAGGAGAGAACGCAAAATATTATTATGGTGCGATTGCAGGGTATATCGTATTAAATAAAAACTACGGTAGTACGATTACAACGAATAATCTGACCCTAGATGCATCTATTACAGATGTTAGAACCTATCAGTACGTAGGAGGTTTAGCCGGTTATATTTATGCAATAGATACAGGAGTTGTGCCAAACATCCAGTTGAATGGTACAACCACTATCGGTAATGAATTTACTTTTGGTGGTAACTATTATGTAAATAATACCAACAACACTTCGTTAGCGGGTGGTTTAATTGGCGTTATTTATACAGGTTCTATTCAAAACAAAACATTAATAACTATTCAGGCAAATGATGTTGTAGTAGATAATCAGATTTTAGATTATACCAATGCAACAAATTTGGTTAAAGCAGATTCTACCCAAAGTAATGATATAGGTGCAGGTGCACTTATTGGACATTATTGGGACAATGTAGAAGCTGATTTTACAAAAATTACCGTAAAAGGTGATGATACAAAAATTGTAGCTCCGAGTACAAATGCCCGTATGGGCGGACTTTTTGGTAGAATATGCGGAAAGCTCTACCTTCATGATGTGGATTTCCAGGCATGCCATATGGAAAATGCGATAAGTGGCTCAGGTATGTTGGTATCTAATGGTAAATTCTTATTATGTATGGTGGATAATTATACCATTAACAGTGATAAGGTAACCATTACGAATTTACAAGGTTATTTTGATGAAATTGTTGGATATAACGTAGGAAGTGAAGCTATTTGGGGCGGTATCGTATCGATTAAAAGTGATGACTTTAAAGATATGTCCGGAGCTGGATATGTGAATCAGGTATTGCCTGTAAAACAGAATAATCCATATACAAGATATCATTACAATTTGTTTGAACAAAGTGCAGATGAATACACAGTAGGAATGATTGAAAATGATGTACTGGATACACCAGCTAAAATGATGGTTTGGCATGTGTATCAATATATTTCCAGCGAAACCAGACGTTTCATAACGCCATATTTTAGCACAGAGGCAGGTAAATCCAGTAACACAGGAGTAGGAGGTATAAGTCGTACCATTAAAGGAACGATTGATTTAAAAGGATATAGTTACTATCCAACACCAGTTTATACTAGTGGTACGATTTCTGGAACAGATAACGCGAATATCATTTTCTATGGAGATACCATTGCCACGATTGAAAAAATTGATGGCACAGATAATCGTTTAGCAACAAATGCAAGTAAACAGAATTACCGTATGCATGCAGGCTTATTGTATAATCCTTCAGGTTCTACCATTAAAAATGTGACATTTTCGGGTTCTGTAACATACCTTGGCGAAAATTCTGGTGCAATCGGTTGTGGTAGTATCAATAGCTTGTACCTTGAAAATATCACATTAGATGGACTTCATATAACAGACTATAACCCAACTTATCATCGAGTTGGTCTGATTATGGGTATTGTGAATGATTATTCCACTGTAAGATTAACAGGTATCAAGATGATTAACTATGATGATACTTATTGGGGACAGGGAGCAGGTCAGAATCAATATGCCGCCTCGGCTCTAATTGGTCGTGTTGGATATAATACGTTAGGAAATACCTATCAACAGTCAAAAAGCATTAAAATATATTTTTCTGATATGCAGATTCCTTATGTTCGAGTGACAGAAAATGCTACGAATGCACCAGTACAGACGGAATCACCACTGAAATGGGCAACGTTTATTGATACATATGCATATACAAGTGATACAGACCTGTATACAGGACAAGGGCTTTATTTATTTAATCAAGATGAATATAATGCCAAAACAGTAACTCTTGGTAAAGAAATTCATTATGGTCTTATGTATAACAATAATATGATTTCATTGCCTAGTGCAGTATTGACAGAGGCAGAAGCTAATTATCTTCCATATGTGTGTGATACCTGTTCAGAAACAACAATTCAGGTAAACCCAAAACGTGGGGATTTCTTAGAAGGTTGTGGTACTTATGAAGACCCATATGTATTAAATAGTGCAAAACAGATTTTCCAGTTGTATCAGTATTTGCAACCAAAGTCTGTGGATAATGATACCTATTTAACCGGTTGGCAGGTAAATCAGCTTGGGGTTCATGATACCCACGTGGCAAAAACCTATGGAGAAGATGGTTTCCCAACCAGAGATGAATTAAGAACAGCTTATTACGTGGTAACGGCAGATATTGATTTGACAAAGAGTACAGATGTCAATGACTATGTTATCTCCAATGACTTTGATGGTCTAGGTTCTAGTGCATACCCGTTTGCAGGTGTTATTGCCGGTAAAGATGGAACTTCGTACAGTATTACCTTGCCAGGTCAGGACAGAGGAAAAATCAAAACAAACTTTGGTTTAATTCAGTATATGAAGGGCGGCGTAGTTAAGGATTTAACGATAAAAAGCTTAGTACTTGCAGACCCAAGTTCTTCTAAGAAAGACGATATCTATGTTAGTTCTTATGGAGGCGGTGTAGCTGCCAAAATTATTGGTGGTGATAATATCATCGATAATGTAACCGTTGATATAACCTTAATTGGTAACAGCACAAGCACAACCCTTGGGGGATATGTTGGGATTTTGGAAAAAGGTGGTTTGATTGTTAGAAACATTGAATCCACAGATGTAGAAAAATTCAATCCGGTACATAAAGAAGGTGCCACTTTAAAATCCGAACAACATGTATCTGCTATTGTAGGTAAAGTAGAAGATGGCTACTTGATTTATGAAGGAAACGTAAATGGTGCAATTAATACCTCAAAAGAAGTGTTAACAGCTGCAGATTTTGGATTTGCAGATGGAAGCCTTGAATTATCGAAAACCTTCCCTATGGTTAATGGGAACTATTTGGATTCACAAATTGGCAGTAGCAAGATTGAAGTAACCGTAGATGATACGGCAAAAACGGTTTCCGTAAGTCTTTCCACCGCAGAGCAACTTGAAATTTTAGCATTGGCATTGAACTCTGATGCCTTATCTTCAAGAAGTGTGGCGGATACAGAAAATAATAATACGATTGTAAATGGTTACGATAATAGAGCTATTTGTCGTAAGGCTCTATATGACCAGCTTGGAAGTAGTGGTTCAGATGATTGGACCCTGGCTACCAGCCATGATGATGCTACTTATAATTTCCCATATTTGATATATAAGTATTTCAAAGTAGATGGAACAGACATTACCACAAGTTATAAAAATCTGTATACGACAGTTTCCACGAATGTGGAAGTATCAAAATTAAATAAATTAGTAGGTGCAAGAGATTATACAACAACTTACTCTTTAACAAATGGAACCTATGATTTATCTGGTTATGGATTTGCATTCCGTGGTATTGGTGAATTGTACGACAGACATTATTCCTGGTTTAATGCAAACTTTGATGGAAATGGCAGTACAATTATTGCAAATATGAATGTAGATTATGATAGCAATATCTACACCACAGGACTTTTTAATGATTTGAATAACTTTGCATATTGTAAAGACTATACGGCAGCGGATTCAGAAACGAATACGATTTCGAACCTTATAGTAGAAGGTAAGTATATCAATGTAGATGCAAATGTTAATACCAGTAGACGTGTAGGTGCTATTGCCGGTGGAATTTATGGTAACTGGACTTTCTCCAATATTACCTTACAAAATGCAGAAGTAGAGAGTGATGTCGCAGCCGGAGGTCTGATTGGTAAAGTTATGACAGATTCGACAACCAATGGGACTTATAATACCAAGACGAAATTCTCATATATTTTTGATGGCTGTCAGATTTTAGGCACAAAAGATGCTAGTGGCAATGTAACGACTCCTGTAAAAGTAACCGCACCGTCCGCAGCTGGTGGATTCGTTGGTATTTTTGGTAGTACAATTCAAGGACTGTATTACTATGGTGGGTTAATTGAAGTAACCAACTCAAAAGTAGATGGTTTAGAAGTTCGTTCCAGCATCGGTTCTGCCGCAGGATTGATTGGTACAATCGGTACTTTGGTATATTCAGAAACCAATTTTAGCAAGAATGAGCTGACGAATATGAGTCTTGTTGCTACCACAACAAGTGGTTCTAATGTAGGTGGTTTAGTAGGTACTTATATTCCAGTACAATCCATTCCTAGTGTACTTTCAGAACGTCATACTATGACAGTAAGTGAGAATAAAGTAAGTAATAGTACAATGACCTCTTTAGCTGACTTTAACACTGCTCACGAACATGGGATTGGTGGTTTGATTGGTCTTATTTATTTAAAAGACACCAATGATACGGGAAGTACTTTTACCTTTGATAAAAATACGGTGGAAGATGTTACTTTAGGACAGTGGGTAGATGGTAGTGGAAATACACAAATTGCCAACAACCCAGTAGGTGGTCTTGTAGGTGTAAATTATGGTGATAAGCTGTTTATTTCAGACTGTACTGTTAGAAATACGGTAGCACCAACCGATGCAACTGCTGCTGTCTTTACGACAAAAGGTACAGATATTGGTGGTCTTGTAGGTTCTATGAAGGCAAGATACTGTACAGTGGATTATAGCCATACAGCCGATTTGACAACTGAAAGCGAATTATCAGGTGGTATCGATGCAGATATCGAAGATCTTCGTATCGTAGGAGTACAAGGGGAAGAAACTGATGCGGAGAAAAACAGAGGAACCAGAATTGGTGGTGTTTTTGGCTCTACATCTGGAACGAACAGAAGTCTCTTGATTTCTGATGTAAAAGTAAAAGATTGTTCTTTGACAACAACGACTACCTGGGTTTCAGAAAACCAGGCAAGATGTGGTGCAGGTGGATTGATTGGTATTATTTCTACCTTAAATGACCCAACAGGTACTAATATTGAAGTACAGTTTAATAATATTCTTGTAGCAGGTTCGGACGTAACCGGCTATGGTAGTGGTGGTTTAGTTGGTATAAATAGAATACCTGTAGCAGATGGATATAATATTACGGCTCAAAATATTGCGGTTAGACAATCGAATTTCTTAGGTCAGGGTGCCGGTGGTGTATTTGGCATTGATTTGTCCTTGGGTAATGATAAAACCAATAACTATAAAAATATTATTATTGATGAAAACAAAATTGCGGGTGTACAAAGTACCTATGCGTATGCTTGGGCAGGCGGTTTTACGGGTAGAGCTAATAGCTCAGGACTCGCCAATGCATATGCCTCAGCACTCCAGTATTATAATGATATAGTTATTTCAGACAACTACATTGTAGGCTATACAACCAATGCCTCTTTCGTAAGAGTAGGTGGTATGTTTGGTTTATTAAGTAATGGTTCGAATGGAAAAGATTATTACATTTATAATCCGGTTATTAGTAACAACTACATCGGTATTTGGAATGAGAGCAGCACTCTTACGGATTTGTCTATGGACGCTTTAAAAAATATTACTAAGGATAAAGTCGGATTACTGAAATATAACTTTATTTCAAGGACCTGGAAAATTGTGGATTCCCTTCCAGATACATTGAAGGAAGAAGAAATCCAGTACTATGCGACCAACGTAGGTAGTATTGCCGGAAAGATTACGACTGGTTGCCGCTACATTGTGTTAAGACCGGAAATTACCTTTGATACATCGGCTATTTGTCCGGTAGTAGATTGTGGTGTTGCACCGGATAACTTAAACGGTGGAAAAGAAATTGACGGAAACTATTCTATTGTAGATAGTAGTTACCCGTATTCTTACCGAAATTTCTTCCACGTAATTTACTTTGATGCAGATGTGACAGCTTCTGCGGCTGGAAGTAAAGTGATGAGTGCTTTTGGAAGTAGTTATGGCGAAACAGAGTACTTATTAGACAGCATAGAGGATATTCAGACAGAATATACGGCTGTTGATAATATTACAGGTGGTGCAGATACAAATGCATTATTGGAGGCTTACCGATTAAATCTTTATCATACAGCTACATCAGGCGATAATCTGACTCTGATGAATCTATATGATGAAGCTTATTATGATGGAAGTAGCGATGCGGCAGTTATTTCAGAAAAGGGTGTTACCAATGACTTAGTGGGCATTCCATTGATTGTTTACGATGCACAAAATGGTACGGCTCAACAGGTAATCAACGGCTTTGTTCAGATGCTGACGAATGCCGGTGGTACATTAAACTCTAATACAAAAGGATTTACAAAAGTAACTGCTAAGAGAGCCATTGTGAAAAATGGCGTAATTACACTGGATACTTCCGGTACAAAGGCCAGTTTATCAGCTACTGGAGTAAATGGTATTGACATTATATATAATCATTATGATACCTACGACCAGACAGAAGGAACCAGTATTACCTTATTGGAAATTAGTTATGGTTGGCAGACCACACTTGGAGATGATGTAAGAGAAACCATATATCTTCCAGTGTATGTATTGGAAAGATTAGATGTAAGAACTTATCTGCGTGTAGCCGAAGGTGCGGTTTATTCCTTCGATGAAATGGAAAAGGCATCCATTGGTGATGGTACCCAAAAGCACAGTGTTATTATGGCAAATGACACAACCTATACAATGGCCATTGAGTTTTTATATGGCTCAGGTAGAAACAAGTTTGAAAATGAAACCGTCAATAAAGTATTAAAACTTGAGACAGCTACGGTTACAGGTAGTCAGTCGAAAGGTCTGGCGGTAGGCACAAAACTCACACTAATCGATGTGGAAACGGGATATGCTTACTATTATGAAGCTACTGAAGAAAATCAGGCAGCAGCTAACATTAAAAACGGCATTCCATTTACTGACTTCCAAAGAGTACCATCAGATGATAGTACGAATTATACTATCAGAACGATGGCAGAAGTAGATGCTCTGAATCCAGATTCCTTGCAAGCAAGTTATGAGTCTTTTGCAAAGGATACAAGTGGCAATAGCGTTGTGTATACTGATGTAGGAGTAGAAAGATATCTTTTGATTGTAGATGGTACAGATGCCCAAACAGAAAATGTTATTTACAACATTACAGTGGAAGCAGATGAGACACAGGATAATAAATGTAAAGATATTTACGCAGCTGATATAATCGATGTTACAGCAATTCCTGGATTAAGTGTTGGCTTTGAAGATAAAGGAATTCGCACAAAAATTACCGGACAGATGATGAGAAACAGCGAAGTAATTATCGATGCGGTATATGGAATCAAGGCTCAGAAATTAGCAGGACAGGGCGATGACGACGAAGCACCATATTGGACAATGGCGGCGTCAAACGACGTAATTGATAGTGCAAATAACAGTAAATATCTGGAACTTGCCATCTATTTACAGGATAAAAATGGTAATCGTATTACCTTACCACAGAACACAAATATTTCTATGAATGGAAAAATGCTGACAGCTAGTGGTAATCAGTCTGTATTCTATTTCTACAAGGATACTGGTGATGAGGAATCCTTAGATGGAATTATTCGTGACAAAGAGTGGACGGCACAGATTAAATTTAGCTTTGAGACGGCAGTATTAGACGACTACAACGATGAATACAGTGTAGTAATTGAACTTTTGAGAACGGATTCACCAGCATATCCAATGAGTGGAGATAAACCGGACTACTATGGTGATGAAATTACAGCACATGTACAGAGTGATTTGGCTATTGCTGTTTTAGCCGATGACTTGCTTTCCTTAGGAATCAATACTTATTTGGAAGAAACACATTACTATGAAATTCCGTTTACTTCAATGATTGATTTTGGTAGTGTAATCGAATTTGGTTTGGAAGGTGGAGAAGATGTTATCAATGCACAATTAGAAAAATGGTGTGATAACACAGAATATCAGATAACCTATCGCTTATACAGAAAGCAGTATACTGCTGACGGAACAGAATATGTTCAGATAAATAATGACAGAATTAGTTTGTGGAAGAAAGATGCAAGTGCTGAGGGCGGCTATAGTCCATTTGCTACAACAACTGACACAAACGGAAAGACTATCTACCGTGAAGTTAGAAAATTCACTCAAGATGAGGTACGAACCGGAACCGGTGAGGCTGGTGGAGAAGGTCTTATTACAAATAACCTGATGTTAAAAGTAAATACAACTGATATTCCGGATACAGAGTTATCTAACTATAAATTGGAAATGTCAGTAATTGCTTATGATTCTCAGGATACAGTTCAACCGGACGGAACCGTAATATCGGCAGCTCCAACCGGAAAAGAAGCAGTTCTGAAAGATTACTTTATCTTTACAATCGCAGAACTGAAAACAGATATGGAATAAAAGGTTCAAGAGACATAAAGCTTTAGGGCTTTATGTCTCCAGAAAAAAAGGTGGTTTTACATATGTTAGTATATATCATTATTTTTGCGTTAATCGTAGCAGTAGCAATACTGGGCTACCGATTATATATGACAAAATCCTATTACAAATACGATAAGGACAGACTCAATAAGGTAGAGGAGGACTTTGCCAAGAAACAGTCTGACTCTGAGGAAGCCTTGGAAAAATTACAGAAAATTGCATATACCAACGCGACAACTAACATATGGAACATTGACTATTTCCTAGCGAAAAGTGAAGAAGCATTTCAAAGAGAACCGGGTGCGTCCTATACACTGTTAACTTTTAACATTATGAACATTGGAAAGATTAATCAGTTGTTTGGACCAACCGAAGGCGATAAGGTTGTATAT
This sequence comes from Lachnospiraceae bacterium, assembly GCA_045124055.1. Classification (GTDB taxonomy): domain Bacteria; phylum Bacillota; class Clostridia; order Lachnospirales; family Lachnospiraceae; genus CALZKI01. Next base: position 132,614 of record JBGVKZ010000036.1, on the reverse strand, counting down.
TTTACTGCTCAGACCTTAAAAAATGCTTTAAAAGGAACAAACATCTATGCTCAGGTACAGTCAAACCTTTTTTGTCTGCTTTTGAAAAATAAAACAGAAGCAGATGTACTGGAGCTGGTGAACAGCCTAACAAAAACATTACTGGAATATGATGAAAGCATTCAGATTAAAGCTGCTTTTGGTATTTATCAGATAACAGATATTAAAATGCCTGTGCTGGATATGATTAACCAAGCAAACCTGGCACAGAAATTCGTAAAAGAGAGCGATGATGCCAATTATCAGTTCTTTACTGATGAATTAAACCAGAGATTTTTGGAAAATAAACGCATGAGTGAAGAAATGGAAAAAGCATTGGAAGAACACAAATTTGTAATGTTTTTACAGCCAATGATTGACTTGCATTCTTATAAAATTGTGAGTGCGGAAGCCTTGGTACGTTGGGATTATCCGGGAAAAGGAATGTTATCCCCATATGCCTTTTTACCATTGTTTGAAAGTACTTCCCTGATTCAGAAACTGGATTATTATATGTGGGAAGAATGTTGTAAAACAATTAGACGTTGGATTGACAATAAAATGGAACCAGTGCCCATTACGATGAATATTTCTCCGGCACATTTGCAAAGCTCAAAGTTTATTGATTATCTTTCCAGTTTAATGGATAAATACTTAATTCAGAAAAAATGGATTGTTTTGGAATTGCCAGAAAGAGGACTTACCAATATCTCAGAACAGGCAGGAAACATCATTAGACGCCTTACGGAAGAAGGCTTCCAGCTTTGCATCGATAATTTTGGTAGTATTAGTTCGCCGCTTAATTTATTAAAGGATTTCCCAATTCAGCGAATTAAATTAGACCGCTCTTTCCTTGCAAGAAATGCTACCAGTGGTGAAGGACTTGAAATTATCCGTTATTTAATTGCTATGGCAAAAGAACTGGATTTTACGGTTATTACAGAAGGTATTGAGACCGCAGAACAGGTAAAATTCCTTGTGGAAATCGGTTGTGACATCGGACAAGGATATTACTTCTCAAAACCAGTTGATTTAAGAGCATTTGATAAGTTAAATAGAACCTTAGTAACAACCCTTTATAGACCAGATGAGTATTATCCAACCTTTGCAGACTATGAAAGAGATATTGATTTGGTTGTGCAGATGTTTAGTGAAGCGGCACGTTACGAAAACTTCTTTAGTGGAAACGAAGAGGCAAATTAGAAGGAGAAAAAAGATGCTAGAAGGTAAAGAATTATACAGCTTGGTAGAAAGAATATTTCCCATATGCCGAAGCATTACAGGAAATGGTGTAAGACAGACATTGAAAATTTTGCAGGAATATGCACCGGATATAAAGATTTATGAAGTCCCTTCTGGTACAAAAGTTTTTGACTGGACAGTTCCTTCGGAATGGAACATAGAAGATGCCTATGTGGAAGATGAAGAAGGCCAAAAAGTCATTGATTTTCAGAAAACAAATCTGTCGGTAGTGGGGTATTCACTACCGATGGATAAAATAATGACATTAGAGGAATTAAAGGAAATCATTTATACACAGCCGGGTCAACCGGAGGTCATTCCTTATGTCACATCCTATTATAAAGAACGTTCTGGTTTTTGTATGGCAGAACAGGAATTAGAAAAATTAAAACCAGGTAAATTCCATGCAGTGATAAAGAGTTCTTTAAATAAAGAGGGTTCTTTGACTTATGGAGAAGCTTATATCCCTGGAGAAACCGAGAAAGAGATTTTAATATCTACTTATGTTTGTCATCCGTCGATGGCAAATAATGAGTGTTCAGGACCAGCGGTATCGGTATTTTTACAAAAATATATAAAAAGCTTACCAAAACGTAAGTATAGCTACCGATTTATTTATATACCAGAAACCATCGGTTCTATTACCTATTTAAGTACACACTATCAAGAAATGAAAGCAAATACCGTGGCAGGACTAAATTTATCCTGCGTAGGTGATAATTATAATTATTCTTTTATACAGACAAGATATGGAAAGACTTTAACCGATAAATTACTTCACAATTTGTTATCTTTCCATTACCCTGAATATAAAGCATATAGTTTTTTAGACAGAGGTTCTGATGAAAGACAATTTTGTGCACCGGGCATTGATTTGCCGGTTTGTTCTGTATGCAGAACAAAATACGGAGAATTTAAAGAATACCATACTTCTGCGGATAACTTAGATTACATTTCCGCCGAAGGTTTAGAAGGTAGCCTTACCTTATGCCAATTATTTGTCAATGCAATGGAATATTATGGCTATTACCAGATAAAATGTCTTTGCGAACCACAGCTTGGAAAGAGAGGCTTATATCCAACTATTTCCCAAAAAGGTTCTTACAATGAAGTAAAGGCTATGACAGATTTCATCGCGTATGCAGATGGAACAAACGATTTAATCGATATTAGTAATATCATTCAAGTACCAATCGATAAATTGATACCGATTGTAGAAAAACTTACAGAACATGATTTGTTAGAAAAAATAGAAAAGTAAGTTATACAAGGAAAGAGGAACTATGTATACTTCAGTTTTACAGTATTTAAACAACTCAGCAGCAAAATATCCGGAAAAAATTGCCCTAGTCGATGGTGAAAAGGAGATTTCTTATACTACCCTTCGCACCACAGCTAGAAAAATAGGCAGTTTCTTATCCGATAAAATCGGGAACGAGAGAAAGCCGGTTATTGTACTTATGGAAAAGTGTGCAGAAGCAATTACTTCCTTTTGGGGCATTTTATATAGTGGAAATATTTATGTGCCACTGGACGCACACGCACCGGTAGACAGAATCAATTTGATTTTGGATTTTGTAGAACCTGCACTGGTTTTAGTAGATGCTCCATATAGAGAAAAAGTAGAGTCTTTACATGTGGCGAAAGAAAGTGTATATTTTTATGATGAATTACCTGATTGTGATATACAGGAAGATATTTTGAAACGTGTAGAGAGAAATACTATTGACACAGACCCGGCGTACATTATTTGTACCTCCGGTTCCACAGGCATTCCAAAGGGCGTTGTAATCAGCCATAGAGCGATTATCGATTTCACAGAGGAAGCCAGCGAAGTAATGGAATTTTCGGAGAAAGAAATTTTTGCGAATCAGGCACCATTTTATTTTGATGCATCGGTACCAGATTTATACTGTACTATCCGAAATGGTGCAACACTTCATATTATTCCACACACAATGTATAGTTTCCCAATCAGATTATTGGAATATATACGTGATCACAAAGTCAATGCAATTTATTGGGTTCCTTCGGCACTAATAGTGGTAGCAAATTTGCGTGCACTGGGAGAAGTAGATATTTCATGCTTGAAAAAAGTAATGTTTTGTGGAGAAGTAATGCCGACAAAACAGTTAAATATGTGGAGAAAGCATTTGCCAGATGCCAAATATGTCAACTATTATGGCCCTTCAGAAACAACTTATGCCAGTACCTACTATGTAATTGATAGAGAGTTTTCTAACGATGAGCCCTTACCAATCGGAAAGCCGGCAATCAACACAGGAGTTTTGGTTTTAAATGAGGAAAACAAAATTGCATCTCAAGGAGAAATTGGTGAATTATGTATCAAAGGTTCCGGTGTAGCCCTAGGATACTATAATAACCCGGAGAAAACGAGAGAAGTTTTTGTGCAAAATCCTGTGAATACCAAATATCAGGAGATTATTTATAGAACTGGCGACTTGGTTCGTGAAAATGAGAGAGGCGAACTGGAATATGTTTGTCGAAAAGATTTCCAGATTAAGCATATGGGTTATCGTATTGAATTAGGTGAAATCGAACATGCTGCTATGGGACTTGACAAAGTAAAAAGAGTTTGCTGCTTATACAATGAGCGAAAACAGGCGATTGTTCTTATATATGAAGGCAACGTTGAGGTAAATGATGTCAAAGAAGCAGTAAAGAAAAAAGTACCAGATTATATGGTACCTTCTATTCTTCATAAATTAGACCTTATGCCTATGAATGCCAATGGAAAAATTGACAGAGTATTATTAAAGGAGCAGTACGGTAAATAGTACAAAAAAGCAATGAGAATCAAAAAACTATTCCGTGAACCTATTACATTACAGTCAGAAGAAGTTGTACTTAGACAGGTACAAGCTTCAGATATGGAAGACCTTTTTTCGATGTATAGTAATGAAAATATGTTCACATACAGACCAGGTATGGTTCGTAAAACACTGGCAATGGTAGAAAAACTGATTGATACAATGAGCCAGGAATACGAACGAAAAGAAAGAATATATTTGGCAGTCTGCCTTAGTGATAATCCGGATAAAGTTATTGGAATCGGTGAAATATATGATATTGATTCCAGAATTGAAAGAGCCACCATTGGTTATTCGATTGATGAAAAATACTGGGGAAAGGGTATCGCAACGAAAGTAGTTGGTATGATGATAGATTTTCTTTTTCGTGAAATTGAAACCAATCGTATCGAAGCCCACGTAATGCCGGAAAATAAGCCTTCTGATAAAGTATTATTAAAAAATGGTATGACAAGGGAAGGACTTATAAGACAGGGTGCCTTTTGGAATGGAAAAGGAATTGTAGATGTGTATCAATATGCAATTTTGATGGAAGATTGGGCATCTTTTCATAATAAATCTTTGGAGGAAAAATAAAAATGGAAGTTTTAGAAGTATTAAAAAATTTGAAAGAAGACGTAGATTTTGAAAGTTCAACAGATTTTATCGAAGACGGATTACTGGATTCTTTTGATTTAGTGAATTTGGTAACAGAATTGGAAGATGCTTTTGATATCGAAATCAGAGGCGTTGACATTATTCCTGAAAACTTTGTTTCTTTGGAATCTATTACAGAATTAGTAGAAAAATATCAGTAATCGGTGAAAAGATGAAAGAATATATTGCATACGATGAGATTTTGAATCAAATAGATGAGATACAAAAAGGCGATATTGTCTATGTGGTATCCGATATTTTACAGCTTTCTCTAGCAAGTAGAGAAGCGGGTGTTCGTTTTGACATCAATCGGTTCCTTGACAGTATTTTGTCTAAAGTGGGAGAAGAAGGAACGGTTTTGATTCCAACTTTTCATTGGGGCTTTTGTAAGGGAGAAACCTTTGATATCAAAAAGACCGTTTCCAAAACCGGTGCATTAGGAAATGCAGCATTAAAAAGAGCTGATTTTAAACGCACGAAACACCCAATTTATTCCTTTATGGTGTGGGGAAAAGAAAAAGAACTTTTAACCCAAATAGATAATAAAGAGGCTTTTGGAGAAGATTCTATTTTTGGATATTTGCATAGAAATAAAGCCAAAGGCTTTGTGATTGGATTGCCAATCTTATCAGGACTTACCTTTGTTCACTATGTAGAACAGTGTGTTGGTGTTCCATATAGGTATTCCAAGAACTTTACAGCCGGTTATATAGATGAAAATGGGGTTGAGAGTGTGAAAACCTACTCAATGTATGTCAGAGATTTGGAAATGGACCCCAGACACATTGATGGTTTTAAACCTCTTAGTCACATTATGGAAAAAGAAGGCGTGTCAAAAGACTATCTGTTTAATGGCGTTCCATTTCATATAGTGGACTTAGAAGGGGTCTATGAGATTACCAAAAATGACATTACCTTAAATGATTCAAAAAATATGTACGTTTACAATCATTTATAAAAATAGTAGTGAAAGAGGAAAACGTTTGAAAGAAAAGTTACAAAATTTTAATAAAGCAGTAAAAAGAGAACTAAAAGAAAATAAAAGCACATTTTGGGTGTACACAGGACTAAGATTATTAGTGATTGGAATGATGATTCTCCAGATATTTAATAAAAACTTTGAGAATGTATTTTTATGCTTATTAACCCTTATGTTGATGCTTATGCCAAGTGTCTTACAGGCAACTTTAAAAATTGAGTTCCCATCACTCCTTGAGATTATTATTCTTGTGTTCATTTTTGCGGCGGAAATCTTAGGTGAAATTAGTGCCTTTTATATGAAATTTCCATATTGGGATACGATTTTACATACTCTAAATGGTTTTTTATGTGCTGCAATAGGCTTTTCCCTAGTAGACATTATGAATCGGGAGAGAAAATTAAAGTTTGAAATGTCTCCATTATTTATGGCAATTACAGCCTTTTGTTTTTCAATGACTATTGGTGTTTTGTGGGAGTTTTTGGAATTTGGAGTGGATACATTTTGTAATCTGGATATGCAGAAAGATACTGTGATTACAGCAATCTCATCTACCTATCTAGACCCGACGCAAACAAACCAATGCATGCATATTGATAACATAACTGATGTTATGATAAATGGAAACAGCTTAAATGTAGGCGGTTATTTGGATATCGGTCTTCACGATACGATGTTTGACTTAATTGTAAACTTTATTGGAGCAGTTGTTTTTTCCGTTATGGGATTTTTTTATGTGAAAAAGCAAAATGCCAAGGGCGTAGTAGATGGTCTAGTGCCACAACCTTGGTCCGAAGAAAAAAGAGCTGGAACAGATTTAACAGAAGAAAAAAAGAAAGAATAGAAAGAAAGGCTAGCGGTATAATTTAAACCACTAGCCTTTTTCTTACTATTTAGTCATATAAAGAAATTTTATATTTAATGCTTCTTACAATTTTGTAAATGATAATAGCAGGAATGCTGATAGTTAAGTAAATAGTAGCACCGCCACCGATAATTCCAAAAAGAATAGTAATTAATGTAATAAAAATCTGATTCATAAAAACCTCCAAAATTAAAATTGTATTTTTTGCAACGCAAACAAACTACTGAAAAAATCAGTAGTTTCAAGAAACTAGAAGGTTTTATGCGTTATTTTTTCCCGTCGGATTGTTCTATAAATTTGGTTATACAGATAGATGAAAAGTTTTCTTTTTGTAGAATGAAATAACCATAAGAACGTAGATGATTTAAAATAACAAAAGTAGATACCAATAGGAATACCAAAAACATAAGGTGTGCCTGATATCCACTTCTAGAATTACGAGGGGTAGAGTAATTCATATTAGAATACGATTGAGTAGCACTCCGAAGACTTTCCTCCCTGGCAAAATCAAAATGAAAGGCGGAAGAAGAATTCAGATATTGAGCTTCTAAAGACATTTCATTATTTTCTGTGGTAGCAAAATAAAACCTGTTGCTGTCAGACATTTTACAGGCGATACAAATTATCAAAGATGCAATTAGGAAAAGAATAAGGGTTGCCTCAAACAACTTCCTTTTTCTCAAAAATCCATTCTTCATATTTTGCATAATAGAAACTCAAAGTAATCTTTCTAATAGAATATGTGATAAACACACAATTTGTATTATACAGTAAAAAGTAAGTATTGACAAATGGAATTAATGTGATATCATTATGATATCAAAAAGAAAAAGGAGTTCGATATATATGGAAGAAAAAGTATTAATTGGGAAAAAGAATGGTATGTTAGTGCTGTTATTAGGAATTCTCGTGGAAATTATCTCTATTGTAGGAGTTGTCTTTGGGGGCATTAGCCTGGATAAAGGAATGAGTCCTGTACTTTTAATTCTTAGCATTATAGTACTTTTAGTTGCTTGGATACCTCTTTGTGGTTTGAAAATTTTAAAACCACAGGAAGCATTAGTGCTTACCTTGTTTGGCAAGTATATTGGCACTTTAAAGGGAGAAGGATTTTACTGTGTAAATCCTTTCTGTACAAGTGTAAATCCAGCCGCAGCAACAAAATTAAATCAAAGTGGTGATGTAAGTAATCAGACTACACTGTTTACAGCCGGAACAACAGGTGGCAGCACAGCAGCAGTAAGTATAGCACCGAGTAATAAAATTTCACTTAAGATTATGACATTAAATAACAGTCGTCAGAAAATCAACGATTGTCTGGGTAATCCGGTAGAAATCGGTATTGCAGTAACTTGGAAAATTGTAGATACAGCCAAAGCGGTATTCAACGTAGATAATTATAAAGAATATTTATCCTTGCAGTGTGATTCAGCCCTTAGAAATATTGTTCGATTATATCCTTATGATGTGGCACCAAATGTAGATACAACCGGAGATGGAGTGGCAGATGAAGGCAGCCTTCGAGGTTCCAGTGAAGTGGTAGCAGCCAGAATTCGTGATGAGATTCAGAGCCGTGTAGATGAAGCCGGAATTGAAATCGTGGAAGCTAGAATTACATATCTTGCTTATGCCACAGAAATTGCGGCAGTAATGTTGCAACGTCAGCAAGCTTCTGCTATCATTGATGCTAGAAAGATGATTGTAGATGGTGCTGTGGGTATGGTGGAAATGGCATTAGAAAGATTAAATGAAAACGATTTAGTTCAGTTAGATGAAGAAAGAAAAGCTGCAATGGTATCTAATTTATTAGTAGTTCTTTGTGGTAATCACGATGCTCAGCCAATCGTAAATACAGGTAGTTTATACTAGGAAATGAGAATATGGCAGATTTAAATAAAAAGCAAGTTCCATTAAGGTTGTCACCCAAATTGTATGATGCAATCGCCTCTTGGGCAGAAGATGACTTTAGAAGCGTAAATGGACAAATTGAATATTTACTATCAGAATGTGTTAGACAACGTAAGAAAAATGGAAAATATGTTTCTGACGAAATAGATGTTCCACCCGAAATAGATATTTCATAAAAAGGCTTATATTTTTATAAGTTTTATAGTACAATAAGACATATCTTTTTAAGGAGGACAATCAAATGGATTTAAAAGGTTCAAGAACAGAAGCAAATTTAATGGCTGCATTTGCAGGCGAATCACAGGCGAGAAATAAATACACATATTATGCATCAAAAGCAAAAAAAGATGGATACGTGCAGATTGCCAATATTTTTGAAGAAACTGCAGCAAATGAAAAGGAACATGCAAAGTTATGGTTCAAATTGTTGCATGGTGGTTCAGTTCCTTCTACCATAGAAAATTTAAAAGATGCAGCAGAAGGTGAAAACTACGAATGGACAGATATGTATGCCAAATTTGCCCAGGAAGCTAGAGAAGAAGGGTTCACAGAAATTGCAGCATTATTTGATGGCGTAGCCGCAATCGAAAAAGAACATGAAGAAAGATATCGTAAATTACTTGCTAACATCGAAGGTGATTTAGTATTCTCTAAAGATGGCGACTGCATTTGGCAGTGTTTAAACTGTGGACATGTAGTTATTGGCAAGAAAGCTCCAGAAGTATGTCCTGTATGTGCACACCCACAGTCATACTTCCAGGTAAAAGCAGAAAATTACTAAATATTTACAAAAAAGAAAGGCACCGGTCCAGTTCAAATGGGCTGGTGTCTATTTGATGTAATATTATAGTAGTATACATTTGACGAGAGGAGTCAAATAGATAAAATAATTGGGAGATATGTATGAAAGAAAAAAGAAGTAGTTTTACCGGGGGACTGGGATTTGTATTAGCGGCAGCAGGAAGTGCCGTAGGACTTGGGAATTTGTGGAGATTTCCCTATTTGGCGGCACAGTATGGCGGTGGCATTTTTTTATTGGTTTATTTGATTTTAGTAGTAACATTTGGATTTTCTTTATTAATTATGGAAATTGCAATCGGAAGAAAAACGAAAAAAAGTTCGATTTTAGCATATAAGCAGTTACATAACAAATTTGGATTTTTAGGCTATATGGCAGCGATAGTGCCTATGATTATTTTACCCTACTATTGTGTTATTGGTGGCTGGGTAATGAAATACATCGGTGTATTTTTGATGGGGGACGATACAGCGGCAGCTCAGAATACCTATTATAGTGATTATATTAGTGGAAATATTTGGCCACTTGTTCTATTCTTCGCATTTTTAGCGATTACAGCATTAGTAGTAGCCTTAGGAGTAGAAAAGGGTATAGAGCGTGTCAGTAAAGTGTTGATGCCGGTTCTTTTAATTTTGACCATAGGAATTTCTATTTATGTGGCGACTCTTTCTGGTGTAGGGGAAGGAATCAAATATTACTTATTACCGGATTTCTCAAAATTTTCTATTAAAACAATTTGTGCGGCTATGGGACAGTTATTCTATTCTATGAGTATCGCAATGGGAATTATGGTAAGTTATGGTTCTTATGTGAAAAAGGACATTGATTTGAATAAATCGGTGAATCATATTGAAATTTTTGATACTGCGGTTGCACTGTTATCCGGATTTATGATTGTACCAGCAGTTTATGTGTTTAGTGGTGAAGAAGGACTGAAAACAGGTGGTGCAGGGCTGATGTTTGAAACCCTTCCAAAAGTATTTGAAAAAATGCCATTAGGCAGGGCCATAGGCTTTGTATTCTTTATTCTAGTATTTTTGGCAGCTTTGACCAGTTCTATTTCCTTAATGGAAGCGATTGCCTCTATGGTTATGGATAAGTTTAAATTGTCTCGAAAATTATCGGTGTTATTAATATTTGGTATATCGGTTATTCTTGGAATTCCGTCAGCATTAGGCTATGGAGTTTTTAAAGATGTGAAACCTCTTGGTATGGACTTTTTGACGTTCTTTGACTATATTTCCAACAGTGTTATTATGCCATTGGTAGCCATTTTTACGTGCATTCTTATCGGTTGGTGTGTTGGAACAAAGAGTATTGAAGAGGAAATAACAAGAAATGGAGAAAGGTTTAAAAGAAAACAAATTTTTCGGATTATGGTAAAATATATCGCTCCTGTATTTCTATTGGTAATTTTAATATTCTATTCCTTAGCACAGTTTGAAATTATTAGTTTCTAAATATAAAGGAGAGAATATGGGTGCAAAAGAGGAAAAAGGCAGTTGAATAGATACTGAACCGGCGGTTGTGGTTGCATTTTAAAGTCCAATGTAGTATGATGTTCAATATATGAAATTAGATTTTTGCTGCTATGCGATGTTATGTTTTGGTTAGCTTTTTGTAGTTTAGCACTACATTAGCGAAATGAGAGCGTAATTTTGTAAGAAGGCAGTAAAAATATATGCCTGATAGCTTGCTTTAACTATTTCATAGTTATTTTAAAAGACGAGCATAACTATGAGGCAAAGGAAAGTTGAAATTCGTAGGGAAAAAATAGGAGGAAAAACGAATGAAAAGAAAAGTATTAGCAGTTGCAGGTGTAACACTTATGATGGCTCTTAGCTTAGTAGGTTGTGGCACAAAGAAAACAGAATGTGCTATGTGTGGCGAAGTAAAAGAATGTAAACAGCTTGAATATGAAGGTGAAAAAGCATATTTCTGTGATACATGCTATGATTTAATGGAAGGTTTAATTGATTTATTAGGCTAATATCTAAAAAAGAATTGTATCCCCTGTTATCTGTGAGAATGGATAATAGGGGTTCTTTATTTTTGTGCAAATATTCCATAAAAAAAACAAATGTAAAAAAAAATCTGTCAACACAGTTCATTGACGAAAAAATAGCGATGCTTTAGTATAAAATAGTACGATTATTTTTATGAAAAAAGGAAAAAGAGAGGAATAACACTATGGGTGGATTTTTTGCAGTTGCATCAAAAGAATCATGTGTACTTGATTTATTTTTTGGAACGGACTATCATTCACATCTTGGTACAAGACGTGGTGGTATGGCAGTTTATGGAAAAAAAGGGTTTGACCGTGCTATTCACAATATTCAAAATTCTCCATTCCGTACAAAATTTGAACGTGATGTAGATGATTTAGAAGGACATTTGGGAATCGGTTGTATCTCGGATTTTGAGCCACAACCACTTTTAGTGAATTCACATTTAGGTAGTTTTGCGATTACAACTGTCGGCAAAATTAACAATATAGATGCATTGGTTAAAGAATGCTTTGAAAAAGGACATACACACTTCTTGGAAATGAGTGGTGGAACGATTAATGCAACAGAAGTTGCCGCTGCTTTAATCAATCAAAAATCCTCGATTGTAGAGGGGCTTCAATATGTGCAGGAAAAAGTAGATGGTTCTTTGACAACCCTTGTACTTACAAAAGACGGATTCTATGCGGCAAGAGACAGACTTGGAAGAACACCTGTTATTATTGGTAAAAAGGACAATGCTTTCTGTGCTTCCTTTGAAAGCTTTGCTTATTTGAATCTTGGATATGAATATTATAAAGAATTAGGACCAGCCGAAATCGTGTTTGTTACACCGGAAAGTGTAGAAACCGTCAGTGCACCGAAAGAAAAAATGAAAATTTGTTCTTTCCTTTGGGTATATTATGGTTATCCAACTTCCACATATGAAGGTGTCAATGTTGAAAAAATGCGTTACAACTGTGGACAATTAATGGCAAAGAGAGATTTTGTCAGACCGGACAGTGTCGCCGGCGTGCCGGATTCCGGTATTGCACATGCAATTGGATATTCTAATGAGGCAGGAATCCCATTTTCAAGACCATTTATCAAATATACACCAACCTGGCCACGTTCTTTTATGCCAACCAGTCAGGAACAGAGAAATTTGATTGCCAGAATGAAATTGATTCCAATTTATGACTTAATTAAAGACCAGAGTCTTTTGATGATTGATGATTCCATTGTACGTGGTACACAGCTTAGAGAAACAACAGAATTCCTATACAACAATGGTGCAAAAGAAGTGCATATTCGTCCAGCTTGCCCACCACTGTTATATGGTTGTAAATACTTGAATTTCTCACGTTCTAATTCAGACCTTGATTTAATTACACGTCGTGTCATCTTAGAAAGAGAAGGCGAAAATGCAGAAAAGATGTTAGCGGACTATGCAAATCCTGACAGCCAGAACTATAAAGAAATGGTTGAAGAAATTAGAAAACAGCTAAACTTTACATCACTTCAGTTTAACCGCCTTGATGATATGGTAGATGCCATTGGATTAGAACCTTGTAAGTTATGTACTTACTGTTTTGATGGAAAAGAATAATATTTAACATTTGCAATAAAGCACGGTATGGTTTTTTGTACAAAATGACCATATTGTGCTTTTTTATTATGCAAATATACGGCAAATTTACAATAAACAACTTGCTTTATTAACATAAAAATAGTATCATTACATTAATGGGTAAAAAATTTATGTTTTATATTATGGGAGGCATTTATGAGTGAGAATGAGAAGAAATTTAAAAAACCAATAGGGGAAGATTCTATTTATAAGACAATGCTGATTATTACTTTTGCTGTGGCGGGAGTTTTCTTTTTGAAAAATGTAATCGGTTTTAATTTAGGGGCAATGCTTGGAATTGGTGTTTGCTTAATCGTATTTGGATTAGCCTTGTTAATAATGAACTTGGCAAAGATACATAAACGTAAAAGACAGCTTGTTGTATGCGTTATGATTATGTTTTTAGTATTTGTTATTTCCTTATTTAGTGGTAATTTTTACAGTGATGACTTTGCTCTATATTTGGCAGTTATCGGCTTAAGTGGTATGTATTTAGAGCCTACTATAACAATTATTCAGATTGTATTGGTTAATATTCTATTGATTGCTCAATATTTACTTCATCCGGAAAAAGCTGACCCACTTTCACAGTTTATTATGTGTATGGTACTTACCACACTGGCAGCTTACTTATTCTACCTTGCAATTAAGAGAGGCAGATGCTTTATTCAGGTGGGCGAAGACAGAACCAAAGAAGCAGAAGAACTGGTGGATTCCATTACAAAAGCTGGAACAGAATTACAGCAGAACTGTGAAACATCTTCAAAGCGTGTATCAGGTCTTAGAGAAGCCAGCGAAAGACTGGAAGAAAGAACTCAGGAATTAAAAGAAGGTTCCGATAGCATTATTGAAAGTGCAAATGATATTGTAAGCACTTTTGAAGGCGTGCATAAGAGTGTACAGGCAACTGAAGAACAGATTGATGCATTAAATGTGGAAGTAAAGAAAGTAGAAGAAGCATTAGCAGAAAACAAAGGTCATATGTATGAAATGAATGCACAGATGAATTCTGTAAAAAAAGCAGTAGACGAGGCAAATGCAGTATTCGCTACTTTACAAAAACAGATTTTGGAAATTTCGGCTGTAACGGAACAGCTTAACAGTATTGCAGCAAGTACAAATATGCTTGCATTAAATGCTTCTATTGAAGCAGCAAGAGCAGGTCAGTCAGGAGCTGGTTTTGCAGTAGTTGCTTCTAAAGTACAGGAATTAGCTATTGATAGTAACCGTTGTTCTGGTCAGGTAGTGGAAGTTGTGACAGCAATGCAATCACAGATTCAGGTAACGACAGAACAGTTAGAAGAAAGCACAGAAGCCATTGATGCATCTATTTCTGCATTGACAGTACTTCAGACAAGTTTTGATGGTTTAACGGAACAGTTTGGCTCTTTATATGACAATATCGAACAGCAGAATGAAAATGTAAGTAAAATGGACGTTGTATTCAATCAGTTAGAGGATAAGATTGGTGAAATGACCACTTGCACAGAGGAAAACCAGACATACGTAGATGAAATTACAAATGCCGTAGATTTATATAAGAATCATATGAGCCTCGTTATTGACGATACAAAACAGGTAAATGATTTATCGGTATCTATGTTAGCAATTTCAAAGGAACGTCATCAAGAAAATTAAAAATATTTGATGGTTTCATACATATAAAAGAGAAGTAGCAAGACACCCTTTATGCTAATGCGTAGGCTATGTATAAAGGGTGTTATTTTCGATATAGAGGGATAGTTTTGAAAAAGAAATTGGGAGCAAAATTCTGGATAGCAATGTTAATTTTTGGCTTGGTAGGTCAAATTGCGTGGGTTGTGGAAAATATGTACTTAAATGTATTTATGTATAAAATGTTTCACGCCACCGCAGCGGATATCTCGATTATGGTAAGTGCCAGTGCCGTTGCGGCTGCTATTACTACAATTTTAATTGGGGCATTATCTGATAGAGTAGGTAAAAGAAAAATTTTTATGTGCCTTGGATACATGATTTGGGGTATTACAATTTTAGGCTTTGCCTTTATAAGAGTGGAAAATTTGAGTCCTCTGGTAGCAGGTACTACGGAAGCTTTTGCTCTGGGAATTTCTTTAGTTATTTTATTAGATTGCATTATGACCTTTTTTGGCTCAATGGCAAATGATGCCTGTTATAATGCGTGGCTTACAGATTGCGGAAATGAAAGCAACAGAGGCAAAATAGAGGGGTATAACTCTATGATGCCACTTATTGCAATTTTAGTTGTATTTGGTGGATTTATGGGGTTTGATTTGGATTTGCCATGGTCCTGGACAATTATATTTTCGATAATTGGCATCATTGTATTTTTGATTGGAGTAGTGGGATTTTTCCTAATTGAAGAAAAAACCATTCAAGTATCTGGCAGAGAGAACACATATTGGAAAAATATTTTATATAGCTTTAAGCCATCAGTTATGAAAGAAAATAAGCTATTGTATGCGACTTTAGTTGGTTTTGCAATTTTTGGAATCTCTATACAGGTATTTATGCCGTACCTGATTATTTATTATGAAAAGTCTTTGGGAATGGCAAATTATGTATTTATTATGGCACCGGCGATTATTTTGGCGGCAATCATTACAGTCCTATATGGAAAATTGTATGATATGCAAGGTTTCCGTTTTAGTATTGTTCCAAGTATTGTATTTTTGATTGCAGGTTATGTAATTTTATACTTTACTAAAACAACCATACCGGTTTTCATAGGTTCACTTCTTATGATGACAGGATATTTAACGGGAATGTCTGTCTTTGGAGCAATGATAAGAGACAACATTCCAGAAAATAAGGCGGGACAATTTCAGGGCATCCGAATTATAGGGCAAGTACTTATTCCGGGAGTGATAGGACCATACATTGGTGCATTTGTACTACGTAATGCCCAAACGGTTTTAAATAATGATGGAACGTATTCGTTCTTACCCAACAAAAATATTTGGGTGGCGGCCATTCTGGTAGCCATTGTTTTATGTATTTACCTATATTTCATTTTTAGAATGATGCGAACTGCACATTATGATTTAAAAAGTGAGCACAACGAAATCGGTTGGAAGCAGCACCCAAGACCACAGATGAAACGAGATAATTATCTGATTTTAGATGGCTTGTGGAAATTAAATGGAAAAGATATTTTGTTGCCCTTTTCTCCAAATGCCAGTCTTTCCGGTTATCAGGGAAAAGTGGATAAGGAACTTGTTTATGAAAAGAGTTTTGTATTGCCAAAGAAAAATGGAGAAGAAAATAACAAAGAAAAACACCTGTTATGTTTCGGAGCGGTAGACCAAATTGCAAAAGTATGGTTGAATGGAGAGTATCTAGGAGAGCATAAGGGCGGCTATTTACCATTTTCCTTCGATATTACAAATTGCGTGAAATCGGAAGGGGAAAATCAGTTAAAAGTAATAGCAATCGATAACTTATCAACCGACTATCCATATGGTAAGCAGACGAACAAGCGGGGTGGAATGTGGTACACCAAGGTAAGTGGTATCTGGCAGAATGTTTGGGTTGAAACTGTGCCAACAAACTATATTAAAAACATAAAATTAACTCCTGATTTAACTTCTGTAAACATTGAAGTGTCCACCAATACAATAGGCTTTAAAGCCATAGTGACTTTACATAATGGGGAAAAGAAAGAATGGCAGTTTTCTGGAAACGAAGGCAAGTTGGATTTATCAAAAGTGATGCTTTCTGATGGTACAAAGTATGAGCCAAGTCTTTGGACTTTGGAAAACCCATATTTGTATCCTTTAGAAATTGTAACAACGGAAGATAAGGTAGAATCCTATTTTGCCTTAAGAACGATAGAGATTGAAAAACGTAACGGAGTAAATCGAGTACTGTTGAATCAGAAACCTATTTTTTTACACGGTGTTTTGGACCAGGGATATTTTTGTGATGGAATTTTTCTTCCGGCCAATGAACAAGAGTATGAAAAAGACATTCTTCGTATGAAAAATTTAGGTTACAATATGCTGCGAAAACATATTAAAATTGAGCCGGAATATTTTTATTATGCCTGCGATAAACTTGGTATGCTAGTCGTTCAGGATATGGTCAATAGTGGCAAATATTCCTTTGTGAAGGATACGGCGATGCCAACGGTTGGTATAAAACGCCATAAAGATACAAAAGGCAGTATCCAAGGTACAAGAAAAGAATTTTTCGTAGAACATATGAAACAGACCATACAGCATTTGTATAATCACCCTTGTATTGTAGCCTATACGATTTTTAATGAAGGATGGGGACAATTTCATAGTGATAAAATGTATGAAATTGTAAAAGAGATGGATTCCACAAGACTTGTAGATTCTACATCGGGTTGGTTTGCACAGAGTAAAAGTGATTTTGACAGTGAACATATTTATTTTAAAGTAATTCCGCTTTCCGTAGGGGAAAGACCGTTATTTGTATCCGAATGTGGTGGCTATTCTATGGTAGTAGAAAATCATCATTATAGCAAATATGCTTCCTTTGGTTATGGAGCCTGTTCTACAAAAGGGGAATTAACAAAAGAGATTGTGCATATGTATGAAGAAATGATACTTCCTGCCATTGAAAAGGGAACTTGTGGCTGTGTATACACCCAGTTAAGCGATGTGGAGGAAGAAATCAATGGGTTATATACCTATGATAGAAAGGTTTGTAAAGTAGAACCAGAACCAATGCTGGAGGTTGCCAAACAAATCAGGGAAAAAATGGAACAAGTTTAGAACCATAGAGTCGTGGTGTAGAATATTGACAAAATTTGTAGAATGAATATAATAAAAGGAGTAAGATAGACAAGTGAAAAGAAAAATCAAAACTTCACGAATTGTCCTTGTATTGATACTGTTAGGTATTTTTACATATGCCTATTTTGTTGGAGTAGAGTGTGTATATTTAAAGTATTTTCATATCATTTGTCCAGGGTGTGGTATGACCAGG
Organism: Lachnospiraceae bacterium; assembly: GCA_045124055.1. GTDB lineage: Bacteria > Bacillota > Clostridia > Lachnospirales > Lachnospiraceae > CALZKI01. Next base: position 114,765 of record JBGVKZ010000036.1, on the reverse strand, counting down.
GCGGTAAGAGAACTGATGCATTTGAATTTGTCTGGTGCCTTTACCTATCACCCGATGGTGTTTAGCTTACCAGTTATTTTGTTATACATATTAGCCGATGGAAAGCTATTCAATCGAAAATTTATTGATAACACAATCCTTATCATGATTGGGGTAGGATTTGTTATAAATTACGTGATAAAGTTAATGAACTTTCTTACGTAGGAACTTATGTGAACATTCACGAAAGCATATTCTTGAAAGGAGAAAATAAAAATGTTTTGTAAGAATTGTGGTAAAGAAGTATTGCCAAATGCAGCAATTTGTGTAGGTTGTGGCGTTAAAGTAGGTGACGGAGTTAACTTCTGTATGAACTGTGGTAACCAGATTGCTCCAAATGCTACTGTATGTACAACATGTGGTTGTGCTACAAACAACATTATGCCTGGTACTCAGAGAAAATCTAAAATGACAGCTGGTTTACTTGGTATTTTCTTAGGTGGATTCGGAGTTCATAACTTCTACTTAGGATACACAGGAAAAGCTATCGCTCAGATCGTACTTTCACTTTGCTTCGGTGTTGGTGCTATTTGGGGATTCATTGAAGGTATTATGATCCTTTGTGGCAGCATCAAAACAGATGCAAATGGTATTCCTTTGGAATAATATGATTTAAAAATGAAGCACCCCGTACACTCTATGATTCGTGTGGGGTGCTTTTTGTTTTTTTAAAATTCGTATTGACGTTCCAACCAATAGAGATTATACTACTTTTTAGCAAAATAAATAGTAATGACAGAGTAGATAATTGTGAGTTATGTGCCAGCGAAACGGGGAGTTGTTCGCCGGACGAAGTGCCAAAAGCACGCTGTACAGTTGTCGCATCCCGCTGTCACCTTAGGACGTTTCTGTTCTCCTTTGTGTGACAAGTGTCATGAAAGGAGATTTTTTTATGAGAAAAATGAAAACACAAACTCTTGTTTTAAGTGCATTACTAATGGCAATGCACGTTGTCCTTAGCATATGGTCTATTAATCTGCCATTTGTAAAGATTAATTTGTCGGGGCTTCCTATTATACTTGGAGGCTTGCTATTTGGACCTTTTGTGGGAGGACTTGTGGGAACACTTGGCAGCTTTTTGTACCAGATTCTAGCCTATGGATTGATGTGGACGACGATTTTCTGGATTATTCCGGTAGGTGTAAGAGGATTTTTGGTAGGCTTATATGCCAAGAAAAAGAACTTTAAATTAAAAGGCTATGAAATAATGCTTCTCATTGTGATTACGTCCATAATTGTAACGATTTTGAATACGTTTGGTCTATATTGGTCAGGTATTCTGAATAATTTTACAGAAACGATTTGGGTTGTGATTTGGCCAAGATTGATTTCTTCCGTAGGAACCTCGATGGTCTACACGGTTGTCACAATTCCTCTCTTTAGATTACTCAGAAACTGTTTAAAATACTAGCATTTAAAGGAATTGTGAGAATCAAAGAAGCGTGTTACAATGGTCATAAGAAAGTAACAGGAGATGGAAACAAGAATGAATGCATTACAGTATAAGGAAGAAACAAAATGCAAGGTAGGAGCTGTACTTACGGCTCTAGTTTTACTTGGAATTTTCTACATAGATGGGGGAAGCATCTTAAGTGGATTTTCAGGAATGAAAAACATCTGGTTATATATTTTAGTTCGAGATATTTTACCAGTGATACTTATTTTAGCCGCAGTGGTTATGATGTTTGTAAAAAAAGATGTCCCTAAATTTGCTATTATGCTGCTTAGTAGCTACTTTTTCGTAGATTTATTCGGACAGTTTGTTTTACTATCTCAGGAAAAAGTATATTTTGGTTTTATGTTTACAGCAGAAAATTTGATAAAACTTGTCGTAAATGTATTGGCAATTCTGTTTACTTTGATGACGATGTTTGGTGCTATAAAAGCGTCAGCAGGCTCTTTATGCGTAACACTGGCCAGAGGGGTCTTAGTATTTTTTAATTTATACGTTTTAAGTAGTTTTGTAATGGCAGTGCTGATTGCAGCTTTTGCGATGTTTTTATTATCCAGTGTGGAAGATTATAAAGAGAAACCACTTAAAAAAATCACAGGAGAGAGTATCAATTTTGCACGTCGTAACGTTGGTTCTTGCATCATTTTAACAATTTTGACGCTGGGCATTTTTGGGATTGTCTGGTTGACAAAAATTTGCAAAGACTTAAATCGTCTTCATGGAGATGAAAATCCTGTGGGGAGTGAAGTGTTATTGTATCTGCTTGTGCCATTTTACTCTGTTTATTGGGGATATGCAAAGGGAAAACAGATATATGATGATTCAAAAAAACGTGGTGGCAATTTAACAAACAGAAAATTTGTCTATTTATTTATGAACTTGTTATTTATGCAGTTGTTTACTTTAGGGTTTATCCAGACACAGTTAAACTCCTATCAGCATAGGTAAAGCCATAAATTTTTTATAAGATGGGAAAATTCCTGTCGGTGATAGAGGAAGATAAGGAGATGGGGCACTATGATTTATAAATGTAGAAATTGTAGCGGAAATATGGTGTTTATGCCAGAAAAACAACAAATGTATTGCCCATATTGTGACAGCGTGGATTCACAAGAAATGCTTCCCGGTGAAAATATGCACACCTGTACTATGTGTGGTGCATCCATTCCCGTTGGAACATATGATTCCGCTGGAAAATGTCCGGCCTGTTCTCAGTACGTGATTTTTGATGAGAGAATATCCGGAGAGTATGAGCCAAAGAAAATTCAACCTTTTATGGTAGGAAAGGATATTGCAAAAAAGTGCATTAGACAGGAATTTGGCGACCATATGTATATGCCGGATAGCTTTTTGGAAGAAGTGAGCTTGCAAAAGATAGAAGGGGTCTATGTACCTTTTTGGTTATATAACTTTGAAGGAAATTTTGATTTTGAGGGCACTGGAACAAAAACTGTTACGCATACAATCGGGAATGTGCAAAATATTGAAACCTCTTACTATCAGGCAAAACGAAATTTTGATGTATCTTTTACCCGTATGCCACAGGACGCATCAGAAGCTATGCCAAATGACGTAATGGATTTGATGGAGCCATATGATTATAGCACATTAAAAGATTTTGACCCGAAATATATGTCGGGATTTTTGGCAGAAATTTATTGTAAAGATGCAACTATATTTGAGCCAAGAGCTGCTGAGAAAGCAAAAAGTGCGGCGGAAGAATTACTAAAAGAAAGCTTATATGGATATTCTGGTACTACTGCGAATGTAAAGAATTTAACGATTACAGGACAGAGTAATGAGTATGCCTTACTTCCGGTATGGCGATATTTGTATCAGTACAGAGGAAAAGAATACCCGTATTATATCAATGGTCAGACCGGAAAGGTTGTCGGAGAGGTTCCGGTGTCACCGATTAAAAGAGTGACTTATCCATTGACGGTATTTTTCTTACTCTGTTTTGGTTCATTTATGATTTTATACATATTAGGAGGAATTTTATAAGATGAAAAAGTATTTTAAGTATTTTAGAATTCCTTTTATTATTTTCGGTTGTATTTTTGTTGTGTTTTCAGTAGTTTTTTACCAGAATCATTTTGGAAAAAAATATGTCAGAAACAATGATGTATGTCCTACAAGTCAGAGAGTGTTTGATTTTGCGGATTTGCTGACAGAGGAAGAAGAAGAAAAACTGGAAAAGCTGATTGCAAAAAAAGAGGCAGAATGTGGACTTGATATTGTGATTGTCAATTTGAATGTCTCTTTAGAGTCTATGGTACATGAAGTGAATCCCTATGCCGAAATCGAAGACTATGCAATGATTTTTGCAGATGAATTTTATGAATCCTATGCTTTTGGTTATGACGAACCTTATGGAGATGGTGTAATTTTAGTGGACAATCAGTTCCGCGAAGCAGATGGCTACAAGTATTTATGGTTTGGAACTACGGGAAAAGCAGAAGCAGAGTTTTCTAGCAGTGAAATCGATGACGTATTAATCGAAGTGGAAGATTATATTGATACCAATTCTTATAGAGCATATGAAACCTTTGTCAAGGAAGTTACAAAAGAGATGAAGGGAAATTATGTGGATATCAATATGTATGAAAATGCTTTTATTTTTTCTGTGATAATTGCCTTTGTTTATGCAAGTATCAATCGTCCAAAGAAATCAAAAAAGACGGTGACAGGAAGAACTTTCTTAACCAATATGAATATGAAGGTTCGGGAAGACATTTTCTTAAGAAAAGTAACGCACCAGAGACGAATTGAGACAAGTTATAGTTCTTCAGGTGGTGGTCACGGAGGAAGTCGTGGTGGCGGCGGACATCATCGTTCCAGCAGCGGACGAAGCCATGGCGGTGGCGGTAGAAGACGATAAAATGAAGAAAATTATATCGATGCGAGGTACAAAAGTACTTCGCATTTGCTTTTTTAGTAGGAGATATTTACCTCTTAGTTTCAAATAGTTACCTCTTACCCAAAAGCTATTTACTTGTTTTATAGAAAAGGTATAATGGCAATATGGAGGGAAGGAAATGAAGCTACGGATTGAAATGGAAGACAACCTGGCAGAAGATGAAATCATAATCAGATGCAGAGCCATTACTCCGGAAATTATGCAATTACAGACGATACTTCAAAAAGAACAATCGGTATCCAGTCATTTTATAGCCTATCGGGGTGAGACCGAATACTACTTGGATTTCCGGGATATATTGTTCTTTGAAACGGAGGCAGGGCACATACAGGTACATACGCAAAATGAAGTTTATGAAACCGATTATAAACTGTATGAGCTTGAAAGGATTTTACCAACCTGGTTTTTAAGGATATCTAAATCAGCCATCGTAAACTGTAATCAAATTTTTTCGGTAAATCGAAATTTGACAGCGGCAAGCCTGATTCAATTTCAAAATACACATAAACAGATTTATGTATCCAGGTCATATTACAAAGTATTGAAAAGTAAATTAGAAGAAAAGAGGATAAGAGTATGAAAAGAAAAAATATTTTTTGGGGCGTATCGTTGATTGCCATTGCGATTTTTATTGTAGTGTATCAAATGGGAATGATTTCAAGCGAAATCAGTATTTGGAGTATTGTTTTAGGAATTTTATTTGGAATTGCACTCATTGATGGAATCCTTTCGTTAAGTTTTGGCGGAATCTTTTTCCCACTTGCATTTTTGTGGGCATTGTTTGGAGAAACCATTGGGTTACCACATATCTCCATTTGGATTTTAATTCTCGCAGCTTTATTATTGACCATTGGTTTTGATACAATTTTTCCAAGAAAAAAGAAAAAAGAGGAGCATTGGAGAAAGCATATGGAATCTATGCATCAGACTTTTGATTCAGTAGATGCCCGTGAAATACACGAAGATAGCACACAGAATGATGGGGGCAGTCACGTTACTTGCTATAACAAATTTGGTGCAACAACAAAATATGTGACAACCACCAATTTAGTCAGTGCTACTTTAGAAAATCATTTTGGAGAAATGATAGTTTATTTCGATAGTGCAAAAATTGTAGGAGATTATGCAGACGTTTATGTAAAGGCTTCCTTTGGTAGTGTGCAGCTTTTTATCCCAAGAGAGTGGAGAGTTGAAAATAACATTAACGTAACAATGGGAAATGTAGAAGAAAAGAATCAGAGTAAATCTGCCGGTACTCCAGTATTAAGATTAAACGGAGATGTGAGTCTTGGCGATTTAGAAATCACGTATATATAGAAGAAAAGAATAAATAAAAAAGCAATCCACATGACGGTATGGATTGCTTTTATTTTTTATGTTTTTATTTATGTCAAAAATTAAGCCATCTGGTTTACAGCTTTTGCTAAACGAGATACTTTTCTTGAAGCATAATTCTTGTGGTATACACCTTTAGAAGTAGCTTTGTCGATAGTAGCTGTTGCAGCTAATAATGCACTAGCAGCAGCTTCTTTATCGTTAGCATCAATAGCAACGTAAACTTTCTTTACAGCTGTTTTAACGCTTGATCTGATAGCTTTATTACGATCAGCTTTTGTCTGATTAACTAAAATTCTTTTTTTTGCAGATTTGATGTTAGCCATGCCTACACCTCCCATGTAAATTCAGTTTATAAATCGTTGAAACCAGAGCCGGACACGGACGTCTATGTTTTCAACACACAGTTGCTATTTTAGGGCATTGAAATCTTTCTGTCAATACATAAAGTTGTAAAATTTGTAAAAAATATAAGAAAAATCTATTGGATAAAGGAAAAAGTTATGAGTCAGTTTCGAGTGAGGACAGATTTGGCGGTAGAAGCCAGAGATTACATTATGGATGCTGAGGAAGGTCTTAGAGGAATCAGAGTAGAGGAGGAACAAAAAGGGGATATTAAAACCACTACCGTATTTATTGAAACAAAAAATGCTTCTAAAGCGATGGGAAAGCCTATGGGAACTTACATTACTGTGGAAGCCGCCAGATTAGAGGAATCAGATGAAGATTATCATAATTGTGTGGCAAAAAATATTGCAGAAAAACTGCGTCAGTTGATGGAAGATAGAAAGAAGGAAAAATCTGTTTTGATAGTAGGACTAGGTAACCGTGAAGTAACGGCAGATGCTCTTGGACCTATGGTAATCGATAAATTGAATATTACAAGACACGTCGTAAAAGAATATGGAAAGGCGGCTTTCGGAAAGAGCCTCGTCCATAGCATCAGTGGAGTAATTCCGGGGGTTATGGCAAAAACCGGTATGGAAAGTGAAGAAATGGTGAAAGGTATCGTAAAAGAGACAAAACCGGACCTTGTAATTGCCGTAGATGCACTGGCGAGCCGCAGTACAAAACGACTGAATAAAACCATTCAGATTACCGATACAGGTATTCACCCAGGTTCCGGCGTGGGCAATTATCGAAATGCTTTAATTGAGGAAAATATCGGTGTGCCGGTAGTTGCGGTGGGAATTCCAACTGTGGTAGCGGCGGCCACTATTGTGGTAGATGCCATTGAAGAAATCAGCAAAGAAACGGGTGCGGATACCTACTCAAAATTTGTGGAAAGAAATACAAAAACCATTGGAGAATTACAAAATATGTTTGTTACTGGAAAAGATGTAGATGCAATGATAGAGCGTCTTTCATACACTTTGGCAATGGCAATCAATATGGCCTTTGAGTTCTAAACTATGCTTTTTTCTCATATACTTGTCTATGCAGTAGGAAAGGTAAACATATGCGGCTGGTAGTACAAGGTTTTTTCGGACATAAGCATAAAAAAACGCTAGAAATGTTAGAATTTATATTTATCATAGTGCTTTTAGTAGGAGGCATTGGATTCTACGAATTTAGTAGGGAAAAGGAAACAAGCTCTCTTTCGATGAGAGATTTGGTGGAGGAAAATATAGAGGAATCGATTGTAGATTCCTTTTTTCCTGTTCTCTCCATAGCCAATAATAACTATATGGAAAATGAAAGCGAATTTTTTTTAACCAAAATGCTATCTGGCGTTATGCCACTATATGATTATCTAAATGGGTATGGGGATATGGAAACAACAGGTACCCAAAGTGATAAGGGGAAGTCAGGCGATTATGAAAGAGAAGCTTATGTGATAGAAGATGTTCCGGAAGATATGTTGTCTCTTATACAGGCGGAAAATGGATTTTTAACAAATAGTAGTACGCCCTTTGAAAAAAACACTGAAAAAAGTGTGACTTACAACTGGGCAGATTATGAAACCACGGAGGATTTTATCAGTGCATTTTATACAGTAGACAGTGTTACAGAGGCAGTTCCGGAGTTATTTGATGTGGAGGCTTTACTTGGAATGGATATGACACTGAAACAAAGTAATGATGCACCTCAAATTTTAATTTATCATACTCATTCTCAAGAAGCATTTAGTGATTCTATTTTAGGAGATAGTGATACCACCATTGTAGGTGCAGGAGAAATGCTGGCACAAATTTTGCGACAAGAATATGGCTATAATGTGATTCATCATACAGGAGAATACGATGTGCCAAGTAGGGATTATGCCTATTCCAAGTCCCTTCCAGCTCTGGAACAGATTTTAGAAGAAAATCCAACTATTGAAGTAGTCATTGACTTACATCGAGATGGAGTGAATGAAAATACCAGGCTGGTTACAGATGTGAATGGTAATTCCACGGCCAAGATTATGTTTTTTAATGGGTTATCCAGGACCAAGAAAAATGGACAGATTTCTTATCTGGAAAATCCCAATTTGCAGGAAAATCTTGCGTTTTCTTTTCAGATGCAAGTGGCGGCTAATGAATATTATCCGGGACTTACCAGGAAAAACTATTTGAATGGTTATCGTTATAATATGCATCTTCGGGGAAAAAGTCTATTGATTGAGTTGGGGGCTCAGACCAACACTGTGGAAGAAATTAAAAATGCCATAGAACCTTTAGCACATATTTTAGATATTGTCTTATCCGGTGAGAATACATAGGGAGTTTAAAAGGACGGCTTTTTCCTACATACCAATACGGTATTCGTAGACAAAATAAAAAAAGATATGGTATACTTAACTCCGAATGAGAAGTATTTGGAGGAAGTATGTCAGGAATTGAACAGAGTAAAATTAGAAATTTTTGCATTGTTGCACATATAGACCACGGTAAGTCCACTTTGGCTGACCGTATCATTGAACGCACAGGACTCCTTACCAGCAGAGAAATGCAGGCACAGGTTCTGGATAATATGGATATTGAGAGAGAAAGAGGAATTACCATTAAGGCTCAAACTGTTCGTACAGTTTATAAGGCAAAAAATGGAGAAGAATACATTTTTAACTTAATTGATACTCCAGGACATGTAGATTTTAACTATGAGGTTAGTAGAAGTCTTGCAGCCTGTGATGGAGCAATTTTAGTGGTAGATGCGGCTCAGGGTATCGAAGCTCAGACGCTGGCAAATGTATATTTGGCATTAGACCACGATTTGGAGGTTTTTCCGGTTATCAATAAAATCGACTTGCCAAGTGCCAGACCAGATTTTGTCAAGAATGAAATTGAAGACGTGATTGGTATTGAAGCCCAGGATGCTCCGCTGATTTCTGCTAAAAATGGTATTGGAATTGATGAAGTATTAGAGCAGATTGTGGAAAAGATTCCAGCTCCAACAGGGGATAAAAATGCACCTCTTAAGGCATTGATTTTTGACTCTTTATATGACTCTTATAAAGGAGTAATTATTTTCTGCCGTATTAAAGAGGGTACCGTAAAAAAGGGAACACAAATTTTGATGATGGCAACTGGTGCCAAGGCAGATGTAGTAGAAGTTGGCTACTTTGGTGCTGGACAATTTATTCCTTGCGAAGAATTAGAGGCGGGAATGGTTGGTTATATAACGGCTTCGATTAAAAATGTTAGAGATACGATGGTTGGTGACACGGTGACAGATGGACAGAACCCTTGTGCCGAGGCACTTCCAGGCTATAAAAAAGTAAATTCTATGGTGTATTGTGGTTTGTATCCGGCAGATGGAGCAAAATATCCAGACCTTCGAGATGCTCTGGAAAAACTCCAGTTAAACGATGCAGCTCTCCAATATGAACCGGAAACTTCCATTGCGTTAGGCTTTGGTTTCCGTTGCGGTTTCCTTGGGTTATTACATTTGGAAATTGTGCAGGAAAGACTGGAAAGAGAATACAACTTAGATTTAGTAACAACAGCTCCAGGCGTTATTTATAAAGTGCACAAAACCAATGGGGAAGTCATTGAGTTAACAAATCCTTCGAACTTGCCTGACCCATCTGAAATTGACTTTATGGAAGAACCGATAGTTTCTGCGGAAATTATGGTGACTAGCGAATTTATCGGTGCAATTATGGAGCTTTGTCAGGAAAGACGCGGGAAATATCTTGGAATGGAATATATCGAAGGCACCAGAGCTGTACTTCGTTATGAATTGCCTTTAAATGAAATTATTTATGATTTCTTTGACGCCTTAAAATCCCGTTCCAGAGGCTATGCGTCCTTTGACTATGAATTAAAAGGCTATGAGGAATCAAAGCTTGTGAAATTGGATATTTTAATCAACAAAGAGGAAGTGGACGCCTTATCCTTTATTGTGCATGCAGATAGTGCCTATGAACGTGGTAGAAAAATGTGTGAAAAGTTAAAAGAAGAAATTCCACGCCATTTATTTGAAATTCCGATTCAGGCAGCCGTAGGCGGTAAAATCATAGCAAGAGAAACCGTAAAAGCGATGCGTAAAGACGTCTTGGCAAAATGTTATGGTGGGGATATTACTCGTAAAAAGAAACTTTTAGAGAAGCAAAAAGAAGGTAAGAAACGTATGCGTCAGGTAGGCAATGTGGAAATTCCACAGCAGGCTTTTATGAGCGTACTGAAATTGGACGACAAAAAATGATGAAACAGATTGGATTATATATTCATATCCCTTTTTGTGTAAAAAAATGTAATTATTGTGATTTTCTTTCTGCACCTGCAAATATTCAGGTGCAGAATTCATATATGGACGTTTTGCATAAGGAGATAAGAAAAAAAGCAACTGCATACAAAGAAGATATTGTAGATACTATTTTTATAGGTGGAGGTACGCCAACTTTAGTACCTTACGAGAAACTGGTACAGGTAATTCGATGTATGAAAGAAGAATATCATCTATCAAACACCTGCGAAATTACGATGGAATGTAATCCTGGAACGGTTACGATAGAGTCATTAAAAGCCTATAAGGAGGCTGGTATTAACCGTTTAAGTATTGGACTTCAATCCACAGATGATGAGTTATTAAAAACTTTGGGAAGAATCCATAGCTATGAACAGTTTTTAGAAACCTATCAGATGGCAAGAAAAGTGGGGTTTGACAATATCAATGTGGATATTATGTCGGGACTTCCGAACCAGACATTAAAGCAATATGAAGATACGTTAAAAAAAGTAGTGGCACTTGGAGTAGAACATATCTCTGCATACAGTTTGATTGTAGAGGAAGGAACTCCCTTTTTTGAAAGTTATGAAAAGGAACAATTACCTTTGCCAAAGGAAGATATAGAGCGGCAGATGTATTATCAAACAAAGGAAATACTAGAGGCAGCAGGATATCGCCGTTATGAGATTTCTAACTATGCAAAAAAGGGATATGAATGCAGACACAATATCCGGTATTGGATAAGAAAAGAGTACTTAGGACTTGGGCTTGGGGCATCTTCCCTGATCCAAAATGTCCGCTACAAAAATGTGGAAAAGCTTTCTACCTATTTAGAAGATGGTTATATGGGACAGGTAGAGGTGGAAACGTTATCTAAGAAAGATTGTATGGAAGAATTTATGTTTTTGGGACTTCGTATGATGAAAGGGGTTTCAAAAAAGGAATTTGCCGATGCTTTTCATGTTTCCATAGGGGAAATTTATGGTGGCGTGTTAGAAACATTAAAGAGTCAGAAACTTATCCGGGAAAAAGACGGCCGCATTTTTTTGACAGAACGGGGAATAGATGTGAGCAATGTGGTGTTGGCAGAATTTTTGTTATAAAGTACTTTTTTGTTGCGAAAAGGAAAATAATTTCCTATAATAGTGCTAATCTTTTTCCAAAATAAAATGGTACAGATGGAAAGGCACTTGAATGCTACCAATCTCATAAACTATGGTAAATGGACTTTGGGGGCTATTTTGAAAACTTTTCAAAAACCATTATCCTCTGAGGAGGAAGTTTACTATATTCAGCTAATGAAGCAAGGCCAAAAAGATGAGGCGGCGAAAGCAAGAGAAATATTAATAGAACGCAATTTAAGACTCGTAGCCCACATAGCCAAAAAGTATCAAAACACGGAAGAAGAATTAGACGATTTGATTTCCATAGGAACAATAGGACTAATTAAGGCAATCAACTCTTATGATGACTCAAAAGGCAGCAGAATAGGGACTTACGCAGCCAGATGTATCGATAATGAACTTCTTATGATGCTTCGTGGAAAGAAAAAAACGTCTCGAGAAGTTTCCATTTATGAGCCTATCGGCGTGGATAGGGAAGGAAATGAAATCAATCTTTTAGATGTCATCGAATGTGAGCAGATTGATGTCATTGACAAAATGGAGCTTGTAGAAAATTTACAGAAATTACAGGTTCTATTTGATACTCTGCTTACCGAAAGAGAAAAAGAAATCTTATCTATGCGTTATGGATTATATTCCGGTAACGAAATCACACAAAGAGAAATCGGTAAAAAACTAGGCATATCCAGAAGTTATGTTTCACGTATCGAGAAAAAAGCCCTTCAAAAATTGAAGGAAGGATTCTAGTATCTTTTACCGGCAATGCATCGACATTGCCGGTACATTCTATTTTCATTTAAGACCCATATAAATATTTTACCCATAAAAGAAAAATCTGCATAGGAAGGAGGAGTATGTTCAGTACAACATTATCAGGTGCACTGGTCGGAGTAGAGGGTGCTATTTTACAAATCGAAGTGGATATTTCCAATGGTTTCCCTGGTCTTGAGATGGTGGGATTATTGGGAAGTGAAGTGAAAGAGGCAAAAGAAAGAGTCAAAGCTGCCATAAAAAATCTGGGAATTACGATTCCGCCAAAGAAGATTCTAGTCAATTTATCTCCAGCGAATGTACGGAAGGTTGGGACAGCCTATGACTTACCCATTGCTATCGGTATTTTAAAGTCCTTAGAACTTTTGGATAAGCATTCCACAGACAAAATGCTTTTATTAGGAGAACTGGGGTTAGATGGAACATTAAAGGCTGTTTCCGGAGTATTTCCAATTTTAGTAAAGGCCTATAAAGAGGGGATAAAAGCCTGTATCGTGGCAGAGGACAATGTAAAAGAAGCAAATCTATTTGGCAAAATGGAAGTATATGGATTTTCCAATGTGGCAGAGGTTGTGGACTTTTTAAAAGGAAAAAAGGCAAAAAAAACGTCTAAGACCCAACACATATTAAAAGAGGTAGAAAATCAAGAGGAAAAAGAGGAATATAGTTTTGAGCAGATTGTCGGGCAGGAAAGTGCAAAACGAGCAGCTCTTATTGCGGCAGCAGGAGAACACAATCTTTTGCTGATTGGGCCACCAGGCAGTGGAAAGACTATGGTAGCTAAGGCTCTTTCGTCTATTTTACCACCTCTTACGGATATGGAAAAAATGGAAACAGCCTCTATTGAAAGTGCTTTGGGGTGTTTGGAAGAAAATCATTTTTTAAAAGGGCAAAGACCTTTTATACAAGTGCACCATAGTGCTACGGTAAATACCTTGCTTGGAGGCGGTATAGTAGCAAAGGCAGGAGCTATGACTTTAGCCCATAGGGGCATTTTGTTTTTGGACGAGCTGCCGGAATTTCACCGAAATGTTTTAGATGTTATGCGGCAGCCTTTGGAACAGAGGAAAATAACACTTTTTCGTAAGGGAATGATGTATCAGTTTCCGGCAGACGTGATGTTAGTTGGAGCGATGAATCCTTGTCCTTGCGGATTTTATCCAGATAAAAATAAATGTCAGTGTATGCCTTATCAAATAAGAAAATATGTCTCACACATTTCAGGACCCATTTTAGACCGTATGGATATGGTAGCAGAAACGATTTATTTAGAGCCAAAAGAAAAGAAGATTTCTGGATTACATAACGTGGAATTTACTACAAATCATATGAAACAAAGGGTAATTAATGCCAGAAATTTCCAAAAAGAAAGGTATCAGAAACTTTTTGAAAAAAAGGGAGATGACTATAAAAGCAATGGCCGGTTAAGCAGCCAGGAAATTGAAAAAAGTTGTTTTTTGAGTGAAGAAGCCAGAAAGTTATTAGAGGAGTTACAAAGTACGGTTATTTTTTCAAAAAGAGCTTATTATAGTCTTTTAAAGGTGGCAAGAACGATTGCGGATTTAGAGGAAAGTGAACGGATTTTAGAAAATCATATGATACTGGCAGCCACCTATCGTTTAGGAGGTGAAAAATATTTTTATGGATAAGAAAGCCTTTGATTTTTGGTTATACAGCACCCAGGGAATTGGTAAAAAAACATTTTTACAGTTAAAAGAAGCAGGATATGATGGACAAAATTTGTATGCTACGGATAAGGATAAATTACCTGATTTTCTAAAAGAAAAACAAAAAGCTTCTATTATAAATGCAAAAGCATTAACGGAGATGCAAATTGAAGAAAAATATGAAAAATTACGAAGTCAGGGTATTTTTATGACAGTCTTTGGAGATATTGATTATCCAGAACGATTTTATAAAATTCCAGATCCACCGGCAGTACTATTTTATAAAGGAGCTTTGCCTAAAAAGATGGAAAAATCAATTGCCATTATTGGTGCAAGAAATTGTTCGGAGTACGGGAAAAGTGTTGCCAGAGAGTTTGCTGATTTTTTTGCACAAAATCATATGACAGTCATCAGTGGTATGGCAAGAGGAATCGATAGTTTTGCACAACAGAAGGCTTTAGAAAGCGGGGGGAATTCCGTGGCAGTATTAGGGTGTGGTGTTGGTGTTTGTTATCCTTACGAGAATCTTTTTCTTTATCGGGAGCTGATTAAAAAAGGGTGCGTGCTTTCGGAATATTTTCCTTATGAAAATGCCAGAGCCAATTACTTTCCTCAAAGAAATCGTCTTATCAGTGGTTTGGCAGATGCTATCTTGGTGGTGGAAGCAAAAGAAAAAAGCGGCACATTTATTACGGTAGAGATGGCATTAGAGCAAGGAAAAGATGTCTATGTTGTACCAGGCAGAGTAACAGACTTACTAAGCAGAGGCTGTAATAAGCTATTGTACGAAGGGGCAAATATGGCAATATCCCCTGAAAAAATGGTAGAGGATATTTATGGAGAACAGATATGTGTAAGTGCCATAAGAACAGAAGAAAATCTGAGCAAGGAAGAAAAAATGATTTTGTCCTTCTTGGAAAGTACCCCTCTACATATAAATGTATTACAAAAACGCTTAGGGATTTCTGTGGAAGTTATACAAAAAACACTTTTTCATCTTATCTTGAAGGGAAAGGTGGAACAGACTATGAATGGGTGGTTTCACAAGGTGTGAAGGTATTTGTGAGACATTTAGAAGTATTGGTTAAAAAAATCTGAAAATTCAAATTTTTGTATTGCATTCAAAAAAAATATGGTGTATAGTAGGGAACGATTTATGCCGTCTGGCAAAAAATAAATCGTAATAGAGGTATAGTAATGGCAAAGTATTTAGTGATTGTAGAATCACCAGCCAAGGTGAAAACAATTAAAAAATTTTTAGGTTCCAATTATGAGGTTGCAGCAAGCAATGGTCACGTAAGAGATTTACCAAAAAGCCAGCTTGGTGTAGATGTTTTTAATGATTATGAACCCAAATACATCACCATTCGTGGTAAGGGTGATATTTTGGCGAACTTAAGAAAAGAAGTAAAGAAAGCAGATAAAATTTATCTTGCAACGGACCCTGACCGTGAAGGCGAGGCAATTTCTTTCCATTTAATTGAAGCATTAAAACTTCAGAATAAACCTGTATATAGAATTACTTTTAATGAAATTACCAAAACGGCAGTGAAAGATTCTTTGAAAAATCCAAGAAATATCGATATGAATTTAGTTGATGCCCAGCAGACAAGACGTGTTCTTGACAGAATGGTAGGTTATAAAATTTCGCCTCTTTTATGGGCAAAAATTAAACGAGGTCTAAGTGCTGGTAGAGTTCAGTCTGTTGCTCTTCGTATTATTTGTGATAGAGAAGAAGAAATTAATTCTTTTATTCCGGAAGAATACTGGTCCCTAGAAGCTTCTATGGAAGTGGAAGGTGCGAAAAAGCCTTTGGTTGCAAAATATCACGGAAACATTTCTTCCAAAGAGCAGTTAGATGAAATTTTGAAACAGTTAGAGGGTGCGACTTACCAGGTAGATGAAGTAAAAAAAGGGGAAAGAGTGAAAAAAACACCTCTGCCATTTACCACTTCTACCTTGCAGCAGGAAGCCAGCAAAGTACTGAACTTCTCGACTCAGAAGACAATGCGTATTGCTCAGCAGCTCTATGAAGGTGTAGACATAAAAGGCTTAGGCACAATAGGTCTTATCACATATCTTCGTACAGACTCTGTTCGTATTTCTCAGGAAGCTGAACAGATGGCAAAAGAGTATATAGGGGCAACTTACGGAGAAAATTATACAAAACAATCTGGAACAGAAGTGAAAAATCAGAAAAAGATTCAGGACGCCCACGAAGCCATTCGTCCTACGGATATTAAGAGAACTCCGGCAGAAATGAAGGATTCTTTATCCAGAGATCAGTTCCGTTTGTATCAGCTTATATGGAAACGTTTTACTGCCAGTCAGATGGCACCAGCAAAATATGAAACGATTTCTGTAAAAATAAAAGCGGGAGCACACTATTTTACCGTAGCAGCGTCCAAATTGCTTTTTGACGGATTTATGAGTGTTTACGTGGAAGATGATGAGAAAAATGATACAAATACGCTTTTGATGGATATCAATGAGGATACAAAATTAACATGGAAGGATATGGAAGCAAAACAACATTTTACTCAGCCACCAAGCCATTATACAGAAGCTTCTTTAGTACGTGCTATGGAGGAACTTGGCATCGGTAGACCAAGTACTTATGCACCAACTATTACAACCATTATTGCCAGAAGATATGTAACAAAGGAAAATAGAAATCTTTATGTGACAGAACTTGGCGAAGTCGTAAATGCTATGATGAAAGAAGCTTTCCCAAGTATTGTCGATGTGAATTTTACAGCTACAATGGAAACCTTGTTGGATGGTGTGGAAGAAGGAACAGTACCTTGGAAAACAGTTGTTTCCAACTTCTATCCAGATTTAGATGAAGCAGTTAAGGCAGCAGAAAAGGATATTGCAGAAGTAAAAATTGCAGACGAAGTATCAGACGAAGTTTGCGAAGTTTGCGGAAAACAGATGGTGATTAAATATGGTCCTCACGGCAGATTTTTAGCATGCCCCGGTTTCCCGGAATGTCGTTTTACCAAGCCATATTTTGAAAAAATTGGTATAGAGTGTCCAAAATGTGGAAAAGATATTGTGCTTAAAAAGACGAAAAAAGGCAGAAAATACTATGGTTGCATTAATAATCCGGAATGTGATTTTATGGTATGGCAAAAACCATCGAAAGTTATGTGTGAAAAATGTGGAGCCATTATGTTGGAAAAAGGCAATAAACTTGTATGTTCAGATGAGAATTGTGGATTCGTAACTGTAAAAAAAGACAATTAGTTACAAACGGAGGATAAGATGAGTAGCGTACAGCTTTTAGATAAAACTAGAAAAATAGGGAAACTTTTACACAACAATAGCTCCAGCAAAGTAGTGTTTGATGACATTTGTCGTGTAATGGGTGAAATAATTGATTCCAATACCTTAGTCATCAGTAAAAAAGGGAAAATTTTGGGAGTAGGTCGTAAAGAAAAAAATCTGGATTTAGGCGAAATGCTTATTGAAAAAGTAGGTACTTTTATTGACCAGGAATTAAATGACAGACTTCTTGGAATTTTGTCCACAAAAGAAAACGTAAATTTGATTACTTTGGGATTCCAGGAAGAAAAAGTTGACGGAATTCAGGCAATCATCACACCGATTGAAATTGCCGGTGAAAGACTGGGAACTTTATTCTTATATCGAACCAAAGAAGCTTATTCTATTGACGATATTATTTTATGCGAATATGGAACAACCGTAGTTGGACTGGAAATGCTTCGTGCCGTAAACGAAGAAAATGCAGAAGAAGTTCGAAAGGTTGCAGACGTAAAATCAGCTATCAATACGCTTTCTGTTTCTGAAATGGAAGCCATTGTGCATATTTTTGAGGAATTAAATGGTATGGAAGGTGTGTTGGTTGCCAGCAAAATAGCAGACCGTGTTGGAATCACACGTTCCGTTATTGTTAATGCCTTGAGAAAATTCGAAAGTGCTGGTGTTATCGTTTCAAAATCTTCCGGTATGAAAGGGACATATATTAAAGTGGTAAATGACGCAGTTTATGCCGAGATAGAACAGCTTAAAAAATAGTGCCAAATACCTATTTCACAATCTCCAGAAATGTAGGATACTATTATTAGATAAAATTATTTTGGGGTGAGTTTTCAATTTCATAGAATGGATTGACGATTTATAAAAGGATTTATTGTAAGAAATAAGTCCTTTTTTTGAATTTTGGTTTACATAAAAATGCGGAAAAATATCTTGTATTTTTACAGGAATTATTTATAATGTAATAGGGTGTGTTCACTCTGGGAAGGAGTAAGTAAAATGATAAACTCAAATGCCTTTGATTATATCAATGTTTTGGACAAAGCTGCAGACGCTTCTTGGCTTCGTAATGAAGTACTTGCCAACAATATAGCCAATGCAGATACGCCTGGATATAAGCGTCAGGACGTGGATTTTGAATCCCAGTTAGAGAGAGCTTTAGGTAAGAATGAAGGGCAGTCTATGGACTCAAAAGTAGCTTCTTTAAGTAGTAAGGATTTAACAGCAACGACTTACTCTGATTATGCTGGATATGATTACAGATTAGATGAAAATAATGTAGATATCCAGGTCGAAAACGTAAATTTAGCAAAGAACCAGTTAAAATACAATGGTTTGATGACCAGTGTACGAATGGAATTTCAGAATTTGATTAACGCAATGAAATAAGGAGGTAACCAATGAGTTTATTTTCATCATTTGATGTCAGTGCATCAGGTTTAACAGCACAGCAATACCGAATGGACGTTATTGCAGAAAATATTGCCAATGCCAATACCACCAGAACAGAAGATGGTACTCCTTATGTGAGAAAAATGGTTACTTTTGAACAAAAGGGCACAGGAGCTACTTTCCGTGATACTCTTTCGAAAGCTACCAATGCTTATACGGGTGGTGGCGTAAAAGTAACAAGTGTTATAGAAGATACAGAAACAGAGATGGTTAAAGCATATGACCCATCACATCCAGATGCGGATGAGAACGGTTATGTATGGTATCCAAATGTTAATATTGTTACGGAAATGACAGATTTAATTGATGCCAGCCGTTCTTTTGAGGCTAATGCAACCGCATTTAATGCAAGCAAAAGCATCGCACAAAAAGGTCTTGATTTAGTTCAGTAATGACAAAGGGAGATAGCAAATGGATATTATGTCATTGAGAAATGTTTCTTCCAGCATAATGCAAGAAGCAGTCAGCAATTCTAATAAAATATCAAATAATGACAATCAGAACTTGTTTGGAACTTTGTTTCAGACAGCTTTAGACAATATTAATACCACCAACCAGTATTTGTCAGACGCGGAAGATGCAGAAATTTCTTTTGCACTTGGTGAAACAGACAATACACATGATTTAACCATTGCACTTCAAAAAGCTTCAACAGCTTTGCAATATACGGTTGCGGTAAGAGATAAGTTTTTGGAAGCATATAAGGAAATTATGAATATGCAGATTTAACTTAAGGAGAAGGTTTCATGGAGGAAAGAGTTAAAAAACTGCTCAACAGGATTTTAGAGTGGTGGAAGAAGTTTACAAATAAACAGAGAATTATCATTATTTCATTAGCAGCAACGGTTATTGTTGCTATTGTTGTTATGGTTTCTGTTTTAAATCGTACACAATATGAAACAATCAGGGTATGTGAAACGACAGCAGAAGCATCTGAGATTAAAACCATGTTGGAGGAGGAAGAAATTCCAGTAAGTGTTTCCACAGATGGTCTTACAATCAAAGTTGATTCAAATCGTCTTTCAGATGCCAATTTGTTGTTGGGGGCAAATGGTTTTTCTGTTACAAGTTATAGCATTGACAATGTAACAGATGGTGGTTTTAGTACCACGGAATCAGACAAGCAGAAAAAATATGTGGTTTATTTGGAAAAGCAGTTAGAAGAAGATATTTCTACATTAGATGCCATTCGTTCTGCCAACGTAATGCTCTCAATTCCTCAATCCACAGGAACTTTAATTGAGCAAAAGCAGGAATCATCTGCAATGGTTTTCCTGGAATTAAAAGATGATTTTTCCACAGACCAGGCAGCTTATCTTGCTAAGGCGATTGCTACTGCATTAGGCAATGATACCACAGAAAATATTACTATTATGGATACAAAGAGTAATCTTTTGTATTCTGGTGATGATACTTATTCGGTTGCAGGAAATGCAAGCAGCCAGCTTTCTGTAAAACAGCAGGTAGAAAATGCAAAAAAAACAGAAGTAAAGCAGATTCTTTTAGGAACAAATCTTTATGACAATATAGAAGTTGCAGCCAATATTGTAATTGACTTTAGTGAAACTTATGAAGCAACCCATGAATACGATGCTCCAGATGGTAGAACAGAAGGTATGTATGCTTCCGAACAGATTTATACTTCGGAAAGTGAAAATGGCACAGCTGGTGTTCCGGGAACAAGTAGTAATGATGACAATGGTACATATGTATGGGATGACGGAGATACAGCAACTTCATCCGTAGAAGAAATTATCAGAAATTATTTACCAAATGAATATATGACAGAAAAAACGACTCTCCCAGGCGAAGTAGTCTATGCCGAATCTTCTGTTTCTGTAACAGCGATTGCTTATAATATTGTTAATGAAGCAGATGCAAAAAAAGCAGGTCTTTTAGATGGTATGTCTTGGGAAGAATATAAACTGGCCAATTCTGAAAGAACCAAACTAGAAGTAGACCCTGATTTATATTCCGTAGTTGCTAATTCCACAGGTTTTCCAGAGGACCAGATTACTATTGTAGCTTACGAAGAAAACTGGTTCGTAGATAAAGAAGGTCTTAATGTTACAGCGAAAGATGTAACACAGGTTGTTTTAATTATCTTGATTTTAGGATTATTAGCCTTTGTTGTAATCCGCAGTATGATGGCGGAAAAGACAAGAAGTCAGGAAGAAGAAATTTCCGTGGAAGACTTATTGCAGTCTACGCCTGACTTGGAACTTCAGAATGTGGATATGGAAGCCAAATCTGAAGCTAGAAAGATGATTGAAAAGTTTGTTGACGAGAATCCGGAAGCAGTTGCCGGTTTGCTTAAAACTTGGATGAATCAGGAGTGGGGGGCATAATTTATGGCAAGAAACAGTTATGATACGCAGATTAGCGGCGTACAAAAAGCAGCAATTTTGCTTATTGTATTGGGTCCTGAACGCTCAGCAGAAATTTTTAAACATTTAAAAGAAGATGAAATTGAAGAATTAACTTTAGAGATAGCCAACACAAGAAGTGTATCTCCTTCGGTAAAAGACAGTATCATTAATGAATTTTATGAAGTATGTCTGGCACAGCAATATATTGCAGAAGGTGGTATTAACTATGCAAAAGAATTGTTGGAAAAAGCATATGGTGAAGAAAAGGCGTTAGATGTAATCGGAAGATTGACGGCTTCCTTACAGGTTAAACCATTTGAATTTGTTAGAAAAACAGATGCTTCGCAGTTGCTTAACTTTATCCAGGATGAACACCCGCAGACCATTGCTCTTGTCTTATCTTATTTGACGACGCAACAATCAGCAATGATTATTGCTGCATTGCCACCTGATAGACAAGCAGATGTAGCAAGACGTATTGCGGTTATGGATAGAACAAGTCCTGATGTTATTAAAGAAGTGGAAAAAGTATTGGAGACAAAGCTTGCATCCCTCGTAAATCAGGATTACACCATTATCGGTGGTGTAGACGCGGTTGTAGATATTTTAAATACCGTAGACCGTGGTACAGAAAAACATATTATGGAAACATTGGAAATCGAAGAACCAGAATTGGCAGACGAAATCAGAAAGAAGATGTTCGTATTCGAAGATATCTTATTGCTTGATAATCGTGCGATTCAGCGTGTTCTCAGAGATGTTGATAATAATGACTTGGCAATGGCATTAAAAGGTGCCAATGAACAGGTGCAAAATGCGTGCCTTAGCAACTTATCTACTCGTTTGGCGGCTATGATTAAAGAAGATATGGAATATATGGGCCCTGTACGAATGAAAGATGTTGAAGAAGCACAGCAGAAGATTGTAAATATCATTAGAAAATTGGAAGATTCCGCTGAAATTGTTATTTCCAGAGGTGGAGGTGACGAAATCGTTGTCTAGTAATCTGTTAAAACAATATTATGTATCAGTGGACTTTGAAAAGACTAGGGTAATTGACAGTAATGATCTGGTACAGAAAAAAATTGCGGAATTAAACCAGAAAATGAAACAAAATGTTAAAGACCGTGGTCTTGATGAGTTTGAGGCAGGATTTACAGATGGTATTGAGGCGATTCGAGTTGCTGAATTGTTAGAGGATATTCCGGAGGGAGCTGAGGGCGGTATTGTCAAAGGAACATCTCAGTATGAAGGACCTAGCGAGGAAGAAATTCAGCAAATGATAGAAGAACGCTTACAAGAGGCTGAAAGACAGGCAGAAGAAATTTTAAATTCAGCCAGAATTGAAGCTGACACCATTAGAAAACAGGCTCATACGGAAGGTATGAGACAGGGACACGATGAAGGTGTCTATAAGGCAATGGCTGAATATCAGGCTAAAGAAGAAGAACTTGTACAAAAGGAAAAACTTTTGGAGAGAGAGTACGAGGCAAAAGTTGACCAGTTAGAGCCAATGTTTATTGACGCGATAACAAGTGTCTATGAAAAGATTTTCCATATTGAGTTATCTGAGTATACGGATATGCTCATCTATATGGTGGAATCTATTATGAAAAAAAGCGATGAAGATACGCAGTTTATGGTGCATGTTTCACCGAAAGACTACGAAGAAGTATATGCACAGAAAGCAGAATTGCTTTCTAGAGTTACAAGAGAAAATTTGAGACTTGAAATTATTGAAGATGTTACTGTGGCTGACAGACAATGTATAATTGAAACGGAAAACGGCGTTTTCGATTGTGGAATTGATACGCAACTGGAGGAATTGAAGACCCAGTTGAGACAGTTAGCATATCAAAGAAATTAAGAATTAAAGAAAGAGGCAGTCTTGCCCATGAAAGCTATCGATTTTGAAAAATACAACAGCTTAATCAACCAGAAAATGTATAAAAAGTATGGTAAGGTCGTAAATGTTGTAGGGTTGACAATTGAATCAAATGGACCAGAGGCGAGACTTGGCGATATTTGTTACATATATCCTGACAAAACTGCCAAAGAAGGAATTATGGCAGAGGTAGTAGGCTTTAAAAATGAAAAAGTGATTTTAATGCCTTACGAAACCGTAGACGGAATTGGTTCGGGAAGTTTAGTAGAAAATAGTAATGCTCCTTTAACTGTTCAGGTAAGCAATCAGGTACTGGGACGTACTTTAGATGGACTTGGGAGAGCAGCAGATGGCCTGGATGCCATTATTGGAGCAAAATATACTGTGGAGTCAGCACCACCAGACCCATTATCCAGAGAAATAATCAGTGAAGTATTGCCCCTTGGTGTAAAGGCCGTTGACGGTCTTATAACTGTAGGAAAAGGTCAACGTATTGGTATTTTCGCTGGTTCTGGTGTTGGTAAATCCACCTTAATGGGTATGTTTGCAAGGAATACAAAAGCAGATATTAACGTAATCGCTTTAATTGGTGAACGTGGCAGGGAAGTTCGAGAATTTATTGAACGAGATTTAGGTCCGGAAGGCATGGCACGCTCGGTTGTAGTCGTAGCCACTTCTGATAAACCGGCATTGGAAAGAAAAAAGGCTGCACAAACGGCTACGGCGATTGCAGAATATTTTAGAGATCAGGGAAAAGATGTTTTATTAATGATGGATTCTTTAACCCGTTTTTCAATGGCACAAAGAGAAATTGGCTTGGCAAGTGGAGAACCACCGGTTTCCAGAGGGTATCCACCTAGTGTGTATTCCGAAATGCCAAAGCTGTTAGAAAGAGCAGGAAATGGCAAGGTTGGCTCTATTACAGGTTTGTATACGGTTTTAGTAGATGGTGATGATTTTAATGAGCCAATTACCGATACAGCCAGAAGTATTTTAGATGGACATATAATGCTTAGTAGAAAGCTTGGACATAAAAATCATTATCCGGCGATTGATATTTTACAAAGTATCAGCCGTTGTATGAGTTCCATTGCGGATAAACCACATAAAAAAGCGGCAGGCAAACTAAAAAATGTACTTGCTACATACAATGAAGCAGAAGATTTAATTAACATTGGTGCTTATAAACGTGGAAGTAATCCGGAAATCGATTATGCAATGGATAAGATTGGCAATGTCAATGAATTTTTATTGCAAGATGTTGATGAAAAGTTCACCTTTGAACAATCTGTCAATATGTTGCAAGGCTTATTTGAAGTGGAAACATAAGTAGAAAGATAGAAAAATGGCTAAATTTCAATATCGGATGCAAAGTATTCTGAATATTAAGCTGAAAATGGAAGACCAGGCGAAGATGCAATTTGCCCAGGCACAAGCAAAGCTGAATGAAGATGAAGAAAAACTGCAGGCTTTAAAAAATAGAAAAAGCCAGTATGAAAGCGAACTGAAAATTTGTTTGCAGGCAATTTTAGATCTTCCGAAAATCGAAGAATTGCAAAATGCAATTATGCGTATGGAAGAATTTATTGTGGAGCAAAAAAGAGAAGTAGACAGAGCTGCGAAACTGGTGGAAAAAGCAAGAGAAAAATTGACGGAAGTTATGGTGGAGAGAAAGTCTCACGAAAAACTGAAGGAAAATGCATTTGAAGAATTTATCCAGGAATTAAATAGTGCCGAAGGTAAAGAAATTGATGAGTTGACCAGTTATACATATGGGCAAAAAAATAAGGATTAGGTACGGAGAAACATATGGCAAATAATGATGCACTTGCCTCTGAAAAGAAGCGTCTGAAATCAGAAAAAGACAAACTGAAAAAAGAAGAAATCCGAACAAAAAAAGACATAAAAAAACGAGCAAAGGAAATTGCAAAGCAGGAAGCTAAACTCAGTGATGAGGAAGAAACAGGCGGCTTTTCCTCTTTTCTTTTGACTATGTTTATAGTCTTTATTTGGGTTGCAATTTTATGCGTATTAGTAAAACTTGATGTAGGCGGATTTGGAAGCAATGTACTTGCTCCGGTTTTGAAAAATGTGCCGGTTGTTAACAAGATTTTGCCGGAAGGAACAGTTACGGAAGTGGCAGATGGCGGTGCTTACGATGGATATAACAACCTGGAAGAAGCAGTAAACCAGATTCATGTATTAGAAGCACAACTTGAAACTCTAAAAAGTAGTAGTACAACGGATACTGCTCAAATTGCAGAGTTAGAGGCTGAAATAGAACGTCTGAAAACCTTTGAAGAAAATCAGGTGGAATTCCAGAGAATAAAAACAGAGTTTTATGAAGAAGTAGTGTACGCAGAAAATGGTCCGGGGGCTGAGGAATACCAGAAATATTATGAAACAATGGACCCGACGACTGCGGAATATCTATATAAACAGGTGATTTTACAGATGCAGGAAAGTGAAGAAATTGAACAGTATGCATCTACCTATTCGGAAATGAAGCCGGACGCTGCGGCAGGTATTTTTGAAGAAATGACAGATGATTTGGATTTGGTAGCAAGAATCCTTTCTGTTATGACAGCGGAAGACCGAGGTGATATTTTGGCGGAAATGGACCCAACTATTGCGGCAAAACTCACCAAAATTATGGATCCGGAATCTTAAGGAAATCCATATAATAGCCGATATATATTTTGTATGAATATATATAAATTTAAGAACCTTGACAACTTAAGATTGGAGGAATGCGAATGACGAGTACACCTGTATCTGATGCTACTTTATTTTTTAGTAACATTAGTACAAAAAATCAAAACGTAACAGGTATGAGTTCTGCAAGTGAAAGTTTTTCACAGATTATGAACAAAACATCAGGACAAAACACCAATGTACTTCCGGAACAAAATCAGGTTGCTGAAACATCTAAAGATGCAAAAAATGTTTCTGAAAAAGATAACGATTTTGCGAAGGAAAACAATGTGCAGGAAGAAACTACAAAAAAGGTTGATGAAAACACAAAGAGTACTGACGTGGAAGAATCAAAAGAAACTCCAAAGACCGATGAAGTTACCGAAGAAGTAAAAGATGAACTGGAAGAAAAAGCAGAAGAATTGATTGGCGAAATCGCAAAAGAACTAGGCGTTACTGAAGAAGACGTTAAGAAAGTTCTTGAAGAACTTGGTATTTCGGCAATAGGACTTTTCGACAAAGAGAATCTTACTCAGGTAGCTTTAGTAATCACAGGAGCTGAAGATGTTACTCAAATCGTGATGGACGAAGACCTATTTTCTCAGGTAAACAATTTACTCGGAAAAATGGAAGAAATGTTAACCGAAGTTTCAGAAAGTACGGACGTAACCGTGGAGGAACTTATGGAATATGTTTCAAAAGAAGAATTCAAAGGTAATGTAGAAATGGAACAGGCAGATGTAAAAGTTTCAGATAACGATGTTGTTATGGTGGAAAAAGAAATTGACGAAACCGTAAGAACAGAAGTTAAAAACACAGAAAATAATGTGGAAGAAACAGAAAACACAGTCAAGGTAAACACATCTGAATCCACAAAAACAACCAATGAATCCACAAGTCAGGATATGACACACAGTGAGGCAGAACAAAACCAGCAGTTTTTAACAAATGTGTCAAGCAATAACACATTGCAAAATGCAGCTTTGAATGTGGATAATGGAGTGAATCCATATATGACTTTTGAAGCAAGAGAAATTATGCAGCAGGTTTTAGACTACATTAAAGTATCTGTAAAACCAGATATGAGTAGTGTACAAATGCAGTTACATCCAGAAGAATTAGGAACTTTACAGATTGAGGTTTCGAATAAAAATGGAATTGTAACAGCACAGTTTACAACACAGGACGATAGCGTCAAAGCTATTATTGAAGGCCAGCTCATTCAGTTGAAGGAAAGCTTGAATGAACAGGGAATGAAAGTGCAAGCGGTGGAAGTAACCGTAGCAAGTCAGCAGTTTGACAGAAATCTTGATAAAAATGGTAGAGAAGGAACTACCCAGGAGGGAAGTCAAAAAACATCTAAAAAACAGATTCGCCGTATTAATTTGAATGAAATGGATATGGAAGATGATATGTTTGAAGAAGATGATGCAGTAAAGATTGCGGCTGACATGATGGCAAGAAATGGTAATACCATAGACTTTATGGCATAGAAGGGAGATAAAAAAATGGCAATATCAGCAATCGTAGAAGAAGGAAAAATTTTGGATTCGGTGAGCTCTACTGAGAAAAAAGCCACAGAAAGCTCGTCTTCTTTAGGTAAAGATGATTTCTTGCAACTTTTAGTAGCTCAGATGAAATATCAGGACCCAATGGAACCTACTTCAAACACAGAATATATTCAGCAATACGCAACATATTCAGAATTGGAGCAGATGATGAATATGTCAGAAACAATGGATTTACAGAGAGCTTCCGGACTGGTTGGTCAGACCGTATATGTAGAATATACCACAGCAGGCGGCGAAGATAAATCCGTAGAAGGCATTGTAGATTATGTTTACTACGAAAGTGGCACACCATATGTATCTATCAATGGAGAGCTTTACAAAGCAGAAGACGTAGTCAGCGTATATGACTCAACTTATGTGGAAGCAACAGAACTTGCAAAAGAATGGATGGAAGCTTTCAACAAATTACCAGTTTTAGACGCGATTACAGTAAGTGATTACGATTCTGTTGCAAACTTGTATACAGCATTACAGCAGTATAGCGATTATACAAAGGGCTACATCGATGATGAAATGGAAGCAGCACTTCAGAAATATGTAGAAAAAGTAGTTGAGTTAAAGAAAAATGAAACATCAACAGACAGTACTACTGGTGATGAAAGTGATAGTGCTACCGAGGTGTAAAGCAAATCAACACATAAGTTAAAAACAAACAGATTTGTTTAACTGTGAAAGGAGAAGAATATGAATATTCAAAATAATCAATTCCTTTCCATAGAACAGCTGAAAGATCAATATTTAAGTTCACCTGTAAAAAATACAGGAAAGACGATTCCAGATGGATTTTCCTTTCAGGATATTTTAAGCCAAAAAACAACGCAGAGTACGGAATTAAAATTTTCCAAACATGCTAGCAACCGTTTGTTTGACAGAAATATTGAACTGACAGAAGAACAACTGGAACGATTAAATGAAGGTGCGACAAAAGCTGGCGAAAAAGGAATTCGAGAATCACTGGTAATTGTGGACCAATTAGCTTTTATAGTAAATGTGCCAAACAACACAGTGGTTACAGCAATGGATCAAACAGAAACAGATGAAAACGTATTTACCAATATAGATGGAGCAGTAATAATATAGCTGGACCTTATGGAAGCGAAAGTTCCTGACTGACAGATGGAACAAATGCAAAATCTTTATTGGATAAAGAAATTAGGAGGTCATTAAATTATGATGAGATCATTATACTCTGGTGTAGCAGGTTTAAAAACACACCAGACAAAGATGGACGTTATCGGTAACAATGTTGCCAACGTAAACACAACAGCATATAAATCACAATCTGTATCTTTTAGCGATGTAATGTATCAGACAACTTCCCATGCATCAGGTGCGAATGCAACAACTGGTGCCGGCGGTGTTAACGCAATGCAGATTGGTCTTGGTGTATCGACAGGTGCGATTGCCACAGCAATTTCAACAAGTGGCTCTGCACAGACAACAAATAATCCCTTCGATATTATGGTCAATGGTGATTCTTTCTTCGTAGTAAGCGATGGAAGTAATACATATTTTACACGTGATGGTGGTTTCTACGTAGATGGCGTAGGTAACCTTTGCATGAGAAGCAATGGTTATACAGTTATGGGTTGGCAGGTTGATGAATCAACTATGACAATCAAACAGGATACTGTAAGTAGTCTTCAGATTATGAATGCAGACAATATGACTTATCCACCAGAAGCAACAAGTCTTGCTTACGTTTCCGGTATTTTGGATAAAAATGATACGAACGTAACAAGTACAAGTGGTAAAACTATCAGCTTAGGTTTTTATGATAGTTTAGGTTATGCTTATACAGCAAAAATGTCTATTCATCAGACAGAAGTAAAAGGTGAATATTATGTTCAGTTAGATGATATTATTGATTCTACTGGTACATCCTTAAAAGACATTTATGCAACAGATGACATCACAACGATTGCAAATGTCGGTGGTAGCATTAATGTAGCAGTATCCGATACCTACAACTTTAAAGACAGTGTATCTGTAACCTACAAACAGATGAAATATGATACTGGTGATACAAGCATTTCTTGGAAAGATGCGTCAGGAAATGATGTAGCAAGTGCAGCCGCAGCAGCCTATGGTGTTTTGGAAAGTACAGGTAACTTTGTAGATACAAACGGCCTTGTATACAAAACAAAGGACGCAGCAATCAACCAGTCTTTAACAGAAGCAGTTTATACAACAAATATTGATACGGTATCATTAGATGGTGGTGCTACAACCTTGACACTTGGAGAATTACAGAGTGGTATCAATGATGGTACAATCAATATGGAAGATTACTATTCAGGTGTAGATGCCGATTCTGTTAACGATTACACTATTTCAGAGACAGGTGTTCTAACAGTCACTAATAAAGAAGTTAGTGGTGCAAAATTAGTTTACAATACAGACGATGGTGCTTTTGTAAGTATCAATGGTGGTAAAGAGGTAACTTTTGATTTTGCGGATTCAATTAACGGAACTTCTTTACAGAATTTTACAGATATTGCAATCGACTTTAGTTCTTCTACTATGTATAACAATAGTGGTACATCAACGATTGGTGCTACAAGTGGTGACAAGACAGGTCTTGGTACAGGTAGAAAATTGGGCGAAATGTCAGGTATTAGTATTTCTAACAATGGTATGATTTATGCTTCTTATGACAATGGTCAGACAAAATTGTTAGGACAGATTGCAGTAGCTAATTTCGCAAATGCTTCCGGTCTTATGAAGGAAGGCGACAATTTATATTCAGCAACCTTGAACTCTGGTGAGTTTGATGGTATTGGTGAAGATGTAACAGCAGGTGGCGGTTCGTTCTCAACGGGTGTTTTGGAAATGAGTAACGTTGACCTTGCAGCAGAATTTACAGAAATGATTACAACACAAAGAGGATATCAGGCTAACAGCCGTATCATTACAACATCTGACTCTATGTTGGAAGAACTTGTAAATCTGAAACGTTAGTGTTGTTTTAAATGAAAAAATATAGTAAAATATAGGTAATTAAACGAGGGTACCGAATGAAAAATTCAGGTGCCCTCAACATATATTTTAAATAGCAGTTGGGAGGTACATAGTATGGTTGAAGTGACGAAAATGAACGGACAGAAAATTCTTATTAATCCCAATTTTATAGAAGTTATTGAAGAAACTCCTGACACAGTTATTTCTTTTTCGACGGGAAGAAAAATAATTGTAAAAGAAAGTAGACAAGACCTTAAAAATTTAGTAAAATCGTATAGAAAGGACAATTTTGCATAATTGTGCAAAAATAGGTGATTTTTCGTGGATTTAGCGTCGATTCTTGGATTAATTGTTGGATTTGTATTAGTAGTTATATCAATTTGTTTGGGTGATTCCGGTATTGCATCCCTGAAAGGATTCTTGGATTTTCCGTCGGTGTTGATTACTTTCGGCGGTTCTTTTTGTGCGACTTTGGTAACGAATACTTTGTCAGAGTTCGTAGATGGTTTAAAGAGTATCAAGTTAATTTTCAAAGTATATGCAGAAGATACAGGCGAGATGATTCGCCGTATTATTGATTTGTCGAATGTTGCCAGAAAAGAAGGTCTTTTATCTTTGGAAGAAGCAGCGGCAGATTTGGACGATGCCTTTTTGAAAAAAGGTATTTTATTGATTGTCGATGGTACAGACCCTGAATTAGTTCGTGCCATTATGGAAACGGAATTAACAAGTTTGGAAGATAGACATAAAAGCAAAGTTGGATTTTGGGAGACTTTAGGTTCTATGGGTCCTGCCTGGGGTATGATTGGTACATTGATTGGTCTGATTAATATGTTAGGTAATATGGATGACCCAAGTTCACTTGGACCAGCTATGGCTGTAGCTCTTATTACGACGCTTTATGGTTCTATGCTTGCTAACTGGCTTTGTATTCCTGTTGCAACTAAGATGAAAGCAAATAATGCGAAAGAAGTTATGGTTAAGCAGATTATGATTGAAGGTCTCTTATCCATTCAGGCAGGTGAAAATCCTCGAGTTATCGAAGAAAAATTAAAATCCTTCGTAGCTCCTAAAGATAGAGAAATTGCCGATGAAGGCGGTGATTTGAATGGCTAGAAAGAAAAAGGAAGAAGCACCAGCACCAGGAGCACCGGCGTGGATGGCAACATTTGGTGATTTGATGAACCTTTTGTTATGCTTCTTCGTTTTGTTGTTCTCTATGTCATCCGTAGATGCGGCGAAATTTGAAGCGATGGCGGCCAGCTTTTCACAAACCTTTAGTATTTTTACAGCGGGTTCTACCGCCATTGGCGATGGCGTATTGATAAGTAATGGTGTTAGCCAGCTTAACGAATTAAGTGAGTATTTTAATACCACAGGTAAGACAGCTGACAGTGATGAAAATGTAGACCAACTGGACAGTAAAAATGAAAATCAGAATCAGGAGTGGAATGAAGTATCTGAGGCAGAAGCTTTTCTGGAACAGGAAGGTCTTAAAGAATCAGAAGAACTGGCTGAGAAGATAGAAGAAGCTGTCAATGAAAATGATATGGCAGATGTAGTAGATATTGATTTCACTGCACAGTATGTCGAACTTACATTAAAAGGAGCACTTTTGTTTGATTCAGGAAGTGCAACTTTAAAAGAAGATGTTTTACCAATATTAGATAAAATCGGTAGTATTTTACAAAGATATGCTACGGGAACTATCGAAATTGAAGGTCATACAGATAATGTGCCGATTACGGGCGGTGGTAAATATGCAAGCAATGATGAACTTAGTAGTTCCAGAGCTTTGTCAGTGTTTAATTATTTAGTAGATACCACAAGTTTGAATCCGGCAAATATTAAGCATTCTGGTAGAGGAGAATATGTACCGGTTGCAGATAATTCTTCACCAGAGGGACGAGCGAAGAACAGACGAGTAGAAATCAGAATTTACAATTCAGTATATTCTAATTAATATATGGAGGAAGTTTCTTATGAAAAGAAATCT
Organism: Lachnospiraceae bacterium; assembly: GCA_045124055.1. GTDB lineage: Bacteria > Bacillota > Clostridia > Lachnospirales > Lachnospiraceae > CALZKI01. The sequence continues at coordinate 82,593 of JBGVKZ010000036.1, read as the reverse complement.
TTTGTCAGTGCTGATTCTGGCACTATTGGTTGTTAATATCGTATTAACTGGTATTATGATGTTTAGTGTAGTAGGAACCAGCAAGAAAACATCAGCGTTGGTAACTGATATTGCTACTATTTTACAGTTAGAAGTAGGTAGTGCAAAGGGAGAAGGCAAAGAAGAAATTAACATAGAAGATATCGAAATGTATAACATTGAAGATTCTATGACAATTCATTTGAAAACAGCTGAAGATGGAAAAGACCACTACTGTATCGTGTCTGTTTCACTTTCTGTAAATACAAAACACAAAGATTATAAAGAGTATGGTAGTACAATATCAAATTATGAAAGCTTGATTAAAGGTGAAATTGACCAGGTAATTGGCAGTTACACAAAGGAAGAAGCAGAAGCAAACAAAGAAGCGATTGCTGATGAAATTTTAACAAGAATTCAAAACCTTTATGATTCAACATTTATTGTAGATGTAGTATTTAACGGTTGGAACCTTTCATAAATAATAGAAAAAGCGACTTAGGGAGGTGACGGGCGTGAGTGAGGTATTATCGCAAAGCGAAATTGACAATCTGCTTGCAGCGTTTAGTACCGGTGAATTAGATGTAGACCAAATGCAAGAAAAAGAGGAGAAACAGGTTAAGGATTATGACTTTAAGCGTCCGGCAAAATTCTCCAAAGAGCATTTGAGAACTCTAGAAATTATATATGAACATTACGGAAGATTAGTTTCTACCAATTTACCGGTTTATTTAAGAAAGAATGTTCAAATTGGTGTTGCAAGTTCTGAAACGGTTACTTTTTCGGAATTCACTAACGCACTTAGTACACCCAGTATTTTGGGTATTGTAAGTTTTGCACCATTGGCAGGAAATATTATCATTGAATTATCTACCAATATTGGTTTTGCAATGATAGACAGAATGCTTGGCGGTTCCGGTGAACCACTGGATAAAGCGAGAGATTTTTCGGAAATCGAGCGTTCAATTATAGAAAAAATGATGGTCATTTGTATGCAGCTGATGCGTGACCCATGGAAAAACGTAGTGGATATCAATCCGATGATGGAAAGAATTGAGACGAATCCACAGTTTGCACAGATTATTTCACCAAGTGATATGATAGCGATTGTTACACTGAATATAAAGATTGGTGAAGTAGATGGCCTTATGAATGTTTGTCTTCCATATTTTACATTAGAGAACATTATGGATAAGTTGAATACGAAGTATTGGTTCTCAACGATGCAGGAGACAAATGAAAATTATAATGAGTATATTGAAATATTGCTGAATAGAGCAGTTGTCCCAATTAAGACAATTTTGGGAAGAAGTGTGATATCTGTAAATGACTTTATTGGTTTGCAGAGAGGCGATATTATTAAATTAGATACAAAGACCGACAGCGAATTAGATGTGTTTGTCGGCAATATTAAAAAATTTACCGCCCTTCCGGGCTCTAGCACAGACAAATATGCAGTTAGAGTTACTTCGGTGGTAAGAGAGGGGGACGAGTAGGAATGGATTCTGGTGGAATGTTATCACAAGACGAAATCAATGCCCTTTTAAGTGGCATGGTGGACACAGAAGAACCAGCTTCTGAAGAAAGTCCGGTTGTGGAAGACAATTTTATTGATGAAGATTTGCTTACTGAGGTAGAAAAAGATGCCATCGGTGAAGTGGCAAATATCAGTATGGGTTCATCAGCCACAACGTTATATTCTTTAGTAAACAGAAAAGTAAATATTACTACTCCAGTAGTAACCTTAGCAAAATGGGAAAATGTAATTGAGGATTATTCAAGACCATGTGTATTTATTCAGATTCACTACACAAATGGTTTAGATGGAAACAATATCCTGATTTTGAAAGAAAGAGATGTAAAAATCATTACCGACTTAATGATGGGTGGTGATGGTACTAATATTGATGGAGAACTTGGAGAATTACATTTAAGTGCGATTTCGGAAGCGATGAATCAGATGATGGGTTCATCAGCAACATCGCTTTCTTCAATGCTTGGAAAAATGATTGATATTAGTCCTCCGGAGTCAAGTCTTATCAATATTACAGACTTTCAATCACCGGAAGAAATCTCACCTTTCCTTGCAGGAACTTTTGTTAAAATTGCGTTTAGTATGCAGATTGAAGACTTAGTAGATAGTACAATTATGCAGCTTTACCCGGTAGATTTTGCAAAATCTCTATATTCAACATTTATGAGTATGTCGGGAATGCCAGTAGAGGATACAGCCAAAGCACCTGAACCAGCAGCGGCACCTACACCTCAGGTGGCACCACAACCTACTCCACAGGTGGCAGAAGCACCACAGCCTGATTACAATGCAATGCAAGGCGGTATGGGAATGCCTCAAATGGATATGTCTCAGATGGGAATGCCACAGATGAATATGCAACAGATGGGAATGCCGCAGATGAATATGCAGCAGATGGCGATGCCACAAATGGGAATGCCAATGATGGGTATGCCTCAGCAGAACATCAATATTCAGCCGGCACAGTTCCAGAGCTTTACACCGGATTACAGTGCAATTCCTGGAGCAGAAAATATAGGTCTTATTAGAGATGTACCATTAGAGGTAACGGTAGAATTGGGAAGAACACAGAAACGTATTTCAGATATTCTTGATTTTGCACCTGGTACAATCATAGAATTAGATAAGATTGCCGGTGAACCAGTAGATGTATTAGTAAATGGTAAATTGGTTGCAAAAGGCGAAGTAGTAGTTATTGAAGAAAGTTTTGGTGTCCGTGTGACAGACATTATTAAAGATTAAGGAGTTATAGGTATGGCGAAGAATATTTTAATTTGTGATGATGCAGCTTTTATGAGAATGATGATTAAGGATATTTTATCCAAAAATGGTTACACCGTTGCAGGTGAAGCTGAAAATGGTGTGAAAGCCGTAGAAAAGTATAACGAATTGAAACCAGATTTGGTATTAATGGATATCACAATGCCGGAAATGGACGGAATTCAGGCTTTAAAAAATATTAAAGCAGCTGACGGCTCAGCAAAAGTAATTATGTGTTCAGCTATGGGCCAGCAGGCAATGGTTATTGAATCAATTCAGGCAGGAGCTAAAGACTTCATTGTAAAACCATTCCAGGCAGAACGTGTATTGGAAGCAGTTAAGAAAGTAGTTGGTTAATATGTTATTAACAGCCGGTGGGTATGATTCATTTCTTGATTTAATTACAGTGTTGCTGATATTTGTATTTGTTATAGCGATTACACTGTTTACAACAAAGTATGTTGCAAATTATCAAAAAGTACAGAATGCCGGAAAAAACATAGAAGTTCTAGAGACTTACAAAATTGCACAGACAAAGTACATACAAATTGTGAAAGTTGGTGCGAAATATGTAGCAATAGCAGTGTCAAAAGACACTGTTACGCTACTGACAGAATTAGAAGAAGGTCAGATTGCTTTTCCTGAATCACAAGGGGAAGGTAAAAGCTTTAAAGAGATACTGGCAAGTCTGAAAAAAACAAAAACACTGGAAAAAACGGATAGTCTAAAAGAAGAAGAGTAGGCGAAAGATATGAAGAAATTTTTTTCCGGAAAGAAACTAAAAAAAGGTTTATGCCTGCTGATTTTGGCAGGCATATTATTTATTGGAAACGGAAGTGTTGCTTATGCCACTGGAATCGGTTCCAATATAGAAGATTCGGAAAGTGAACAAACATATATTAATGAGCCTGGTTCTATGGAAGCAGATGAACTGGGAGAACTGAATATAGCGAACACGGTTACGATTACGGCAAAAGATGGAAATGGAAGTATATCCGGTTCTCTCCAAATTTTGTTGACATTAACATTAATTGCGATTGCACCAATATTGCTAATTATGTTAACTTCTTTTACCCGTGTCATTATAGTGCTTCACTTTACGCGAGCGGCACTTAGTACAAATACGGCACCACCTAATCAGGTTTTAATAGGTTTGGCGCTGTTTTTGACGTTTTTTATTATGGGTCCCACAATCACAGAAATTAACGAGACTGCATATACTCCATACTTAAATGGAGAATTGACACAGGAAGAAGCCATCGAGATTGGTATGCAACCACTTAGAGATTTTATGTATTCTCAGACGCAGACAAAAGATGTGCAGATGTTTATGGAAATTTCAGGAACGACTTGGGACGGAGAGTTGGAGTCAATATCAAACTCTGTTTTGATTCCAAGTTTTATAATTAGTGAACTTAGGACAGCCTTTATTATAGGCTTTTTGATTTATATACCATTTTTAGTAATTGATATGGTTGTTTCATCGGTACTTATGAGTATGGGTATGATGATGTTACCACCAACCACAGTATCTATGCCATTTAAAATTTTATTGTTTGTTTTAGCAGATGGCTGGAATTTGATTATTGGAAATTTGGTTCGTACGTTTTACTGATAGGAGGTAGTAGGCTATGACAGTAGATGACGTGGCAATGATTACACAAGAAGCTTTATATCTTATTATCAAAGTCGCTGCCCCTGTATTACTTGTTTCGCTGGTGATTGGTTTGTTGGTCAGTATATTTCAGACGGTAACTTCCATTCAAGAGCAAACGCTGACATTTGTTCCCAAAGTGCTTGGAGTCTTTTTAGCAATTATTATTTTGGGACATTGGATGCTTAATAATATGATTGAATATATGGTAGGTTTGTGGAGTAACTTTACCGCATATATAAGGTAGCTTATGATAGATTTATCTTTTTCATATGATGAACTTTTAACTTATTTATTAATATTAGTACGAGTTACCTGTTTTATTTATATAGCTCCATTTTTTAATATGAGTAATACACCAAACAGAGTAAAAATCGGATTGGGCGTCTTTGTAGCCTATTTGATTTATCAGCTTGTTTTACCAATCGAGCCGCTGGAATATGATACAATCTTAGAATATTCCGCGATTGTACTAAAAGAGGCTATGGTTGGTTTGATTATCGGATTTGGGGCAAATATCTGTATGGCAGTTGTGAATTTTACCGGTAACATTGTAGATATGGAATCCGGATTATCTATGGCAACATTGTTTGACCCACAGACCAAGCAGGAAACCTCAATTTCCGGTGTTTTATACCAGTATGCTATGTCACTTATGCTGATTGTCTCAGGAATGTATCAGTATTTATTAAAAGCTTTGGTAGAAACGTATACCTTGATTCCTGTAAACGGAGCAGTATTTGACAGCGACCATTTGCTCAGTTCTATGGTAAAGTTTATGGGAAATTATATGGTGATTGGTTTCCGCATTTGCTTACCAATTTTTTGTGCAATGCTCTTATTAAATGCTATTTTGGGCATTATGGCGAAGGTTTCACCGCAAATGAATATGTTTGCAGTAGGTATGCAGCTGAAAATTTTGGTTGCACTAGGAATATTGTTTTTAGTAGCAACTATGTTACCAGGAGCAGCTGATTTTATATTCACACAGATGAAAACAATGGTGGTAGACTTTGTGGAGGGTATGACGTGATTTTAAGTTATAATCTGCAATTTTTTGCAAAAGACGGGCCGGGCGGCGAACGTACGGAGCCGGCAACTGCGAAGAAATTGCGTGATGCCCGAAAAAAAGGGCAGGTTGCCAAAAGTAAAGAAGTAGCCAATGGATTTTGCTTACTGGCTATGTTTCTTATGATAAAAATATGGATTGGGCATACCGGAAATAGTCTTATGGAAGTATTCCCAGCCATTTATAATAGAATTCCGGAATTTTCAAAAAGTTATGACGGATATGTACCTGTAAATAGTATTTTGCTATCGCTTAAGACAGCTTTGATTGAGATTATCATTATAGTAATACCATTTTTGCTAATAGGATTTGTCCTTTCTTTTTTAGCAGATGTGATGCAGGTTAAATGGAAAATTACCACAGAACCGCTGAAACCGAAGTTTAATAAATTAAGTCCAATCAGTGGTTTTAAGAGAATGTTTTCTATGCAATCTTTGGTGGAGTTGTTAAAATCGCTTTTAAAAATAGGCGTAATTGCGTATGTTACATATTCCTATTTAAAGAATCAATGGAAAAATTTATATATTTTATATGATATTTCATTAACACAGGCCATTGGCTTAGTAGGTGAGATGGTGGCAGACCTTGGAATTCGTATTAGTGCTGTTTATATGGTTGTCGTTGCAGGTGACTTCATTTATCAGAAGTGGAAGTTTAAAAACGATATGAAAATGAGTAAACAGGAAATCAAAGACGAATACAAGTCAGACGAAGGTGACCCTCAGATTAAGGGAAAAATCAGACAGCGTATGAGGGAAGCATCTATGCGTCGTATGATGCAGGATATTCCAAAAGCAGATGTTATTATTACAAACCCGACGCATTATGCGGTTGCTGTGCAATATGACCCGGATAAATATGACGCACCTTTTGTTGTTGCCAAGGGAACAGACCATTTGGCACAGCGTATTAAAGAAATCGGTAGAGAAAATCACGTAGAAATCGTCGAAAATAAACCATTGGCGAGAATGCTATATGCCAATGTGGATATTGGACAGGTGATTCCACCTGAATTGTATCAGGCAGTAGCAGAAGTACTTGCCTTTGTATACAACTTAAAAGGAAAAATATAAAAAAGTAAGATAGGAGGAAAAAGTACATGAAGATTCAAAAAGCGGACTTAGGTGTAGCAGTTTATCTTTTGGCTGCTATCATTATGTTGATTGTACCAATTCCTTCTTGGCTATTAGATGTTTTACTGGCAATTAACATTTCGTTTTCATTTGTTATTTTGTTTGTTAGTATGTTTTCAAAAGAAGTTTTGGATATGTCGTTCTTCCCAACCATTCTTTTGTTTACTACCATCTTTAGAATTGCATTGAACGTATCCAGTACAAGACTTATTTTAAGTACTGGCGACCCTGGTAATGTGGTTCAGGTGTTCGGTTCTTTCGTAGGTGGCGGCGATTTGATTATTGGTGTAATCGTTTTCGTCATTTTGATTATTATTCAGTTTATGGTAATCAACAAAGGTTCAGAACGTGTGGCTGAAGTAACAGCTCGTTTTACATTGGATGCTATGCCTGGTAAACAGATGGCGATTGATGCGGACTTAAATACCGGAGCAATTACAGATGCAGAGGCAAAACGACGCAGGGAAAAAATCCAGGAAGAATCTAGCTTCTTTGGTTCTATGGATGGTGCTGTTAAGTACGTTAAAGGAGATGCCACAGCCGGTTTGATCATTACCTGTGTTAACATTATTGGTGGTATCGCCATGGGTGTTATGAGACAGGGGTTGGAGTTTTCTGACGCCTTGAATACTTATACTATTTTGACTATCGGTGATGGTTTGGTTTCTCAGATTCCATCGTTATTGATTTCATTATCCACAGGTATTTTGGTAACCAAAGGCTCAAAAGATGCAGATTTTGGTTCGGTACTTGTAAAACAGTTATTTGGTATTCCAAAAGCACTCTACATTGTTGGTGGTGTATTGATATTACTTGGACTTGTAACGCCACTTCAGTGGTATTTGTTCTGTGGACTCGGCGTGATATTTATTGTCGTTGGTAATATTATTTCCAAAACCATTACTACGGAAAAAATCGATGCAGAGGTGGAAGCAGAGGAGGCTGCTGCAGAAGAAATCAGGCAGCCGGAGAATGTCAACAGTCTTTTACAGGTTGACCCGATTGAGTTGGAATTTGGTTACGGTATTATTCCACTTGCGGATATTAACCAGGGCGGTGATTTATTAGACCGTGTAGTTATGATTAGAAGACAGATTGCACTGGAATTAGGTACGATTGTTCCAATTATCCGCTTGCGTGATAATATCCAGTTGAATCCGAATCAATATATTATCAAAATTAAAGGTATTCAGGTCAGTGAAGGTGAAATTTTATTTGATCACTATATGGCTATGAATCCTGGCTATGTGGAAGAAGAAATCACAGGTATTCCTACATTTGAACCATCTTTCCATTTGCCAGCTATCTGGATTACAGAAAGTCAGAGAGAAAGAGCAGAAAGTATGGGATATACGGTAGTTGACCCACCTTCCATTATTGCCACTCATTTGACAGAAATTATCAGGCAGCATATAGCAGAATTGCTTACCAGACAAGATGTGCAGCATCTTGTTGACAACATGAAGGAAAGCAATCCTTCTTTAGTAGACGAATTAGTACCAAAGATGTTGGGACTTGGAGAAATTCAAAAGGTATTACAAAATCTGCTAAAAGAGGGAATTTCTATCCGCGATTTATTGACGATATTTGAAACTCTTGCAGATTATGCTCAGACTACAAGAGATACGGATATTTTGACGGAATATGTGAGACAAAGTTTGAAACGTGCTATTTCCAATCGATATTTTCCACAGAATGAGACAACTAGCGTGATAACGTTAGATCCAAAACTGGAAAAAGAAATTATGGCAAGTGTAAAACAGACAGAACAAGGTTCTTATTTAACGTTAGACCCAGATAAAACGAAAGCCATTATGTCGGCGGTTGGTAAGGAGTCACAGAAGTTAGAAAATCTTGGAAAAAATGCAATTATTGTAACTTCTCCAATTGTGAGAACTTACTTTAAACGATTAACAGAAGACTATTACAAAGATTTAATTGTTGTTTCATATAACGAGATTGAATCGAATGTTGAATTACAATCTGTGGGGATGGTGACAGCCTAATGATTATTAAGAAATTTCAAGGAAAAACAGAAGCAGATGCAACAGAAAAGGCCAAGAAAGAGTTAGGTCCAAATGTTGTTGTTATGAACGTAAAAAATGTAAAGAAAAAAGGCTTGTTTGCCTTTTTAAAACCACAACTTGTAGAAGTTACCGTGGCATTGGAAGAAGAAAGTGAAAGAATTGCCCTTGCAAAAGCAGAAGAAAAAAAAGTACAGGAAGACAGTATGCCACTTCCGATTAACAAGGCACAGCCTATTTTTTCAGAAGAAACTATCAGACAATTTGAAATGTCTGCAAGTAAGCCTTCGGTAGCAGAAAAAACGGAAAAGGTAGAAACAAAAGTACTGGAAGAAAAATTAGATAATTTACAGAGCTTATTGGAACAAAAATTACAAAAGGCAGAAACAGATGCTCCTTCTTTGGAAGATGAAGAAGAAGAAAAAAGCTCTGAATTAGTAAAGTTTGAAAAACTTCTTTATAGTAAGATGATTGAGAATGAAGTAAATGAAACTTATGCCAATCAGATTATTGATGAAATGGAGAAAAATATTAATCCAAATATGCCTTTTGACCAGGCACTTGCACTTATTTATCAAAAAATGATATTAAAATTTGGAAAACCAGAGACCATCACCCCAGCGGCGAATGGTCCGAAAGTCGTTTTCTTCATTGGTCCTACTGGAGTTGGAAAAACTACAACGATTGCGAAAATTGCCTCAAAATTCAGTGTAGAAGGTAAAAAAAGAGTGGCACTTCTTACAGCAGATACTTATCGTATAGCTGCGGCAGAACAACTTCGTACATATGCAGATATTTTAGAAGTACCATTCCGGATTATTTATACCGTAGAAGAAATGGAAAATTCCCTAAGGGAATTTAGAGATTTTGACTATATTTTTATTGATACGGCAGGTCATTCTCATCAGAATGAAACCCAGAAAGCGAATATGAATGAATTCATACATTCCGTAGATGACAAGGTAGAGAAAGAAGTTTATTTAGTAGTCAGTGCGACTACGAAATACCGTGATTTATTGGGAATTGCAGATAGCTATTCGGATATCACAGAGTATAAACTTATTTTTACAAAATTAGATGAAACAACTACCCTTGGTAATTTATTGAATTTAAAACTATACACAGAAGCACCTTTATCGTATGTGACCTGTGGTCAGAATGTACCAGATGACATTGAACAGTTTAATCCACAGAAAACTGTAAAAATGTTATTGGGTGGAAAATCAAAATAGGAGGCGTATATGGATCAGGCAGAACAGTTAAGAAATATTATTAAAGCAAATACAATAGCCAATCAGCCTATGGGCAATACGCCAAAAAGATCACTGGCAAGAATTATTACGGTAACCAGTGGAAAAGGTGGTGTAGGTAAATCAAATACGGCCATTAATTTAGCAATACAGTTTAGAAAAATGGGACAGAAAGTCATCATTTTAGATGCGGACTTTGGTCTTGCTAACATTGAAATTATGTTTGGGGCAGTACCGAAACATAATTTGTATGATTTGATTTATCAGGGAAAGGACATCAGAGAAATCATCACCTGGGGTCCGATGGACGTAGGTTTCATTTCCGGTGGCTCAGGCATCGCAGGAATGTCGAACTTAAGTCGTGAATATTTAGTATATATCATCAAAAACCTGGCAGAGTTAGATGCTATTGCAGATATCATCATTGTAGATACCGGAGCTGGTATCTCAGATGCAGTATTGGAATTTTTGGTAGCAAGTGGAGAAATTTTATTGGTAACGACTCCGGAACCAACCTCCATTACAGATTCCTATTCTTTAGTAAAGGCATTGAACAGACACCCAAGATTTTCAAACGAATATTCAAAAATCAAGGTAATTGCCAATAAAGTAGAATCTGAGGAGGAAGGAAAACAACTTTATTCCAAATTAAGTACAGTTGTGAACCGTTATTTAAAAATACCTTTGGATTTTCTTGGGGCAGTACCATATGATAAACAATTATCCAAAGCAGTAATGCAGCAGATGCCGGTTTCTTTACAAAATCCAACAGCTTCTGCCAGTGTAGCATATCAGAAAATGGCAGAAATATTGATGAATAAGGAAGCGGAACAAGCACCAAAAAGGGGAATGGCGGCATTTTTTTCCCATATAATTAATGGAAAAAAATAGACAGGAAGGAACATTTCTATGTTAACTAGAATTATAAAACCAGGCGACCGCATTGAACTTCGAACAGTAGAAAAAAGTCGTGTGCAGACAAAAGATACACAGGAAAACGCGGGAAAAACATATATTAGCCAAGTACATGGTTTCCTTTCGGGTGAACGTATGGAAATCGTAATGCCAATGGAGGGAACAAAGATTGTTCTTTTACCGGTGGACGCAGTTTTTGATATGTATTTGACAACGTTTAGTGGTTTATATCAGTGTTTTGTCAGAATTATTGACAGATACAAGAGTAACAATGTGTATTTACTTGTAGTGGAACTTACCTCCAACTTAAGAAGATACCAAAGACGTGAATATTATAGATTCAGTTGTGCATTGGAAATGAAATCCAGAGAACTGAAAGAAGAAGAAATTAAAGTAGTGGATACCGTAGATGAATATTTGATACCGGGTTTACCACTAAAGCACAGTGTTATTGTAGACATTAGTGGTGGTGGACTTCGCTTTTTATCAAATCAGGAATATGCACCGGAAAGTTTGATTTATATCAACTATTCTTTATTGATTAAAGATAAAGTAAAACCCTATAACGTAGTTGGGAAAGTGTTGGCATCAAGACCAAGTGAAAATCGAAAGGGAGTTTTCGAGCATCGAGTTCAGTACGTCAATATGGGAAACGATGATAGAGAAGAACTCATCAGATATATCTTTGAAGAAGAACGTAAGCATAGAAATCGTAATAAGTAATTTATAGGTAATGCCCAAAAAATATTCATAAAAAGTGAAAAAATTGGAGAAAAAAATGAAAAAAATACTAATTGTAGATGACTCTGCACTCATGAGAAGGGTATATTATGATATAATCGAAAGTGATGAAAGATTTCAGGTAGAGAATTTTGCAAAAGATGGTGTGGAAGCTCTGGAATTGCTGAAAAATAAGACTTATGATGCGGTAATTTTGGACGTGAATATGCCAAATATGAATGGTATTCAGTTACTGAAGGAATTGAAAACACAAGGAATTGTGGCAAAAGTAATTATGTCTAGTACGGATACAGTTCATGGTGCAAAAATAACACTGGACGCATTGGAGTTAGGTGCCATAGACTTTATGCATAAGCCGGAACGTTCTTATCTTTGTAAAAAGGACGAATTCCACGATGAATTTTTAAGAAAATTGCAGGCAGTATGCGAAAGTAAACCAGCGGTCTATGAGGCTAATCCGCAGGAAGTGAAAAAGGACGATAGTAAAGTAATTGAACTTGCCAAAAAGCATAGGGCAACCGGTAAGAAAATTATTGCAATCGCCAGCTCCACAGGTGGCCCCAAAGCTCTTCAGTCAGTGATACCTAGAATACCGAAGAATATCAATGCACCTGTTTTAATTGTACAGCATATGCCAGTTGGTTTTACTGCAACTTTAGCAGAGCGACTTAATGGTATGTCAGAACTGGAAGTAAAGGAAGCAAAAGACGGTGATGAAGTACTAAGTGGTCATGCTTATTTATCTATGGGTGGTAAGCATATGATAGTGGTTGAGAAGAATGGTAAACATTATATTCATTATTCTGACGCACCATCAAGAGAGGGCGTAAAGCCTTGTGCCAACTATATGTATGAATCCCTTGTTGAATGTGGTTATGACGAAGTCGTATGTGCAGTACTGACAGGTATGGGAGCAGATGGTACGGAAGGTATTAAAAATCTGAAAGATAATAAAAAAATTCATGTGATTACACAGGAACAGAGTACATGTGCGGTATACGGAATGCCCAAAAGTGTTGTTCAGGCAGGCCTTTCTAATCAGGAAGTTATGTTAGAAGATATTGCACAGGAACTAATCTTAGCTGCGGGGGTAAGGTAAAATGGATGTAAGTCAATATTTAGAGATTTTCATTGATGAAACAAAAGAACACGTTCAGAATTTGAATTCACAGATTTTAGAGTTAGAACAGGAACCGGAAAATAGTGATGTAATTAATGAAATTTTCCGTGCTGCTCATTCTTTAAAAGGTATGGCAGGTACAATGGGATTCAAAAGAATGCAGACGTTGACACACGATATGGAGAACGTATTTTCTGAAGTGCGTAACGGCAACATTAAAGTAAATGCTGGAATGATTGACGTTTTATTTCAGTGTCTGGACGCATTAGAAGAATATTTAGGAAACATTCAGGAAAGTGCTGATGAAGGAACCAATGATAATGAACCTATCATTAAAGCATTAAATGATATCTTAAAAGGTGAAGCTGGTGGAGGAAGTGCACCAAAAGCAGAAGAAAAGAAAGAAGATAACAAAGCAGCAGCAACTGGCTCTGAGGATGAGAGAAAGTGGCTTACAATTAACTTAAACTCCTCCCAGAGTAATGTCATTGTAGAGGCTAAAAAACAGGGAATGAACGTATACGGTGTAACAGTTAAAGTTCAGGAATCTTGTATTTTAAAAGCAGCTCGTGCTTTCCTTGTGTTTAAAGCATTAGAAGAACTGGGCGAAATCATTGTATCAAGTCCTTCGGCTCAGGATATAGAAGATGAAAAATTTGAATTGGATTTCAGTGTTGTAATCATTACAGACAAACGTCTTGAAGATGTGATTGCTGCCGCTGAAAACGTATCTGAAATTGAAAAAGTACTTGGTGCACCAATCGAAGATTCTGCATTGCACCCAGATACCCCTGCTGAACCTGAACCAACAGCAGCCGCTCAGGTAAAAGAAGCTGAAAAAGCACAGCCTGAAAAGAAAGCTGGCGAGAAGAAAGCAGTAGGTAAGCCAATCGTCAATAGAACAGTACGTGTAGATATTGAAAAGTTAGACGTACTTATGAACCTTGTCAGCGAGTTGATTATTGCGAAAAACTCCTTGGTTTCTGCATCTGGTGTAGAAAACAAAGGCCATTCAGCATTTAATGAACATATTGAATATTTGGAAAGCGTTACAACGAACTTACATGAATCTGTTATGAAGGTACGAATGGTTCCTATCGAAAGCGTTGTAACAAAATTCCCAAGAATGATTCGTGACTTATCTAAGAAATTGAATAAGAAAATGGAATTATATATGTCAGGTGAGGAAACAGAACTTGACAGAACAGTGGTAGACGAAATTGGTGACCCACTTATGCACTTACTTCGTAACTCTGCTGACCATGGTCTTGAATCAACAGAAGAACGTATTAAAAGAGGAAAGAATCCAACTGGTTCTATTTTCTTAGATGCTTACCAGGATGGTAACAACGTAGTTATCGAAGTAAGAGACGATGGTAATGGTATCGATGTAGAAGCCGTTAAGAGAAAAGCTATTGAAAGAGGCACAATTACTGCTGAACAGGGCGAACAGATGAGTGATAAAGAAATTATCGACTTGTTGTTCCTTCCAAGTTTCTCAACAGCAAAACAGGTTTCCGATATCTCAGGTCGTGGTGTAGGTCTTGATGTTGTTAAATCTAAGATTGAAGCATTAAGTGGTGAAATTGAAGTTAAGAGTAAACTTGGTGAAGGTAGTTCATGGATTATCAGATTGCCATTAACTCTTGCTATCATTCAGGCTTTAATGGTAGATGTTGGTGGAGAAAAATATGCAATTTCTCTTGGTAATATTCAGACAATCGAAGATATTAGTCCATCAGAAATTAAGAGTGTTCAGTCAAAAGAAGTAATTAACCTTCGTGGAACTGTAATTCCGCTCATCAGATTAAATGAAGTGTTAGACATTGAGTCTAAGAAATCTCCTGAAGACAATCTTGTAGTTGTTATTGTTAAGAAAGGTGATAAACTTGCAGGTCTTGTTATTGATGAATTATTAGGCCAGCTTGAAATCGTTATTAAATCACTTGGTAAATACATTAACAAATGTAAGATTATCAGCGGTGCAACTATCCTTGGTGATGGTGAAATTGCATTAATTCTTGATGCAAATGCATTGATTTAAGTGGAAGAAAAGGAGAGAGAACTATGGACGAATTAAGAGCAATTACCAGCGAAGAAACAACTCAGTATATTGTCATTAAAATCGGAGTAGAGCAGTTTGGTATTGATATTAAATATGTAGATAACATTGTGCGTATGCAACACATCACAAGAGTACCAAAGGTAGCAAATTACTTAAAGGGTGTTATCAACTTACGTGGTGAAGTAATTCCGGTTATGAGTCTTCGCTTAAAAATGGGACTTGAAGAAATTGAAGAAACAAAAACAACCAGAATTATCATTTTAAAATTAGAGCAGCACGGCACAATCGGTATTATTGTCGATGAAGTAAAAGAAGTAGTTACTTTAGGAACAAGCCAGATTGAAAAAGTGGCACACGACAATAGAGAAGATGCGGTAAATTTCTTAACAGGTGTAGGTAAATTTAATAATGAACTTATTTCTTTACTAGATTTGAATGCCGTAGCTAGTGAGAAGGAAAATGCATAAAATAGAGGAAGTATTATGGGTCATATAGATTTAAACGATTTATCGACAAAATATATGGACGTTTTAAAGGAAATCGGGAATATTGGAGCGGGCAATGCAACTACTGCATTAGCCCAAATGCTTCAAAGCCGTATTGATATGGACGTTCCACAGGTTAAATTGATTGGAGTAGATGAACTTTCAGAAAGCTTAGGCGGTTCAGAACGTATTATGACAGCTATCTTTTTGGAAGTTGAAGGTGATATTACAGGTGATATTATCTTCTTATTGGAAGAAGGGTCTGCAAAATTCTTAATTTCCAAATTGATGGGAATGGAAGTAAGTGGTGATAAGTTTAATGAAATGGAATTGTCCTGTATTAAGGAAATCAGTAATATTATTGCAGGTTCATATTTGAATTCATTATCAACACTTACAAACTTAAAAATTTATCCATCTATCCCGCATATGACTATGGACGTGGTAGATACGATTTTGCATTCACCAATGAGAAAAAATCAGGATGAAAGCGACCAGATTTTATTCATTCAGACACAGTTTAAAGATGATGTTCATTTAGACGGATATTTTGTAATGATACCTGATACAGAATCCTATGAAAAAATATTGGGTGCATTAGGAATTCAGATTTAGATTTGAAGGATAAGCTAAAAGGACAGAAGGTATAGTTATGGAACGAAAAATGATTCCGCTTACACTTATGCTAATTGCAGGTGCAATTTGTAGTATTGTGTGTTTTATACAGGGCTATGATGCATTTACAATGTTGTTAGTACTTTTCATCGTATTGCTTGTTTTTTACTTTTTAGGTTGCGTTATCAAACGAGTAATGGAAAAATTCGAGCAGGAAAATGAAGAAAAGAGCAAAGAAGAAGGCGAAGTAATCGAAAAAGAGACTTCTGACGAAAATGAAACGGAAACTTCTGATGAGGTAGAAGAAAACTAAAGTAACTGGAGGCAGAAATGGACGAGACCGGAAGAAAGCGGCTTTGGGGCGAATACGCTAAAAACAGAGCCACTGATATAAGGGAAAAACTCATATTGGAATATTCTCCTTTGGTGAAAGTAGTAGCCGGAAGACTAAGTATGTATCTGGGTTATAATGTAGAATATGATGACCTGGTAGGATATGGTATTTTTGGTCTGATTGATGCGATTGATAAGTTCGACCCTACAAAAGAAGTAAAATTTGAAACTTATGCCAGCTTGCGTATCAGGGGTTCTATCCTAGACCAGATTAGAAAGATGGACTGGATTCCAAGAACAATCAGACAAAAGCAGAAGAAAATTGAAGCAGCGATTAAAGAAATAGAAGACACAAAAGGAAGACCAGCCACAGATGATGAAATTGCGGATAGTTTAGGAATTTCGCCGGACGAATTTTTAGAGTGGCAAGGTCAGATGAAAGTTACCAATGTTGTTTCTTTAAACGAATTTATGGAACAAGGTGGTAGCGAAGCACCGCTGGAACACAGCTATTCCAAATTTGATGGTCCGGAAGAAGTATATGAGAAGGGCGAATTAAAAGAAATTCTAATTGAAGCTTTGGAGTTGCTGACAGAAAAGGAAAAAAAGGTAATTCTCCTATATTATTATGAGGAGTTAACCTTAAAAGAAATTAGTAGAGTACTGGAAGTTTCTGAGTCAAGAATTTCTCAGCTACATACAAAAGCATTACAAAAGATGAAGACAAAGTTAGGAAGTTATATGGGAATTTTTTCAAATATATAGGAGGTAAATATGGCGAACGGTTTTTTTCAGTTGATTCATAATACACATGGAACAAGTCTCAAAATCGTTCCACCAACCGATGGGGGTGAAATGTTCCCTATTGGAGAATTAGTCGACTATTTGAATGAACGAAATCTCCACTATGATTTGCATAAGTTAAATGCAACCTGCGTAGGCTTGAAGCAGGAAATAACTATTCCACTTAATCTCGAGAGAGGTTATCGAGAAAGTGAAAAGTGCATTGTTTCCATAAGTGATGACAAAATGACAGCTACTGTAAGATTTCATGCACCATCCAATGATGGAGAAATTATGAATGAAACTGAAATCTTACAGGAACTTAAGCACAAAGGATTGCAGTTTGGCGTGAAAGAAGACGTTGTTGAAGAATATGCAAAGCATAGAGTATATTGCACAGATATACTTATTGCAGAAGGGTTAGAACCTGTGCAAGGGTCTGATGCAAGTATTGAATACTTTTTCTCAACAGATATCCACGCTAAACCAACACTTTTAGAAGACGGTAGTGTGGATTTTTATAATTTGAATACGATTAACCATTGTACAAAAGGAGATATGCTTGCACGCTTAACTCCGGCGGTTCAGGGTGAATGTGGGAAAACTGTCACAGGCGAGACATTAAAACCAAGAGAAGTTCGTAGACTGACCTTACATTACGGAAGAAATATTAGTATTTCGGAAGATAAAACCTGCATTTATTCCGAAGTGAATGGTCACGTTGTGCTGGTGGAAGACAAGGTATTCGTATCCGATGTGTTAGAAGTAGAAAACGTAGATATTTCTACGGGTAATATTGATTACGAAGGAAGCGTACTGGTTCGAGGAAATGTATGTTCCAATTTCTCGGTGGTCAGTCGTGGTAATATAGAAGTTAGAGGTATTGTGGAAGGTGCATACTTACAGGCAGAAGGCGATATTATTATTGCTAGAGGTATGAATGGTATGGGCAAGGGCGAGCTGAAGGCTGGCGGTAACATTGTTGTTAAATTTATGGAAAATGTTACGGCTGAGGCACAAGGTTATGTTTCTGCTGAAACAATCTTGCATAGTCGTGTTTTCGCAGGAACAGATGTTACTGTTACCGGTAAAAAAGGTTTTATTGCTGGTGGTAGAGTATGTGCAACCAATTCCATTAACGTAAAAACCCTGGGTTCTTCTATGGGAGCTGATACGATTGTGGAAGTTGGTGTAGACCCTGGTCTAAAAAACAAATTCCAACAGTACCAAAAAGATGTTATGGACGCAAGAAGTGAATTGGATAGAATTGAAGGCATTATCAGTAGTGCCAAAAAGCGTCTTGCAGCCGGAACGACTATTTTAGAAGAACAGGCAAAATTCGTTGCTGCATCTATTGTTAAAAAGGGTGAATTAGTCAGCGAAATCAATACCAAGGAAAAGCAAATTGAAGAAATGCAGGATTTACTGGAAGGTAAGAGAATTGCACATATTACTGTAACCGGAGAGGTTTATCCTGGAACAAAAGTCTGTATTTCGGAAGTTTCTATGGTGGTAAAATCTATTTGCCAATATTGTCGCTTTGTAAAAGTGCGAGGCGATGTGAAGATGGAAGCTATTTATTAAGGCGGTGAAACTATGGGATTAGGGCCTATTGAATTGCCGGTAACGGTTACAAGAGTGCAGGATTTTTCCGCGATAAAGCATCACGAGGATATGAAGGCCAATGTTCAGCAGATGGGACTTAGCCAGCAAAATGTGAAGGAAACAGAGCATAAAGCGAATTATGTGCAAAAGTCAGAAGAAACAGGCAACGAACAAAAGAAACACGATGCCAAAGAACAAGGCAAAAATAAATATATGGGTGATGGCGGCAAAAAACGTCCAGGCGGAAAAAATCAAGCAGAAGGAACTGTCATAAAAAAAGAGCAAGGCGGTTTCGATTTCAGAGTTTAGGAGATTAAAAATGGGTGCAACAGAAATCGTGCTATTAGTTTTAGGAATCATTGTTTTTGTGGTAAGTTTTGTACTTCCTGCAAAAAAAGAAAAACTAAGTAAAGAAAGCTTACAAGAAGCCAAGGAAGAAATTCAAAGAATTGTAGATGAAGCGGTAAAAGAAGCAAATAGCAATATTGAAGATAATGTGACAGAAGTTTCGGAACACAATGTAGAGAAGGCAGAAAGAGCTATGGAAAGATTGTGTAACGAAAAAATAATGGCAATTAATGAGTATTCCAGTACGGTATTAGAATCCATTGATAAAAATCATAAAGAAGTTATGTTTTTGTACGATATGTTAAATGACAAACATAATCTTTTGAAGGAAACAGTAATGGAAGCTGATAAAACAGCAAAAGAAGTAAAACAGACAGTCAAAGATGCTTCCATAGATGCAAAAGAAGTAAAGACACGAAAGAGTACGAAAAAAGAAAAAGTAGAACAACCGGTAGCAAAAGAAGATATACAAAATGCCCTGGTTGAAAATATACCTGAATCCGTAGAAAATATGCAGCCTGCTGAATTGAAAGTAGATTCTTTGGAACAAAATCCTACGGATAAAATAGAGGAAAAAGAAGATGTTTTAAAACAATTAGACATCATTAAAAGTACAAAAACAAAACAAGGAAATTCACGAAAAAAGACAACAAAATCCAAAGAAGCATCAGCACCTGACTTAAATCTTGGTACTTCTGTTAATAAAAAAGATAATAACAGAAATAGTAACGAAAGGATTTTACAGCTTCATAATGAAGGAAAGTCTAACGTTGCGATTGCAAAAGAATTAGGCTTAGGCCTTGGCGAAGTAAAATTAGTAATTGATTTGTTTGAAGGAATGTAACTATGAAATTGAAATACTATTTAAG
The DNA here is from genome assembly GCA_045124055.1 of Lachnospiraceae bacterium. Taxonomy (GTDB): domain Bacteria; phylum Bacillota; class Clostridia; order Lachnospirales; family Lachnospiraceae; genus CALZKI01. Next base: position 62,772 of record JBGVKZ010000036.1, on the reverse strand, counting down.
AGGGCTTGGAATCGGTATTGTTGTTACTGTATTCATTATGTCTGTTGCCTTTCAGAACAGAAAGCCTATGACAGATGAGGAAGTTAAGGCAAGAGCTACAGAGCTTGGTATGATAGAAAATACTGTTTTATCCGAAGTGGCAGGGAAGAAAGACACAAAGGAAGATGTGCCAGAAATATCTGAAGATGTAGAAGAGGTATCTAAAGATTTGGTGGAAACACCGGATGAAGAGAATACAGAAAATACAGAAAATGCAGAAAATACAGAGAATGGTGAGCAGGATATAGAAGAAACTGAGGATTCTAATATTGTAAAAGATACCATTTCCATTACCGTAGAAAGTGGAGATAGTTCGTGGACGGTTAGTCAAAAAATGGAAGAAGCGGGACTTGTAGATTCTGCAAAAGATTTTGACACACATTTATGCCGTTATGGTTATGATAAAAAAATTAGTGTAGGTACTTATAAAATTCCGGTTGGCTCCAGTCACGAAGAAATGGCTAGAATTTTAACAAAAATGGACTAAAAAATATATAGGAAACGTGAAAATCCCCTTGCAATAGGGGATTTTTTGTGGTAAAATCTATCCGTTATGACTATAAAACACGCTTGGCTATTTGTTGCCAGTGCTCACTAACGCTTGAGTTAGCAGCAAAGTTTGATGCCACGCGGAAGATTATTTAACTAAACGGAGGTAAAATCATGAGCGTTATTTCAATGAAACAGTTATTAGAAGCAGGTGTTCATTTCGGACATCAGACAAGAAGATGGAATCCTAAAATGGCTCCATACATCTTCACAGAAAGAAATGGTATCCACATCATCGACTTACAGAAATCAGTAGGTAAAGTAGACGAAGCTTACAGAGCAATTTCTGAAGTTGCTCAGGCTGGTGGTACAATTCTTTTTGTTGGTACAAAAAAACAGGCACAGGACGCTGTTAAAACAGAAGCTGAACGTTGTGGCATGTACTATGTAAACGAAAGATGGTTAGGTGGTATGCTCACTAACTTCAAAACAATTCAGTCTCGTATTGCAAGATTAAAAGCAATCGAAACAATGTCTCAGGACGGAACATTCGAAAGACTTCCTAAAAAAGAAGTTATCGGACTTAAAAAAGAATGGGAAAAATTAGAAAAGAACCTTGGTGGTATCAAAGAAATGGATAGAATTCCAGATGCTATCTTCGTTGTTGACCCTAAGAAAGAAAGAATTTGTGTTCAGGAAGCTCACTCACTTGGTATTACATTAATTGGTATTGGTGATACAAACTGTGACCCTGAAGAACTTGATTATATCATTCCTGGTAACGATGATGCTATCAGAGCAGTAAAATTAATCGTTGCAAAAATGGCAGATGCTGTTATCGAAGCTAACCAGGGTGAAACAGCAGAAGTTATGGAAGACGTAGCAGAAGCTGAAGTAGAAGAAGTTACAGAAGAAGCTTAATTTTACTTGAAATTGGAGGATTAAAAAATGGCTATTACAGCAGCAATGGTAAAAGAATTACGTGATATGACAGGTGCAGGTATGATGGACTGCAAAAAAGCATTGAACGAAACAAATGGTAATATGGACGAAGCCGTTGAATTCTTAAGAAAGAACGGTCAGGCAAAGGCTGAAAAGAAAGCTGGCAGAATTGCAGCAGAAGGTCTTTGTAAAGTTATCGTAAAAGATGACAAAACAGCAGCAGTTGTTGAAGTTAACTCTGAAACAGATTTCGTTGCTAAAAATGCTGATTTCCAGGCATATGTTGAAGCAGTTGCAGCTCAGGCAGTTGAATCTGATGCAGCTGATTTAGATGCATTCCTTGCTGAAAGCTGGAATCTTGATGCTAGCAAAACAGTAAAAGAAGCATTAGTAGAAAAAGTAGCAGTTATCGGTGAAAACCTTAACATCAGAAGATTTGAAAAAGTAGTAGCTTCTAACGGTTGTGTAGTTTCTTATACACATGGCGGCGGTAGAATCGGCGTTATCGTTGAAGCTGATACAGACGTTGTTAACGATGCTATTAAAGAAGCTATGACAAACGTAGCTATGCAGGTTGCAGCTTTAAATCCAAAATATGTATGTGAAGCTGAAATCGACCAGGAATACATTGAACACGAAAAAGAAATCTTATTAGCTCAGATTATGAACGACCCTAAAGAAGCTTCTAAACCTGAAAAAGTAATTCAGGGTATGGTTGCAGGTCGTATCAAAAAAGAATTAAAAGAAATCTGCTTATTAGACCAGGTATATGTTAAAGCTGAAGATGGCAAACAGTCAGTTGGTCAGTACGTAGCACAGGTTGCTAAAGATAACGGTGCTAACTTCTCAATCAAGAAATTCGTTCGTTTTGAAACAGGCGAAGGTCTTGAAAAGAAAGAAGAAAACTTCGCAGAAGAAGTTGCAAAACAGATGGGAATGTAATTTCTATAAAACCAAAACCCAGTGGAGAATTTCCACTGGGTTTTTCTATACCTGTCTTCTTTTTGCATCAACACCTTCTTTTTTTACATTTCGATGCTGATTTTGATTTTCAGGCTCTTTTTTCTGAGTGATACTATTAAACTTTTCTTCATTCTTTTTATCGTATATGTTGTGTTCGTATTTCTTATCCATAGACTATCTCCCACAAAAATAAAAAGTTATGGAAATAGTATGTCATTTTTATAGTAAATTATACAAAAAAATTGCTTTTTTTCTACAAAACCCTGATTTCAAATGCCGTAGTTTGTGGAGGAATGCTGGCAGTCATAAAAGTAGCGTGGCGAACACGTACTCTAAGTCCCGGAACGAGTCTTGACAATTCTATCGGTCTTCCAACTCTATTTAAAATAATAGTATCCGGAGAAATATTAAAACGAATTGCAGAAGAAATATTGCCATCGCTAATTGTTGTAATCGATGGATTTTGCCTGTCAACATTGATGATTCTGCCGGTGGTTACACTGTCATTTTGTGGTCTTCTGACAACTCGAATAATAAAGGCAGTAGCTTGGGGTGGAATGCTCCGTGTCATAGCAGAAGAAAAAGTGGCATTTACAGTCATACCGGTTCGTAAGTCTCGTGCTGGTATAATATTTCCACTTTCATCAAAAATCAATGTGTTATTCGTTGTAACAAGAGTTACTGTTTGACGCGAACCCGGACAATTTGCACAATCTTGATAAGTGATAGTTACAAAGGCAGTGGAACGGTCAAAACGAATGTCATCTATTAGTCCGTTTGAAATATTAATCATAGAATTTCCTGGAATAAAACGGTCCATAAGTCACCTAAAATATATTTTATATTATTATATTCAACGAAAAATATGGGGTGATAGACAAAAAAATCCAAATTTTTACAAATATATGTAGAAATGAAAACTACATCGTGCTATAATGATAACGACATTAAGAGGTGAAGAAAATATGGAAAAGAAAGTAATTACAGTACTCTTTAGCAGATATCATACATTTATGGCGAATTTTCTACATTTTGTAAGTGGCAGAGGATATACGCACGCATCACTTTCACTAGATGAAGAAGATGAATATTTTTATAGCTTTAATAGTAAGGGATTCCGTAAAGAGTACCCAAAGAAGCATAAAAATCGTAATAAAAAATGCGTGGGATATCGTCTGGAAATTTCGAAAGAGGCTTATGAACGCATTCAATCGGCTATCCAAAAGTTTGAAGAAAAGAAAGAAAAACTATATTATTCTAATTTAGGACTTGTATTTTGTTTTTTGCAAATACCATATAAGAAAAAGGACTACTATTTTTGTTCTCAATTTGTAGTTGAAATGTTACAACTTACCAATGAAATTAAATTGAAGAAAAAGGCATCTTTGTATATGCCACATCAATTACTAAAAGAAATCAAAAATCAAATGTGTTTAAGAGAAGTCGTATATAATCCGTTATAGAAGCAGCCAAAAGAAAAAGGGCTGCTTTTTCTTTTGCCTAAGAAGTTGAATAATCATATTTTTTTTGTTAGAATAAAGGAGTATATGAAGATATGAGGGATGGGCAAAATTACTAAATAATTGGGAGAGAAAACGTGAGTAAAAAAATACGTGTTACAAAAATAAAAAAAGAAAATGTGAAACATTTCGACTTTTCAAAAAAGCCAATTAAACCAACATTTTTAATGGGACTTGCAAAAGGAATCATTAGTTGGCCGGACTTAAAAAATAGAAATTTTAAGCTGACAAAAGTGAATATGGAGGAAGTAAAGGGACCTTATTTATTATTGGTAACACACTCCTCAATGGTTGATTTTAACGTGATGTTAAAGGCGACACATCCACAAAAAGTCAGCAATGTAATGACATTAGAAGGATTTAATACTTATACAGAAATTTTGATGCGTTCGTTAGGAGTGCTTGGTACAAGAAAGTTTATCAACGACGTGCATCTTGTAAAAAATATGAAATACTGCGTGGAAAAATTAAAAACTACCTTTGTATTGTTTCCGGAGGCCAGATATTCTCTTGATGGCTGTACATCTTATTTGCCGGATTCTTTAGGAAAAATGGTACGTTTTTTGAAGGTACCAGTGGTGGTACTTCGGATTCACGGTAATTTTATTACCTGCCCGCAGTGGAATAAAATTAATAAAAAAACATATGTGGAAGCACAAATGCAAATGGTTCTTTCAGAGGAAGATACGAAAAAGCTTTCCACAGACGAAATTAATCAAGTCATTAAAGAACATTTCCAGTATGATGATTTTAAATGGCAGTGGGACAATAAGATTAAAATCGACCATCCACAAAGAGCCAAGGGGTTGCATGCTCTTTTGTATAAGTGTCCGGCTTGTCAAACAGAACATGAAACCGATTCAGAGGGAACAAAACTTTGGTGTAAAGCCTGCAACAAGGCTTGGGAAATGGACGAATATGGAAGACTCCACGCAGAAAACGGAGAAACAGAATTTTCGCATATTCCTGACTGGAGTAATTGGGAGAGAGAATGTGTTAGAAAAGAAATCGAAGATGGAACCTACTATTTTGAAGACGAGGTTCGTATCGAAACTTTGCCGGGGTCTTTGAAATTTTATCAGCAGGGTATGGGTAAGCTTATCCAGACTCCAACGGAAACTAGAGTGGAATGTAAATACTATGGCGAAGACTATGTCCTAACAAGAAGTGCTTTGAGCTTAGAAAGTATGCATATTGAGTACGACTACTTAAAACGAGGCGATTGTGTGGATATTTCAATTCCAGATGACAGTTTCTGGTGCTATTTAAGTAAACGGGACGCCATTACAAAAATTTCTTTTGCAACAGAGGAAATGCACAAATTGGCGTTAGAAAGAGAACAAAATAAGTAATCGTAAAAGCGAATGACAGGTGAATCATGGTAAAAAAAGTGTACGGATTTTTTCTGATAGTATCAATACTTGTTTTAGTAGGTTTGGGTGGTTTTTATTATTTATCTACCCATAGAGAAAGTGTGAAAAAAATTCCTATTTTAAAAGATGCTTTTCCGGTGGAGGATGCTATTAACGAAAATAGTGACAGTACAGGAAATGTTAATAATAGTGCGGTGGTAGTTATACCAGAACTTCCGGAAGGGATAGACGAAACAGAAGATGCGACTTATAAAACGGATGTTAATAGCGTGCATATTTGTGATAAGTATACAGATGGAAGTTATGCGATTAGAAATATACGGCTGGGTATGACTTTTCGACAAGTAGTCAATATCGAGTTAAAAAATATTGGTGTCTATGTCAGCGATAAAGACTATGAAAAAGGTACATTTTATTGTATGTCTTCAGACGATGGTCAGGGAAAAGATTTGTTACCAGTACTGGAAAGAGCCCTTTTAGGGAATGCTTGTGAAATCGTATATAATTTTTCGGCAGATGTTTCCATAGAAGATGGAGAAGAAGTGCCTTACTTAGAGGGAGTACAGTATCAGTTTATTGAAGGTGACGAAAAAGTAGATGGCGATAGAGAAATTGAAAAAGCTTTTTCTGACTGTTTAGGAAAGCCGGAAACAGAGGTGGAAAATGGCTATTATAAGGCAATTTTCACGGCACCGGAAGAAGTCATTACTATGTATTATGAATATTCTAAAACAAAAGCGGAATACAACTTAAAGTATATTATCTGGGAATCAAAAGATGTACTTTCCTAACTTTTAGTTTTATGGTAAAATATATTCGGATTTTGTAATAATATTATAGCAGGAAGAAAGCATACAAAATTTAAAAGGAGGCAACTTCGATGGAGGAAACGATGGAAGAAAATCGTTTGCCTGATGGATTGTCACCTGCCAGAAGAAAACGTATCGAGAGACTGAAAAAAATGATATTGTTTTCCATAGCAGCGGCAATTTTAATTCCTACGATTTTGTGTATTGTATTGGCAATACAGTTAGGAAAAGTATCTAAAGAACTCCAAATGATAAAAGAACAACATGCTATAATAAGTACCAACACCGTAGAAATTCAGGATTTGCCGGCAGATTACGAAGAAACTGACTTATCAGACAGTGATAGTGATGATGAAGTGTCAGAGGAAGATACGGTAATTTCAGATAATACGAGGAAAGTTTATTTAACTTTTGATGATGGGCCAAGCATTTATACAGATGAAATATTGGATATTTTAGCACAGTATGGGGTAAAAGCCACCTTTTTTGTGATAGGACAGGAAGATGAAAAATATACCCCTATGTATGAAAGAATTGTAGAAGAAGGGCATTCTATTGGAATGCATTCTTATAGTCATAAATATACGGAAATTTATGATTCATTAGATAGTTTTACAAAAGATGTGGAAGATATCAGGAATCTGATAAAAGAAAAGACGGGTGTGGAATGTTCTTTATATCGTTTCCCGGGTGGTAGTAGCAACTCCATTGGGCGAGAACATATGAGTGACTATATTGCGTATCTGAATGAGGAAAATATTGTATATTATGATTGGAATGTTTCTTCAAAGGATGCCACGGGTAATTCGGTTAGTGTGGAAGAAATCGTAGAGAACAGCACATCAGGGCTGGAAAATTATAGTAATGCAGTTATTTTGTTCCATGATACAGCAGAAAAATACACAACCGTACAGGCGTTGCCACAAATCATAGAGACAATTTTGGCAATGGATAATACAGAAATTGTACCGATTACTGAAAATTCAGTGCCGGTTCAACATATAGCAAATGAATAATCTAAGAAGACAAACGGAGGAGTATAAATGGGATTCTTTTCAGATTTAAAAGAGGATTTATCACAGGCAGTAAATGAACTTATGCCAGATGAAAATGTTGACAGTAAGACAACTGAAGAAACTGCACAGGTTAACGAAAATGTAGCGGAAACTGTTGATGAAGTGGCTAGTGAAGAAGTGACAGAAGAATTGGGCGATTCTGAATTAGAAGAAATGCTTAATCAATTAAGTGAAGATGAGACAACTGAGGAAGATGAGACTGATGAAGATATGAGCGAACTGCTTGACACAATCGCAGTTAGCGAACCAAAGAATGAAGCAAAAGGAGAGAGAATGATGGACGTTCAGTTTTCACAAAATGAAGTAGAAGATGAAACTTCTATAATTACAAAAGGTATGGTAATTACAGGTGATATTGTTTCAAAAGGTTCCGTAGATGTATTAGGCTGTATTAATGGTAATATTGATATTTTAGGTAAATTGAATGTTACAGGCTCTATCAATGGTAACTCAAAAGCCGCAGAAGTTTTTGCGGATAACGCGAAAATCGTTGGTGAAGTAGTTAGTGATGGTTCAGTAAAAATTGGACAAAGTTCTGTAATCATCGGTAACATTTCTGCCACAAGTGCAGTAGTTGCAGGTGCTGTTAAAGGGGATATTGATGTTTGTGGTCCTGTTATTTTAGATGCCTCAGCAATCGTTATGGGTAATATTAAATCCAAATCTGTTCAGATTAATAATGGTGCGGTTATCGAAGGTATGTGTTCACAGTGTTATGCAGAAGTAAATCCAACTTCTTTCTTTGAAGATTTTAAAATTGGTAAAAACAAATAAAGGACATAAAACGTATGAGAAGAGTTTTATTAAAATTAAGTGGTGAAGCCTTAGCAGGTGAAAAGAAAACCGGATTTGATGAAGCAACAGTAAAAGAAGTTGCAAATCAGGTAAAGCAGTTAGTTGATGATGGAATCGAAGTCGGTATTGTGATTGGCGGCGGTAACTTCTGGAGAGGTCGTTCCAGTGAAAATATTGACAGAACAAAAGCAGACCAGATTGGAATGCTTGCTACCATAATGAACTGTATTTATGTATCAGAAATTTTTCGCTCAGAAGGTATGCAGACAAATATTTTAACACCTTTTGAATGTGGTTCTTTTACAAAACTTTTTTCAAAAGACAGAGCCAATAAATATTTTGCAAAAGGTATGGTTGTATTTTTTGCAGGTGGCACAGGACACCCTTATTTTTCAACAGATACAGGTGTTGTACTTAGAGCGATTGAAGTGGAAGCAGATGTTATTTTATTAGCCAAAGCGATTGATGGTGTATATGATGATGACCCACGCAAAAATCCAGAGGCGAAAAAATACACAAGCGTTTCGATTGATGAAGTCATTGAGAAAAATTTGCAAGTAGTAGATATGACAGCATCTATTTTGGCTCGTGATAATAAAATGCCAATGTGGGTATTTGGTCTAAATGAAAAAAATAGCATTGTTAATACCATGAAAGGTGATTTTAACGGAACAAAAGTAACCGTATAAAAGAAAGGATAATCAAATATGGACGCAAGAGTACAAGTATATAATGAAAAAATGACAAAAGCGATTGATTTTTTAGCTTCTGATTTTGGGACAATCAGAGCTGGGAGAGCAAATCCACACGTTCTTGATAAAATTAAAGTAGATTATTATGGAACACCTACACCAATTCAGCAGGTAGGTAACGTAACTGTTCCAGAACCAAGAATGATTCAGATTGCACCATGGGAGAAAAGCTTAATCAAAGATATTGAAAAAGCAATTATGACTTCTGATTTAGGAATTACACCTTCTAATGATGGTGCAGTAATCAGACTTGTTTTCCCTGAATTAACAGAAGAACGAAGAAAAGATTTAGTAAAAGATGTTAAGAAAAAAGGGGAAGAAGGAAAAGTTGCTATTCGTAATATTCGTCGTGATGGCAATGATGCTTTCAAAAAATTGGCTAAAACAGAAGTTTCTGAGGATGAAATCAAACAGTTGGAAGATGAATTACAGAAATTGACAGACAAATTTGTGAAAGAAATTGACAAATTGGTTGATGAAAAATCCAAAGAAATTTTGACTGTATAATTTGTACAGAACGCCTGCCTTTAATCCTTTGGATTATGGGCAGGCTTTTATCACGTTATAAGAAAACCCGCGAATAAGGTTCGGAGGTAGTAAGAATGAATATTCCAAAGCATATAGCGATTATTTTAGATGGAAATGGACGCTGGGCAAAAGCCAAGGGTATGCCTAGAAACTATGGTCACGTGCAGGGGGCAAAAACCGTAGAAGTGATTTGCGAAGAAGCTTATAAAATGGGAGTTCAATATTTGACGGTTTATGCTTTTTCTACGGAAAACTGGAATCGACCAAAAGACGAAGTAGATGCACTTATGTCTTTACTTCGTAACTATATGAAAACCTGTTTAAAAACAGCTGAAAAGAATAAGATGTGCGTCAGGGTTTTAGGAGATAAAACAGGACTGGATGATGATATTAGAAATCGTATTGATGAATTGGAAAGAGCTACTGTTCATAATACAGGTCTTCATTTTCAGATAGCTTTAAACTATGGTGGCAGAGATGAAATCGTACGAGCTACAAAAGAGATTGCAATGCAAATTCAAAAGGGCGAGTTACAAGCAGAAGATATTACAGAAGACTTGATTTCAAATACGCTGGATACGAAAGGAATTCCAGAACCGGATTTACTTATTAGAACCTGCAATGAACAGAGAATTTCTAATTTCCTGTTGTGGCAGTTAGCCTATACAGAATTTTATTTTACCGAAGTTGCCTGGCCTGATTTTACAAAAGAAGAACTCACAAAGGCCATTGAAGCATACAACAAAAGAGACAGAAAGTATGGTCTTGTGAAGGAGGACTAAAATGTTTGTTACCAGATTATTAAGTGGAATCGTATTAGTTTTAATTGAATTAGTAACTTTGTATTTTTCCAAATTGCCATTGGCGGCATTTTTATTGTTTATTTCCTTAGTTGGTTATTTGGAAATCACAAAAACAATGCAGATTCGTAAAGAAAATGAGAGAATAAATGCTTTGGAAATTGTTGGAATACTGGGCGTTTTGGCATATTATCTTGTGCTTTACTTTACTGGATTTAATTCCTATTTATTGTTGGTAGGAGTAGCAACTTTCCTTATCATTATGTTTGTGTATGTATTTGGATTTCCTAAATTCCATGCCACGAAGGTGGCTACGGCGATTTTTTCTTTTGCATATGCACCGGTATTTTTATCCTTTATTTATGCAACAAGAGAGTTAGAGTTCGGTATTTACATTGTATGGCTCATTTTGATTTGTTCATGGGGCTGTGATACCTGTGCGTATTGTGTGGGCGTTTTATTTGGAAAACATAAGATGGCTCCGGTACTGAGTCCTAAAAAATCCGTAGAAGGTGCAGTAGGTGGTGTAGTTGGTGCTGCTTTAATCGGTGCTTTATATGGTATGTTTGTGAACACCAAAGTAGATACAGGAGTAAACTTCATTGTTGTATTTGCGGTTATCAGTGCTGTTGGAGCATTGATTTCTATGGTAGGAGATTTGGCAGCATCTGCAATCAAGCGTAACTTTGACGTAAAAGATTATGGAAAATTGATTCCAGGACATGGCGGAGTTATGGATAGATTCGACAGTGTTATTTTTGCTGCACCAGTTATCTACTTTTTAGCAAAGATGTTTATTTAAGAAGAGGTGGGACAAAAGACGATGCGTCGCACTCTTTAGTAGAAATGAGGCAATATATGAATAAAATAGTACTTTTAGGGTCCACAGGTTCCATAGGAACACAGACCTTGGACATTGTGAGAAATTATAATAAAGACTTACAGGTTTTAGCTTTGGCGGCAGGTAGTAATGTAGATTTAATGGAAAAACAAATTAGAGAATTTCTACCAAAGAAGGCTGTTATGTGGTCAGAAGATGCTGCAAAAGACTTAAAAATGCGTGTAGCGGATTTAGAGGTAGAAATTTTATCCGGTATGGAAGGTCTTTTAGATATTGTTACAATGGAGGAAGCAAATACGGTTGTAACTGCTATTGTGGGAATGATTGGTATTCGACCAACGATAGCCGCAATCGAAAATGGAAAAACCATTGCCCTTGCCAATAAGGAAACTTTAGTCACTGCAGGTCATATCATTATGCCTCTTGCAAAAAAAATGGGCGTTAAGATTCTTCCGGTAGATAGTGAGCATAGTGCTATTTTCCAGTCTATGAATGGGGAAAAAAGAGACCAGGTTGATAAAATATTATTGACAGCTTCCGGTGGTCCATTCCGACAGAAAAAAAGAGAAGATTTGTTAAATATTCAAGTGGAAGATGCTTTAAAGCACCCAAACTGGTCTATGGGTAGAAAAATTACTATTGATTCAGCAACTCTTGTGAATAAGGGCTTAGAAGTCATTGAAGCAAAATGGCTTTTTGATGTAGATTTAGACAGGATTCAGGTGGTTGTGCATCCACAGAGTATCATTCATTCTATGGTGCAGTATAAGGATGGCGGCATTATCGCACAGCTTGGTACACCGGATATGAAATTGCCGATTCAATATGCGTTATTTTATCCGGACCGTAGAGAATTACCAGGAAAAAAACTGGATTTCTACGAACTTAGTCAAATGACTTTTGAAAAACCGGATATGGAAACTTTTTATGGCTTAAGATTAGCTTTTGAGGCGTCAAAGCAGGGCGGAAGTATGCCAACGGTTTATAATGCAGCAAATGAGAAGGCGGTCAGCTTGTTTTTAGATAGAAAGATTAAGTTTTTGCAGATTCCAGAGTTGATAGAAAAAGCGATGAATAATCATAGAATTATCGCAAACCCTAACGTAGATGAGATTTTATCTGCGGAAAAGGAAGCATATGATTATATAAGTACTTTGTTATAAGAAAGGCAGAAAATGAATACAGTCATATCTATTTTGATTTTTTTGATTATGTTTACTGTGGTAGTGTTTTCCCATGAGTTTGGTCATTTTTTACTGGCGAAATTAAACGGAATTCGTGTGGTAGAATTCTCCATTGGTATGGGACCTACGTTATTACATTTTACAAAAGGTGAGACAAAATATTCTTTAAAATTATTGCCCTTGGGTGGTGCCTGTATGTTTGAAGGTGAGGATGGGGTAGTAAGTGAAGACAAGGAAGCAACGAAAGAAGAAATGGAAGGTGCTTTTCCAAATGCGAATGTGTGGAGTCGAATCGCTACAGTTGTGGCAGGACCAATATTTAACTTTATTCTCGCCTTTATTTTATCTATGATTATTGTAGGTTTTTGTGGTTCGGATAAGCCAGTGATTCAAGGAACGATGGAAGGATATCCAGCCAGTGAAGCGGGCATTATGGAAGGAGATTTGATAACGAAAATTGATGATGAAAAAATCCATCTGTATCGTCAAATCAGCCTGATTTCCGCTATCAATCAGGGAGAACCTTTGGAAATTGAATATGTTCGTGATGGCGAAACTTATGTAACTACCATTACCCCTTCTTATGATGAAGAAAGTGGCAGATATTATATCGGTATTTTAGGCTCAGGAGAGTTGATTACGTGTAAGGGAGGCAATTTATTCAAATATGCTTTCTATGAAATGAAATACTGGTTTGGTTATACCTTTAAATGTCTAAAAATGCTTGTGAGTGGAGACTTGACGAAAGATGATGTGGCAGGACCTGTGGGAATGGCACAACAGATTGGGGAAACCTATGAAGCTGTGAAACCTTATGGATTTTCAAGTGTCCTATTTACGATGATGGAATTTGCGGTATTGATTTCTGTCAACTTAGGGGTTTTGAACCTGTTGCCAATTCCGGCATTAGATGGAGGACGATTAGTCTTTATGTTGATTGAAGTGGTAAGAGGAAAGCCGATTCCACCGGAAAAAGAGGGTATTGTGCATTTGATTGGTATGGCGGCACTTTTTTTACTGATGATATTTGTTATGTTTAATGATATTATGAGATTGTTTCACTAGAAATTATGGTTTATACTAAAAGATAACTATGAGACCAGAGAGAAGGTTTGTTTAGAAGGAGGATTATGAAAAATATCTTATCTAAACAAAGAGTTATCAGAAGTTTTTTGATTGGGCTTTGTATTTTTATATGGGGTATAAAAGTACCGGCTCTACTAGGGAATAGTACCCCTCTGTTTTGTTATACAAGAGACGAATGGGGAAACAAAACCTTAGTAAAAGAAAATGGAGCAGTTTTTGTAGAAGATACGTTCATTATGGAAATTCCTAAAAAGGAATGGTCTGAAAATAGTAGCACTACAATTACCATTACTTTAGAGGACGAAGAAGGTAATCGGAAAGCAAGAACTATAAAAATCCTAAAAAAAGAACCCTGAACTTATGAAATCTGCCTACTGTCTCAAAGGACGGTAGGCTTTTATGTCAAATAAGGAGACTTAATCTGTACGCAGATTATAAAATCCAAGGAGGAATTGAAAATGTATAGAAATCACACAAAAGTAGTACATATCGGAAATCAGGTCATTGGTGGCGGAAATCCGATTTTAATTCAGTCAATGACCAATACCAGAACGGAAGACGTGAAAAAAACTGTGGAACAGATAAAAGCGTTAGAAAATGCAGGTTGTGAAATTGTGCGTTGTACGATTCCTACTTTGGAAGCAGCAAAAGCTATTTTGGAAATCAAAAAGGAAGTGACTATTCCAATCGTTGGAGACATTCATTTTGACTATAAAATGGCAATCGCCGCGATGGAAAATGGAGTGGATAAAATCCGAATCAATCCTGGGAATATTGGAGCCAAAGAAAATGTTAAAGCTGTGGTAGATGTGGCAAAAGAGAGAAATATTCCGATTAGAGTTGGAGTAAACAGTGGCTCTTTGGAGAAAAATCTGGTGGAAAAATATCAAGGGGTTACTGCTGAGGGCATAGTGGAAAGTGCCTTAGATAAAGTGAAAATGATTGAAGATTTAGGCTATGATAATTTGGTTATCAGTATCAAATCTTCGGACGTTTTAATGTGTGTAAAGGCTCATAAATTATTAGTAAAGGAAACCAATTATCCTTTGCACGTAGGGATTACAGAGTCCGGAACTTTAACCAGCGGAAATATTAAGTCAGCCATTGGACTTGGACTTATCTTAAATCAAGGTATTGGAGATACCATTCGTGTGTCATTAACTGGTGACCCGGTAGAAGAAATTAAATCTGCCAAATTGATTCTTCGTACTTTAGGGCTTAGAAAAGGTGGAATAGAAGTTGTTAGCTGCCCAACTTGCGGTAGAACAAAAATAGATTTGATTGGACTTGCAAATGAAGTAGAAAAGCTTGTAGCAGGCTATGACTTAGATATTAAAGTGGCTGTAATGGGCTGCGTTGTAAATGGTCCTGGAGAAGCTAAGGAAGCCGATATCGGAATTGCCGGTGGAATCGGAGAAGGACTTTTAATTAAAAAAGGTGAAATTATTCGTAAGATTCCGGAACAGGAATTACTGAAGAATTTAAAATACGAATTGGATAACTGGAAGGAATAAATAGTATAAGTATGTCAAAACCATTTTTTAGCGTATTTGCCACGCTTAGTTTGAATAAAAATTTGCATACTGTAATGGAACAAATGACTGTGGAGAGAGTTTCTGCGACAAAAAGTGGAAACTATCTTCGCATTTATTTGCGTGGAGAACATTTGATTCCAAAGGAAAAAATTGTAGCAGTAGAAGAAGAAATTGCAAAGCAGCTTTTTCCCAGAAAAGAAATTACGATTAAAATTTATGATTCCTATGAATTGAGCAAACAGTACAATTTAAAAAATCTGTTTGATGAATATTATGAAAGCATTTTGTGGGAATTAAAAAATTTCAGTCACATTCACCACCTGATGCTGAAAAAAGCAGAAATTGAATTTTTATCGGATACACAATTAAAACTTACCATAGAAGATACAGCCTTAAATAGAGGAAGTGTCAGCGAACTTACCCGTATTTTAGATAAAATTATTCACGACAGATGCGGGCTTATGGTAGAAATTCTGGTAGATTATAAAGAGGCAAAAGAAAGTCGCTATGCAAAAGAATCTCAAATAAAGGTTGATAAGCAAGTAGACGAGATTCTAAGCCGTATCGATTATACCAAAGGAGAAGATTCTACGGATACGGAAACGAATTCTTCAGAGATGAAGGGTGAACCTTCGGATAGCAAAGAGAAAGCTCCTTCACCTAAATTAGAAAAATCGGATACAAAGCCGATGGAGAACAAACCATCAGAATATAGACGAGCACCGAAAAAATCAGATAATCCAGACGTAATCTATGGAAAAGATTTTGAAGATGAAGTGATGAAACTGGAAGAAATTGATGGAGAAATCGGACAGGTTTGTATTCGCGGTAAAATTACTAGATTAGAGTGTCGTCCAATTCGTGGAGAACGTACGATTGTAAGTTTTGATATTACAGATTTTACGGATACGATTACAGCAAAGCTCTTTATGAGAGATGACCAGCTTTCTGAGGTCACAGATTATGTGAAGGAAAAGGCATTTATTAAGTTAAAAGGTATCGTGGCGATGGATACTTATGACCACGACTTATGTATTTCTTCGATTGTTGGTATTAAAAAATGTGGCGACTTTACTGTTTCCAGAATGGATAATAGTGCCTATAAACGCGTAGAGTTGCACTGTCATACCAAAATGAGTGATATGGACGGTGTATCAGAAGCTAAGGATATCGTAAAAAGAGCTTATAAATGGGGACACCCGGCTATTGCCATTACAGACCACGGTGTCAGTCAGGCATTTCCGGATGCCAATCACGTATGGGAAGATTTGTGGAAAGAAGAAGCCAAAAAACGTAAAGAAAACGGCGATGAAAATCCGGATAAACAGGACTTTTTTAAGGTAATCTATGGTTGTGAAATTTATTTGGTAGATGACACCAATGAAATTGCCACAGGAGATGTATCCAAAAGCTTACAGGAAGAATATGTAGTATTCGATATCGAAACCACTGGATTTTCCCCTGTAAAAAATAGAATTATCGAAATTGGTGCGGTAAAAGTATCTGGCGGAGAAATTGTGGATAAGTTTTCCACTTTCGTAAATCCACAGACACCGATTCCTTTTGAAATAGAAAAACTAACGGGAATTTGTGATGATATGGTTATGGATTCTCCTACCATTGAAACAATTTTGCCAGAGTTTTTAGAGTTTTGTGGGGACGCGGTGTTAGTGGCTCATAATGCCAATTTTGATATGAGTTTTATCAAAGAAAATGCGAAACGAATGGGAATGGAAAGAAAATTTACCTATGTGGATACAGTAGGTATTGCCAGAATGCTTCTTCCAAATCAGGCAAAGCATACTTTAGATGCCGTAGCAAAGACCTTGGGAATTTCTCTGGAAAATCATCATAGAGCCGTAGATGATGCAGGAGCAACGGCCGAAATTTTTGTTAAGTTTATTCCGATGCTCCAAAAAGATGGAGCAACCACTTTAAAAGACGTGAATCGATTAGGAGCGGCAAGTATAGAGTCTGTTAGAAAATTGCCGTCTTACCACTGTATTGTTTTGGCAAAAAATAATGTAGGACGAGTGAACTTGTATCGACTGATTTCAGAGTCCCACATCAATTATTTTCAGCGAAGACCGAAAGTGCCAAAGACACTGTTACATAAGTACAGAGAAGGTTTGATTATCGGAAGTGCCTGTGAGGCAGGAGAATTGTATCGAGCTTTATTGGATGGAAAATCGGATACGGAAATTGCCAGACTTGTAAATTTTTATGATTATTTGGAGATTCAGCCGGTTGGTAATAATCGGTTTATGATTGCCTCAGATAAAGTGCCTCAAATTGAGAGTGAGGAAGATATTAAAAATATTAACCGAGAAATTATTCGTCTTGGAGAACAGTTTAAAAAGCCAGTAGTAGCAACCTGTGACGTACACTTTTTAGACCCGGAGGACGAAGTTTATCGCCGAATTATTATGGCGGGAAAAGGTTTTGAAGATGCAGATGACCAAGCTCCTCTATATCTAAGAACAACAGAAGAAATGCTGGAAGAATTTGCTTATCTTGGTAGTGATAAAGCTTATGAAGTGGTTATCACTAATACGAATAAAATTGCTGATATGTGCGATGTGATGAGCCCGGTGCGACCGGATAAGTGTCCGCCGGTTATTCCGGATTCGGATAAGACACTTACCGATATTTGTTACAATAAGGCACATGAAATGTACGGAAATCCACTTCCGGATATTGTAAAAGACAGGTTAGATAAAGAATTAAATTCTATCATCACCAACGGTTTCGCCGTTATGTATATTATTGCACAGAAATTAGTGTGGAAGTCGGTAGAGGACGGATATCTGGTAGGTTCGAGAGGCTCTGTTGGTTCTTCCTTTGTTGCTACTATGTCAGGAATTACTGAGGTAAATCCTTTAAGTCCTCACTATTATTGTACAAATTGTTATTATAATGATTTTACTTCTGAGGAAGTCAGGGCATATGCCGGTAGAGCCGGTTGCGATATGCCGAATAAAATTTGTCCAAACTGTGGCAAGCCTCTTAAAAAAGATGGATTTGATATTCCGTTTGAAACGTTCCTTGGATTTAAAGGGGATAAAGAACCGGATATCGACTTGAATTTTTCTGGAGAATATCAGAGTAAAGCTCACAAATATACGGAAGTTATTTTTGGGGCGGGACAGACATATAGAGCCGGAACGATTGGTACTTTGGCGGATAAAACAGCCTTTGGTTATGTAAAAAACTATTATGAAGAACGTGGAAAACATAAGCGTACTTGTGAAATCAATCGTATAGTATTGGGTTGTACCGGTATTAGAAGAAGTACAGGACAGCACCCTGGTGGTATTGTTGTTTTGCCGGTGGGAGAGGATATTAACTCCTTTACTCCAGTACAGCATCCGGCAAATGATATGACAACGGATACCATTACCACCCATTATGATTATCACTCCATTGACCATAACCTGTTGAAACTGGATATTCTCGGACACGATGATCCGACGATGATTCGTATGCTCCAGGATTTAACGGGAATTGACCCAACGACCATTGAATTAGATGACCCTCAGGTTATGTCATTGTTTCAAAATACATCGGCCCTTGGGATTACACCGGAACAAATTGGTGGTTGCCCACTAGGTTCTCTTGGAATACCGGAATTTGGTACAGATTTTGTTATTCAAATGCTTGTGGATACCAAACCAGCCACATTTTCTGATTTAGTAAGAATTTCGGGACTTTCTCATGGTACAGACGTTTGGCTTGGTAATGCTCAGACTCTAATTGCAGAAGGAAAAGCAACCATTTCCACAGCCATTTGTACCCGTGATGATATTATGACCTATTTAATCAATATGGGGGTGGAAAGTTCTCTTTCTTTCACCATTATGGAAAGTGTGCGTAAAGGAAAGGGACTAAAACCGGAGTGGGAAGAAGCGATGAAGGCAGAGGGTGTGCCTGATTGGTATATTTGGTCCTGTAAGAAGATTAAGTATATGTTCCCAAAGGCCCACGCAGCAGCTTATGTTATGATGGCGTGGCGTATTGCATATTGCAAGGTAAATTATCCACTGGCTTACTATGCGGCTTATTTTAGTATTAGAGCATCGGCATTTTCTTACTCCATTATGTGTAGAGGAAAAAATCACCTGGAAAACGTAATTGAGGATTACAAAAAGAGAGCCGACTCCTTAAGTAAAAAAGATCAGGATACGATGAAGGATATGAAGATTGTGCAAGAAATGTATGCAAGAGGTTATGATTTTACACCGATTGACATTTTTACAGCTCAGTCCAGACTATTCCAGATTGTAGATGGAAGGTTAATGCCTTCTTTAAGTAGTATCGATGGTCTTGGAGAAAAAGCGGCAGATGCTATTGTAGAAGCAGCAAAAGATGGACCATTTTTATCCAAAGATGATTTCCGTATGAGAACCAAAGTATCAAAGACGGTAGTAGATTTAATGGATGAATTGGGACTTTTAGGAGATTTACCGGAATCGAATCAGATTAGCCTGTTTGATTTTGTGTAGAGTGTAGGGCGGTAATATTATAGAGTTTTATAATACAAAACAGTAATGGAAAAATAAAAACATATTTTTTCGGCAACATAAAAATCTGCCAGTAGGTACTACCTACTGGCAGAAAACTTTTATCTATCTAACAACATAATACTTTGTGCAATTTCTAAATCACGTTCTTCTTCAAATAAGCTTCGTTCTACCATATAAGAGAATTGGTAACGCATACCGGTTGCATAATTTTCCATAAAAACGACATAACCTTCATAAACAATACCGGTAATATCTTTCGTGGTAACACGTAAAATGGTTCTACCAATGGTTGCATGTTTTGTGCTTTCAGATTCAGAACCATCTTTTGTCAAATAGAAAGTAGATTCTTTTACAAGCGGTGTAGATTCTGAAACAGAATAGTAAGAATCTTCGGAATAAGTAGTATTATCATCTAACCACGATACAATCGTTTCT
The DNA here is from genome assembly GCA_045124055.1 of Lachnospiraceae bacterium. Classification (GTDB taxonomy): domain Bacteria; phylum Bacillota; class Clostridia; order Lachnospirales; family Lachnospiraceae; genus CALZKI01. The sequence continues at coordinate 43,082 of JBGVKZ010000036.1, read as the reverse complement.
TTGGGTAAGTTAATGACTTTTTCTTCATCAGGTATAATATCCAGTTTTCCTTCACTTTCTTCCAAAGCTTGTGCATCTACAACACAACCTAATACTTTTGCAGATAAATAACGGGTTCTATTTTCATTACATAATGTTAATGAAGAAAAATCATCGCTACTTGATTGTGCAATGGAAACAGGGCCATTTAAGGTAAACAATACATCATCTCCACCTAACGTAGAGAAATTTACATTCAATCGATAAAGGCTCTTATAGGCAATGAATGGGAAAGCAGTAATTTGTCCGCCACGGGCAGTTGTATATGCCTGATATTTTTCAGGGCAAACTGTATAGTGGTGCATTTCTGCAAGTCCCTGAGTAGCCGAAAGTTTTAAAGAATACAATTCGCCGTAAGCATCATATAATGCTGCACAAACATACTGGTCTTTGGTTGTTTCAAACACATCACTTGGAACGGCATCTGTCAGACGTTCAAAAATGCCACTGTGAGCAACACCGGTTCCGGTATAGGCCACGTCCCCAACAAATTCCGTAAAAGTAACTTCACCATCAAAGTATCCGTCTTTAATAGGACCAGATATTTTTCTTTCGTAAGTACCATTTTTGAAGAAGTATTCATTGATGGTACAATCTACGATTCGTTCTTCCATTACAAATTCAATTTCTTCTTCCACAGGTGGTTGGTCAATAGTATCTTCAATTTCCGGGTTTTCTGAATCTGCCTCTGTATAATCTGTTAAAGAATCTTCTTCTAAAACGACACGTACCAGTTCATAGGTAAGACCTGTAATTACGACAGCATCATTTTCATCAGCATGAACTAATATGCCGGAATTCTTTGTAGTGCCATAAAAAGAACCAATATACCAATAGATACAATCGCAATTTTTCGAGGTGTAAATGGCAATACCATTTGCAGAAGTTGTTTCATATTCTTCTACGGAAGATGCCACTTTGGTATGGGGAACGTAGATAAGGCTGCCGCCTGCACCCAAATATTCCAAGAAACCTGCAAATTCTTCGGTATTTTGCAAAGCATACAGCTGGTCGTAGAGAGGGCCGCTGCCTTCCGGATAGACCATCTGGTCTAAAATATCTTTTGCCTGCTGCATAATAGCCACATAGTCTGCCATAGCTTTTTCTTTTTTAGAAAGTCTCTTTTCAGAAGTTTTAAAAAAAGAATTTTCACCATAGCTGTTTTCTACTAAAGCATTGGCAGAAACGAAATCGTTACATTCAATATATAAATCGCATAAGTCTAGTAATGTCTGTTCCTCTGCGGTCGGTTCCGTTGAAAGAACTGGTTCTTGTTCTTCCTCTTTTTTACAGCCAATAAAAAGGCTGGCACACGCAAGAAGTGCTAAGAGTGAGAGTAGTATTTTCTTTTTCATAATTTTCTCCTTATCGTTTTCCTGTATAAAAAGAATTCCGCATATAAGTATATCATAGTTTTCATTTATTTACAATTCAGCATATATTGTTAGGAAAAGGTAAAAAACGGTAGAGATTATGTTAGAAATATTACAAGAGATTACACTAAGTCATATGATAATGTATTGTGTTGGCGGAAGTCTCATTTTCCTTGCGATTAAGAAAAAGTATGAGCCGGCTTTGCTCTTACCTATGGGGTTTGGTGCAATTTTAGTAAATTTACCAAGTAGTGCCGTACTAAATCAGAATATTGCAGGTGTGGGGGAAGTAAAGGGGATTCTAGAATGGCTTTATCAGATTGGGATAGAAAGTTCTGAAGCATTTCCTATTCTATTATTTATTGGAATTGGTGCTATGATAGATTTTGAGCCATTATTAAGGAAACCTATTTTGGCACTTTGGGGTTTTGCAGCACAGGGCGGTATTTTAGTGGCAGTTGGTATAGCACTATGGTTGGGATTTCCTATAAATGATGCCATTAGTATTGGTATGATAGGTGCAGCAGATGGCCCAACATCTATTTTAGTTTCTCAAATATTAAAGTCTGAGTATATGGGAGCTATTGCAGTTGCGGCTTATTCATATATGGCGTTAGTGCCGTTAATTCAGCCGTTAATTATTAAAATTTTTACTACAAAAAAAGAGAGAGCTATCACGATGATACCTAGCAAGAAAAAAGTGCCAAAGCCTATTCGTATTTTGTTTCCAATCGTGGTTACTTTTCTTGCGGGATTATTAGCACCTATGTCCATATCCCTAGTTGGCTTTTTAATGTTTGGTAATCTAATAAAGGAATCAGAGGTGTTAGAGAAACTTTCTGATACAGCTAGAGATACATTTACTAATTTGATTACATTACTTCTTGGAATTACGATTTCCTTTAGTATGAGGGCAGAAGTTTTTGTCAAAAAGGAAACGCTATTGGTTATGGTAATCGGACTTGTGGCCTTTGTGTTCGATACCATAGGTGGCGTTTTGTTGGCAAAGTTTATTAATTTGTTTTTAAAGCAGAAGATAAATCCAATGATTGGGGCAGCAGGAATTTCAGCTTTTCCAATGGCGGCAAGGGTTGTGCAGAAAATGGCGAATGAAGAAAATAGCGGGAATATAATTTTGATGCAGGCAGTAGGTGCGAATGTGGCAGGACAGGTGGCGTCAGCGATTGTAGGTGGAGTATTATTAGGGATTTTTAGATAGATGGATAGATGAACGTATGTTTAATGTGTGAATTTTAAACTTTTGTGAAAAAGCACCGGTTCAGTGTCAAATGATTGTTTTACTAAATAGAAGTACAGGCACAAATGTATATAAAAATAAGAAAAAATGTATTCTTTGAATTAACAGCAGGCAGCTGGTGGAAAAGTAGTTTTCTGTAGAAACTGTGCGATGCAATTTGATGTGTCACAACGTTGCTGCCTAAAATGTGGAACACAAAGATAAACGCTTAATTGTACAAAAGTGGTGAAAATATGAGATGTACAAAAATTGATGTTGGTGCTATAGTAAGATTGAGCAATCAGATACAAGGTAGTAAAAATACAGTATCTGATGTATGCGATTCGCTGGATTGGATTGACTAATGGCTGAGTAAAGAGGGAAAAATAATGAGCTTTTTTGTTACTGTATTTTTAATAGCTGCTATAATCTTATTTATAATTACAATCTTTTTATGTGTCAATGTATACAAAAAAAATAGAAAGTATATACAGTGTACAGGAGAAATTATTGATTTTGAAATAGCAAAATCAACGATGCATATGGATTATAGGGGTTACCAAAGGAAGATTTGGCCAATTATATCATATACAATTGATGGAATAAATTATACATACAAAGGAAATTTCTATTCTACAAATATGAAAGTTGGTACAAAAGTTACGGTATTTTGCCATAAGGAAGACTATTCAAAAGCATCTATGAAAGGTTTTGTGTATTTTGCACCACTTATCACAGGTGGTATTGCGATAGTCTTTATGATACCAATTATTATTTTATTTATACTGAAGAGTAATGGTATAATTAGTTTTTAATGGAGGATAAATTTTCTACATAAATGATGTAAATGAAGAAACAGTTCTTATACAGGTAGAAATAGGAGACTTGTAAGAAAGTCTCCTATTTTGTTGAAATTTACGTGGTAGTAAAAGGAGAGAAAACTATGCAAACAGGTAAAGAAAAATTATTTAACTTCATCATTACATTTTTTAGCATTGTTGCGGTAGTCTTACTTGCCATTACCGTATATTTGATAATAGACACACAGGATACATTGAAGAATTATTGTGATGGAGCAGGAAAAATAGTCAGCTTTTATGAAACGCAGGATATGTATGATGAAGAAGAAATAAATACTTACCCGATTATTTCATATATAGTGGATGGAAAAAGCTACGAATTTGAAGCAAGCTTTTTTTCGTCCACAATGCAAATAGGACAAGAGATTCCACTTATGTATGCAAAAGAAAATCCTTCTGATGTCATCATAAAAGGAGGATTATACATTGCTCCTATTATCACTGGTTCTATGACATTAGTTTTTGGAATAGTAGTTATTGTATTTGCCATATTGAAAAAGACAGGAGTATTAGCTTCAGAAGATGAGTTTGCAGAGAAATATAAGAATCAGATAACTTAACTACGATTGAAAAACTTTCCGATAAAAAAATAACCACTCTGGCATTCAAACAGAGTGGTTAGTGGAAAGTATAATATCCTTCTAAAAAGCAGCTCGTACGGGAATCGAACCCGTGATTCCGCCGTGAGAGGGCGGCGTCTTGACCGCTTGACCAACGAGCCATATTTTTTATCACCACGTTATTTTATTATAGTTGCGAAAAGATTGCAAGGGTTTTTTGAAAAATTACTTGCATTATGAAAATACCAGTGCTATACTTTTTTTAGTAATAAGGTAGTCAGTATGAGAGTGGGCAAGCGAGTCCACTCTTTATTATTGTTGAAAACTGAATAAAGAAAGGAATGAATTCATGGCTAAAGGAAAAGATTATGAAATTCAGGCAGAAGAATTACTACTTCCCATCGTAGAGCGTTTCGGCGTTGAAATATATGATGTGGAGTATGTAAAAGAAGGAAATGACTGGTATTTGCGTGCCTACATTGACAAAGAAGGTGGCGTCAATATTATTGATTGTGAAAATGTCAGCAGAGCATTTTCAGATGTGTTAGATGAAAAAGACTTTATTAAAGATGCGTATATCTTAGAAGTAAGTAGTCCGGGACTTGGAAGAACGCTGAAAAAAGATAGACATCTTTTAAAGAGCATAGGAAAAGAGGTAGAAATTAAAACCTACAAACCTATCAATAAATGCAAAGAATTTGCAGGTGTTTTGGAAGCTTTTGATGAGAATCAAATTGTCATCAGTGAAAACGGAACACAGACACAGTTTAACAGAGCGGATATTGCAATTATTCGTTTGGCTTTAGATTTTTAACAGTACGAAAAAAAGGAGAAGAAAGAAAATGAACAAAGAATTAATGGAAGCTTTAAACGTTTTAGAAAAGGAAAAAGGTATCAGCAAAGACACTTTATTTGATGCGATTGAAAATTCTTTAATGACAGCTTGTAAAAATCACTTTGATAACAGAGTAGAAAATATCACCGTTGAAATTAATAGAGACACTTGCGATTTTCACTGCTACGCAAAAAAATTAGTTGTAGAAGAAGTAAGCGACGATTTAACAGAAATTACTTTAGAAGATGCAAAAAATGTTTCTAAAAAAGCAAAACTTGGTGATGAAATTAACGTAGAAATCAAATCCAAAGAATTTGGACGTATTGCGACACAGAATGCAAAGAACGTGATTACTCAGAAAATTAGAGAAGAAGAAAGAAGCGTAGTCTTCAACCAATACTATGAAAAAGAAAAAGATGTAGTAACCGGTATTGTTCAAAGATATGTTGGTAGCAATATTAGTATCAACTTAGGCAAAGCAGATGCTATTCTTAGTGAAACAGAAATGCCTAAAAATGAAGTATACAAACCAACAGAAAGAATGAAAGTGTATATCTTAGAAGTAAAAAATACACCAAAGGGACCAAAGATTATTGTAAGCCGCACCCACCCAGAATTAGTAAAGAGATTATTTGAATCAGAAGTTACAGAAATTCAGGACGGAACTGTTCAGATTATGAGTATTGCCCGTGAAGCCGGCAGCAGAACAAAAATTGCTGTTTACTCAAATGACCCTAACGTAGATGCAGTTGGTTCTTGCGTAGGTAAAAATGGCGAACGTGTAAATGCTATTGTAGAAGAATTACGTGGTGAAAAAATTGATATCGTAAATTGGGACGAAAATCCTGGTAACTTAATTCAGAATGCATTATCTCCAGCAAAAATTGTTGCAGTATTTGCTGACCCGGATGAAAAAACAGCAAAAGTTGTTGTTCCAGACTACCAGTTGTCTTTAGCTATTGGTAAAGAAGGTCAGAATGCACGTCTTGCAGCGAGACTTACAGGATATAAGATTGACATCAAATCTGAAACACAGGCAAAAGACACACCAGGATTCAGATATGAAGATTATATGGACGATGAAGAATCCTATGAAGATTTTGAAGGATATGAAGAAGAGTAGGTAATATGAGTAAAAAAATTCCATTAAGACAATGTGTCGGTTGTAATGAAATGAAAAGTAAAAAAGAAATGCTTCGCGTTTTAAAGACAACTGAAGATGAAATCATTCTTGATACAACAGGTAAATTAAACGGCAGAGGTGCTTACTTATGTAAAAATATAGAGTGCCTGAAAAAAGCAATGAAGCAAAAAGGAATCGAACGTTCTTTGAAAATGAACATTGATAAGTCTGTGTACGAGAATTTAGAAAGGGAGTTTTTAAAGATTGAATCAGAATAAAGTTTACGCAATGATAGGAATGGCGATGAGAGCCAGATGCGTTGTAAGTGGTGAGGTTGCTTGTGAAAGTGCAGTAAAAAGCATGAAAGCACATCTTGTGATTGTTCCAACAGATGCGTCTTTTAACACCAAAAAGTTATTTTCTAACAAAACCACTTTTTATGAAATCCCTTATGTTGAATTTGGGACAAAAGATGAGTTGGGGCATGCTATTGGAAAGGATATGCGTTCTTCGGTAGCGATTACAGATGAGGGCTTTGCAAAAGCAATCATATCAAAAATGGAAAAGATTCAGAAAGATAGTACGGAGGAAGATTAATGGATAAAATCAGAGTTTGTGATTTAGCGAAAAAATATGGTATTACCAGCAAAGAATTACTTGCTTTTTATAATGATAATAATATCGAAGTAAAGGCAGCACAGAGCTCTTTAGATGAAAATGCTGTAAAACTTGCTGATGATAAATTTGGAAAAAATAAAGACGAAAAAGTAGAAGAAAAAAGTGTAGCACCAGAGAAAAAGGAAGAAAAATCTGCTGAAGCTACAGAAGGAACAGAAGCTACTCCAAAAAAGAAGAAAAATATTATTTTTGTAAGTAATCCTCAGAATAGCAAAATGCCAGGAGAGAAACGTCAGGCACAAAATGGTGCACAAAGACCGGTTCAAAGTGGTAATAATCGCCCAGTAAATGCACAGGGAAACAGAGTGCAGCCAAGCAATGCATATAGACCACTTATTAAACCAATAACACCAGCTTCACCAACACCAGAAGTGAATATGGTAAAACCTGGATACAGAACAAATGGTGAAAAAGTGCAGCCGGTAAAAGAAGAAAAACCAGTACAAAGCACCTCTCAGCCACAGCAAACTGAGAAAAAACCTGCATTTCAGGAACGTAATAATGGCAGAAATGACAGAGGCGACAGACCACAGAATCCACATAGAGAGGGTAAATTTGAGAATCGTCAGGACAATCGAAACGAGAATCGTCAGGACAGAGGTAATCGTTTTAACAATAATGGGCAGAATAGAAATAATCAGGGCAAAAATAATGGCTCATTTGGTCAGAATAAAGGCTTTGATAAAGACGAAAGACCACAGAGAAATAATCAGGGTCAGGGATTCAAAAAACAGAATGCTTCCTTTGTGCCAGAAACACCTATCAGCGATGAAAAGAAACATGGCAGAGATGAAGAAAAGAGAAGACAGAATCAGGAAAAAGACAATAGAAAGAGCAAAAAAGACCATCTTTATGAAGACGGCGATTCTAATATGAAGAAACCAGGCAGATTTATTAAGCCTGAAAAGAAAGTGGAAGTTGTAGAAGAAACGATTAAAGTGATTACTCTTCCAGAAACTTTAACTATCAAAGAATTAGCTGACAAAATGAAGATGCAGCCTTCAGTAATCATTAAAAAATTGTTCCTCCAGGGACAGATTGTAACAGTGAATACAGACATTTCATATGAAGAAGCAGAAAATATTGCGATTGACTATGAAATTATTTGTGAAAAAGAAGTAAAAGTTGACGTTATCGAAGAATTATTAAAAGAAGATGATGAAGACGAAAAAGACTTAAAGCAAAGACCACCAGTTGTCTGCGTTATGGGTCATGTTGACCATGGTAAAACTTCTTTACTGGATGCCATTCGTAAAACAAATGTAACCGATAGAGAAGCAGGTGGTATTACACAGCATATCGGTGCTTATACAGTAAGTATCAACAACGAAAAAATTACATTTTTAGATACACCGGGACACGAAGCATTTACAGCTATGCGTATGCGTGGTGCAAACTCCACGGATATTGCAATCTTGGTAGTTGCAGCAGATGATGGTGTTATGCCACAGACCGTAGAAGCGATTAATCACGCAAAAGCTGCAGGCGTTGAAATTATTGTTGCAGTAAACAAAATTGATAAGCCAAGTGCTAATATTGAACGTGTAAAACAGGAAATGACCGAATACGAATTAATTCCTGTAGATTGGGGCGGTTCAACAGAATTTGTACCAGTTTCTGCAAAAACAGGCGAAGGAATTGATACTTTATTAGAAACCGTTATCTTAACTTCTGAAATTATGGAATTAAAGGCAAATCCTAACCGAAATGCCAGAGGTTTAGTAGTAGAAGCCGAATTGGATAAGGGGCGTGGACCAGTAGCCACAGTATTAGTACAAAAAGGTACTTTGCACGTAGGTGACTTTATTTCTGCAGGTGCTGCACACGGTAAAGTTCGTGCTATGATTGATGATAAGGGCAGAAGATTAAAAGAAGCAGGTCCATCCACCCCGGTTGAAATTCTTGGTCTTAATAGCGTACCAAGTGCCGGTGAAGTATTTATCGCCCATGATAGCGATAAAACAGCCAAAACTTATGCAGAAACCTATATGGCTCAGAACAAAGAAAAAATGCTGGAAGAAACCAAACAGAAAATGTCTCTTGATGATTTATTTACACAGATTCAGGCAGGTAATTTGAAAGAATTGAACTTAATCATCAAAGCAGACGTACAAGGTAGTGTAGAAGCAGTAAAACAGAGTCTATTAAAACTTTCTAATGAAGAAGTTGTTGTAAAATGTATCCATGGCGGCGTTGGTGCTATCAATGAATCCGACGTTTCTTTGGCTAGTGCATCAAATGCAATTATTATCGGCTTTAACGTTCGTCCAGACGCAACGGCAAAAACGATTGCAGAACGAGAAGGTGTAGATGTAAGATTATATCGTGTCATCTACCAGGCAATCGAAGATGTAGAAGCCGCTATGAAAGGTATGTTAGACCCTGTATATGAAGAAAAAGTGATAGGTCATGCAGAAGTTAGACAGATTTTCAAAGCTTCCGCAGTTGGTAATATTGCAGGTTCCTATGTGCTTGATGGTATGTTCCAGAGAGGCTGTAAAGTCAGAATTTCTCGTGAAGGAAAACAAATCTTTGAAGGTGAGTTAGCTTCCCTTAAGAGATTCAAAGATGATGTAAAAGAAGTAAAAGCAGGATTTGAATGTGGTTTAGTATTTGAAGGCTTCGACCAGATGCAAGAATTAGATATTGTAGAAGCTTACATTATGGTAGAAGTACCACGATAAAATTCGAGGTAAAAATATGAGAAAAAATAGTGTAAAAAACACCAGAGTTAATGGTGAAGTTATGCGAGTGTTAGCAGATATTATTCGTGGGGACATTAAGGACCCACGAATCAGTATGCTCACAAGCGTAGTAAATGTAGAAGTCGCACCGGATTTAAAAACCTGTAAAGCCTGGATAAGCGTACTTGGTGATGAACAGGCCGTACAGGACACTTTAGAAGGTTTAAACAGTGCAAAAAGCTATATCCGTAGAGAATTAGCAAGAAAAATTAACTTACGAAACACACCGGAAATTACCTTTGTTATGGACCAATCCATTGCATACGGTGTGAAAATGTCAAAATTGATTGATGATGTAAACGAAGGAAATACTTCTCAAGAAGAAAACGAGGAAGCATAAATGTTTGATTTGTTAAACGTATTAAAAGAGGCAAATACAGTAGGAATTAGCGGACATATTCGCCCAGACGGTGATTGTGTCGGTTCTTGTATGGCTATGTATCTGTATTTGACGAAAATGTTTCCAGAAAAACGAATGGATATTTTTCTAGAACCGATACCGGCGGCGTATGATTGTATCAAAGAACTGGATAAAATTCGCACAGATTTCGTCACCGAAATAGAAAGCTATGATGCATTTTTGGTCATAGATTGTGATAATACCAGAATTGGTAATGCAGCTTCTTATTATGATAAAGCGAAAATCAAAATCAATATAGACCACCACATCAGTAACCAAGGCTGTGGAGACTATAACTATATTGTACCAACTGCCAGCTCAGCCAGTGAATTGGTTTTCGACCTCATAAAAGAAGAAGCCCTAGATGAAGATATAGCACTTTCGCTTTATCTTGGAATCATTCACGACTGTGGCGTATTCCAGTATTCCAATACTTCGTCAAAAACATTACAAACAGCGGCAAAATTGATTGGATTTGGGTTTGATTTCTCAAAAATCATAGAAGAAACTTTTTATCAGAAAACATATTTGCAAAATCAACTTTTAGGTAAAGCCGTTTCGGAAAGCCAACTGATATTAGGAGGACACAGTATATATAGTGCCGTTTCTAAAGAAGTGCTGGAGGAATTTGGTGCAAAGCCAAGTGATTTAGATGGCATTGTGAACCAGCTTCGGAATACAAAAGGTGTAGATTGTGCCATTTTTATGTACCAACTAGAAGATGGGCAATATAAAGTAAGTATGCGTTCTAATGAAAAAGTAAATGTGTCCCTTATCGCTCAGAAATTTGGAGGTGGAGGACATATAAAAGCCGCAGGAGTAACTATGGAAGGTACGGTTTTGGATATCGTTGAAAAACTTTCAAGACTGATAGAAGAACAATTAAAACTCCCACAGGCATAAACTGTGGGAGTTTTTTGAAAGGAAAGACCGGATAGAAGACTAAGGTCGGAGACAATTATGATTAACGGAATCATTAATGTATATAAAGAAAAGGGATTTACTTCCCACGATGTAGTGGCAAAAATGCGTGGGATAGTAAAACAAAAAAAGATTGGGCATACAGGAACTTTAGACCCAGATGCTACTGGTGTTTTGCCGGTTTGCCTGGGAAATGCCACAAAACTGTGTGATATGCTAACCGATAAAAGTAAAGAATATGTCACCACTATGCGTCTTGGATTTTCCACAGATACCCAGGATATTTCAGGAAAGATTCAGGAAACAAGAGACGTAACCGTAACAGAAGACAAGGTTCGAGAGATAATTTTATCTTTTTTAGGACCATATGAACAGATACCTCCTATGTATTCAGCTCTTAAAGTAAACGGAAAAAAGCTATATGAACTTGCCAGAGAGGGAAAAGAAGTGGAAAGAAAGGCAAGACGCGTAGAGATTTTTTCACTGGAGATTATCAAGATAAACTTACCGGATATTACGATGAAAGTACATTGTTCCAAAGGTACTTACATTAGAACCTTGTGTTGCGATATTGGTGAAAAACTTGGTTGCCTTGCAACAATGGTAAATTTAGAACGAACAAAGGTATCAAACTTTGTATTAGAAAATGCCTACACTTTAGGACAGATAGAAACTTTTGTCAGAGAGGAAAGATTGGGCGAAATTCTGACAAAAACAGAAGATGTATTTGGAAATATGCTTTCCGTAAGGGTAGCCCCACCCTTTGAAAAGCTTTTATATAATGGAAATCCAATTTATTTGAATCAGATAATGGAAAAAATCCGTATAGGAAATAAAGAGCAGGTTAAGGTATATGCTAAAGAAAAATTTTGTGCCATTTATGAATGTGAAGAAACAAAAAATATACTCAAACCTGTAAAAATGTTTTTGGAGTAACTATGCAGATAATTACAAATATGAACAGGCTACAGCTCAACGATAATTCTGCTGTGGCGATTGGAAAATTTGACGGAATACATTTGGGACATCAAAAACTGCTATCCGAAATTGTAGCGAAGAAAAAAGAAGGAATGAAAGCGGTGGTTTTTACCTTTAATCCTTCCCCAAGCGTTTTATTTTCTAAGATAAAAGAAAAAGAATTAACTTCCATAGAAGAAAAAAGGGAGATTTTTGAAAAACTTGGCATTGATGTTTTGATAGAGTTTCCTTTAACATATGAAACCGCAGCCACTCCAAAAGAAGTGTTTGTAGAAGAATTTTTAGTCAAAAAACTTCGTGCTAAATTCATTGCGGCAGGAACAGACTTGTCTTTTGCGAAAAATGGAGAAGGCAACAGTGCATATTTGATTGAAAAAAGTAAAGAATTTCATTTTGATGTAAAAATTATTGATAAAATTATGTTTCAAAATGAAGTCATTAGTTCCACAGCGGTCAGACAGGCAATTTTAGCAGGTGATGTAAAAAAGGCCTCCAATATGCTAGGGAGCCCCTATAAAGTACAGGGCATTGTGGAAAAAGGCAGACAGCTTGGAAGAACCATAGGTTTCCCGACAGTGAATCTTCTTCCAAAAGAAGAAAAATTGTTGCCACCAAATGGTGTATATAAAACAGAAGTTTTGGTAGATGGCAAAAGATATGAGGCCATTACCAACGTGGGCTGTAAGCCAACTGTAACAGAAAGCAAACAGATTCTTATAGAATCTTATTTGTATGATTTTGAAGAAGTGATTTACGGAGAGAAAATAGAAGTTTGTTTTCAGAATTTTATGAGGAAAGAAAAGAAATTTGATAGCCTTCTTGGGCTAAAAGAACAGTTACAAAAGGACTTAGAATTGGGACGAAAGATAGGTAGCGAGGTTTAACGTATGGATGTAAGTGTAATGTTAATAACTTTAGCAGGTGGTTTGGGACTTTTCCTATATGGAATGAGCGTTATGAGTGATGCTATTGAAAAAGTAGCAGGTGCTAAATTGCGTAGTATTTTGGAATTCTTTACAAAAAACAAGTTTATGGGAATGATTGTAGGTGTTATCTTTACTGGAATAGTACAATCTTCCTCGGCCTGTACCGTAATGGTGGTTAGTTTTGTTAATTCAGGACTGATGAATCTGTATCAGGCGGCAGGGGTCATTTTCGGTGCCAATATTGGTACTACCGTAACTTCGCAGCTTGTATCCTTTAATTTATCAGAGTATGCACCAATCTTTTTATTGTTAGGTGTTCTGGCAATCTTATTTGGTGGAAAAAATCAAAAAGTAGCAAAAGTTGGTGAAATTATAGTCGGCTTCGGTATCTTATTTATGGGACTAAGCAATATGAGTAGTGCAATGTCTAATATGAAAGATATGCCACAGGTGATTGACCTATTAGGTTCTTTAAAGAGTCCACTTCTTGCTATTTTGGTTGGTACAGTTTTAACAGCAATTATCCAGAGCTCCTCTGTAACTGTAAGTATTGTCTTGTTAATGGCAAACCAAGGACTTTTAGACATACATATTTGTCTGTTTATTATTTTAGGTTGTAACATTGGTTCTTGCGGTTCTGCATTAATTGCCTCCCTGGCAGGTAAAAAAGATGCAAAACGAGCTGCAATGATTCATCTTTTATTTAACATTATTGGTTCTATTATTATTTATATTATTTTGCAGTTTGCTATGGAACCAGTGGTAAATATGATTCAGTCTATTTCGGCAGACAACGGAAGATTTGTGGCAAATGCACACACACTGATTAAAGTGTTCCAGGTTATTGTTTTATTACCATTCTCTAGCTTCATTGTAAAACTGGCTTGTTTGATTATTCCAGGCAAGGAAGAAAAAGTGGGCTACCGTGATAATATGACATTGAATTATATCGGTGACAAAGCAGTATTTAATCCAGCTACGGCGGTGTTTGATGCTGTGAAAGAAATTGAACGTATGGGATATTTGGCAGAAGAAAATTTGACTCGTTCTATGAATGCTTTAATTACGCTGGATGAGGAAACCATTCAGGAAGTATATGAAGTGGAAGAAAATATTAACTTCCTAAATCATGCCATAACCGATTATTTAGTTAAAATTAACCAGTCTACCTTACCTATCAAGGATTTGGAAGGCTTTGGTTCTCTTTTCCACGTAGTTAATGATATCGAAAGAATTGGTGACCATGCAGAAAACTTTGCGGATTGTGCAAGGCGTAGAAAAGAAAAAGGCATTAAATTTAGCAAGGAGGCTCAAAAAGAGCTTGGTGATATGCTGGAAATGGTTACTAAAATGGTAAGATTATCCATAGAAACCTTTCATCATAAGGAAGATGAGCATATCAGAAAGATTAATGATTTGGAAATCTTAGTAGATGAAAAAGAGCGGGAATTACAGCAAAAACATATAGATAGACTGACACAGAATGCATGTACTCCGGAAGCCGGAATGATTTTTTCGGATGTAGTGTCCGGTTTAGAAAGAGTGGCTGACCACACAACAAATATTGCACATGGCATTGCAAATATCGGAGAGTAGTGCTATAATCACTTCGTAACATTTGTAACAAAGTTGTAACAATTAGTTGGAGGGTATATGAAATTTACGAAGGTATGCATAGCACTTTCCTTAGGCCTAACGATTTTTTACTTTGGTTCTATGGACGCTTATGCAGCAGAAACAACAGTGAAACAAGTTCTTATGGAGAACGTTGGAGCAGGTGTATTGATACAACCGGCAAAAACGGAAGAAGAATATATGCAGGCAGCAGCCGATAGTGAAGGTTATTTTTGGGGATATACAAACTTAGGTATTGCAAACGTTGATAATAATTTGAATATTAGAAAAGAGCCAGATGGTTCTTCAAAATTAGTTGGGAAGATGCCAAAGAATGCAGCCTGTGAAATTGTGGAAGAAGTGGGAGAATGGACGCATATTATCTCAGGGGAAGTGGAAGGATATGTTTCCAGCGAATATTTACTGACCGGAATGGAAGCGATTAATCAGGCAAGAGATTTGGTACATAATAAAGCCAAAGTTATTTGTGACTCTTTAAAGGTAAGAGCCGAGGCTAGTTTAGAAGCCGAGGTGATTACCACAGTTGCCAAGGGAGAAAGACTGATAGTAATTGAAGAAATGGGCGACTGGGTTAAGGTTGACTTAGATGGAGAAGAAGTTTACGTGGCATCGGAATATGTAGAAATATCAGAAGATTTAGAGACAGCCCTTACCATTACAGAAGTTATGTATGGGGAAGGCGTTTCTGATGTACGTGTAGAACTTTGTGAATTTGCAAAGCAGTATGTAGGAAATCCTTATGTATGGGGTGGCACCTCCTTGACAAACGGTGCAGATTGTTCCGGTTTTGTTCTTGCAGTTTTTGCAGAATTTGGGGTTACTTTGCCACATTACTCTGTATCTCAATCTCAGGAAGGAACAGAAATTGATGTAGCAGATGCACTTCCAGGAGACCTGATTTTTTATAGTAATGGCTCCAGAATCAACCACGTAGCTATTTATATTGGTAACGGACAGGTTATCCATGCAAGTAGTCCAAAGACAGGAATTAAAATCAGTAATTATGATTATAGAACACCTGTAAAAGCTACAAGAATTTTAGTTGACTAAACATATATTGTGTGATATGATTTCAAAGTATGGTTTTAGCCGATATTCAGTAAAGGGACACTCCGACCCTATACTTAGTATCAGGCGTTTATCAAGAATAAGGAGGATTTGAAAATGATTTCAAAGGAAAAGAAAACAGCCATCATTAAAGAATATGCAAGATGTGAAGGTGATACAGGTTCACCAGAAGTACAGATTGCAGTTTTAACAGCAAGAATTCAGGAATTAACTGAGCACTTAAAAACTAACCAGAAAGATCATCACTCAAGACGTGGTCTTCTTAAAATGGTTGGTCAGAGAAGAGGTTTACTTGCTTACTTAAAGAAAACAGATATCGAAAGATACCGTTCTTTAATTGAAAGACTTGGACTTAGAAAATAATTCAAGTATGGTAAGAGAGTATAAGGCGGATATACTTATCCGCCTTTTCTTGCATAATTACAATGGTTATGCAGATATACTTTGGTAGAAGAAATTCTGCCGAGACCACTGATTAGAAGACAAGCTGTATGCTTGTAGGTTAATCAGTAGTTTCGGAATCTTCTACCTAAATAATTTTTTATAAGAAAAGGAGAAGACGAAATGTATAAGACATTTAGTATGGAATTAGCAGGTCGTACACTTTCCGTAGATATCGGTAGAGTTGGTAAACAGGCTAATGGTTGTGCTTTTATGCACTATGGTGACACAACAGTATTAAGTACTGCAACAGCTTCAGAAAAACCAAGAGATGGGATTGATTTCTTCCCACTTTCAGTAGAATATGAAGAAAAATTGTATGCAGTAGGTAAAATCCCAGGTGGATTTAACAAACGTGAAGGAAAAGCCTCAGAAAACGCAATTTTAACAAGCCGTGTAATCGACAGACCTATGCGTCCTTTATTTCCAAAGGATTATAGAAATGATGTTACACTGAACAATATGGTTATGTCAGTTGACCCAGATTGCCGTCCTGAATTAGTAGCTATGCTTGGTTCAGCTATCGCAACCTGTATTTCAGACATTCCATTCGATGGACCATGTGCTACTACACAGATTGGTTTAGTAGATGGCGAATTTATCGTAAATCCAAATCAGGAACAGTGGATTAACGGTGATTTACAGTTAACCGTTGCTTCTACAAAGGAAAAAGTGATTATGATTGAAGCTGGAGCAAAAGAAGTTCCAGAAGATAGAATGATTGAAGCAATTTACAAAGCTCATGATATCAACCAGACAATTATTGCATTTATCGATAATATGGTTGCAGAAGTAGGAAAACCAAAACACGAATACACAAGCTGTGCAATTCCAGAAGAAATGTTTGCAGCTATGAAAGAAATTGTTACTCCAGCAGAAATGGAAGAAGCAGTTTTCACAGATGAAAAACAGGTTCGTGAAGAAAATATCAGAAATATTACAGCAAGATTAGAAGAAGCATTTGCTGAAAATGAAGAATGGTTAGCTATTTTAGGTGAAGCAATTTACCAGTATGAAAAGAAAACTGTTCGTAAAATGATTTTAAAAGACCACAAACGTCCAGATGGTCGTGAAATCACACAGATTCGTAAACTTTCAGCAGAAGTAGATTTGATTCCTAGAGTTCACGGTTCTGCAATGTTTACACGTGGTCAAACACAGATTTGTAACGTTTGTACTTTAGCTCCACTTTCAGAAGTTCAGAAAGTAGATGGACTTGATGAAAATGTGACAGCAAAAAGATATATGCATCATTATAATTTCCCAGCTTACTCAGTTGGTGAAACAAAAGTTAGCAGAGGACCAGGTAGACGTGAAATTGGTCATGGTGCTTTAGCAGAAAAAGCGTTAATGGCTGTTCTTCCTTCAGAAGAAGAATTCCCATATGCAATCAGAACAGTATCAGAAACTTTTGAATCAAATGGTTCTACATCAATGGCATCTACTTGTGCATCTTGTATGTCACTTATGGCTGCCGGTGTACCAATCAAGAGTATGGTAGCTGGTATTTCCTGTGGTCTTGTAACAGGCGATACAGACGACGATTTTGTCTTATTAACAGATATCCAGGGTCTTGAAGATTTCTTTGGCGATATGGACTTTAAAGTAACAGGTACTACTGAAGGTATCACAGCTATTCAGATGGATATTAAGATTCATGGTTTAACAAGACCTATCGTAGAAGGTGCTATTCAAAGATGTCGTGAAGCAAGATTATTTATTATGGATAATTGTATGAAACCAGCAATTTCTGAACCACGTGCAACTGTTGGTGAATATGCTCCAAAGATTGAACAGATTAAAATTGACCCAGAAAAAATTGGTGATGTTGTTGGTCAGAGAGGTAAAACTATCAACGCAATTATCGATGCAACAGGTGTGAAAATTGATATTTCTGACGAAGGTGCTGTTAGTGTTTGTGGTACAGATAAGGCTATGATGGATAAAGCCATTGAAATGATTAAGATTATCACAACAGACTTTGAAGAAGGTCAGATTTTCAAAGGTAAAGTTGTTAGCATTAAAGAATTTGGTGCCTTTGTTGAATTCGCACCGGGTAAAGATGGTATGGTTCACATTTCTAAGATTTCAAAAGAAAGAATCAACCACGTAGAAGATGTGCTTACTCTTGGTGATACAGTTACAGTTGTTTGCCTTGGAAAAGATAAGATGGGCAGATACAGTTTCTCAATGAAAGATGTTGAACAGAAGTAAAAGATGATTAAAAAGGAAACTCCCCAGTGAATTAAACTGGGGAGTTTTTTATACAAAATCGCGTCCACATCCTTTACATACGAAAGAATGTTTTGCATTTAGTTCACCACAATCTGGGCAATACCAACGGCCATCTTCTAGAGGATTAACTTTAACAAGGTTTTTTACGGTGGTTACAGGTCCTAAATCTTTTGTTCCATTGGCTACAGACATCATTGCCAGTGGTGCAATAGAAGGGCCTTTGTTTCCAGCACCAGCTAAAAATTTGGTGTTTTTCCAATCGAATAGCTTTGCTGTTTCTTTTAATTTTGAGCCACATCTCTGGCAGTACTTAGTGCCAGGCATATTACTAGCGTTACATTTTTTACAAGTTGTCATACAATTCCCCTTTCTGCAACAAAATATTTGACAATATAACATTATTAGTATAGTATAATAAATATAAAAAGTAAAGGGGGATACTCATATGAAAAAAATGTTGCTAGCGATACTTATTGTGTGCATCTGCTTTGGAAATTTTAACTTTCCAGTATATGCGATGACTAATCTATCCGAGGAGGAGATAATTCAAAAACAATATTACAAATTGTGTTTGGATGATAGTGAAAATTTGTGTATGCAGAAAATTGAGGAAGCTCAATTTCAGAATGCAGTAAAACAAAGAGGTACAGTTTATGCTGAAGGTTGGGAAGTAATTACAATATCTGGCTATACTGCAGCATTGGTAACCATTTATTATCAGACAGTTGAAAGTGGTGGAAAGAAAGTCTTTGATTTAAGTAATACATATTTTGAGTGTACGGAAATGAATGGATATGTAGGTGCATTGGAAGTGCTACAAGGAACATTACATGGCTTTCAGGTTAAATATGAATATTTGAATCTTTTAGGTGAGGGTGGATATAGAGAACGTTGGTTTTATCCTCAGCAGTAAAAATAACAATTAAATATAGCTAAAATTAACGAGAATGTTTTTAGTATAGCTACTAAAAATATTCTCGTTTTTCTTGCTTCAATTTTTTGTCATAACAATCGGACAAATTCATATACTTTGTTAAGAGGTGAGAATTTGGACAAAACACAAGAATTTTTAAATATTTTTCCGGACAAAATGAAAGAATTTTGGACGACGATTTCAAAAGAGGCAGAGTTTATTGAAGAAGTAAGAATTCGGGTGAATAACCCAATCAGTATTCTTTTGAAAGGACAAGAGTACTTTTTGACGCCAAAGGGACAGAAGACAAAAAATATAAAAGAAGCAAGACTTGTAACCTCTCAGGAGATTGACCAGATACTGAATCACATCTGTAAATGTTCTATCTATGCCTTTGAGGAAGAACTAAAGGAAGGATATATTACGGTACAGGGCGGACATAGAGTTGGACTGGCTGGTGAAGTGGTAGTAGATGCCAGTGGGCGAATTATCACAATCAAATATGTAACCTTTATGAATATCCGTATTTCCCATGAAATTTTAGGGGTGGCAAATGGAGTCATAGACTTTTTATTTGAAAACGGACAAATTAAAAATAGTTTGATTATTTCTCCCCCGGGCTGTGGAAAAACCACTATGTTAAGAGATATGGTGAGACAGCTTTCCAAAGGAAATTATCGAAGAAAAGCGTATAAGGTAGGGGTGGTGGATGAACGAAATGAAATTGCCGGTGGCTATAAAGGTATGCCACAAAACGATTTGGGTCCAAGAACCGATGTACTATCCTGTCTTTCTAAAAAACAGGCAATGTTAATGCTGATTCGTTCTATGTCACCGGAGATACTGGCTCTGGATGAAATTGGTGAAAAAGAGGATATTGAAGCTGTTCAATATGCCATAAAGTGTGGGGTGACGATTCTCGCCACAATTCACGCAGGAAGTATTGATGAGCTTTTGAGAAAACCGTATATGTCTGATCTTTTATGCCAAGGGGGATTTGAAAGACTCATCTTTATGCAAAAGGAAGATGGAAAGTGCGTGGTAAAGCAAACATTACCAGTGGGGGAACTATATGCTTAAGCTGATGGGAGTACTATTTTTAGTGACAGGAACCATAGGTCTTTCCTTAGAAAGAATAAGAGAGGAAACAAAAAGGATTAAGAATTTGAAACAAATCAAAAATTTTACGATTTTTCTTATGGACGAGATTTTTCATAGTCATATACCTATTCCGGATATTTGTGAGGAATATGTATGGAAGTCAGAAGGAAGTCTAAAAGCCGTTTTAGAGAAGGTTAGTGAAGAATATAGGAATCATCAGGGGAAATCTTTTGAAGTGATTTGGGAAGAAACGATATACAGAATTTGTGAACAGGAAAAACTTTCTAAAGAAGAAAAAAGTCATTTGCTTCAACTAAGTAGATGTTTTGGATATTCCAATGCGAAAGGTCAGTTATCTGCCATAGAGCAATATTTACAGGAAGTAGAAAATGATGTTTTGCAGAGAGAAAAGAAATTTCAGGATAACCGCAAACTTATCATATATTTTGGTGTAATGAGTGGTTTGTTTATATCCATTCTATTGCTTTAGGAGGAAGTTATGGAGACTGGGATTATTATAAAAATTGCAGCGGTGGGCATTATTGTGGCAATTTTATGCCAGGTTCTCAAACATAGCGGGAGAGAAGAATATGCCTATCTGGTAGGACTTGCAGCCCTCATAATTGTTCTGAGTTGGCTGTTACCTTACATATATGACATGTTTTTAACCATACAGAATTTGTTTGAGCTTTAGGTGTAAGATGGAAAAAGTAATTATTATATCGATTATGGGTGTATTTTTTATTGTGTTACTAAAAGAGCATAAGGCCAGCTACGGATTTTTGATGACATTGGCAGTTTGCGTTATACTCATCTTTTATATTCTGGATTATGCAGAAATTTTATTAGACGGACTTTGGGCATTTCAGAATTATTTTGATAATTCCGGATACTATATAAAGCTCATTCTAAAAATGATAGGGATTACCTATTTGTGTGAATTTGGAACGCAGCTTTGCAAAGATGTAGGACAAGGGGCGATTGCGGGACAGGTAGAAATGTTTGGAAAAATTATGGTGTTAATATCTGGCCTTCCCATTGTACTTGCCATTATGAATCAAATTATCAGTTTTGAGGGGTAAATATGGTAGATAGTAATCTGTGGGAGACACTCTATGAAAAAATACTGGAAGGCGATATTTTACAAGTAATTGCCTATGTTTTTGAATACATAACCAAAGAAGATTTTTTCCTAAATGGCTCTATAAAAAGAATGTGTATCGAGTTCATTTTACTGGCGGTTTTAGCTGGAATTTTTTTGTCCTTTATGGATTCCTTTCAGACAAAAGAGGTTTCTAAAATGGGATACTTGATGATACACGTCCTAATGTTTTCTTCGTTGTTTACTATATTTTTGGAAATGTTGAAAACAACCAAGGAAGTCATCAATTCCATATTGGTAGTTATGAATGTGGCGATTCCTGTTTATTATATGGCAGTCATAAATAGCGGCAACCAGATAACCGGCTATGCCTATTATCGAATCAGTGTACTTGTCATTTATGCAGTAGAACAGTTAGTCTTACATATTTTATTGCCCTTTGTGTCCTGTTACATGATTTTAACTTTTGGGAATGCACTTTGGCTGGAAAAGAAATTGTCGGTTATTACAGAGTATATGAAAAAGGCAATCAGTTTTGTATTAAAGGCGTTGGTTGGCGTTATCTCAGGTGTTGGTTTTTTGCAATCTATGGTATCCCCTGTGATTGATGGGATAAAAAACGAAACGGTTCAAAAAACCATATCGGTTATACCAGGCATAGGAAATGCTGCCCAGGGAATGACGGAATTGGCACTGGGGTCTTTAATTTTAATTAAAAACAGTGTCGGTGTATGTATCTTTTGCATCTTGATTATTACAGCTGCAGTACCGGTGGTAAAGCTTTTTTTGACCAGCATTTTGTTAAAGGGTTGTGGGGCACTGATGTCCTTGATTGCAGAAAAGAATTTTTCGCAGCCGGTTTTAGAAGTGGCAGAAGGGGTGTCATTACTTTTAAAAATGGTATTGACAGTGCTTCTCCTATTTATAGTATCTATGGCGATTGTTTTATTTACAACAAGCTAAAAGGGGAAATTATGGTAACACTGTGCAAAGAAATTGTACTTTTTCTGATTTTGGCAAAAGTACTGGAAAGTTTTCAGGCAGGAAATAAGTATGGAAAATTTATCAAATTTATTATTTCATTAGTGGTGCTGTTAAAAATAATTACTCCAATCGTGAGTTTTTTTCGGAGTGATTTTGATTTGGTAGATTCGATAAATCAAATAGAGAGTTATTTAATAATTGAGGAGGAAAATTTAGAAACCCAAGTGCCAACTTTTCAGGAAGCAATCGAAAATGTGGATATAAAAGAGGTGGATATCAAGGTGGAGGAAGTCAAGTGGGAGAAATAAAAAAAGTTTTCGAAAAAGTAAAGACGAAAAAGTGGGGGAAGGACGAATGGATTATCTTAATTTTGGCAGGGGTTTTTCTACTAATTGTCTTTTGGCCAGATGCAAAAAAAAGCGATGAAGAAATGATAGAAGACAGTCAGGCTAAACAAAACAATATAGCGATAGTAGAAAATAATTTGGAAGATTCCTATAAAGAACAAATGGAAAATCAACTGGAAGAAATTTTGAAAACTATTGATGGAATAGATAGCGTAAATGTGATGATTACGCTAGAGACTTCGGAAGAAGAAGTAGTACTAAAAGAGACAAAAAATACGACGGAAACGACTGTGGAGGAAGACAGTGCAGGAGGCACTAGAGAAATTGAGTCCAATAATACAGAGGAAACTGTCTGTTATGGTAAGGAAAGTGGTGAGAATACCTATCCCTATGTAACCTATACGAAAGCACCCAAAGTGGAAGGAGTACTGATTGTAGTAGGTGGAAATAGTGCTAGTTTATTAAGAACGCAGATTGTGAAGGCTGTACAGGCATTATTCGATATCGAAAGTCATAAAGTAGTAGTAATTAAAATGAAAGAATCGTAGAGGGAAGAACAGTGAAAAAGAAAATTAAAAAAAATCAAATTATGATTACGGCACTTGCACTTATGATAGCGATAGCAGGGTATATGCAATTTTCGGGAAGTTACTTAAACAAGGAGGATATATCCGCAAAAAGTGATACAGGAGAAATGGAAGAATATACAGCAGAACTTGATATTGTAACAGACGAGGAAGAAGTTGTTACGATGTTAGATATGGATTTATCCGACATTAATATGGAAACTATTACAGGAGAAAATCAGGAAGTAGCACAAAATAGCACAGACGACATGGATACATATGTCAGCTCAGAAGATGTAGTAGCACAGATGGAAAATGGCACAAGTAGTGAAGAAGATTCTATGCAGGCAGAATATACAGAAGAATCTGGCACACCGGGAGAAAGTGTTTATACCTCCACTACGGCTCAGATGTCTTTATCGGATGCAAAATTGTTAAAAGAACAGACAAGAGCTCAGAATAAAGCCGGATTATTGGAGATTATCAATAATGCACAGTTAGCAGAATCGGCAAAACAGTCTGCGGTACAAAGTTTAGTGAATTTGACAGACATTGCGGAAAGAGAACTGGCAGCAGAAATTTTATTGGAGGCAAAAGGCTTTGATAGTGCCATTGTCAGCATTAGCGGAAATACAGCAGATGTAGTATTAGGTTCTGTGGATTTAACAGATGCCCAGAGAGCTCAGATTGAAGATATTGTTACCAGAAAAACCGGAGTTTCGGCAGAAAACATCATAATCAGCCCGGTTGTCGAAAACTAACGCCATAATCTAAGTGCATTTTGGCTATACTTATGATATACTATACTGTGGTTTTGTGTGCCAATGAAATTTTGGAGGAACTGGAATGAAAAGGGTATTTTTAATTGTATTGGATAGTTTTGGAATTGGTGAAATGCCGGATGCCGCTTCTTATGGAGATAAGGGAACGAATACGCTCTTATCGGTTTCAAAAAGTCCATACTTTTCTATGAAAAATATGAAAAAGTTAGGGCTATTTAACATAGATGGTGTTTCCTGTATGGAAAAAGCAGATAGCATTGAGGGAACGATTGCCAGAATGACAGAAAAATCCAAAGGAAAAGATACCACCATTGGTCATTGGGAAATAGCCGGTATATGCTCTGATAAGCCATTACCGACTTATCCAAATGGTTTTCCTAAGGAAGTTTTAGAGGAATTTTCAAGAAGATGTGGCAGAGGTGTTTTATGTAATGCTCCATATTCTGGCACAGAAGTCATTAAAGATTATGGAAAAGAGCATATGGAGACGGGAAAACTGATTGTGTATACTTCCGCTGACAGTGTTTTCCAGATTGCAGCCCACGAGGACATTGTTCCTGTGGAAACTTTATATGAATATTGTGAAATTGCCAGAGAAATCTTACAGGGAGAACACGGCGTTGGCAGAGTCATTGCAAGACCATTTGTTGGTAGGGAGGGCAATTTTACAAGAACTTCCAAGCGTCATGACTATTCTTTAATGCCGCCTCAAACAACTATGCTGGACATTCTGAAAGAAAACGGAAAAGATGTCATTGCAGTAGGAAAAATTAAAGATATTTTTGCAGGCAAAGGGATTACAGAGTACGTTTATACAAAAGGAAATGAAGAAGGTATTGAAAGAACTTTGGAATATTTAGACAAGGATTTTGAAGGGCTTTGTTTTGTCAATTTAGTAGACTATGATATGCTTTATGGTCATAGAAATGATATCGACGGTTATGCCAAGGCATTAACTTATTTTGATGAAAAATTACCGGAGATGCTGGCAAAACTAAGAGAAGAGGATGTGCTTATGATTACCGCAGACCATGGTTGTGACCCAGGATATACGGTTTCTACGGACCATTCCAGAGAATACACACCATTTTTGATGTATGGTAAAAAGATAGCAGCGAGAAATTTAGGAACAAGGGACACTTTTGCGGATATTGCCGCAACAGTGCTGGATTATTTTGAGCTTACAAAATCTTTTGCAGGAGAAAGTATGTTGTAAAAGATAGAAATATAAGATTTACAAATTTTGGAGGAAAGAGACGTGAGTAACTACGCACAGGAGATTAACAAAAGAAGAACATTTGCAATTATTTCCCACCCTGATGCAGGTAAAACAACCTTAACAGAAAAGTTTTTATTATATGGTGGAGCTATCAATCTTGCCGGAAGTGTTAAAGGAAAGGCTACCGCAAGACATGCAGTTTCAGACTGGATGGAAATTGAAAAGGAAAGAGGTATTTCTGTAACCTCTTCGGTATTGCAATTTGAATATGACGGATATTGTGTTAATATTTTGGATACACCGGGACATCAGGATTTCTCGGAAGATACTTATAGAACGTTAATGGCTGCTGATTCAGCTATTATGGTAATTGATGCATCAAAAGGCGTAGAAGCACAGACAAGAAAGCTGTTTAAAGTTTGTGTTATGAGAAAAATCCCTATTTTTACATTTATTAATAAAATGGATAGAGATGCCAATGATACATTTGAACTTCTTGATGAAATCGAAAAAGAATTGGGAATTGCAACTTGTCCTATCAACTGGCCAATCGGTTCGGGAAAAGCCTTTAAAGGAGTATATGATAGAGAAAGAGAATGCATTATCACTTATTCTGATACCGAAAAAGGTACAAAAGAAGGTGAAACTAAGGAGATTCCATTAACCGATGTAGCAATGGTAAAAGAACACATCGGGGAAGACTTTTATGGACAACTTCAGGACGAAATCGAGCTTTTAGATGGTGCCAGTGCGGAATTTGATTTAGATGTAGTAAGAAAAGGAGAGTTAACGCCGGTATTTTTTGGCTCTGCATTAACAAACTTTGGTGTGGAATTTTTCTTGCAGCATTATTTAAAAATGGCGACTACACCGCTTCCGAGAAAAGCGGACATTGGTTTAATTGACCCAGTGGAACATGATTTCTCTGCTTTTGTATTTAAGATACAGGCAAATATGAACAAAGCACATAGAGATAGAATTGCATTTATGCGTATCTGTTCTGGCAAATTTGATGCCAATATGGAAGTAAAGCACGTACAGGGCAATAGGGTAATGCGTCTTTCTCAGCCACAGCAGATTATGGCAGACGAAAGAAAGATTTTAACAGAGGCCTATGGCGGTGATATTATTGGTGTTTTTGACCCAGGTGTTTTCTCCATTGGCGATACCATTTGTATGCCAAAAGAAAACTTCCAATATGAAGGAATTCCTACTTTCGCACCGGAGCATTTTGCCAGAGTACGTCAGGTAGATACGATGAAAAGAAAGCAGTTTGTAAAAGGTATCACTCAGATTGCTCAAGAAGGTGCAATTCAGATTTTCCAGGAATATAATACCGGTATGGAAGAAATTATTGTTGGCGTTGTTGGTGTTTTACAGTTCGATGTCCTAAAATACAGACTTGAAAACGAGTATAATGTAGAAATCAGGTTAGAACCATTGCCTTATGAGCATATCCGATGGATTGAAAATAAGGACATTGATTTAAATCGAATTATCGGTACTTCGGATATGAAGAAAATCAAAGACTTAAAGGATAATCCATTATTATTGTTTGTAAATTCTTGGAGTGTGGGAATGGTGCTTGACCGTAACGAAGGACTCATTTTATCAGAATTTGGACGTGATTAATTATGAAAAAAAAGATTCTCTTTGATGTACTTGCACTTTTTTCAATAGTAATTGGTTTTTGTGTACTATTTTATTTTCAGGATTTGGACACAGGGTGGCTTAATCAATTAAAAAATTCGGACAAGGATACCTTGGTTGATAAGACAGTGGTAGAAAATTCTGAATATGTGGACCAAAAGGAAGCTAATCAGATTTCCGAAGAAGTCATTTTACCTAAGCAGAGCTTTGAACAGCCTGCCAAGGAAGAATTTTTGAATTGTTATTGTTACACAATGCTGACAGAGGAAGAACAACAAATTTATGAGGAAATTTATGTTGTGTTAAGGGATATGCAGGAGGAAGTGGAGCTTTCTACTTTAGATACTGACCGGATAGAAAAGGCATTTAACTGTGTGTTAAATGACCACCCGGAATTATATTATGTGGAAGGTTATACTTATACCACATATTCCCAGAACGATGTTGTAACCAAATTAGGTTTTGAAGGTACTTATTCAAAGACGAAGGAAGAAAAGGAAGCAATCGATGGTCAAATCAATCTTTATGTGGAAAATTGTTTTGCCGGTTTGCCAGATGATGCGTCTGACTATGAGAAAGTCAAATATATTTATGATTATATTATTATGAACACAGAATATAATCTGAATGCCAAAGATAGCCAGAATATCTGTTCCGTATTTCTAAATGGGGAATCGGTATGTATGGGATATGCCAAGGCAATGCAGTATTTATTGCTGAAACAGGACATTTTGTGTACGATAGTCAACGGAACGGCAAATCCGGGAGAAGAACATGCCTGGAATCTGCTTTTGTTGGACGGGCAGTATTATCACTTAGATGTAACATGGGGCGATGATTCTTATACGGTAGCAGACGGAACCCAGCCAAGCGTTGGAATGGTGAATTATGGATTTTTCTGCGTAACTACGGAAGAAATTTCTAAAACGCACACAATAAATAGTGTAGTGGAGTTACCAGAATGTATTGCTTCTGAAAATAATTATTATGTAAAAGAGGGATACTATTTTGAAGGCCTTGACACAGAGAAACTGGCAAATGTTTTCACAAAAGCATATGAAAGTCAGAAAGGCTATGTAGAAATTAAGTGTAGTGACCAGGTAGTATACCGTGAGATTTATTCATATCTCATAGAAGACCAGCATATTTTTGATTATTTGGAAAATAGTAAGGATACAGTGTCTTATTATGATGGAGAAGAACTTTTGCTATTGGAATTTTGGCTGAAATAGACTATGCAAATCTTTTCCCTTTTGGTATAATATTTGATAACGGGATTTTTATGAAGGAGGTTCCATTATGGAAAAAGATACAGGAAGAAATGTATTTGTATTACAGGACAATGAAAATTGTGGAACAGTTCAGATTGCGGACGATGTTGTAGCAATGGTAGCTGGAATTGCCGCTACGGAAATAGATGGTGTATCTGCTATGGCAGGTAATATTACCAATGAGCTTATGAGCAAAGTAGGTGTGAAAAAGCTTACAAAAGGTGTTCGTGTAGAAGTGATTGGTAAAAAGGTAGTTGTGGATTTATCTGTAACAATGAAATATGGTTATAATATTCCTGCAACCTGTCAGAAGGTTCAGCTCAAAGTAAAAAATGCGATTGAAAATATGACAGGCTTGAATGTAGAATATGTCAATGTTCGTATTGCAGGTATTCAGGTACAAAAATAGATAATCAGAGGAAAGAACTATGTCTAGGAGAGAGATGCGTGAGCAGGTGTTCAAGTTATTATTCCGTGTGGAATTTAATGAACCAAGTGCCATGACAGAGCAAAAAGAGTTATTTTTTGATAATGATGAAGTGGTTGTTTCAGAAGATGATGAAATGGTAATTTCAGAAGAACTGAAAAAAGAAATCACGGAAAAATATGAGAAAATTATTGAAAAAGTAACTCAGATTGATGAAATGATTAATGAAAAAGCAGAAGGTTGGAAAACAGGAAGAATGGGTAAAGTAGATTTGACTATTTTGCGTCTTGCTGTTTACGAAATTGTTTTTGATGAGACAATTCCAACAGGAGTAGCAATTAATGAAGCGGTAGAATTAGCTAAAAAGTTCGGTAGAGACGAGTCACCGAAATTTATCAATGGTGTATTAGCTAAATTTGCAGCATAGAGGATTTGGTATGAAACATAGTGTATATACGGTAGCACAGTTGAATTCGTATATTAAGAATATGTTTACACAAGATTTTTTACTGCAGTCTGTTTATGTAAAAGGTGAAGTGAGCAACTGCAAATACCATACTTCAGGACACATATATTTTACGTTGAAAGACCGGAAGGGAACCATGGCATGCGTGATGTTTGCAGGGAACCGAAACGGTCTTAATTTTCAATTAAGGGAAGGAATGCAAATTATTGTAGCCGGCTCCGTAGATGTGTATGAAAGAGATGGAAAATATCAGCTGTATGCCAGAGAGATTACCTTAGATGGCGAGGGAGCTTTATATGAGAAATTTGAGAAACTCAAATTAAAGCTGTCAGAAATGGGTATGTTTGCCACAGAGTACAAAAGAGCCATTCCAAAATATGTAAAAACCTTAGGTGTTGTTACGGCACCAACAGGAGCTGCCATTCGGGATATTATCAATGTATCCAAACGAAGAAATCCATATATTCAGATTATTTTGTATCCTGCCATTGTGCAAGGTGATGCGGCAGTTTCCAGTATTGTAAATGGAATTCGTGCTTTGGAATCCATTGGCGTAGACGCAATGATAGTTGGTAGAGGCGGCGGAAGTATTGAGGATTTATGGGCATTTAATGAGGAAGAAGTTGCGAAAGCAATTTTTGATTGCTCTGTTCCAATTATTTCTGCGGTAGGACACGAAACCGATACGACCATTGCAGATTTTGTTTCAGATTTACGAGCACCTACACCGTCAGCGGCAGCAGAACTGGTGGTAACAGATATAGTTGAATTGGAAGAAAAACTTGCCGGATATTCCTTTTCTTTTTATAAACAGATGAAAGGTCAAATTGCACGTTGCAAATATGTGTATTCGTCTTTAGAAACAAGGCTTAATTATTTAAGTCCTATGAATCAGATAAAAGAAAAGAGAATGCATATTTTGGATATGGAAAAACGATTAGAACAGGGTATGCAGGCAAAACTTTTGGAAAATAGAAATAGACTCAAACTGAATGCGGAGATTATGAAACGTATTTCACCTATCAATAAATTAGGCAGCGGTTTTTCTTATGTGCAAAACGAGGAAGGTCAATGCTTAAAAGATATTGAGAAATTTCAGTGTGGTGATAAAATTCAAATTCACGTTTCAAATGGTATGGCAACTGCCAAAGTCTTAGAAACAAAACGGATAGATAGAGAGTAGGTAGTTTATGAGTAAAAAAGAAGAAAAGGAAATGACTCTGGAAGAGACCTTTGAGCAGCTAGAAGAAAAGCTTCAAAGTCTGGAATCTGAAGATATTACTTTAGAAGATTCTTTTAAAATATATAAAGAAGGTATGGATTTATTGAAACAGTGTCACGAAAAAATTGACTATGTGGAGAAAAAAGTACTGGAAATTAATGAGGTTGGTGAGTTAGTTGAGTTTTAATCAGGAATTTAAACAAAGAACCCAAAAAGCAGAAGAAGTGATTAAAAGGTTTTTGCCAAAAGAGGAAGGCTTACAAAAGATTATATGTGAAGCAATGAATTATAGTGTTTTAGGTGGTGGCAAAAGACTTCGTCCTGTTATGATGCAGGCCACTTTTGAATTATTTGGGGGACAGATTTTAGAAAATCAAAGTGCGGTTATTGAACCCTTTATGGCGGCTATCGAAATGATACATACCTATTCTTTAGTACATGATGATTTGCCGGCTATGGATAATGATGATTTGCGACGAGGTAGAGCCACAACTCATATTCAATATAATGAGGGCTTGGCTATTTTAGCAGGAGATGGACTTTTAAACTATGCTTTTGAAACGGCTATAAAAGCTTTTGATTATGAGATAGACCCTAAGACTGTTGCCAAGGCGATGAAAGTACTTGCCACAAAGGCGGGGATTTATGGAATGATTGGCGGACAAACGGTGGATATTGAAACGGAAGCTGGAAATCAGGTAGTTGACGAAGAAACCTTATTATTTATTCACAAGCATAAGACAGCGGCTCTTATCGAAAGTGCTATGATGATAGGTGCTATTTTAGCGGGAGCTGGTGAAACGGAAATTCAGACGATTGAAAAGATAGCTTACAATATCGGAATCGCCTTCCAAATTCAAGATGATATTCTAGATGTTATTGGAACGGAAGAAATTCTTGGAAAACCAATTGGAAGCGATGCAAAAAATGAAAAGCTGACTTATGTTTCCTTAAAAGGTCTTGAAGTGGCAAAACAGGACGTAGAAGCTTTATCGAAAGAGGCTGTTTCCTTACTAAAAAATTACGAAAAAGACAATCATTTCTTAAGTGAATTGACAGAGTACCTTATTGATAGAGAAAAATAACCTTGAAAAGAGGGATTTTTATGTTACTTGAGCAAATTAATGAAGCAAATGATATTAAAAAATTAGATGTTACAGATTATGACATTTTGGCAAAAGAGATTCGACAGTTTCTAATTGAGAAAATCAGTGTAACTGGCGGACATTTGGGTTCTAATCTGGGAACCGTAGAATTGACAATGGCACTGCATTTATCCCTTGATTTACCAGAGGATAAAATTGTATGGGACGTAGGACATCAGTCTTATACTCACAAATTGTTAACTGGCAGACGAGAAGGGTTTGACAATCTGCGAAAACACGGTGGAATGAGCGGTTTTCCTAAGAGAAAAGAGAGCAAATGTGATGCTTTTGATACAGGTCATAGCTCTACATCAATTTCCGCTGCATTAGGGTTAGCCAAAGCGAGAGATATTCAAGGAAAAGACAATCGCATTGTGGCTGTCATTGGAGATGGTTCTTTAACCGGTGGTATGGCATATGAGGCTTTAAATAATGCGGCCAGTTTAGAGAGCAACTTTATGATTGTTTTAAATGACAATAATATGTCCATTGCAGAAAATGTGGGCGGTGTATCCAAATATTTGAATGACATTCGTACCGCGGATAAATACCTGAATTTGAAAGAAGGAGTTTATAACACATTAAAGAGTATGCCCAAGGGCGATGCCGTAGTAAGAGGAATTCGTCGTGCCAAAAGTAGTGTCAAGCATCTGATGATTCAGGGTATGTTTTTTGAAGATATGGGAATTACCTATTTAGGTCCGGTAGACGGACACGATATTCCAGCTATGCTTCGTGTTATTCAGGAAGCAAAGCGTGTAAAAGGTGCTGTACTCATTCATGTAAAAACTCAGAAAGGAAAAGGCTATGGACCTGCGGAACGCCACCCGGCAAGATTCCACGGTGCAGAACCATTTGATATAGAAACTGGTGTTCCGTCGCACCCAAGAGATAAGGCGAATTATACCGATGTATTTTCTACGGTTATGATGAAGCTTGGGCAAAGAGACGAGAAGGTGGTTGCCATTACGGCGGCTATGCCAGATGGAACCGGATTAAAGCGATTTAAGAATGCTTATCCAGATAGATTTTTTGACGTAGGCATTGCAGAGGAACACGCCGTAACTTTTGCAGCCGGACTTGCAGCAGGAGGCTTGAAACCGATTGTTGCCATTTATTCTTCTTTCCTACAAAGAGCCTATGACCAAATATTACACGATGTTTGTATTCAAAATCTGCCGGTCATTTTTGCTATTGACAGGGCGGGACTTGTAGGTAGTGATGGAGAGACCCACCAGGGAATTTTTGATTTGTCCTATTTATCCAGTATACCCAATATGCATATTATGGCCCCTAAAAATAAGTGGGAACTTTCGGATATGTTGAAATTTGCGGTAGCCTTTGATGGACCAATCGCCATTCGATATCCAAGAGGTGAGGCCTATGATGGATTAAAGGAACATCGTAGCAGTATTGAGTACGGAAAAGCAGAATGGATTTACGACGAATCAGAAATTGCCATTTTGGCAATAGGAAGTATGGTAAAAACAGGCTTACAAATTTATGAAAAGTTGAAAGCCAAAGGATACCAGTGTAGTTTATGTAATGCTAGATTTGTAAAACCAGTGGATACCGATATGATAGAAAAAGCGGCGGCCAACCATAAGGTTATTGTTACTTTGGAAGAAAATGTTTTAAGTGGTGGTTTTGGTGAAAAAGTGTGCGATTATATGAAGAAAGAGGCACTTACGAATCCGTTGATTACGATTGGTATTCCGGACGAATATGTAGAGCATGGCAATGTGGATGAGCTTAGAAAAGAGATTCACATTGATGCAGATAGTATTATCAAAAAAATTGAAGAAACACTATAAGGAAAGTTTGTAGAGAGTCAGATGAAGGAACGTTTAGATGTACTTTTAGTAAAAAAGGGTCTTGCTGAGTCCAGAGAAAAAGCGAAAGCCATCATTATGACAGGCAATGTTTTTGTTGATGGTCAAAGAGAGGACAAGGCAGGGGCAACTTTTGAAGAAGAAAAAGTTGAGATTACCGTAAAGGGAAATACCTTAAAATATGTTAGCCGTGGTGGATTAAAGTTAGAAAAAGCGATAGCAAATTTTGGTGTCAATGTGGAAGAAAAAGTCTGTATGGATATTGGAGCTTCCACAGGTGGATTTACCGATTGTATGCTACAAAATGGGGCAACAAAGGTATATTCTGTGGATGTAGGACATGGTCAGCTTGCGTGGAAACTTAGAAATGATGAACGAGTAGTTTGTATGGAAAAAACAAACTTCCGCTATTTAACCAGAGAAGATATAGAAGATGACCTGGATTTTGCCTCCGTAGATGTGTCCTTTATTTCACTTACCAAGATTTTGTTGCCAGCAAGAAATCTTTTAAAAGATAACGGCAAAATGGTATGTCTTATTAAACCACAGTTTGAAGCTGGAAAAGAAAAGGTGGGAAAAAAAGGAGTTGTCAGGGAACAAAAAGTTCACGTAGAAGTCATTGAAAAAATATTTGATTTCCTTGATATTTTGGACTTTTCTTTTTTAGCACTTGATTTTTCGCCAATTAAAGGACCGGAAGGAAATATTGAATATTTAATTTATATTGAAAAGAAACCAAACCTTTCGGAAAGTCATTTGGAAGATACCGAGAGCAGTGTTTTATTAAGACTAAAAGAAGCTATGGAAAATGGCAATGGTTTTTCCCAGCAGACAGATAATCAGAAAATCATTTGTGAGACAGTAAAAGCGGCCCATACAACTTTAGATGTATAACGTAAAAAACTGATGCAGGAGCATCATAGTATATAGGGAAGATTATGGAAAAGTTTTTTGTAATTACCAATGCAAATAAGGATACGGACTTAAAAGTTACAGAACGTATTCAAAATTATCTTACTTCACATAACGCAAGATGCCAGGTTTTTGTAGATAATTTATGTGAGCAGGAAAATGAAAGCCATTTGGATATTCCAAAGGATACTCAATGTATTTTAGTTTTAGGTGGCGACGGAACGATGCTTCAAGCAGCCAGAGAAAACTTAAATACGGATATTTCTATGATTGGTATTAATATGGGAACAAAAGGATATCTAACAGAAATAGAGGTTGGTAGTTTAGAAGATGCTTTAGAGAGCCTTTTAAAAGACGAATATCATATAGAATCCAGAATGATGTTAAATGGTGTAATTCACAAATCCGGTGAAAAAATGCCTCCAATGTGTGCCTTGAATGAGATTTCTATTACACGAAAAGGTTCTTTGGCAGTAATTCATTACAATGTCTATGTGAATGGGAAACTTTTGAAAGTGTATAGTGGAGATGGAATTATGGTGTCTACACCAACAGGCTCAACCGGTTACAATTTATCGGCAGGAGGGCCTATCGCTACACCACAGGCAGAGTTGATGCTTTTAACACCAATTTGTCCTCATACGTTTAATACAAGGACGGTCATTTTGTCCCCTCTTGATGTGGTGGAAATAGAAATTGCTCACGGTAGGGATGGGCAGGTGCAGGAAGTAGAAGTCAATTTTGACGGAAATTATAAGGAAATTTTGTATTCCAATGACAAGGTAATTATCCAAAAATCCAGTGCTACCACTAAAATTGTGAAGCTTAGCGAAGCAGGTTTTTTGGAAGTATTACATAGTAAAATGAGAGATTAATTTAAGGAAAAAAGATGAAAAAAAACAGACATAGCGAAATCATTGAATTAATTGAACAATATGAAATTGAAACCCAGGAAGAATTGGCACAGAGACTAAAAGATGCAGGATATCAGGTAACACAGGCAACAGTATCCAGAGACATTAGAGCTTTACATTTATCCAAAATTCCTTGTGGAAATGGAAAACAAAAGTATGTATTATTAAGACAGGAAGATACCAATTTGAGTGATAAATACATTCGTGTTTTATCGGATGGATTTGTTTCTATGGATATGGCACAAAATATTTTAGTTATCAAGACAGTAGCCGGTATGGCGATGGCTGTTGCTGCGGCATTAGACGCCATAAAATTTAAAGAAATTGTAGGCTCCATTGCAGGCGATGATACAATTATGGTTGCGGTCAGAACTACGGAAGAAACCAGAGCTTTAATGCAAAAGATTGAGCAGTTAATTGGATAGATTATGTTTCGGAATTGTTCAGAGAGAAGGTACAAAAGGAGAAACATATGTTAGAAAGCTTAAAAGTAAAAAATCTCGCACTTATTGAAGAAGCAGAAGTGGAATTCAAAGATGGACTTAATGTACTAACCGGTGAAACAGGTGCCGGAAAGTCTATATTAATTGGTTCCATTAATTTAGCCCTTGGGGCAAAGGCAGATAAAGACTTAATCCGCACGGGTGAAGAATTTGCCTATGTAGAACTAGTTTTTTTTACAAAAGATGAAAAAATTTTAGCCAAAGCTGAAGAAATGGATATTTTTCCAGAAGATGACAGATTTATTATTTCCAGAAAAATATCTCAGACAAGAAGCGTCAGTAAAATTAACGGCGAAACAGTTACCATTAAGCAGGTTAAAGAATTATCAGAACTTCTTTTGGATATTCACGGGCAACATGAACACCAGTCATTGTTAAAAGAAAGTAAGCAAAAAGAGATTTTGGATACTTACTGTGGTCAAAAACTTACTGATTGTAAGCAAAAATTGAAAGAAGTTTATCAGGAATATAAAGAAGTACGGGAAAAATTGGAAGAAGAGGCTTTAGATGAAACGGCTAGAAAAAAGGAATTATCTTTAGCGGAATTTGAGTTTGAAGAAATTGATAACGCCAAATTAATGGTAGGCGAAGATGTGGAATTAGAAAGCACTTATAAGAAAATGATTCATTCCAAAAAGATTCTGGAAAGCTTGAATTTGGCAGCCTCCTACACAGAAAATGACAACGATAGTGGAGCTGGAAGTTTAATCGGCAGAGCCATTAGAGAACTTCATTCAGTGGAAAGTTATGATGAGGATGTACAAAATCTTAGTAATCAGTTGAGTGAAATTGAAGATTATCTTTCGGATTTTACCAGAAGTATGCGTAGTTATATGCAGACAATGGAATTTGATGAAAATGATTTTAAGGTTACAGAAGATAGAATCAATGCTTTAAACCATTTAAAAGCGAAATACGGCAATTCCATTGAACAGATTCTATCACACCAGAAAGAGTGTGAAGAATTGATAGACAGGCTTTCGAATTATGAATTATTTAGAGACGAACTTTCTAGGAAAGAGAAACAGCTTTATAAGGAGGTCTTAAATCTTTGCGATAGAATTTCCAATATTCGAAAACATTCTGCACAAATTTTGGAAGAAGAAATTAAAGTAGCTTTACAGGAACTGAACTTTTTACAGGTAGAGTTTTCTATTTTAGTAGAGTCTTCAGAAGATAAAATAACAGCAGAGGGTTTTGATGTGGTGCAAATGGTGATTTCTACAAATCCTGGAGAAAAAATGAAACCTCTTGCCAATGTAGTAAGTGGTGGTGAACTTTCCAGAATTATGTTGGCCATTAAAACTTCTCTTGCCTCAAAAGATGAAATTGATACTCTTGTATTTGATGAAATTGATACAGGTATCAGTGGTAAAACAGCCTGGCTCGTTTCCGAAAAAATGGGGAAACTAGCAAAATGTCACCAGCTTTTATGTATTACCCATTTGCCGCAGATTGCTGCCAGAGCCAATGCACATTTATTGATTGAAAAGAATGTAACAAGTGATGCTACGGTAACTGGAATCTCTATGCTTTCTGAAAAGGAAAGTGTGGAAGAATTGGCAAGAATGTTAGGTGGAATGAGTATTACGGAGGCAGTAAGAAATAATGCCATTGAAATGAAAAAAATGGCAAAAAATGAAGCATAATACAGCGATATTTATACGAGAAATTCATATACTAAGAAGGCGTAGTTTGTGACTATGCTTTCTTTTTTTATTTTATAGTTTACAGGAGGGAAGTATGAAAACAAAAGCATTATTAATTTATAGAATTGTTCTAATTTCCCTTGTCAATTTGATTTTAATTTTAGGTTTTGCCTATGTATATAAAACTTATTATGATAAGATTCCACAAACGATTGTGATTGAAACGAAAAAAGAGCAGGTTTTATCCTACGATTTACCAGTAAGTGGAACGATATATTTATCAAATGATGAGGAGGATTCCGTCAATGCAACTTCCCGGGCAATTATGGAAGTCGATTTTAATAATGATGTTACATTTATTGCTTCAAGACCAGAAAATTATGTTTTAAAAACAAAATTGTTTGGTCTTATTCCCTTAAAAAGTGTTGATATTAGTGTTGTCGATGAAGTCAAAATTATACCCGTAGGAGTTCCTGTTGGTATTTACGCGGACACAGAGGGCTTACTGGTGGTGGAAACGGGAGAGTTTAAAGACAGTGAAGGAAAAGACTGTGAGCCCTCTAAAGATTTACTTTATCCGGGAGATTATATTTTGGCTATCAATGATATTCCATTAGATAGTAAATATGATTTAGTATCCTATATAGATGCCAGTGAAGGAAAAGCACAGATTTTAACAATAGAAAGAGATAGTGTAATAAAGGAAGTGGAAATAACACCGAAGGAAAATGAAGCAGGAGAATACAAATTGGGTATTTGGATTAAGGATAATGCTCAAGGAATTGGAACGCTGACTTATATTACACAAACAGGTGAATTTGGAGCATTAGGTCACGGTATTATTGATTTAGACATACAGACCATTCTACGTGTTGATGATGGAAACCTGTATCCAGCCGAAATTTTAGGTATTCGAAAAGGTGAAAAGGGGACGCCCGGAGAAATGTCGGGAGTAATTTTTTATGGGCAAGAGCCACTTGGCGATATTGAGTACAATTATGAAACAGGAATATACGGAGTGTATGACCTAAGTAAAACGGAGTATTTGCTAGATAGTATGGCAGATAATTTTTCCTATTCCGGTATGGAAATTGCGTATAAAAATGAGATAAAAACTGGTAAAGCTCAAATACTGTGTACCATAAACGAGGAAACAAAGTATTTTGATATTAACATTGATAAAATATATTTAGATGCGGACAATATCAACAAATCTATGAAAATTACCGTAACGGACGAAGAACTGTTATCCTTAACTGGAGGAATCGTGCAGGGTATGTCGGGCTCGCCAATTCTCCAAAATGGGCGAATTGTGGGTGCCGTGACTCATGTTTTAGTCAATGATCCTACACGTGGTTACGGTATATTTATAGAGAACATGTTAGAGTATTGAGTCCAATCAGAATTATGAATTAGATGCAATCACCATTCAAAAACTAAAAAATCCTGCAGAGATTGTTAGAATATGTGAAAACATCGATATGCCGTTTCCTATCATAAGAAATGATTATGATGAATTGTATGTAATGAGCTATAAGGTGTATTTGAGAAGAAAAGCAGCTATAGCACTTCTGAAAAAGACTTTTTGAAATAAAGCGCAGGAACAAGTGCTTTTATTTTAAAAACCTAATGACTTTTTGAAATAAAAAGGGTATACTAAATGTAGTTATTTTAAAAAGAGGTGAAAATATATGAGTCGAGCAGGAATATATGTTGACAATTTAACAGGAGAGGCTACGTATCAATCTTTTAAACCAAATCCATTGCCACCCATACCGGAAATTGAAATGGATGAGGAAATTGTAAAACTTTTAATAGATGCAAATAAACAACTTGTAAAACTTGATACTGCATCACAGTTGATTTCCAATGCAGATTTGTTTATATCAATGTATGTTAGAAAAGAAGCATTGATTTCTTCGCAAATAGAAGGTACACAGTGTACTCTTGATGATGTATTAGATCCGGAAGTGGAAGCAAATGCAAATCTTGACGTTTCAGATGTTATTAATTATGTGAAAGCAACACAGTATGCATTGAAACGTCTGGAAAGTTTACCTTTATGTTGCAGATTAATAAGAGAGATGCATGAAGTATTAATGGAAAATGTTCGCGGACAGGATAAGACTCCGGGAGAATTCAGACATTCCCAAAATTGGATTGGACCTACTAATTGCTCATTAAAAGATGCAAGATATATTCCACCAAATGTAGAGGATATGCAAGATGCCATGTCTGATTTGGAGAAATATATTAATGAGAATACGGATTATGATCCATTGATTAGAGTTGCATTGATTCATTATCAATTTGAAACAATACATCCGTTTTTGGACGGTAACGGAAGAATCGGAAGGTTGTTGATATTACTCTATCTGATGGAACAGGGATTGCTTACTAAACCGGTCATTTATATATCCTATTTTTTGAAAAAGAATCAGATAGAATATTATGACCGAATTAGTGAAGTTAGAAGAAGCGGTAACTTTGAACAATGGATAAGATTCTTTTTGGAAGCGGTGAGTAAAGCAGCATCGGATTCTTTAGAAGCAATTCGTCAGCTTTCTGCATTGCATGATACTAATATAGAAAAACTTCCAAAGACAACTCGAAGCAAAGATAATTTACGAGCAGTTTTTGATTATATTGAGCAGTATCCGATTATTGATATTAAGAGAACTGCTAAGGAATTAGATATTAGTTATAATACAGTAGCTACGGCTGTGAAGAAACTTGTGGAACTTGGTATTTTGCAGGAGACAACCAATGCTGCGAGAAATAGAGTGTTTGCGT
Organism: Lachnospiraceae bacterium; assembly: GCA_045124055.1. Classification (GTDB taxonomy): domain Bacteria; phylum Bacillota; class Clostridia; order Lachnospirales; family Lachnospiraceae; genus CALZKI01. The sequence continues at coordinate 3,231 of JBGVKZ010000036.1, read as the reverse complement.
ATGAGGAGTATTTAGGAATATTGAGGAAGGATACGTAAGAAAAAATAATCATGAGATAATTGTGACAAAAAAAGTAGGGAGATAAGAGTCGTGTTGGATATTTTGATTGTAGAAGATAACATAGAAATAGGTACTGTGCTGTGTGATTTTCTTAGAAAAGAGAATTATACGGTGAGTTTGGTAGACACCGGCGAAAAGGCTTTAGCATTATGGGAAAAATATGGTGCCAAATTAATTATATTAGATATTATGCTTCCTGGGATGGATGGGTTTGCGGTATGCTCCAAAATCAGAGAAATGTCTAATACACATATATTGATTGCCAGTGCTAAGGTGGAAAAAAATGATAAACTAAAAGGACTTAATCTTGGTGCAGATGATTATATAGAGAAACCTTATGATATTGATATTTTAATTGCAAAGATTAAAGGTATATTTAAAAGAAAATATGGTCAGGAAAATATTATAGAGGAAAATTTACGGTTAAATACTGTACAACAGTCTTTGTTTGTAGATGAGCAGAAGAAAGAAGTTACTGAAAAGGAGTTTGAACTTTTAAAACTTCTAATTGAGAATAAAAATGTGACTATGAAGAAGGAATATTTGTTTAATAACGTTTGGGGAAGTGATAGTGAATCAGAATTGCAGACCTTGACGGTACATATTAAATGGCTACGTGAGAAAATAGAGGAAGACCCTAAAAAACCGAAACATATTATTACGGAGTGGGGAGTAGGATACCGATTTGAGTAAGTTTAAATTTTTTACACTTTTAATTATCATTGTAGAGATAGTGCTTATAGTTTCAGTTAATATAATGTATTTTCAGCAAAATGATGGCAACGGTGGAAGGGAATATCTTGTGGAAGCAAGACGTTTGAATAAAGAGATAGAAGGTCAAAAAATAGAGTTTTCCGAAATAGAAGCAATTAGTTTAGATAAGTATGATTTGATAGTAGGAATCAGTGAGTTTGTTGCCGGAAGATCTTGTGCTAACGATTATCTAGTGGAAGAAATAAACGGTAAACTGTATCGGATAGAGTATGTAGAGGAAAGAAGTTCAATATTACCATTATATATAAATATCTTGTTTCTTTGTATGATGGTCGCGACGGTTATTGTGCTCGTATATGTATACTATAAAATTTTAAGACCCTTTCATGACATAGGTAATTTATCTTATGAACTGGCAAAAGGGAATTTGTCCATGCCTATAAAAGAAGAAAAAAGTAAGCTGTTTGGGCGTTTTTTGTGGGGAATGGACATGCTCCGTGAAAAGTTGGAGGAGAACAAGGCGAGGGAACTTGAATTTCAAAAGGAACAAAAGACATTGATTCTTTCATTGTCCCATGATATTAAAACGCCGCTTTCTTCCATTGAATTGTATTCGAAAGCATTATCGGAGGATTTGTACGATACAAAGGAAAAAAAGGACGAAGCATTACAGGGCATTACAAGGAATGTAAAAGAAATTAAGGGGTATGTGGATGAAATTGTAACTGCCTCAAGAGAAGATTTTTTAAATTTGGAAGTGAATATGGGCGAGTATTATCTTTCGGAGGTTATTAAGGACATAGAAAACTATTATAAAGATAAGTTGTCTGTAATTCACACCGAATTTCAGGTGGATGAAGTTGCAGAATGTCTCCTTAAAGGGGATAAGGAACGCATAGTTGAAGTTCTTCAAAATGTTATGGAAAATGCCATAAAATATGGTGATGGCAAGAGTATCCGTATTTCCTTTGATGAGGAAGAAGATTGTAAATTAATACATATTAGGAATTCAGGATGTAACTTAAAGAAAGAAGAATTTCCCAATCTTTTCGATTCCTTTTATCGTGGAAGCAATAGTAACGGTATAAAAGGGAGCGGACTTGGACTTTATATTTGCAAAACACTGATGCGTAAGATGGATGGTGAAATCTTTGCCGAGATGAATGCAGATTTTTTTAATATGACAATCGTAGTCAGAAAAGCATAATGGAATGCAAACTTCAGATTGAACAAAATCGCTGCGCGATGGCCTGCCAAGGCTGTGACGCAATTTTTTCAACTTTTTCTAAAAAAGGCAGTGACAGGATTGTCCCAAGATAGTATTGTTAAAGTACGACCAATAACAAATATCAAACAACGGACTTAGTCCCGACCAACTGCCTATGAAAAGAATACCACTTTTAGGCTGCTTACACAAGCAGTTTTATTTTGCTAATGCACCACCGTAGAGATTATGGAACAATTAACATTTCATTTATTTTACGGAGGTCATTTATGTACGAAGAATATATTAAACAATTACATATTGAAGCAAAGCTTCGCAATCTTGCAGATAGTTCAATCAAAACTTATACAGATTTTATACTACGTTTCCTTGAATATACAGGAAAAGATCCTCAGGATATTTCAGCTCAGGACGTAAGAGATTTCCTTCTTTTCAAACAGGAAACCATTGCAGCCACAACACTTAATCACTATAATTCTGCCATTCATTTCTTTTTCCGCAGAGTTTTACATAAACCTTGGGATGATATCAAATACAAAGCAATATTTTCCTTGTTGTATGGTTCCGGTCTTCGCGTTTCGGAAGCCGTATACTTAGATTATTGTGATATTTCCAGAACAAATATGACGGTTCATGTACGGAAATCAAAATCTCGTATTGACAGGTATACCATACTTTCTCAGAAATCGTTGGATATCCTGACAGAATACTGGTTTGCCTATAATAAACCTATGGAAGCTTTATTTGTTCAGAAAAACAAGCCACATAACCGCATTACCCAGTCTGCGGTTCAACAGTACCTTAGAAACACATGTAAAAAAGCTGGCTTTACAAAACATATCTCACCACATACTTTGCGCCATGCTTTTGCGACGCATTTGTTAGAAAATGGTGTAGAGTTTCGATATATCCAGACACTCCTTGGACATCGTGACCCAAAATCCACTGAGGTATACCTTCATTTAAGCAATAAAACGGTTCTTGGCATCACCAGTCCTTTTGACAGGGAAGCAGGTGATATCCATGGATAAACCAACTGTACAGGATATATTTCATCGTTTTTACCCAAAATATCTGGACAAATATACACCTTCGTCGCAACAGGCTAAGGTTGCTCATTGCATTATTAACTGTAAAACCGGAGCTTACGGCGCCAATGTCAGCATATGCGAAGATTGCGGTCAGCCGGAGATTCATTATAATTCCTGCCGTAACAGATGCTGTCCTATGTG
>JBGVKZ010000035.1:0-86615 GCA_045124055.1 Lachnospiraceae bacterium | reverse complement strand
TCAGTCGGTAGAGCATGCGACTGTTAATCGCAGTGTCGTTGGTTCGAGTCCAACAGGGGGAGTTATGGCTCCGTGGTCAAGCGGTTAAGACATCGCCCTTTCACGGCGGTAACACGGGTTCGATTCCCGTCGGAGTCATTTGACATTTATGCCGATGTGGCTCAATTGGCAGAGCAGCTGATTTGTAATCAGCAGGTTATCGGTTCGAGTCCGATCATCGGCTTTTTAGTAAATGTTGACCCTAAAAGGGTATTTGGACCTTTAGCTCAGTTGGTTAGAGCAACCGGCTCATAACCGGTCGGTCCTGGGTTCGAGTCCCCGAAGGTCCATTTAAATATTTTGGCCCAGTGGCTCAGTTGGTTAGAGCGCCGCCCTGTCACGGCGGAGGTCGTGGGTTCGAGTCCCATCTGGGTCGTCACTTTATGTGAAAAACTCGAAAAATAATTCACTTGGGATCTTAGCTCAGCTGGGAGAGCATCTGCCTTACAAGCAGGGGGTCACAGGTTCGAGCCCTGTAGGTCCCATTTCGGAGTAATCCGATATGTAGCTAAGTGATTAGCAATGTTTATATATGTGCCGGCGTGGCGGAACTGGCAGACGCACAGGACTTAAAATCCTGCGGGACTAACCTCCCGTACCGGTTCGATTCCGGTCGCCGGCATTAATAAACACCTTAAAACTTAGTTCTACTAAGTTTTTTTATTTTAATATGTGCGTTTAGCTCAGCTGGATAGAGCGTTTGGCTACGGACCAAAAGGTCGGGAGTTCGAATCTTCTAACGCACGCTAAAAAAGAAAGTTCCAAAATTCAGTGTTTTGGAACTTTTTTGTTTGTATTTTAATACAATTTATAGTATGATGTTGTATATGCAACAAAGGGGTAGTAAAAATCTGAGGGGTTAATATTTTATGGAAATTTATGAACTTACACCTGAACATAAAATGAGCATAACAATAGCGAATGCACGTACCAACATTTCGCTGAATTCTAATATTGTATTTGTAGAAAATGATAAATTGTACGTAGAACCATTTGTATATGAAGGTGCAGTTTTAAACTTTGATTCTGCGAATGTTTCGATATCAATGATTGCTTATGAAGAAGAAAAATCGCCATATTTGTGGCAGGTAGTACATATTGGAAAAGAGATTCGTGATAATGTTCCATATCACGTTGTTACAAGCAATTTATCGGGTGTAAAAATTAATAGACGAGAAAATTTTAGATTATATCTTGGAATCGAAGGTAGGGCGACCATTATGGGTGGCAGACCATTCGATGTTTTAGTAAAAGATATTAGTTCAAGTGGATACGCGGTTTTAGTAGATATGAATACACCTATTAGCGTACATAAAAATGACGTAATGCAGCTAGAATTTTCGGACAAAAGTTTTGAAGAAGACTTTATACTGAATGGACGAGTTGTTCGTATGGATAAAACTGATAGATACTTGTTATATGGTTGTCGTTTGGTTGCAGAAAATCCTGTTATTGATAGATACATTGCCAATAAGCAGTTGGAGAATCGTGTGAATAGTGCTAGAAAAAATAATAGTTAAAATTTTCCAACATATAATTTTGTTTATGAGTAACACTATAAGTGTAGCAAATTTATAGGAGGTTACAAATATGGCAAAAAATGATTGTAGAAGCGATTATAAGAACGATTACAAAAATGGTGGACAGAACAAAGCGTCTAACGATGCTAACAACACTACAAAAAGTTCTTCTGATGCTAACTCAAAAAACAGTGAATCAAGCAAAAATACTACAAAATAATTAAAGAATAATAAAAGAGAGTGCTTCGGCACTCTTTTTTACTTTTAATAATTGACACCTAAACACATATGAAAGTACAATAATATCACTGAATAATGGAAAGTTGAGAATAGAATGAAAACATTTGAAATTATTTTACCCTGTCACTTTGGTTTGGAAAGTGTTTTAAAAAGAGAAGTAACTGATATAGGCTACGATGTAACTAAAGTAGAAGATGGTAGAGTGACCTTTTTAGGAGACGAGGAAGCCATCGCGAGAGCCAATATATTCTTGAGAACGGCGGAGAGAGTTTTATTAAAAATAGGATGCTTTCACGCAGAAACATATGAAGAACTTTTTCAGGGGACAAAGAACTTGCCTTGGGAAGACTATTTGCCGTCTAATGCAAAGTTTTGGGTGGCAAAGGCAGCAAGCGTGAAAAGTAAACTTTTTAGCCCTTCAGATATTCAATCGATTATGAAAAAAGCAATGGTTGAGCGAATGAAATCTGTTTATAATATTAACTGGTTTCAGGAAGATGGTGATAGCTTCCCAATCAGAGTATTTTTGATGAAAGATGAAGTGACGGTGGGCTTAGATACAACGGGAGAATCACTACATAAACGTGGTTATAGAAAATTAACAGCTAAAGCACCGATTGCTGAAAATTTGGCTGCCTCCCTTATTATGTTAACACCATGGAAAAAAGATAGAATTCTGATTGATCCGTTTTGTGGTAGTGGAACTATTCCAATCGAAGCTGCTATGATAGCTGCCAATATGGCACCCGGAATGAATCGCAACTTTATCGCACAAGACTGGAAACATATCGTAGACAGGCATTTTTGGTATGATTCCATAGATGAGGCAAATGATTTGCTTGATTTAAGTGTCCAGACGGAAATCCAAGGCTACGATATTGATGATAAAATGGTTGAAATCGCTAGAGCCAACGCAAAACTGGCAGGAGTAGATAAATTGATTCATTTTCAGACACGCCCGGTGGAAGCGTTAAGCCACGCAAAAAAATATGGTTTCATTATTACAAATCCACCATATGGTGAAAGAATCGAAGAAAAGAAGAATTTGCCGGCACTTTATAAAACCATAGGAGAACGTTACAAAGCTCTTGATTCCTGGTCATTATATATGATTACCTCTTATGAAAATGCGGAAAAGGATATTGGACGTAAAGCTGATAAAAATAGAAAAATATATAACGGTATGATGAAAACTTACTTTTATCAATTCCAAGGTCCTAAGCCACCAAAAAGGAATGAAAATAAAGGGGAATAAGCAAATTATAAAAATGGAATAAAATTAAGGACGATAAATCAGGCTGCTAAATTAGAAGGAAAAAATTAGAATGCATCAAAAATTGTTAAAAAAGACAACCATATACTGTTTTGTTTTTTTTGTCATAGCCATGGTGGGTATGTTTTATTTTGATGCCAAGAAAGTAATTGTCATTGCCAATTCTGATGAGGGTGTAACGAAACCGGATTCAGAAATGACAGAAAACTTGCAAACACAATATCAACTTCTAATGCAGAACGACACCTCCAACGCCAAACAGATAACCATTCCACTGGAAAATGCTATTTTAGCGGAAGACGTGCAGATACAAAACCACTATATTGATAACGAATTGTGGATTGGAATAAACGGTGCAACTGCAGAGTTTTATAGCCAAGAATATATTGTGGGTGATTTGGAAAATGTGCAATATGGGGGCTACGATATGGTTGGTGATATCCTTTGGATAAAACTTGCGATGAAAGACACCTTTGAATTTGAAAGTACAATGAACAATGGCAAATTGACAATTAAAGTCCAAAAGCCCACTGAGGTTTATGATAAAATCATTATATTAGATGCAGGTCATGGAGGAAAAGATAAAGGTGATTCAGAAGGCAGAGTCAGTGAAAAAAAACTGACCCTAGATGTATTACTTATTCTGCAGGAAAAATTCAAAGAGAGCGATATTAAAGTGTACTACACAAGAACTGATGATACACAGGTGGATAATGAAAAGAGGATTCAACTGGCCAATAGCGTAGGGGCAGATATGCTCATCAGCCTGCACACAGCATATAGTGAAGACAGCTCTTTACATGGAGTTACTACAATATATAATGGAAATTATTTTATTCAAGATTTTGGCAGTATCCAGTTGTCTGACATATTAGAACAATCCGTAGCACAGACAACCGGAGCAAATGCCAATGGCTTACAAGATGCCACAGAGGACGATTTTTTGGTCAAAGAGGCAAAAGTGCCAGCGGCACAAATTAATATAGGTTATTTGTCAAATGAGGAAGAAAGAAAATTATTACAAGATGAAGAATACCAACAACTGATTGCAGATGGGATATATTATGCAATTATGGAAATATACGAGGAGAATTTAGAAAAATGATAAAGATTGTTTTTGCCACAGGAAATCAGGGAAAAATGCGTGAAATTAAGCAAATTATGGCGGATATGGATATGGAAATCGTTTCAATGAAAGATGCGGGCATATTTGTTGATATTGAAGAAAATGGTACGACCTTTGAAGAAAATGCATTAATTAAAGCCAGAGCCATTGCAAAAGAAACAAATGCCATTGTTTTGGCAGATGATTCGGGATTGGAAATCGATTATTTGGATAAAGCACCAGGCGTACTGTCGGCAAGATATATGGGCGAAGATACGCCGTATAGCGTAAAAAATCAACACATTTTAGACCTTTTAAAAGATGTGCCACAGGAAAAACGTTCAGCACGTTTCGTTTGCTCTATTGCGGCTGTTTTACCAGATGGACGCGAATTTACTACCCAGGCGACGATTGAAGGGAAAATTGGCTATGAAATTGCCGGAGAAAACGGGTTTGGATATGACCCAATTTTCTTTGTACCGGAATTTAATAAAACAACTGCCGAATTAAATGCCGATGAAAAGAATAAAATTAGCCATCGTGGAAAAGCTCTTACTATGATGAAAGATATTTTAAAGAAAGAACTGTAAACGAAAAAATCGGGGGAAACAAATGAAGGTCTTAATTGTCAGCGATACACATAGAAATGAAGACAATTTAATAAAAGTACTGGATAGAGAAAAAAATCTTGACCTACTCATACACTGCGGTGATGTAGAAGGGTCAGAGTACGAAATTGAGCAATATGCTGGTTGTAAAACCATTTTTGTAGCGGGCAATAACGATTATTTTTCCAGATTACCAAGAGAAATAGAGATTCAGCTTGAGGACTACAAAGTCTGGATTACTCACGGACACAATTACTATGTAAATACAAACCCTGAATACATTAAAAAAGAAGCAAAAGCACGGGATATGAGCATTGTTATGTACGGACATACCCACAGACCAGTGGCGGAAAAAAGCGAGAATTTACTTGTCATTAATCCCGGTAGTCTTACATATCCAAGGCAAGAGGGAAGAAGACCTTCCTATGCTGTCTTAGAGATAGAAAATAGCAAAATAAATCGGCTGGAAATTTTGTACTTATAAAAAAACATAAAAAATATTAAAAAAAGTGTTGACACAAAAATGCTCCTATAATATAATATGTCTTGCGTCACGGAAAAGTGAATAAGCAAAACATTCATCGGGGTGTGGCTCAGCTTGGCTAGAGCGCCTGGTTTGGGACCAGGAGGTCGCAGGTTCGAATCCTGTCACCCCGATTCACTATTTGATATGCGGGTGTAGTTCAATGGTAGAACACCAGCCTTCCAAGCTGGATACGTGGGTTCGATTCCCATCACCCGCTTAAAATGTGCAGATGATTTTCGTCACACATTTAGCTCACGAAGTGAGTGGTTGCGATAGAGTCGCAGCAAGGCAGAGACATAGCTCTGCTTTATGTATGCAAACGCATATATGTGTTCGTAGCTCAGCTGGATAGAGCAACGGCCTTCTAAGCCGTGGGTCGGGGGTTCGAATCCCTTCGAGCACATTAGAGAACAGATACCTGTATCTCACCTATGGTGGGTATAGCGCAGTTGGTTAGCGCGCCAGATTGTGGCTCTGGAGGCCAAGGGTTCGAATCCCTTTATCCACCCTCAAAGCACTATCGAGTGTTCTCAATGCTTGGTGCTAACGATGGGCTATCGCCAAGCGGTAAGGCACAGGACTTTGACTCCTGCATTCGCTGGTTCGAATCCAGCTAGCCCAGTTCAAAAATAATAAATATGGGATATTAGCTCAGTCGGTAGAGCACTTGACTTTTAATCAAGTTGTCCGGGGTTCGAATCCCCGATGTCTCATTAGGAAAACGGAATCGTCACTCGTAAGAGTGGCGATTTTGTTTTCCTTAGGAACAACGAGGGAGACGAAACCCGTGGGTTCAGAATCCCCGATGTCTCATTATTGAAAAGCTAGGAAGTATCTACGTTTTTTGTAGATGCTTCTTAGCTTTTTTATGTGTACACTTTCTCTAATTTTATGAGTAAATAGTTATTGGCACATTTTAAGTCATCGTGTAACTTATATGGATAATGAAATATTTGCACGAATGTGGTAGAATATAGTCCATTAAATCTATTTGAAGTCATTTGGACCGTATATACAGTTGATTTTATGTTTTTTGGGTATGAGCTGTATAACAATTAGGACGATTACGGTCGATATTGAGATTATGCCTATTTCAACCGTAACAATTACATATAAATTACGGTTGATTTGGTGAGTTGTTTTTAGTGACCGTAAATATAACATTGCTATTACGGTTGAAAGGCTACATATTTGGAGCATAAACGTAAAATATGTGAAAGTAATACGGTTTAGTTATACATATTAAAAAAATGACCGTAAACTAGAAAAATAAATACGGCTTGGTTTGTAAAAATATAAATTTAGACCGTAAAACAAGAATTTGACGAGGTGTTTATCATGATAAAAGAAGTGAAAGAAAAAGATATTGCTAAATGTGTAAATGTAATTAAAGAAAGTTTTACCACAGTTGCAAATGAGTTTGGTTTTACTGTTGAAAATGCACCAGGCTTTACAGCATTTGCTATGACAGAGGATAAATTAAAGAAACAATTATTTGAAGAACATAGACCTATGTATGCATTTTATTACCAAGGAACTATTGTGGGATATTATTCTTTGTTATTACAAGACAATAACGAATGTGAGTTAAATAATTTGTGTGTATCTCCTGCATATAGACATAAAGGGGTAGGTGAAGAACTCTTAATGAATGCCTTTAAGGTTGTGAAAGAATTAGGTTGTGTAAAGGTAAATATAGGAATTGTTGAAGAAAATAGAGTATTAAGAAAGTGGTATGAAACATTTGGATTTGAACATATAGGTACACAAAAATTTGATTTCTTTCCGTTTACATGCGGATATATGGAAAAGAAATTATTATAATAGGTTACAAGTTGTAGGGAGTGGAAAATAAGAATTTGGAGAGATTATAATATGAGTGATATTTACAGCGTAAGAAGATTTCAAAATAGTGATGCAGATGAGGTATCTAAATTAATCATTAAGACTTTAAGGACGACAAACATAAAAGATTATTCAGCAGAGTATATTGAAAATGATGTGAAAATGTTTACTCCAGATGGTGTAATTGAGAGAGCTGGTTGGACACATTTTTATGTAATTAGAGATAATGAGTCTATCATAGGCTGTGGAGCAATAGGTCCATATTGGGGGAAAGAAGATGAAAGTAGTTTATTTAACATATTTGTTTTACCAGAATATCAAGGTAAGGGTGTTGGAAGAAAGATAATTGAAACATTAGAGAAAGACGAATACTTTTTAAGAGCAAAGCGTGTAGAAATTCCTGCTTCAATTACGGCGTGTGAATTCTATAAAAAAATGGGATATACATATAAGAATGGCATTGTTGTCGTTGATGAAGAACAATTATTTCGTTTAGAAAAATTTAGATAACTACCAATTTATTAAATTGTAAAATATCTGTTTTGTTAATGAATGGGAGAAGTTATGGATATAAAATTAATTATTTTTGATTTTGATGGTACTATAATGAATACAAGAAAGACAATTGTAATTGCAAAACAAGAAACTATGAGGCAAATGGGACTTGTTGTTGCAGATGAACAAACTTGTGCAGAAACTATTGGATTATCTGCCCAAATTGGATTTAAGTATATTTATCCTGAACTGACAGATGAAATGTTGGATTTATGTGTTCAAAAATATAGAAAGATTTTTGATGATATAAAAGAAAAAGTACCGCCAACATTATTTGCAGATATGGTAGATACATTGAACAAGTTGAAAGATAAAGGAATTGTCTGCACAATTGCCACTTCAAGAAACGGAAAATCTCTTAGAGAATTTCTTGACAAGATGAATATTACTAATTTCTTTTCTTATTTGTTAGCGGCGGAAGATACAATATTACTGAAACCCAATGAAGAACCAGTAATAAAAACATTGAATGATTTATCATATAGTAAAGAACAGACACTTGTTGTCGGAGATATGCCTATTGATATTCTTATGGGGAAAAATGCAGGTGTTTATACCTGCGGTGTAACATATGGCAATTCAGATAAAGATAGCTTATTAGAAGCTGGAGCAGACTATGTGATTGATGGTATAAGTGAATTACTTGATATTTTATCAATCTAAGGAATTTAACAAATCCAGATTTGAGGAGGTTGTCATGGTACTAGGAACAACATATATTTATGTGAGTGATATAAAGAAATCGTTGGAGTTTTATAGTATTTTGCTGCAACAAAGTCCACTATATGCAAATGAAGATAGATGGGTACAATTTAGCAATAAAATCGCCTTGTATAATAAAGCATATGATGTGAAAATAATCGGGAAAGAGCCGAATGAAAGATTTAATCAAGCTTATATTGATGAATTTAATAAAAACATAGGTACTCCTAAAAACAATTTGGTTGTTTTCAATTTTGAGGTTGATGATTTGAAACAAGAATATGAGAGGTTGAAAAAAGCAAATATAGGGGAAATTTCTGAATTTATGTATGTCAATGTGCATATGCCATATTGGTACTTTAATATTATTGACCCCGATGGAAATACACTTGAAATAACAGGAAAGTATGAGTAATACAAATTTTTGGAGGATACGCGTTATGAAAAAATTGGGTTTAGTTGGTGGTATGGGACCGGAATCTACAATTCCATATTATCACGATATTGTATATGGTGTGCAGGAAGCACTGGGAAAATCGATATTTCCGGAATTATCAATAGAAAGCGTAAATGTTTTTAATGTATTAAAATTATGTGATGAAAAGAAATATGACGAATTAACGGAATATCTAATGACTGCAATTAACAATTTGGCTAAAAGTGGGGCTGAGTTTGCAGCATTGTCAGCAAATACACCACATATTGTATTTGATAGATTGAAGGAACAATCACCTATTCCATTGATTAGTATTATTGAAGCAACTTGTGAAGAAGCTAAACATAGAGAATTAAAGAAAATCGGTTTATTAGGTACAATTTTTACTATGACGGGAGAATTCTTTAAAGTACCATTTGTAAAAAACGGAATTCAAGTTGTAATTCCGACGGAAAGCGAAATCAGGTTGATAAATGAAAAGATTTCTACGGAGTTAGAGTTGGGAGTTGTAAAAGAAGAAACATTATCACTTTTCCAAAATGTAATAAACCGTATGAAAAATGAAGAAGGTATAGAAGCAATTGTGTTAGGTTGTACAGAACTTCCGCTTTTGTTAAATGATAAAGTAAGTTCTGTTCCTTGTTTGGATACAATGCAGATACATATTAATGCTATTGTAAAGACAATTTTAGATTGCTAAATATGAATTTGGCGAAAAGATATTCGAATATGAAAGCTATAGTTTTAGATATGTATGGTGTAATAGTAAAGCAAACAGGAGATGATTTTGTTCCTTATGTACAACAAACATTTCCTAACTTAAGTGCTGAAGAGATATACACCCCTTGGTTTAAGGCGGATATTGGTGAAATGACTTCTTTTGAAGTCTGGAAGACTATTGGGTTTCAAGGTGATTTGGAAAAAATTGAAGAGGAATACCTTGATACTATAGAATTATCAGATGGTTTTATTGATTTTATTGAAAAGGTTAAGAACAAATATAAGTTGGCTATTATATCGAATGATTCTAGTAGATGGAGCAAGTATCTTCGAGAAAAATTTGATATAAATAGATATTTTGATGTAATCAGCATAAGCGGTGACTTAAAAATCCAAAAACCAGATGAGCGTATTTTCTTATTTACAACTGAGAAATTAGGAGTGAATGCAGAAGATTGTATTTATATAGATGATAGAGTAGGTAACTTAAATGCGGCTAAAAAAGTGGGCATGAATCCTATTTTATTAAACAGTAGAAATGTATCATACGAGGGTGTTTCGGTTGATAGTTTTGATGAATTAGCAAAAGAAATTTTAGCAATTTCATAAAATAAGAATTCGTAGGTGAGATAATGGAAGAAAAAATAACTTTATGTGGTGATAATTGCATAGAATGTCCAAGATATAATGCACATAGTGATGAGGAATTAAAGGCAGTTGCGGAACTGTGGTATAGAGTAGGTTGGAGAGAATGTGTTGTTTCGAATGAAGATATTGCTTGTAGTGGTTGTTCTTCCCATCAACAATGTACATATCAGTTAGTAGAGTGTACGAAAGGACATAATGTTAACAAATGTAATGAGTGCAATGAATTTCCATGTGTAAAGATTAAGGCCATGTTGGAACGTTCTACTAAGTATAAAAGAAAGTGTAAGGAAGTATGTTCTGAACAAGAATATGCAATGTTAGAAAAGGCGTTCTTTAATAAAGAGAATAATTTGAAGAAGTAGGCAAATTAAAATTTGAGGAGATTTATCTATGAAGAAAATACTGTGTAATAAAAAATATTCAGGTATACTTTGGGCGATAGTTATTGCCAGCATCTTTGTGATAATCTCGCTTTTTGTGATGCAGTTTCTTAAAGGGACACCATGGTACGTTTTTAGTAGTATATTAAGATTCATTTTTGGAATTTTCATTTTGTTTATTGTAAAGAAAGTGTACGATAGACCAATCAAAGAAGTTTTGAGTCTGAAAAGAAGTAAAACTGCATTAGTTGCAGGAAGCGGCTTTGTAGTCTATTTTTTGTATTATTTACTAGTTTTGTTTTTGGGAATAAAGTCGATAACAGGGCTAGCAATAGGGTTATTGATTTCAAAGATTATTCTGCAACAGATTGCAACCGGTTTTTATGAAGAACTTAATTATCGTGTTCTGATATTAGAAGGTTATTTTTATGGAACACAAAATATAAAAAATAAATTGATGTATGGTTTTATAAGTTTCATACTTTTTGGTGCCTTGCATATCGTGGGTGGTTGGGATACATATAGGTTTTTGCAGACAGGAGTAATAGGCTTTGCTTATGCGGTTATGTATCTGAAGTCTAGAAATATATTGCTTCCTATGATTCTACATTTTGTATATGATATATTTGCCAATTTGACAGACTATATTGAATGGAACAATTCCACTCTATTTATAAATGTGAATTCAATATTTGACATAATGTTGATAGTTATGTTTGTCATATCCTTTATAATGCTTTTAATGAAAGAAAAGAACAATAAAGGCAATGAGACTTTAACTTGACAATATATGCTTAACTTTCATTTTGTTAAAGATGTAAAGATTAAAGGACGTGTATAACTGATTAAATTGCAAAGGAAGTAGAAATTTGAAGGTTCTGCCTGACTATACGGACAATACAAGTTTTTTATTGTTTGGACCGTAGGTGTTTGGGAAATGATTAGCAAAAAATGAGCAATGTCCAACGATTCGCTATTTGTGGTAAAGACAAAAAAAGTATTGTCTTGCTATGCTTTTCGTGGAGGTGATACAAATGGATTTAGTACAAATTGGAAAATTCATAGCAGAACTTAGAAAGGAACAGAAACTTACGCAGGAACAACTCGGAGAGAAGATGGGTGTGACTAATAAAACAGTATCTCGTTGGGAAAACGGAAATTATTTACCACCAGCAGATATATTATTAACTATGAGTAGGTTGTTTGATGTAAGTGTCAATGAAATATTAAGTGGCAGGCGATTGTCAGCAGAAGAATATAAAGAAGTGGCAGAAACCAATCTTGCTCATACACTAAAGTCAAGTAGTTTTACTCTTAAGGAAAGAATTGAATTTTATAAGACTAAGTGGTTGAAAGAACACATTGCAATTATGGTTCTTATAGGTGTGTGTATCATAGGGATCATATTGGCAGGAATCCTATGCAAGCAAGGGTGGTTGATTATTATTGCTATATTAATGATACCTGCTGCACATGGTTGGAGAAATAATACTATGATGACATATGTAGAAAAGAATGCATATGATGGAAGTGGAACAAGATAGGAATAAAGTGACAGATTCCAGTTGTTCATTCAATAAGTGGAAGGTGATGGAGAAATATATGAAGTACGATTGTGGATCTGAAAAAGGGAATAATTGGTTTAGATACCGTACAGGTGGAATTTTAATACATAATGATAAAATGCTCTTTGTAAAAAGTGCCATAGGAGACTATTATTATATGATTGGCGGTGGAGTACACCTCGGAGAAACATCTGACAAATGTATTGAGAGAGAAATTTTGGAAGAATCCGGTATTAATGCACGTGTAGATTATCTTGCAGTTGTGTGCGAAAACTTTTTCAAGGGTATTGGCGGGAAGATAGATGGGCTTGATTGCCACACAATAGAATTTTATTACTATATGAAGATTTTAGATGATGATTTGAGTCTGTGTAATCATACCACAGATAGAGGCGAGGAACTGGTATGGTTGACAATAGAACAAATTGAAACAAGTAATATTAAACCGACATTCATAAAAGAAAATATCAATAAGATTATCAACGAGAGAAAAACCATTCATGTTATCGAAGAAAGAGATAGATAAGTTTTTTATTTGTGTTTTGAGTAAGTTGATAAGTAAAGTGGACAAGAAATAGCACAAAATAAGGAATGAAACTTTAGGCTGATAGAAAGATAACCCCAATTAAGGAGATATGAGCTATGATTTTGATTATTGAAGATGATGAAAATATAAGCGGACTACTTTGTAACATCTTAAGTCGTAACGGATATGAGGTGCAATGTGCATTAAATGGTTGGGAAGGCTATGAGTTGGCAATGCAGAATGAATATAGCCTTATTATAATGGATTTGATGCTTCCGCTTAAGAGTGGCGAGGAAATTTTACGTGAACTACGAACTAGGAAGGATACGCCAGTTATAATAATATCGGCAAAAAATGCGGTCAGTAATCGAATTGAGCTGCTCAGACTTGGGGCAGATGATTTTATTTGCAAACCCTTCGATATTGATGAAGTGATGCTCCGGATTAATGCGGTACTTAGAAGAACAGAAGGAAAAAAAGAGATTTTAAATTTTAAGGATATGAAACTTGATATGGTTTCTAAAAGAGTGTTTATAGGTAGTAGTGAAATGATTTGTACGGCGATGGAATATGCAATTCTTGAACTGATGTTATCTAATCCGAATAAAATTTTCTCTAAAAGGAATCTGTTTGAAAGCATTACCAAAGATACATATATGAGTGATGAAAACACAATGAATGTGCATATGAGCAATTTGCGAAAGAAAATTGCTAAAATAACAGAAGATAGTTATATTGAAACCGTGTATGCTATGGGATATCGTCTTGTGAATTAAGATTTTCTTTAGATTTCCTAAAGTGTATATTTAAGATGATGCTATACCATAAAGGCAGAAAGGAGATTTGCATATGAATGAAATTGTTTTGCAAACAGAAAATCTGACTAAAAAATATGGTGTATACACTGTACTTGATAATGTGAGTATCCGCTTAGAAAGGAATCACATTTATGGTTTTATCGGCGAAAATGGTGCCGGTAAAAGTACCTTTATGAAAATTATCACAGGATTAACTTATTCCACATCAGGAACTTATTCTATTATGGGAAAAGAGAGTACCCATGACAGAGAAAAAATGAGAAGATATATCGGAAGTATGATTGAAGACCCTGCACTTTATCCGAATTATACAATTTTTCAGAATCTGGAGTTACAAAGAACGCTGGTAGGAAATCCTGATAAATCAATTAGCGACAAAGTGTTGGAGATAGTTGATTTATCCGAAGTAAAGAATAAAAAAGTCCATACTTTGTCTATGGGTATGAAACAACGACTAAGTATAGCAATGGCACTTGTCGGCAATCCGCAGATTTTGATTTTAGATGAACCGATTAATGGACTTGACCCGAAGAATATTGTTGCTTTGCGTAATCTCTTACAAAAGCTGAATGAAGAAAAAAATATTACAATTTTCATATCCAGTCACATCTTAAGTGAACTTTACCTACTTGCTACGGATTATATCTTTATCCATAAAGGTAAAATTATTGATGTGATAACACATAGTGAATTAGAAGCAAAATGTAGAAAATATATCTGTATCAAGACAGATGCCGTACCTGTGGCACTTACCGTTCTGGATAAGACTATGGATAGTCCAGAGTATAAAGTGGTATCAGAGGATACCATTCATTTATATTCTGATATGGAGAATATGGAGAAAATTTCCAGAGCATTTATGCAAAATGGAATAGTTATCAAAGAGCTATCTGTGATGGAGCAAACGCTGGAAGACTATTTTATGGAAATCACAGGAGGTGTCAACCATGTGTAATCAATGTAAAGTTACCTTTTTTAAATTTCGTCATTTTTGGCTCTTTTACATAGCAATTCTATGTATGGCAGGCTTTGGTTTTTCTTATGGTTTTGTAAAAATTGCAGGTATGGGTGGCAACGTATATGATGCGTTTTTGGCTACCAATAGTGATACCTCCTTTATGTTTATATTGGCATTAGTGACCGCATGGTTTCTTGGCAATGATTTCAGTAACCGTACAATTCATCATGAAATCACTTTAGGGTACAGTAGATGGTCGGTACTATTGGTAAGAGAATTGCCGGTGTTGTTATCCGGTGTAATATTACATTTTATTTATGTTTTTTCAGCAGTGTTTGGGGTTGCGTGTAAAAATGGTTTTATGGGTGGTATGTTTGAAACAGCGGATGCACTTTGGTGTATTACAATCATGTTGCAGTTACTTGGCTTACAGAGCATAATTACTATGATTACATTCATCTGTGCAAAGGCTCCGTCTGCCATTGCCATATCGGTAAGCTTTATCATTATAACGTGTAATGTGCTTCGCAATTTCTTAAGTGAAACATTTTTTACCAAAACAGTATTTTATTTTGCAAGAGATAATAGAAGTGAAACTCTGATTCCTGCAAGTATTGTGGCAGGTATTACATTAGTGGTATCCATAGCCTTAACTTATTTGTTGTTTAGGAAAAAAGAGATTAAATAGTGGAAAGGAGACAGCAATAATGACCTATATGATTATCATTCTAATATTGATTGTTGCTGTTTCCTTTTTGAGTGTGAAGCTATGCCTTGTAAAGAGGCAGTTAAGAAAAATAGCAGACCAAATGCATGAGCAGGCTGAAGGTTTTGTTTCAATAGATTTTGTAGATAAAAACTTGGAAGAAATAGCCCTAAAGATTAACAAAAATCAGGAACGCTTGCAAAAGATAAAGGTAGAAGCTACAAAAAATAAGCAGGCGATGGAAACCTCTATTTCTATGATTTCTCATGATATGAGAACACCTCTTACATCGATTATCGGATATCTTCAGCTTGCGGAGAAAAGCTGTACAGATGAGACAACATTGCAGGATATCCGGATTGCTTTGGATAGGGCGAAGTATGCTAATAAGCTGGTAGATGATTTCTTTGAATTATCGGTGGTGGATTCTAAGCAGTATGCTCCGGTGATGGAAAAGGTGAATCTATGTGAAGTGGTTTGTGAAGAGATTCTTGCAAACTATTTTAAATTTGAAAAGAAAGGTATTACACCACTATTTGAGCAGGCAGATAATGAAATACAAGTATGGGCAGACCAAAAAATGCTGGCAAGAGTGGTGCAAAATCTTATTTCTAACGGAATTAAATATTCCACAGGTCAGATGGAATTTGTGATTACAGAAGGTAAGGATGTGACACTGGCTATTTCTAATTCTACAATGAAGCCTGTTGATGTGGAGAAAATATTTGATAAATTTTACAGAGCAGATGCTTCTCGAAAAGGAGAAGGTGCAGGTTTGGGACTATATATCTGCCGGAAGCTAGTGGAAGAGATGAAGGGGAAGATATCTGCCCAAAATATGAAGGACAAATTAACAATTACCATAGAGTTTCAGCAGAATGTATCGGAATAGTAAATAATACATAGATGCTTATTAAGTAAAAAAGGAAGTACTGAGTTTATTAGTACTTCCTTTTTTACAATGTTAATTTGCGTTGCTTGTGGCAACGCAGAATTTTTGCTAGGGTTTGACTAACAAAAATTAAGGAGGACGAAATATGTTTAAAGAGAATTTAAAAACATTGAGAAAAGAAAAAGGATTTTCTCAAGAACAGTTAGCTACTCGTCTTAATGTGGTAAGACAAACTGTATCAAAATGGGAAAAGGGGATTTCTGTACCAGATGCAGAATTACTTATACAGCTATCTGAAGTATTAAATGTCACTGTTAGTGATTTGTTGGGAAAGAAAATAGAGATTTCAGAAGAACAAAACGAAATAGAAGTTTTAGCATCTGAACTTGCAAAACTGAATGAACTTTTAGTTGTCTATGGTAATAAAGCGTCTAGTATGAAAAAGAAAATAGTTAGTGTTATATGTGTAATTTTATGGATTCTTTTTCTATGTGCAATATATAATTCTTGGTCAGATATATGGTATAGATTTGGGCAAAATTTGTATCATCTGCTTAATCCTTAAAGGTGTTAAAAAAGTGACTGCGGGGTGCTTGGATTATAGAACTATCAATGCTATACTATCTATGAATAGTTTAGGTTAGTGGTTGCTATGCGTTGTATATTACGTTAAGATTTAGAAAAGAATAGAAGAAAATCTTATTGGGGTAAAGTGCAAATGAAAGGAGAAGGTATTATGGCACAGGTAGTAAAACTTAAGGAAAATGGGTTAAAAAAGTTACACAATATGAATCCGGCATTCGTTAGTTATAATGTGGAGATGACAGAGGTAACTGGGGGGACATTTTGGAAGGCTTATACACAAGGACAAATTGACGGAGTGGAACAAGTTCCACCGCCAGATTTTAAACAAGGATTGGCGGCTATGCATCAGTGGTATGACCCGATTGATACAACGAATCCACGTCTTATAAAATTGGCAAAAAAATTAGGGCCAGTATGGGTGCGTGTTTCTGGAACATGGGCAACAAAAACATATTATGATTTTGAGGATACAGGAGTAGTTCCAGAGGGATATCAAAATCGTTTAACTAAAGAACAGTGGGTAAATTTGCTACATTTTGTAAAAGAGATAGGCGGCAAGTTATTAGTTAGCTTTGCAAATTGTGAAGGCCTGCACTCTGCCAGTGAACCTTGGAATCCTAGTCAAGCAGAGCTTCTTTTCCAGTTAAGTAAAGAACAGGGTGTGCCGATTGATGCGGTAGAATTTACAAATGAGCCGAATATGATGGAAGGAACTGGCTTCCCAAAAGGATACACACCAGCCGATTTTCGTCGTGACCAGGATTTATTTCATAAATGGGTTCGCAAAAACTATCCGGATGTTATCGTAGTAGGTCCTTGTACTTGTGATGCAGAAGCTTTAAAGGGGGCTGACAAAGATAGCTCTGGTGGAGCTGGTATAGCAGACGTTTTGACCAGCTGTACCACCGGTGAATTGCTGGATGGCTGCACAGAAAAAATAGATGTATTCAGTTATCATTATTATAATGGGGTTTCAGAACGTATGGCGGCTTTATGCCCACAAATGTATACACCAGCCAGTGAGGCGACTTCAGAGGCATATTTAGGAATGGCAGGAATGTGTGCAAGAGCTTTTGCACCTTACCGGGACAAATATTGTCCTAATGGAGAAATGTGGGTAACTGAATCCGGTGACGCAGGTGCTGGAGGTCATACTTGGGCATCTACTTATTTGGAAGTGGTGCGTGAATTAAACGAATTTGCAGACTTTGCGACGGTTACAAAGGGCGTTATTTTTCATAATACATTGGCATCTTCAGATTACGGTTATTTGCAACACGGTACTTTTGAGCCGCGTCCAAGCTATTTTGCAGCACTTTTGTGGAATCAGCTTATGGGTGAAATGGTCTATGATTCAGAGGTAAAAGTTTGCGAAGGAGCACATGTTTATGCCCATTCGAGAAAAGACGGACAAGAGGGCGTTGCATACCTGGTTATCAATAATTCTAAGACCGAAAATACAACAGTGGAGCTTCCAAAAGATGCAATTCGCTATACTCTTGATGGCAATGGCAATATGCGTTCCCGTGTGATATATTTGAATGGAACACCTTTAACCTTAGGAGACAATGATGAAATACCAGTTATGGAAGGCATTGTTGAAAAGGCTGGTGCGGTAAAATTAGCTCCAGGAACATGTACATTTTTTGTATTATAATAAGGCAGGAGAAGTTACAGATGAATCTTTACAAACATACAGTACAATATTATGAAACAGATAAAATGGGTATTGTACATCATTCCAACTATATTCGTTGGATGGAAGAAGCGAGAATTGATTTTTTAGACCAGATTGGCTGGAACTATAAGGCGTTAGAAGACAACGGACTGATTTCACCGGTAACCAGCGTCGACTGTAAATATGTGGCGAACACCGTTTTTGGAGATGTTATTTCGATTGAAGTCAGCGTGGAAGAATTTAAGGGTATTAAATTAAAACTTCGCTATGTGATGAAAAAAGGTGAGAATGTAGTAACGAAAGCTCACTCGGAACATTGCTTTTTAAACACAGAAGGAAAAATTATCAATGTGAAGAAGGAATACCCGAATTTCTATGAAACATTAGCAGCATTGGAAGAGGCGTAGAAAAGAAAAAAGAATCATAATTGCAATAAAAAAATCTATCGACACTAAGATGTGCTGATAGATTTTTTTAACATTACGACACATTCTGCAAAAATTGCACCGCCGATAATGAACACTGCTCCAATTACCTGAACAAAGCTCATAGCTTCTTTCAAAAATACCACCGAAAAAATTACTGCCGATAAGGGCTCTAAATAACCCAAAATAGAAACCGATTGCACAGGAATTTTACCAAGCTTTGAAAAATATAGATAACAACCGATTCCTGTATTTATAATGCCCAAAAATAAAATCGGGAAAATACTAAAAGAATCAATTTCCAAATGATACCCCTGTTTTAGCCCCACGAATATGGCAACAGTTAGAAAACTAACACACAACTGCAAAGTAGAATTTTCAAGTCCCGAAATTTTGCTGGCTTTTTTATTAAAAATGACCATAAAAGAATACATAACGGCGGACATTAACCCGCAAAAAATTCCGAAATGATTGCTGCCGGATAATGTGAAATTCTCATTTACCAAAAAAATTCCAACGAGTACAGAGAGAAAACCTACTACTTTTGAAAGGGACAGCTTTTCTTTAAAAAGTATGGGCGATACTGCCATTACAATAACCGGACCACAATAATACATTAAAGACGCAATACTGACCCCAATTTGCTGATACGCTTCATACAAAAACATCCAGCTAAGTCCCATCGCAATTCCGGAAAGACAGAGGAATAAAGAGGGTATCTTATGCTGATAAAACGTCCACTTTTCCCTTTTTATGATAAAAATACCAAGTAGCAAAAGACTTCCTATCAATGTTCTAAGGAGAACAATTTCATAACTGGAAAGATGGATATATTTGGCAACAATGCCGTTTGTACCAAACAGAAGTAGTGCCAATATGTAACTAATATATGCTGATTTCATAAAAAATCTCCTTGTTTTTTTGTCGTTGATAGCATATCATAAATTGATAAATTACAAAAACGAATAATTCTCATAGAGAACATTACAAAAACGGATGGGTATGAACTATGGATATGAATATTCAAAAATATATGGCATTTGTAAAAACCATTGAGTTAGGAAGTTTTACCAAGGCTGCGGAGGCATTATCCTACTCCCAGTCTGCCATCAGTCGTATGATTCATGATTTAGAAAAAGAATGGAAAGTGTCTTTGTTGGAACGAAGTAAAAATGGTGTCAAACTCACTTCTGACGGATACAAGCTTTTGCCATATGCCAAAAGTGTGTGTGAAGAATATAACAAATTACAGATGCAGGTGGATTCTATCAATGGTTTAGAGGCAGGACTCATTCGCATTGGTACATTTTCCAGTGTGGCTACCCATTGGCTGCCAAACATTATTAAAGCCTTTCAGAAGGATTATCCCAATATTGACTATGAATTACTTTTGGGGGATTACACAGAGATTGAAACGTGGATATTGGAAGGGAGAGTCGATTGTGGTTTTTTGCGACTTCCAGTCCACCCGGAATTAGAGTATATCTATTTGGAAAAAGATGAGCTAAAAGCAATTATCCCGGAAAATCATACTTTTGCGGATAATGAGATTTTTCCTTTAGCCTGCCTGTGTCAAGAACCTTTTATGCTTCTGGAAAAGGGTGCAAAAGCGGAAATTTCAGAATTGTTTGAAAAAAATCATCTGACGCCAAAAGTCCACTTTACTACCTGGGACGATTACGCGGTAATGTCTATGGTAGAAAGTGGACTTGGAGTCAGTATTTTGCCACAACTAATTTTAAAACGAGTTCCGTACAGGGTTTTAGCCAAAAGTCTGGACGTACCGGCGTACAGAGAAATCGGTTTTGCGGTAAAAAATATGAAAAATACTTCCTTAGCGGTGAAAAGATTTATAGAATATCTACCATATAGAAATTAGGTCACCTATCACACTTTTTCCGCAGATTATCCATTCGTAAATCAAGCTCTGCACTGGCCTTCGCACATTCGTACAATTCTTTCATCATATCCTCGGTGAATTCTACGTCTTTTTTGTAGCGAAGCTGGTGCTCCAAACTGGCCCAAAAGTCCATAGCAATAGTACGCAGCTGGATTTCTACTTTCATAATACGTTTTTCGCAAGATAAAAAGATTGGTACAGCCACGATTAAATGGAGACTTCGATAGCCATTGGCTTTTGGATTTTTAATATAGTCTTTCTTTTTGATAAGCATAATGTCATCTTGTCTTAGTAAAGCATTAGCAAGGGCATATACATCTTCTGGGAACGAACAAATAACCCGGATACCCGCTACATCATTCAAGTGTTCCTCAATGGATTCTGTTGTAACCGGAAATCCCTTTCGCTCCAATTTTTCCTTAATGCTAATAGGAAATTTCAAGCGAGTTTTGATGCTGCTTATGGGATTACGGTCAAATTCTAAAGAATATTCTTCATTTAAAACGTTAAATTTCGTCTCAATTTCCATTAAAGCACATCGATAATATGCCATTAATTTATTAAAAGTCAGGATATTTTCACGAAAGTTTTTTTCTGTATTGCTATCAAAAAATGACATTACTTTATTCTCAAATATTGATTCATCTTGTTTTTCCATCTATTATCCTCCGTATCAGAAAACCTTCCTTTATAGATTAACATAAAAGACGTATATTTGAAAATTATGATTGTCAAAAGAATATATTAAAATTTAGTAAACAATACTTTTTTATTATCTCTGGAATTATTTCTTGACGAAAGAATAAACTTTTGATATCTTTGTTTATGGAACTTCTGAAAAAAGTTTCCAATATATAAAATACGCGGGTGTGGTGGAATTGGCAGACACGATAGATTTAGGTTCTATTGGGAGACCGTGCAGGTTCAAGTCCTGTCACCCGCATTTTCTCAAACGGGAGTAGTGTAGTACGCAATCAACATATCCCGGTTTTTCCGTGGTTGCGTACCTTACTGATTTACAAACGTAGGATTAAGTAGGAACAAGACTTTTGGTGCATAATAGATGTACGAAAGGTCTTTTTTATTTTACAGGTTTCAAAAGGAACACAAGGAGGTAAAGGAATGAGTGTTTGGGAACTATTATTACAGGTAGCTTTGTTAGTTGTAGGTTTTGTAATGTTGATTAAAGGTGCAGACTGGTTTGTAGATGGTGCAGCAGCTTTGGCAGGGAAATTTGGTATTCCGCAGCTTGTCATTGGTTTGACGATTGTGGCAATGGGAACTTCCGCACCGGAGGCAGCTGTTAGTATTTCGGCAGCTCTGCAAGACAACGCCGGCATAACCATTGGTAACGTAGTTGGCAGTAATATTTTGAACGTATTAATTATTTTGGGACTTGCTTCTGTGATTATTCCTATTAAAGTTCAAAAATCAACCAAAAAGTATGAGATTCCATTTACCATTCTTGTTACAGTAGTTTTGGCAGTTTTAGGACTTGTGGATAATAGAATCAGCCGTATCGAAGGTGGGATTTTTTGGATTCTATTTATTGTATATCTTGTATACTTATTCTTTATGGCAAAAAAAGGGGATGCTAGTGTAGAAGAAGCAGAAAATAAAATTGATAAAGTATGGAAAATGATTCTCTTTATCTTGATTGGTGGGGCATTGATTATTTTTGGCTCTGATGTGACCGTAGACGCAGCAACAGAAATTGCAGGTTATTTTGGTATGAGCGACAGATTGATTGGTTTAACAATCGTAGCTCTGGGAACATCCCTTCCGGAATTAATTACTTCTGTAACAGCAGCGAAAAAGGGAAATGCGGACATTGCAATTGGTAACATCGTAGGAAGTAACATTTTCAACATTTTATTCGTAGTTGGTACCACTGCCTTAATCACACCAGTTGTTTATGCATCAAGCTTCTTTGTAGACAGTATTGTAGCAGTGTTGGCTATGGTCCTTTTACTTGTTTGTGTACTCAATAAGGATAGCAAACTAAAAAGATGGGGTGGCATAATTTTACTGATAGCTTATGTCGCATACTTTATATATTTAATACAGTAAATACAAAAGATATTATTGCAAGGCTTCCTGGTTATTGGGAAGCCTTTTCTCATATTGAAATAAACTCTGACTAAGCCAAAAGTGCTAAAAAGATGAAAGACTAGAATAAAAAATCCAGTAATAAGTGATGAATATTTTAATGTATGATGTTAAAATATGACTTGTTATAGATGAAAAAATTTTCTTGAGCATAATAATAAGTGAGGTACACATAAATGAAAAGCAAAATTATGGCAGCGGGATTACCTGCGTTTGTGTTTGCAATAAATACAGTAATAGGAATTAGTTTCAAAGAATATGGCGGTTTCGGGTATATTTTTTCAAGTAGGCTGAATTTAGTTAAGGCAGCAGGCATCATCATCGGATTAACTATTTTGTTCGGAGTGTTTTTGTATGGAATATATATGTGTGTTATGAAGATAGATTGTAGTCTGAAAAGAAAACTATCTAGATGGAAAGTGACTTGGCTGAGCTTTGCTGTGCTTTTGATTTGTTATGTTCCTTATTTGTATATTTATTTTCCGGGAAGTATGAATTCAGATAGTGTTGACCAATTAACAATGTATTTTGGATTTTCAGAGATGACCAATCATCATCCGTTTTTATCAAGTCTGTTGATGGGATGGTTTGTTGAGTTAGGAATGAAATTTGGAAATGGTGCACTGGGAATATTTATGTATGTATTTATGCAAACTTTGGTACTGGCGTTCGCTTTTGCATATACATTGGGAACAATGGTTAAATGGAATTTGTCCGAAAAAATGGTAATCGTTTGTTTGGCCTTCTATGGATTGACACCATTTTGGGGTGGCTATGCTCAGCTTGTAATTAAAGATACACTTTATACAGCAGTAATAGTTTTGTTTGTAACAATATTTTTAGAATGTCTTGTGGAAAAAAATGTGATATCAAATGCTAAATTCCTGGCATTGATTTTGTCGGGAATTTTGTCGGCTTTATTACGAAATAATGGAATATATGTAGTTGTTATAAGTCTGTTGGGGGGAATGTTTTTTAGCTGGAAGAAACGTAGTAGGGGCGTTTTTATAAAAAGTTTGATAGTATGCCTTGGTTTTTGGCTTGTATGGGGAAATATTGCGTTGCCACTTTTTCAAGTGAAAGATGGTTCTATACGAGAAATGCTATCAATACCATTTCAACAGACAGCCAGATACATACAAGAATACGACAGCGAAGTGACCGAGGAGGAACGGTTGGCAATCAATACTGTGCTGGATTATGAGTGGGTCCAGGATATGTACACCAGCTATGGAGCAGACCCTGTAAAGAATACTTATAAAGAACCGGAAAAGGAAGGAGAAGCATTGGCAAATTATTTTAAACATTGGTTTCTAATGTTTTTTAAGCATCCGACGGTCTACTTAGAGGCAACAATAGCAAATAGCTATTATTATTACTGTGCCAATGTCTCCGGAAGCATAGAGAGTATTTATGTAGATGAAATATACGAAAACACGTATTCAGAACAACTTGGTTTGGTAGTACCCAAAAAACATATAGAAGCAAGGGAATATTTGTCGGAACTTTTGGTGAATATTCAGGAAACACCGGTTTTGAGATTGCTCTTGAGTGAGGGATTTTATACCTATATCTTAATGGGAATGATGGGATTTTTTATTTATTTAAAAAAGAAAAAATTCATTGTGGGATTGCTACCCAATATATTAGGAGTTCTGGTATGTATAGCGTCGCCTGTCTTAGGCAGTTTCAGATACTATTTGCCGGTAATTGCCTGTACTTGTATACTGTTGGCATATTGTTTTAAATGTAAAGAAGATTTCGTATGCTATGAGAACAGAGAAACAGATTGATTTGAAAAGCTTGGGCTTCCCAATTATAGGGAAGCCTTTTCTTATATTGGAAGTAATTCCAACTAAGTCAAAAGTACTAAAAAAGAGAATCGTTTTTGTATTTTTTTAGATACTTTTCCAGAAATAACCAAAATTTTGTTGCATTCTTATTTCCCGTTGTGTAATATAAATTGCGGAAAACGTTTTCCAAAACTAATTGAGGTGATTAGATGTCATCGATTAAAGATGTAGCAAAACATGCCGGAGTAGCCATCTCAACCGTATCAAAAGTTTTGAATGGGTATCAGGGCGTGAGTGATGAAACGAAGAAAAAAGTAAATAAATCTGTGGATGAGTTGCACTTTGTACCAAACACAATCGCGGCTACTCTTTCTTCCAAGCAGGCAGGTAGAGTTGCACTTCTTATTAAAATCAATAGCAAGACGCAGGTGATTGATGAAATTGCACTTCAATATATTTGTGGGGCAGTGAATAAGGCAACAGAATTGAAACAGGATATAGTTACTTTATTCTTCTCGATGTTTGCTGATAAAAGTTTTGATGAAATCGTTTCTTATCTAAAAGCACAAAGCGTAACGGGACTTATTATTTACGGCTTGTCAAAAGAAGACGAGGTATTACATCAGTTGATTGAGTCCCAGATTTTTAAAATCGTTCTGGTTGATGCACCAATATATAATGCAAACACATCTTCTGTGTGGATAGACCAGAAAAAAGCCCAGTATGATGTGGCGAAAAAAACAATTCTTGAAAATAATTGCAAAAGAGTTCTTTATATTGCAGGAATGAAAAAAGCTTATGTAACAGATGAGCGTATCGAGGGAATTAAGGAACTGGCAAAAGAGATGGATTTGGACCTGACAATTATGTGGGGAGAATTCAGTGAATTAGAAGCCAGGAATATTACGTTCCAATTTGCCAAGAATAAGGATATAGTTATATGTGCTTCTGATTTAATGGCGATTGGAGCAATGAAAGCACTGACAGAAATGGATATTTTCAGACCGGTATGTGGTTTTGATGGAATTATGCTGATGGGATACGTCGGAAAACAGATGAATACAGTCAGCCAAAACTTCAACAATATTTCTGCAAATGCGGTTATGGAGATGGAACGTTTATTGTCCGGAGAGCCAGGAAGAAACGTAGTTCTTTCGTACACCTTGGAAAGAATGCAGTATAATGATATAATTTGCTAAAATTTGTATATTGCCAGTTGCAAGAAAACGTTTTCTTGTGGTAAAATACGCTATGTAACGTGTTCCAAAAAAGAGAACATTTTTATGTGAAAATTATGAAGTCTATCTTCATTATTTTATAGATATGAATCACATAAAAACGATCCGTTGTTTTTATAGGAGGTATATATGACTTTACAATCAATTATGCAAAGAGAGGTATTACAGATGAATCTTGAACAACAGTTAACAGAACTGACCAAAGAAATGTATGGTAAAGATATTAAGGACTGTTCCGACGCAGAACTTTACTATGCTATCCTTAAATTATCTAAGGATCTTATGGCAGCTACCGCACCAATTTCAGGCGATAAGAAAATTTACTATATTTCAGCCGAATTTTTAATTGGTAAATTGTTGTCCAACAACTTAATCAACTTAGGCGTTTATGATAAGTTGGACGAAATTT
Source organism: Lachnospiraceae bacterium (assembly GCA_045124055.1). Classification (GTDB taxonomy): domain Bacteria; phylum Bacillota; class Clostridia; order Lachnospirales; family Lachnospiraceae; genus CALZKI01. The sequence continues at coordinate 60,416 of JBGVKZ010000035.1, read as the reverse complement.
TGAAAGCTAACGGAAAAGAATTATGTAAAATTGAAGAAATCGAACCAGAACCATCACTTGGTAACGGCGGTTTGGGAAGATTAGCAGCTTGCTTTATCGACTCTATCGCTACATTAGGTCTTCCAGGAGACGGTATTGGTTTAAATTATCACTATGGTTTATTCAAACAGGTATTCAAAGATAAAAAGCAGTGTGCTGAAAAGAATGACTGGATTGAAGATGCCAGCTGGTTAAATAAAACAGATGTTGTATTTGACGTAGCCTTCGGTGACAGAAAAGTAAAATCAAGACTTTACGACATTGATGTTGTTGGTTATGAAAACGGTGTAAACAAATTAAGATTATTTGATATTGAAACGATTGATGAAAGTCTTGTTCAGGACGGAATCAATTTCAATAAAGAAGACATTGAAAAGAACTTAACATTGTTCTTATATCCAGATGATTCAGACGAAGCAGGTAACTTACTTCGTATTTACCAGCAGTATTTTATGGTAAGCAGTGCTGCACAGCTTATCTTAAAAGAAATGAAAGAAAAGAAATACGATCTTCGTAAAATGTATGACCATGCAGTAATCCAGATTAACGATACTCATCCAACAATGGTTATTCCTGAATTAATCAGAATCCTTGTAGATGACAAAGCGTTTACAATGGATGAAGCAATCGAAGTAGTAAGCAAAACTTGTGCATATACTAACCACACAATTTTGGCTGAAGCTCTTGAAAAATGGCCACTTCACTACTTAGAAAAAGTTGTTCCTCAGTTAGTTCCAATTATTAAAGAACTGGCTAAGAGAGTAGCAGAAAAATATGATGACCCACGTGTACAGATTATTGACGAAAGTGGTAGAGTGCATATGGCACATATTGATATCCACTATGGTTTCTCAGTAAATGGTGTAGCAGCTATCCACACAGATATCTTAAAAGATACTGAATTGAATGCTTTCTACCAGATTTACCCAGAAAAATTCAATAACAAAACAAATGGTATCACATTCAGAAGATGGTTATTATCTTGTAACCGTGAATTAGCTTCTTATATTTCAGAAGTAATTGGCGATGGATACAAGAAAAATGCTGATGAACTTGAAAAATTATTAGAACACATGGATGACCAGGCTGTTCTTGATAAGATTAAAGAAATTAAGAGACATAAAAAAGCAGAACTTGCTGCATACGTTCAGGAAAAAGAAGGTGTTACACTTAACCCAGATTCTATCTTTGATATTCAGGTTAAGAGACTTCACGAGTACAAACGTCAGCAGATGAACGCTCTTTACATCATTCATAAATATTTGGAAATTAAAGCAGGTAAAAAACCTTCCACTCCATTAACATTTATCTTTGGTGCAAAAGCAGCTCCAGCATATGTTATTGCTCAGGATATCATTCACTTACTTCTTGTTATGCAGGAAATTATCAATAATGATCCTGATGTAAATCAGTATATGACATTATTAATGGTAGAAAACTACAATGTAAGCTATGCAGAAAAATTGATTCCAGCATGTGATGTTTCAGAACAGATTTCCTTAGCTTCTAAAGAAGCTTCTGGTACAGGTAACATGAAATTTATGTTAAACGGTGCTGTAACACTTGGTACATCAGATGGTGCTAACGTAGAAATCAACGAATTAGTTGGCGATGACAACATTTATGTATTTGGTCAGAAATCAGAACAGGTTATTGAACACTATGCAAAAATGGACTACGTTTCAAGAGATTACTACAACAATAGCCAGGTAATCAGAGAAGCAGTAGACTTCATCGTAAGTGATGCTACAATGGCAGTTGGCTCAAGAGAAAACCTTGAAAGATTATACAATGAACTTCTTAACAAAGACTGGTTTATGACACTTCTTGACTTAGAAGATTACATTGCAACAAAAGACAGAATGTTTGAAGATTACCTTGACCAGCAGAAATGGAAGAAGATGATGCTTACAAACATTGCAAAGGCAGGTTTCTTCTCATCAGACAGAACAATCGCTGAATACAACAGAGATATCTGGAAATTAAACTAATAGATAGATAATGCATCTTTAAAGAGAGAATGTTTTAGAGCATTCTCTCTTTTTCGTATAAAAGACTATTTTGAAGCTACATTATTCTATTTGAAAGAATATTTTAAGGTCGCGTAGTTTCATATAATGTAAATACAATAGGATTGTGCAAAATGCACAAAAACTAAAACGAAACAGTAACGTATCTGACAAAATTATCAATAATATATTGCAAATACACATTCTCTGTGCTATCATATGACTATGTTCGGAAACGTTTCCGAAACAAGTCAAAAAAGAGTAAATATACTCGAAGAAAGGGAGAGGATTTCACAATGAAAAAGAAAATCATCAGCGCATTATTATGCGTAGCAATGGTTGCTTCTATGTTAGTTGGTTGTGGCGGATCTGATGATACTACAACAAACAAAGATAGCAGCAATGATGCAAAAGTTGAAGACAATGACGGTGCAGCTGCAACAGGTTCAGTTTACTACTTAAACTTCAAACCAGAACAGGCTGACCAGTGGGTAGCTTTAGCAGAAGCTTACACAGAAGAAACAGGGGTTAAAGTTGACGTTGTTACAGCAGCTTCTGGTACATACGAATCAACATTAAAGTCAGAAATGGCTAAAGAAGATGCTCCTACATTATTCCAGGTTAACGGACCAGTTGGTTTAGCTACATGGAAAGATTACTGCTACGATTTATCTGGTAGCGATATTTACTCACAGGTTAAGAGTGATGACTTCGTATTAAAAGATGGCGACGCAGTTGTAGGTATCGCATACGTTATCGAAACATATGGTATCATTTACAACAAAACAATTATGGCAGATTATATGTCAAAAGATTACGCTGTAATCTCAGATATCTCTGAACTTAACAGCTTCGCACAGTTAAAAGCTGTTGCAGAAAGCATTCAGGCTAACAAAGATGATTTAGGCGTTAAAGGTGCATTCACATCAGCTGGTATGGATTCATCTTCTGACTGGAGATTCAAAACACACTTAGCTAACTTACCAATCTACTACGAATACAAAGCAGATGGTATTGGTTCAACAGCAGCTATCAAAGGTTCTTACCTTGATAACTACAAACAGATTTGGGATCTCTACATCAACAACTCAACATGTGCACCAACAGAACTTGGTGGTAAAACAGGTGCTGACGCTGAATCTGAATTTATTTTAGGTGAAGCAGTATTCTTCCAGAATGGTACTTGGGAATATGGTGCATTAATCGATGGTGGTTTAACAGATGATGATTTAGGTATGCTTCCAATCTACATTGGTGCTGAAGGCGAAGAAAATCAGGGTCTTTGTACAGGTTCTGAAAACTACTGGTGTGTAAACAGCAAAGCATCTCAGGAAGATATCGATGCTACATTAGCATTCCTTAACTGGTGTATCACATCTGATACAGGTAGAGATTCTATCGCTAACCAGATGGGATTCTTAACACCATTCAAATCATTTGATGATGGTTATGTTGCTGACAACGCATTAATCGCAGCAGCAGATGAATATATCACAGCTGGTAAAACATCTGTATCATGGAACTTCCCATCAATTCCTTCAGAAGGTTGGAAAGATGGCGTTGGCTCAGCTTTAACAGCTTATGCAGCAGGTACAGGCGAATGGGATGCAGTAGTTACAGCTTTCGTTGATGGTTGGGCTACAGAATATCAGGCAGCTAACAACTAATTTATAGTTAAAAAATAAGAGTTTGAAGCTCTGAATATTTGTAAGGGCGAAGGATTAGTCCTTCGCCCTTTAAAATAGGAAGGAATGTAGTTATGGACAAAGCGATAAAAAAATATTTTCCTATTTTTGCATTGCCGACAGCAATAGCATTTTTAATTTTCTTTATAGTCCCTTTTATTATGGGAGCATATTTATCTTTTTGTAAATTTACTACAATTATTGATGCTGAATTTGTAGGATTTGATAATTATATAAAAATCTTTTCTGATGAGACTGTATTCAAACCATTTGTTCATTCATTATGGTATACAGCATTGTTTGCAGTTGTATCAGTTGTTTTAATAAATGTTTTAGCATTTATTGTAGCATTACTTCTTACAAAAGGAGTAAGAGGCACAAACCTTTTTAGAACGGTATTTTTTATGCCAAACTTAATTGGCGGTATTGTATTGGGATATATTTGGCAGTTAATTATTAACGGCGTTTTAAATAAATATAGTTTGACAATCGTACTTCATGAAAAGTACGGTTTTTGGGGTCTTATCATTCTGTTATGTTGGCAACAGATTGGTTATATGATGATTATTTATATTGCAGGTATTCAGAATGTACCTGGTGATTTGATTGAAGCAGCTAAAATTGATGGTGCTACAAAATGGCAGACACTTAAGAATGTAACAATTCCTATGGTTATGCCTTCCATCACAATTTGTACTTTCTTAACATTAACAAACGGCTTCAAGTTATTCGACCAGAACCTTGCTTTGACAAATGGTGAACCAGCAAGAAGATCTGAAATGCTTGCTATGAACATTTATCAGACTTTCTACGACAGAACGGGTTACGAAGGTGTTGGTCAGGCAGAAGCAGTTATATTCTTTATTTTAGTTGCTGTCATTGCAATGATTCAGTTGCGTGCAACTAGATCGAAGGAGGTACAGCAGTAATGACAAGTGTTAGAAAAGCGAAACATGGATGGATACTTACAACAATATTTTCTATTCTTTCAGTAATTTATATTTTACCGATTGTTATTGTACTTATGAACTCTTTCAAGAGAAAGGCGTTTATCAGTAGAGAACCATTCAAATTACCTAATGAACAGACATGGGTAGGAATTGAAAACTATATCAGAGGTATTGATAAAATTAAATTTTTCGATGCATTCTGGAACTCTTTGTTCATTACAGTGTTCTCAGTAATTTTAATTTTGGTTTGCACATCAATGTGTGCTTGGTACATAGGACGTGTTAAGAGTATGTTCACAAAAGTATTTTATATGCTTTGTGCATTCTCTATGATTGTACCTTTCCAGATGGTAATGTTTACCTTATCAAAAATCGCAAATATGTTGCATTGCTCTAATCCATTTGGTATTATTTTTGTATACTTGGGATTCGGTGCAGGTCTTGCGATATTTATGTTTGTAGGTTTTGTTAAATCAATTCCACTTGAAATTGAAGAAGCAGCTATGATTGATGGTTGTAATCCACTTCAAACATTCTTTGGAGTTGTATTACCTATTATGAAACCTACCTGTATCACAGTAGCTATTTTGCAAGCAATGTGGATTTGGAATGACTACTTATTACCATACTTAGTATTGGATTTAAAAACATACAAAACAATTCCAATGGCTATTCAGTACTTAAAAGGTGGTTATGGACAGATTGATATGGGAGCTATGATGGCTATGCTTGTTTTAGCTATGATTCCAATCATTATCTTTTATCTGACTTGTCAGAAATATATTATCGAAGGCGTTATTGCCGGAGCTGTAAAAGGCTAATTGGAGGATATTATGAGAAAATGTGGTGTTTTATTAGCAATTTCCAGTATTCCATCTAAATATGGAATCGGTTCATTTTCAAAAGAAGCATATGAATTTGTAGACTTTTTGGAAAAAGCAGGTCAGAATATCTGGCAGATTCTTCCTTTAGGACCAACCGGATATGGTGACTCACCATATCAGTCCTTCTCAACATTTGCAGGTAATCCATATTATATTGATTTGGAAGCTCTTATTGAAGAAGGTCTTATTACAAAGGAAGAATGTGATAGTTATGATTTTGGTGACAATGAGGAATACATTGATTACGAAAAAATCTACTTATCTCGTTTCAAAGCATTAAGAACAGCATACAACAATAGTAATATTGCTGCAAATCCTGACTTCCAGAAATTTGTTGCGGATAATGCTTACTGGTTAGACGACTATGCTCTCTATATGGCAGTTAAGAATGAAAATGGTAGCAGAGGCTGGAATGAATGGGACGAAGATATTAAACTTCGTAAACCAGAAGCTGTAAATGCTTATAAAGAAAAATTAAAAGATGAAATCGAATTTTATCAGTTCCAACAGTATTATTTTGCAAAACAATGGTTTGCATTAAAAGAATATGCAAACAAAAAAGGAATTGAAATCGTTGGAGATATTCCAATTTACGTTGCATTTGATAGTGCAGATGCGTGGACAAATCCAGAATTATTCCAGTTCGATGATACTTGCACACCGACAGGCGTAGCAGGTTGCCCACCTGATGCATTTTCAGCAACAGGTCAGCTTTGGGGTAATCCACTTTATGATTGGGAATACCACAAATCAACAGGATATGACTGGTGGATGAAACGTATCGGATACTGCTATCAGTTATATGATGTAGTAAGAATTGACCATTTCCGTGGATTTGATGAATATTATTCTATTCCATATGGTGATCCAACAGCAGAGCATGGTAAGTGGATGCCAGGTCCAGGATATGATTTATTTAAAACAATGAAAGAAAAACTTGGTGATAGAGCTGTTATTGCAGAAGACCTTGGTTTCTTAACAGATTCAGTTATCCAGTTAATTAAGGATACAGGATATCCTGGAATGAAAATTTTACAGTTTGCATTTGATTCTCGAGAAGAAAGTGATTATCTTCCATCAAACTACACACCAAACTGTGTGGTTTATACAGGAACACATGACAATGATACAGTTCTTGGCTGGTACAATACTATTGAAGGTCCAGACAAAGATTTTGCAAAACGTTATGTAGGCGTCACAGATGATGTAGATGTAAACTGGAAATTTATTAAATCCGCTATGGCAAGTGTAGCTGATACAGCAGTTATTCCAATTCAGGATTATTTGGGTCTTGGTACAGAAGCAAGAATGAATGTTCCATCAACACTCGGTACTAACTGGAAGTGGAGATTGAAAAATGGTGCATGTACTGATGAACTCGCTAACAGAATGAAAGAACTTGCTAAGGAATGTGACAGATAAGACTTTTATGGAGCACTTCTTTTTCTAAGAGAAGTGCTCTATTTGATAAAAGGATTTGTGTGGTGGAAAAATGGCAGATATAACGATAAAAGATATTGCAAAACGTTGTGGTGTTAGTGTTAGTACCGTTTCCAGAGCCTTAAATGATAATGCAGAAATTAATGCAGAAACCAAAGCAATGATTATGCAGGTGGTTAGAGAGACGGGATTTGTGCCTAATAATAGTGCAAGAAATCTAAAGCGAACAGATACCAATAATATAGCCGTTTTGGTAAAGGGGATAACCAACCCGTTCTTTTCTTCTATGATTAAAGTTATGGAAGAAGAAATACGCAAGCGAAAATTCAGTTTTGTATTACATCATGTAGATGAATATGAAGATGAAGTTGATGTTGCATTAGAATTAATTAAAGAAAAAAGACTAAAGGGAATTGTTTTTTTGGGTGGTCATTTTTTTCACTCAAGGGATAAGTTTGAGCAAATATCTGTACCATTTGTATTTAGTACAGTTGGTGCGAAACCTGACAATATGGATAAGACAATTTATTCCAATATTGCCGTAGACGATAAAATTGCAAGTAAAAAAATGGTGTCTTATTTAATTGACTTAGGACACAAAGACATTGCAGTAATCACCCCTGAAACCGGAGAACGTACGATTGGATACCAGCGTTTACAGGGATATAGGGAAGCATTAAAAGAAAATAAAATTTCTTATAAGGAAGATTTGGTGTGTAATGTAAGTCCAAAATTAGACTTATATTCTATGGAAAATGGTTTTATTACCACGAAAAGATTGATAGAGTCAGGAACCAGATTTACAGCTATTTTTGCTATGTCAGACAGTCTGGCAATCGGTGCTTGCAGAGCACTGAAAGATGCTGGACTTAGGATACCGGAGGATGTTTCGGTAGCAGGGTATGACGGAATTGATTGGGGCGACTATTATGTTCCAAGACTTACTACATTAAGACAACCGGTAGAAGAAATGGCAATAAAGACAGTTCAGTTGTTATTCAACATCATTTCAGGAAAGTCCAAGCATATGCACCTGGATTTTGAAGGCGAAATAGAAGTGAAGGAATCAACTGCTAAACCAAGAAAATAAGATGATAGCATCATAAAAAGGTCAGATGGATTAATAAAAATTTCCGTCTGACCATTATTTTTTCTTCAAATTAAGAAAAAGAACGTTTACTCATATTAGAATTATGATAATTAGGGTCGTAAGTGACCTCTTTGTCAAACCATTCAGGTGGAATAAAGTTTTCGGATTGTTCCTCTGATAGAAATTCAACTTCTGCCAATACAAGTGGGGCAAAAGGTTTTTCAAAAACATCTAGTTCAATTAAAAAACTGTTTCCATTACAAGAATATGGTATTTGATAACGACGTTTGGAAATTACGTTGCCATCGGCTTTACCAATCAAATGTAAAAAAGATTCTTCATCCAGTGGAAGATTATATTCTTCCCGGGTTAATAATCCACTACCTTTGTACGTTAAGTAGTAAGAGTCGTTTTCTTTTCTGACACGAACCACTGGTGAAGTATTCAAATAACCTTGAACCAAAGTATGATATGCATAATCAGATAAATCCTTTGGCATTTCTTTTATTAAATATTTTCTTTCAATTTCAACTCCCATGATTTTTCCTCCCAAAACATATCATAATAGAAAATAACAAAAAAATACATAGAAAATTCAGATTCTTCCAATAATATTCATTGAATAGTATTGGTTTGTGATGTTAAAATAGGATTAACAAAATATGCAGGATATGTTGCATACATATATGGAGGAATATTATGGTAAAGACAGCGATATTTTTAGCAGATGGATATGAAGAAATAGAGGCTTTAGCGGTAGTTGATGTTTTTAGGAGAGCAGGAATTGAAATGGATATGGTGTCGATTTCCGAAGAACTTTTGACAAATGGCTCTCATAAGATACAGGTAATGGCAGATAAATTATTAAAAGACATTGCGTTTGAAGAATACGATATGCTGATTTTACCAGGTGGTTTACGTGGTATGCAGAACTTGGAAAATTGCGAAAGTCTGATGCAACAGATAGATGCGTTTTATGAACAGGATAAATATGTTGCTGCTATTTGTGCATCACCAAGTATTTTGGGACGTCGTGGTATTTTAGCGGGAAAGCAGGCAACAGCATATCCTGGATTTGAGGACGAATTGAAAGGGGCAACGGTAGTAGATGCAGGTGCAGTTCGTAATGGCAATGTGATTACAGGACGTAGTATGGGTAGTGCCATTGAATTTGCATTATTACTTGTGGAAACCTTGTTAGGAAAAGAGAAAGCAGAAGAAATTGCAGAACAGATTGTGTATGCATAAATAAAAAGTAAAGGGGATTATATATGGAACAAAATGCATTATTCAAATTGGGATACGGATTATACGTGTTGACTACAAAAGATGGCGAAAAACAAAATGGTTGTATCATCAACACTGTGATGCAAGTGACAAATACACCGAATCGAATTTGTATTGCAGTTAATAAGGGAAATCATACGCACAATATGCTGCTTCAAAGCAAATGTTTTAATGTTTCGGTATTGTCCCAGAAAGCAACCTTTGATGTTTTTAAGCATTTTGGTTTTCAAAGTGGTAGAGAAGTCGATAAATTTAAGGACTATCCGCATAAAAAGTTAGCGGCAAATGATGTATATTATATTACAGAAGGAACCAATGCCTATATTACAGGTTATGTAAAAGAGACGTTGGATTTAGGCACACATACATTATTTATTGCAGACGTTGTGAATGCGGTTTCTTTAAACGATGATGTGAGTGCTACTTATGATTATTATCATAAAAACATTAAGCCTGCACCAGAAACGCAAAAGAAAAAAGGCTGGGTATGTAAAGTTTGCGGTTATGTATATGAAGGAGAAGAATTACCGCCGGATTATGTGTGTCCGCTTTGTAAACACGGTGCAGAAGATTTTGAAAAGTTAACCTAGAATCTAATCCATAGAAGAAACAACGGAATGGAACCATTTAACATATGAGGGAATAATATGATTGAAAGAGTAGGAAATGGAACAGGGTATGACTATCCCCACATAAATGAGAAAAAAGTGAATAGTGGTGCAACTGGTACAGGAGAGAAATTTCAGTTAGATTATGGAAAAGAAGGGGCAATTTACGAGCCAAGTAATGAGGCTGTTAAAAAACAGCAGGCAGATAAGTCGGTATCTTCCCATAGGGTAGACCCTCAGAAAGCGGAAGATGAGGGCGTGAGACTGACCCTATCTAACAGCGGTTATGATAAATTAGAAGCTGCAAAAAAGGAAAGTACTACTCAAAGTGGCGGTTTATTTAAAACGGTAACAGACTTAGTAAATAAGTTTATCATTGCCATAAAGGGTATATTCAGTAATTTCTGGAATGATGATGCAGCCCAGGTTTCCGAAGTCAATGAGACGAAGGAAGAAACGGAAGAAGAAGTAAAAGCAGTTGAGGAAGTAACGCCGGTAAGTGCCGTTACAAGTGATAGACCGCAATCGGAATTTGACAAAGTCAAAGCGGAAGCAGAGGCTTTTCTTAGGTCTGCAGAAGGGAAAAAGGCGGCAAGAAATTCGGATTTACTTACTTACTATGACAAACACGGGGTGGTAGTTAATGTCAACGCTTCGGATAGACAACGCATTTTGTATGGAGACAAAAATCAAATAGAAGTATAAATAAAGCTCTTTGCTTTGAGGTAAATGAAAGGACCAAAAAGCAGGGAGTTTTTTTATTTTTGGGGAAATTTTGACTTGAAAACAAAATGAACCTAGAAAATAGTGAATTTAACATAGATTTAACATTGCTATGGTGTATCAGTTTACCTCCTATGGACTACAATTTGAATGTAAACAAGAAAAAAAGAAAGAAAAAACCCTAGGAGGAAATTATGAAAAGAAAAGAATGTTTTACAAAAAAAGTTTTAACAACCGTTCTTGCAACTGTTTTATGTGTTGGAATGATGACTGGTTGTGGTCAAGATGGAAATGATGCGAATGCAGATACTACTGGTAATGACAACCAGGTAGAAACAATGGATACAGATGCAGAAATTTGTGTCCTTTCCAGAGAAGATGGCTCAGGTACAAGAGACGCCTTCACAGAGTTGTTAGGAATTATGGAAGATGATGTGGATAACACAACTGTGAATGCAGAAATCACAAACAGTACATCAGTTATGATGACAACCGTAGCAGGAAATGAAGAAGCAATCGGATACATTTCATTAGGTTCTTTAGACGACAGTGTAAAAGCAATCAAAGTAGATGGCGTTGAACCAACAACTGACAACGTAAGCAATGGTACATACACAGTAGCTCGTCCTTTCAACATTGTAACAGGTTCTGAAATTAGTGAAAATGCACAGGACTTTATCAATTTCATTATGAGTGTTGAGGGTCAGGCAATTATCGCTGAAGAAGGTTACATCAGCGTAGAAAGCAGCACAAACTACACAGCATCTGGATTGACAGGCACAGTTACTTTGGCTGGTTCTACATCAGTTGCTCCAGTAATGGAAGTAATCGCTGAAAAATATATGGAATTAAACGAAGGTATGACAATCGAAATTCAGCAATCTGGTTCTGGTGCAGGTATTACATCAACTATCGAAGGCGTATGCGACATTGGTATGTCATCAAGAGATTTAAAGGATACAGAGATTGCTGAAGGCGTATCTGCAACAAAGATTGCAATGGACGGAATTGCAGTAATCGTAAATAACGCAAATTCTATTGAAGGTTTAACTAGTGAACAGATTAAAAACATCTTCGTAGGTGATGTGACAAATTGGTCAGAGGTACAGTAAGAAAAATATGGCGAAAGTAAAAGAGTTTATTATGAAAATAATCTTCTTACTCTCGGCACTGGTTTCCATTATAGCTGTGGTACTGATTTGCCTCTTCCTTTTTAAAAACGGATTATCAGCTATTTTGGAAATCGGACCAATGAAATTCCTGTTTGGCACCCAATGGAAGCCAAAGCAGGAATTATTTGGCATTTTTCCGATGATTGTAGGAAGTATCTATGTAACGGCAGGTGCGATTATAGTCGGTGTTCCAATCGGACTTATGACCGCTGTTTTTATGGCAAAATTTTGCCCGGAAAAATTATATAAGGTTTTAAAACCGGCTATTGAGCTTTTGGCAGGAATTCCGTCGATTGTCTATGGATTTTTTGGACTTGTAGTAATTGTTCCCATTATCAAAGAGCTATTTGGCGGTAGTGGAAAAGGCATTTTAACAGCCTCCATTTTGCTCGGTATTATGATTTTACCAACCATTATCAGTGTGGCAGAATCATCTATTCGTGCTGTACCGGAAAGCTATTATGAAGGTGCTCTTGCTTTGGGGGCAACTTCTGAGAGAAGCGTATTTACCGCAGTGCTTCCAGCAGCAAAATCAGGAATTCTTTCCGGTGTTATTTTGGGAATAGGTAGAGCAATCGGCGAAACTATGGCAGTTGTAATGATTGCAGGTAATCAGCCGATTATTCCGGAAAAAGTCACACAAGGTGTACGTACCCTTACTGCCAATGTCGTGCTGGAAATGGGATATGCAACAGGCTTACATAGAGAAGCACTTATTGCGACAGCAGTCGTATTATTTGTGTTTATTTTGATTATCAATTTATCCTTCTCTATTTTAAGTAGGAGGAACGAAAAATGAGACAATTAAAAGAATATAAAAACCACCCCTTTTCTTTTCTTATAAAAATATTATTATGGCTATCTGCCCTTATCACCATAGGCGTGGTAGTCTCAATCGTAGGTTATATACTGATAAAAGGTATTCCAAATCTTCATTTAGATTTATTTGCGTGGGAATATAATACGAAAAATGTTTCTATGACACCAGCACTCATTAATACCTTTATTATGGTAATTCTTGCCCTATTGGTGGCCTTTCCTATCGGACTCTTTTCCGCAATTTACCTAGTGGAATATGCAAAAAAGGGCAGCAAATTGGTAAAAATTATCCGAATTACAACAGAAACTTTACAAGGAATTCCATCCATTGTATATGGACTTTTTGGTTTTTTATTTTTTGTCATCGGACTTGGCTGGGATTATTCCTTGCTTTCAGGTGTATTAACATTAGCAATTATGATTTTGCCGCTAATTATGCGTACCACAGAAGAAGCTTTAATGGCTGTGCCGGATTCTTATAGAGAAGGTAGCTTTGGACTTGGGGCTGGAAAATTAAGAACCGTATTTAAAGTGGTATTGCCAACAGCCATTCAGGGCATTTTATCTGGTGTTATCTTAGCCATTGGTCGTATGGTGGGAGAAACCGCAGCACTGATTTTTACTGCCGGAACCGTGGCGGCAATACCGAAAAATCTGTTTTCCTCAACGAGAACGTTGGCGGTACATATGTATGCTTTATTGAACGAAGGTTTGTATCGTGACCAGGCATACGCAACGGCGGTAGTATTACTGGTATTTGTTTTACTGATGAATATGTTGTCCTCATACGTGGCAAAGAAATTTATGAAGGGAAAAAATGATGAATAAATTTGATATAAACAATATGAACCTGTTTTATGGTGATTTTCACGCGTTAAAAGATGTCAATTTGGAAATTGCACCAAAAGAAATCATTGCATTCATAGGACCATCAGGTTGTGGAAAATCCACCTTATTAAAAAGCTTAAATCGAATGAATGATTTAGTGGAAGGCTGTAAAATAACAGGCGACATAAGATTAGATGGAGAAAATATTTACGGCGATATGGACGTGAACCTTTTGAGAAAAAGAGTGGGAATGGTTTTCCAGAAACCCAATCCATTTCCAATGAGCATTTATGACAATATTGCTTATGGACCAAGAACTCATGGAGTTCGTTCTAAGGCAAAATTAGACGATATTGTAGAAAAATCTTTAAGAGATGCGGCAATTTGGGACGAAGTAAAAGACAGACTCAAAAAATCCGCTTTAGGATTATCTGGTGGACAACAGCAAAGACTTTGTATTGCAAGGGCCTTGGCGGTACAGCCGGAAGTACTTTTAATGGATGAACCAACCAGTGCTCTTGACCCAATTTCAACCTCAAAAATCGAGGAATTGGCTATCGAATTAAAGAAGGACTATACCATTGTTATGGTTACGCACAATATGCAACAGGCAGCCAGAGTTTCCGATAAAACAGCATTTTTCTTATTGGGAGAAGTGATAGAAAGCGGTGATACGGAAAGCATCTTTTCTATGCCAAAAGACAAAAGAACAGAAGACTATATTACAGGGAGGTTTGGTTGATGCGTGGAAATTTGGATTCACAGTTAGAAATATTAAATATAGAATTAATAAAAATGGGAGCTTTGTGCGAAGAAGCCATTATGGCAGCCGTGTCAGGTATGCTGGATAATGATATTAAAAAATTAGATAAAGTATTTTCAATCGATTCGGATATTGATAAAATTGAACAAGATATCGAGCATTTATGCACAAAACTTATTTTACAGCAACAGCCGGTTGCAAAGGATTTAAGACAGATTACGGCAGCTCTCAAAATGATTTCTGATATGGAAAGAATTGGCGACCAGGCTTCAGACATTGCTGAGATGGTTCCCTATGTTATTGGCAACGGTACACAGAGCGAAACACACATTGGGAAAATGGCAAAAGAAGTTATCCGTATGACCAATGAGAGTATTGATTCTTTTGTAAAAAAAGATTTAAGTCTTGCAAAAAAAGTCATAAAAGATGATGATATTGTCGATGAACTTTTTTTACAGATTAAAAAAGAACTTATTAACCTGGTGCAGCAGGATAATAGCAATGGTGAATATTATATGGATTTACTGATGATTGCCAAATACTTAGAAAGAATTGGCGACCATACTACCAACATTGCAGAATGGGTAGAATATACCATTACCGGAAAACACCAGAGTTACGAATAAAAGAACCCTACAAGAAAGCAGGTGTTTCATATGATTTATATGTTAGAAGATGATAATAATATTAGAAACTACGTTTTGTATGCCCTGAATCAAAGTGCTGGCTTTATGGCCCAAGGATTTGAAAGACCTTCGGATTTTTGGAAAGCAATTAAAACACAGCTTCCGGATTTAATTCTTTTGGATATTATGCTTCCAGAAGAAGATGGTCTAAGTGTTCTTGATAAACTTAGGAAAAACGTAGAAACAAAGGATATACCAGTAATTATGTTAACCGCAAAAGACACCGTTTACGACAAAATTCTCGGTTTGGATAGTGGAGCAGATGATTATCTGGCAAAACCTTTTGAAACAATGGAATTGATTGCCCGCATTAAAGTGTGGCTGCGACGTTGTGCCAAGGAAAAAGAGACCACGGAATATACTTATAAAGGTCTTTATGTTTCTGTGGATAGGCATATCGTGAAAGCTTGTGGTGAGGAAGTTATCCTGACTTTAAAAGAATTTGAATTATTATGTCTTCTTATAAAAAATCAGGGAACGGTTTTTAACAGAGACCAGATATTAAGAACTATCTGGGGATATGAGTTCGATGGCGAGAACAGGACAGTTGATGTGCACGTAAGAAAGCTACGTGAAAAATTAGGTAGTGCAGGCGAACTTATTGAGACTGTGCGTGGCATCGGTTATAAAATAGGAGATAGTTTATGAGAAAGAAAATATTCAAAAGTACGCTTTGGGTATCTTTACTAACTTTTGTTTGCACGATGCTGATTATTATGGGTGTGTTATACAACTATTTTGATAATCAGATTGTTAAAGAATTGGAAAGTGAAGCTTCCTATGTGTCTACCTCAGTGGAACTTTTAGGGGAAACTTACTTCGAAAATTTAAAGACAAAAAATCGTATTACCTGGATTGATGACCAGGGGGATATTTTATTTGATAATCAGGCAGATAAAGAAAGTATGGAAAACCATGCGGACAGAGAAGAATTTATTGAGGCAATCGAAGAAGGATATGGAAAGGCAGAACGTTATTCTAGCACCTTATCTCAGAAAACTGTGTATTGTGCAAAAAGACTGGCAGATGGTAGTGTGGTCCGTGTGTCTACCACACAGTTTACGGTAGTTTCTTTATTGTTGAATATGATACAACCCATTTGCATTGTGACAGTGGTTGCGGTGATTCTATCAGCAGTTTTAGCAGATAAATTATCGAAACGAATTATGAAACCGATTAATGAAATTGATTTGGAAAAGCCGAATTTAGAGGATAATTATGATGAACTTGCACCCTTTGTACGAAAAATTACAAAGCAAAATGAAGTCATTGCCGGGCAAATGGAAAAATTGGAAAGAAAGCAAAAAGAATTTTCCACGATTACAGAAAATATGACAGAGGGTTTTATAGTAATTGATAATGGTACAGAAATTTTGTCGCACAATAGTGCAGCAGAAAGATTACTTGGTGCCAGTGCCAATAATATTTCTTCCAGCGTGTATACGATGAATCGTAGTGAAGGTTTTAGAAAAGCAGTGGAAAATGCCCTAAACGGAAAACGCGACAACCGCATTCTTGAAAGAAATGGAAGATATTTGCAAATTTTATCCAATCCGGTGTGGGAAAAGGAAAAAATTGCGGGTGCGGTTTTAATCATTATTGACGTAACAGAAATTGAGGAACGGGAAAAATTGCGTAGAGAATTTACCTCCAATGTTTCTCACGAATTAAAAACCCCGCTTACTTCCATTTATGGTTTGTCTGATTTACTCAGAAATGATATGGTTCGTAAAGAAGATGTGACACAGTTTGGTAAAAATATTCATGATGAGACTGGAAGACTGATTGCTCTTGTTAATGATATTTTGAGGGTTTCACAGCTTGATGAAGGTGTTGCCCTTGGAGAAAAAGAACAGGTGGATTTATATGAATTATCTGCCAGCATCATTTCCAGATTGGAAAGTGTGGCAAGTCAGAGAAATATTACCTTGCAATTAGAAGGAAAAGCAAAAGCCGTGGTTGGATATTACGGTATTATCAATGAAATGCTATACAACCTTTGTGATAACGCGGTCAAATATAACAAAGAAGGTGGCAAAGTCATCGTACATATTCGAGAAGAAAAAGAATGTGTAAAATGGAGTGTCACAGATAACGGAATCGGTATGAAAGAAACCGATTTAGACAGAATTTTTGAAAGGTTTTATCGTGTAGATAAGAGCCATTCCAAACAAATCGGAGGCACAGGACTTGGTTTATCCATTGTAAAACACGGTGCTACGTGTAATGATGCTAAGATAAGCGTAACCTCTGTGGAAGGAGAGGGAAGCTGCTTTACGGTTCGATTTAAAAAATAAAATATGATGAAAAAATTACCAACATAATACTTCGCCTTTCGTAAATACTAACATCAAGATAAGCGATGAAAAATGCTTCATTCGGTTAGAAAATCGGATAAGCGTTGGACACGCTTATCCTAAAAATAGATTGAAAAATATTTACGGAGGTGAATGTAAAATGGCAAGCTCAAATAGAAGTAACAGAGTAGAAGTTCCTGAAGCTAAAGCAGCAATGGATCGTTTTAAAACAGAAGTAGCTAGTGAATTAGGTGTAAACTTAAAAGAAGGTTACAATGGTGACCTTACTTCAAAAGAAGCCGGTTCTATCGGTGGCGAAATGGTTCGTAGAATGATCAAAAAACAGGAAGAACAGATGAAATAATCTTCTTAAAAAGTAAGGCTGCGTCACTACTGATTTACAGTGGTGGCGTAGCTTTTTTTATGCCGTAAATACAATATTTCATTTCAATAACCTGTATTTTATGGTATACTATCTATGTCTAAACTGACTTTGCAAGATTCGTTCTGCAAAAGAAGGCGTATACTTTTATGGGATAATTGCGTCTTTCGGGATGCATTTTTCTTTTTGGGGGAAATATTTTCATAAAAGTATCGGGAAATTGGAGGAAATATGAAAAAAAATCTTAAAAAAATCATCACATTACTTTGCACAATGACAATGCTCTTTTCTTTACTTGCCTGTGGCAAGCAGGAAGAACCAACCAGTGTACGTGTAGGCTCTTTAAAAGGTCCAACTTCTATTGGACTTGTGGAACTGATGGAACGGTCAGAAAATGGAGAAACGAAAAACGATTATACCTTCACAATGGAAGTGGCAGCAGATACCCTTCTGACACAAATGGTGCAGGAAGAACTGGATATTGCCCTTGTTCCAGCCAATGTTGCCAGTGTTTTATACAACAAAACCGAAGGTCAGATTGTGGCAATCGACGTGAATACTTTAGGTGTTTTATATATGGTAACAGCCGATGAAAGCATTGAGAACATTCAGGACTTGAAAGGCAAAACGATTTACCTTACTGGAAAAGGAACAACTCCGGACTATGTACTTCAATATGTGCTGGAAGAAAATAACATTTCCCTTGATGAAGTCACTCTGGAATACAAATCCGAAGCCACTGAAGTAGCAGCCGTACTTGGAAGTGAAGAAAATGCAGTAGGTTTACTTCCACAGCCTTTTGTGACGGCGGCAACAACACAGAACGAGAACTTAAAAATTGTTTTTGATATGAACGAAGAATGGAATCAGCTACAAGGGGAAGATGGTAGTATGATGGTAACAGGAGTAACTGTTGTTAGAAAAGCCTTTTTAGAGGAACATGAAAATGCGGTACAAAACTTCCTTGATGACCACAAACAGTCAGCAGAATACGTGAATACAAACGTAGATGAGGCAGCAGCTCTTGTGGTGAAAGCAGGAATTATTGAAAAAGAACCTATTGCCAAAAA
Source organism: Lachnospiraceae bacterium (assembly GCA_045124055.1). Taxonomy (GTDB): domain Bacteria; phylum Bacillota; class Clostridia; order Lachnospirales; family Lachnospiraceae; genus CALZKI01. The sequence goes on along the minus strand of JBGVKZ010000035.1, from coordinate 41,684 downwards.
GGCAATTCCATACTGTAATGTCACATTTATTGATGGGGAAGAAATGCAGAATGCTTTATCCGGCTACTTAAACGTGCTCTTTGAAAAAGATGTCAAAGCCGTAGGCGGCAACTTGCCGGAAGAAGATTTTTATTATATTGGAAAATAACTTTTTAACCAATCAAGACTAAGGAAAGAACGTATGAAAGTAGAAAAGAAAAGAGAAAAACAAAACTTCATATGGCGAAAAATTCTCATTGTTTTTGGTTGGATTTTACTGTGGCAGATAGCCGCCCTTTTGATTGATAATTCCATTTTGTTAGAAACACCCATAGCGGTTTTGAAAAGACTTTTTGAGGATTTACAAACTAGAGAATACTATAAAACAGTAGGCAACACAATGCTCTACATAAATGCAGGATTCTTACTGGGACTCATTTTCGCGATTCTTTGTAGCATTTTTGCGTGGAAACAGAAAATTATAGAGGAAATCTTAGCTCCCCTTGTGCAATTTTTGAAGGCTGCTCCAATCGCTTGCTTTATTGTGCTTTTGCTCATCTGGGCAGGGTCAAAAAATCTCGCTTTTTATGTAGCACTTATTGTAGCATTTCCACCCATATATTTAAACCTTTTAGAAGGACTGGGGCAAATCCCTAAGGGACAAATGGAAGTGGCAAAAGTATTTGCTATGCCCCTTAAAAACCGAATGAGATTTATTTATTTACCTGCTTTAGAACCTTATTTTATCAGTGCCGTTCGCTTGACGGTGGGAATGGTTTTCAAGGCGGGAATAGCAGCAGAAATTATCGGAACGCCGGACTATTCTATGGGCGAACGTATTTATATGTCAAAAATCTATTTAGATACGGCGGGGGTTTTGTCTTGGCTGGTTACGATTATTTTTGTATCCTTCTTATGTGAAAAGTTTTATGTAAAAGTGACAAACTTCTATTTTCATAAAAAACCTACAGGAAAACTGAAAAGCAAAAATTACAAAAGTTATGAAATGAAAAATCTAATGATGAAAGACCTTACGGTTTCTTTTGGGAAAGAAAAAATTCTAGATAATGTCACATGTTTTTTTGAAACTGGAAAAACCTATTGTATCATTGGTGCCTCCGGCATAGGCAAAACAACCTTTTTACGCAGCATTTGTGGACTACAAAAAATAGAGAAAGGAGATATGACAAAATTCGAAGGCGTTAAGTCATTTGTTTTTCAGGATAACAGGTTGTTTGAAGAATATACGGCAGGTGAGAATGTGTTTGCCACAGGACAATGCACGATGACTTTAGAAGCAGTAGAGAAAGCATTGGAAGAAATTCTTCCACCAGAGGCCCTCAAAAAGCCCATAAGAGAATATAGTGGTGGTATGAAAAGACGTGTGGAAATTGCCAGAGCAATGCTTTCGGATAGCGTCATTGTTTTATTAGACGAGGCATTTAATGGCTTAGATGAGGCAACGAAGGAAAACACCATTACATTTATAAAAAAATATCAAAAAGGCAGAACGATTTTATTTACCACACATCTAAAAGATGATGTGAGAAAGATGCAGGGGGAGGAAGTCTACCTATGGAAAAACGAGTAGCTCTTATCGGCATTATTGTGGAAGACAAAAAGGAGACTGGCAAGCTCAATACCATTTTACATGAGTTTGGTGATTATATAATTGGAAGAATGGGAATACCACATGCCGAAAACGATATTGCGGTCATCAGTGTCGTAATGGAAGCACCGGAAAATGTCATTAGTACGGTTTCTGGTAAAATTGGAATGCTAAAAGGTATGAATTCTAAGGTAATTTACGCGAAGAACACTAAAAAATGCTAGTAATTTTCCAAGGCTTGTGCTATAATTCTTAAATGACTGTGACTATGGTCTTTGTTGTCGTGGAAAAATATTCTAGGACGGAGTAAAATATACCATATTTTAATAGAGAGATTCACAGAAGGATATAGGAGGAGTTGTAACATGAGTTTACAAGTTGAAAAATTAGAAAAAAATATGGCGAAACTTACTATTGAAGTTTCAGCAGAAGAATTAGACAAAGCATTAGAAACTGCTTTCCAGAAAAATAAAGGAAAAATCAGTGTTCCTGGTTTTAGAAAAGGTAAAGTACCTCGTCAGATGGTTGAAAAAATGTACGGACCTGAAATTTTCTACGAAGATGCAGCCAATGCATTAATCGGACCAGCTTATGAAAAAGCAGTTGAAGAATGTGAAGAAGAAATCGTTTCTTCACCAAAAGTAGAAGTAACACAGATTGAAAAAGGAAAACCTTTCATTTTCACAGCAGAAGTTGCTTTAAAACCAGAAGTAAAACTTGGAAAATACAAAGGTGTTACTGTTGAAAAATTAGATGTAGAAGTTACAGAAGAACAGATTAATGAAGAAATCGACAGAGAAAGAGATGCAAATGCAAGAACAATCTCAGTGGAAGATAGAGCCGTAGAAAATGGTGATATGACAGTTATTGATTTTGAAGGATTTGTTGACGGCGTTGCTTTTGAAGGCGGCAAAGGAGAAAATTACCCATTAACAATCGGTTCAGGTGCTTTCATTCCTGGATTTGAAGAACAGTTAGTTGGTGCAAAATTAAACGAAGAAACAGAAGTAAATGTTACTTTCCCAGAAGATTACCACTCAGAAGACTTAGCTGGTAAAGCAGCAGTATTCAAATGTACTGTAAAAGAAATTAAAGTAAAAGAATTACCAGAATTAGATGATGATTTCGCAGCAGAAGTTTCAGAATTTGAAACAGTAGCGGAATACAAAGAATCAGTAAAAGCAAAAATTACAGAAAGAAAAGAAAAAGCAGCAAAAGATGCGAAAGAAGATGCAGTCATCGACGCAATCATTGAAAAAGCTGAAATGGAAATCCCAGATGCAATGCTTGAAACACAGCAGAGACAGATGGTTGAAGATTTCGCTCAGAGAATTCAGATGCAGGGTCTTTCTATGGAACAGTATATGCAGTTTACTGGTTTAACTGTGGAAACATTATTAGAACAGGTAAAACCACAGGCATTAAGACGTATCCAGGCAAGATTGGTATTAGAAGCAGTTGCCCAAGCAGAAAAAATGGAAGTAACAGATGCAGAATACGATGAAGAAATTGCAAAAATGGCAGAAATGTATCAGATGGAAGCTGACAAAGTAAAAGAATTACTTGGTGACAAACACTCAGCAGAAGTTAAGAAAGATATTGTTGTTAGAAAAGCAGTTGAATTCGTAGTAAGTAATGCAAAAGAAAAATAAGAGTTAAAACATATGATGGCAGCCGTTTTTTATAAAAATGGCTGCCATAAAAGAATGTATAGGAGGATTTGAAGATGAGTTTAGTACCTTATGTCGTTGAACAGACAAGCAAAGGAGAAAGATCTTACGATATATATTCGAGATTATTAAAAGATAGAATTATTTTCTTGGGAGAAGAAGTAAATGAAACAACAGCAAGCCTTGTTGTAGCACAGTTACTTTTCTTAGAAGCAGAAGACCCGGACAAAGATATTCAGTTATATATCAATAGTCCAGGTGGTTCTGTAACAGCCGGAATGGCAATTTATGATACAATGCAGTACATCAAATGTGATGTTTCAACTATGTGTATTGGTATGGCAGCCAGTATGGGTGCATTTTTACTTGCAGGTGGTGCAAAAGGAAAACGTTATGCACTTCCAAATGCAGAAATTATGATTCATCAGCCACTTGGCGGAACACAGGGTCAGGCGACTGAAATCGAAATCGCAGCAAAACACATTTTAAAAACGAAAGAGAAATTAAACAGAATGCTTGCAGAAAATACAGGCAAGGATTATGAAACCATTGCTGCCGATACAGAAAGAGATAACTGGAAAACAGCTCAAGAAGCAGTAGAATACGGCTTAATTGATAAAGTTATCACTTCAAGAATAGAGAACTAAAACGAATTTTAGGAGTTATAATATATGGCAGGAAAGAATTCTGACGGCAGAGTTAAATGTTCTTTTTGTGGAAAATCACAGGGAATGGCGAGAAAACTTATCGCAGGACCACAAGGTTCCGGAGTTTTTATCTGTGATGAATGTATAGAAATCTGTAATGACATTATTATGGAAGAATTTGACGATATTGACAGAGAGGAAGAACAGGAAGTAGAAGTAGATATTAACCTGTTAAAACCCATTGAAATCAAGAATTTTTTAGATGAATATGTCATCGGACAGGAAGACGCAAAGAAAGTATTGGCAGTTGCTGTATACAACCATTATAAACGTGTTTTATCCCAAAAAGAAAACGACGGTGTGGAATTACAAAAGAGTAATATTATTATGATTGGTCCTACCGGCTCTGGTAAGACCTATTTAGCCCAGACCTTAGCAAAAATTATTAACGTACCTTTTGCCATTGCGGATGCCACTACTTTGACAGAAGCAGGTTATGTGGGTGAAGATGTTGAAAATATTTTACTGAAGTTAATTCAGGCGGCAGACAATGATGTAGAACGTGCTCAGTATGGTATCATTTACATCGATGAAATTGACAAAATAACTAAAAAAAGTGAAAATGTATCTATTACAAGAGATGTTTCAGGTGAGGGGGTGCAGCAGGCACTTCTTAAAATTATTGAAGGAACAGTTGCTAGCGTTCCACCACAGGGAGGCAGAAAACACCCACATCAAGAACTGATTCAGATAGATACCTCAAATATCTTATTTATTTGTGGTGGTGCTTTTGATGGGCTTGAAAAAATTGTGGAAAAGAGGCTTGACCGCAAATCCATCGGTTTCAATGCAGAAATTGCAACCAAAAGTTCCAGAGAAATCGGCGAAATCTTTAAAGAGATTATCCCACAGGATTTAGTAAAATTTGGCTTAATTCCTGAATTTGTTGGTCGTGTGCCGATTAACGTTTCCTTAGAAGGTTTGGATAAAGATGCTTTGGTTCGTATTTTAAAAGAGCCAAAGAGTGCTTTAGTAAAACAGTATCAAAAATTGTTTGATTTTGATGATGTAAAATTAAGCTTTGAAGAAGATGCAATTTACGCCATTGCAGACCAGGCATTTGAGAGAAAAACAGGTGCCAGAGGACTTCGTTCTATTATGGAAAAAGTTATGATGGATATTATGTATCAGATTCCATCAGATGATACTATTACAGAATGTATTATTACAAAAGGGGCTGTGGAAGGTACAGGCGAACCTATCATAAAACATCGTTAGAGTTATATAATCAAAAAAGGGCCGCCACATTTGTGGCGGTCTTTGTAGTTTTAGAGAGAAAAGTGTGAGAGTATGGAAGAGAAAATTATGCAAAAAAGCATGCCGGTAATTGCCTTACGAGGACTTGTTGTTATGCCGGATATGATGCTTCATTTTGATTTAAATAGAGAAAAATCCATTAAAGCGGTGGAAGTTGCTTTAGAGGAAAAAAGCGAGATTTTTTTAGTTTCTCAGAAAAAAGCGGAAATAGATGCACCAAAATATGAGCAAATCTATGAAGTTGGTGCGATTGCCACTGTAAAGCAGATGCATAGAAGAAAAGATGGTTTGGTGAGTCTGTTTGTGGAAGGACTTTCCAGAGGCAAAATCATTCAGTGGGAAGAAGAAAATGACAAATACTTGTCAGCAGTGATAGAAGAAATTTCTTCTATTGACGATTTGGAAAGTGAAGATGAAAAGGCCGCCTATGTTGGATACATTCAGGATCTATTTAAAAAATACGCACAGTATTATCCAAAGGTAGGAAAAGGGCTCATTAGTCACTTTGAAACGATTAAAAAGCCAGGTGTATTAGCAGACCAGATTATTGCTGGTATGCCAATTCCTTTTACAAAAAAACAGGAAATTCTGGAAACTTTCAGTATTTCCAAACGAGTAGAAAGCGTAGCTGTTATTCTATCCAATGAAATTAATATGGCAACCATTAAAACGGATATGGCAGCAAAAGTGAAAGAAAGAATTGATAAACACCAGAAAGAGTACGTTCTTCGCGAGCAGATGGGATTTATCAAGGAAGAACTGGGCTACACCGGTAAGATGCCTGAGATTGATAAATACGAAGAAGAATTAAAGAAATTAAAAGCAGATAAAGTGATAAAAGAGAAAATTAAGACAGAAATTGAACGCTTGAAAACTCTTTCCGATTCTTCTTCAGAAGGAGCAGTGGAGAGAGGTTACATTGAAACTCTTTTAAGTTTGCCTTGGAAGAAATCCTCCAAAGATAATATGGACCTTGCCCACGCTGAGAAAGTTTTAGAAGAACAGCACTATGGCCTGGAAAAAGTGAAAGAAAGAATTGTAGAATTTTTGGCAGTTCGTGTTCTGACAGGGAAAGGGGATAGCCCTATTATTTGTCTTGTAGGACCTCCGGGAACTGGAAAGACCTCGATTGCCAAAAGTGTGGCAGAAGCCTTGAACAAGCAATATGTACGAATTTGCCTTGGAGGCGTGAGAGATGAAGCAGAAATTCGAGGACATAGAAAGACCTACGTGGGTGCAATGCCTGGACGTATGGTAAATGGACTCAAGCAGGCTGGTGTCAACAACCCATTGATGCTGTTAGATGAAATTGATAAGGTCAGCAATGACTACAAAGGAGATACCTTTTCGGCTCTTTTGGAAGTCTTGGATTCTGAGCAAAATAAACACTTTATTGACCACTATGTAGAAGTCCCTGTGGATTTGTCAAATGTGCTATTTATAGCCACTGCTAACTCCATACAAACGATACCAAGACCACTTCTTGACCGTATGGAAATAATTGAAGTAGGAAGTTATACTGCTAATGAGAAATTCCATATTGCTAAAGAACATTTGATAAAGAAACAGTTTGAAAAAAATGGTTTAACCAATAAAGAACTGAGTATCAGCGATGGTGCTATCAAAGGAATGATTGAGAACTATACAAAAGAAGCCGGTGTTCGTGAATTAGAAAGACAGATTGCGAAGATTTGTCGTAAAGCCGCAAAAGAAATTCTGCAGGCAAGACAAAAAGGCGAGAATAAAGAGGGTAATTCTTTGACTGTAAAAGTCAATACTAAAAACTTAAAAGATTTCCTTGGAAAAGAGAAATATCGACAGGATAAAGCAAATAAAAAAGCAGAAGTTGGCATTGTTCGTGGACTTGCGTGGACCAGTGTAGGTGGAGACACTTTAGAAATCGAAGTCAATGTTATGCACGGAAAAGGAGAAATTCAGTTAACCGGAAAATTAGGCGATGTGATGAAAGAATCTGCTATGACAGCCTTTAGTTATGTCAGAAGTGTAGGGGATACATATAAAATAACACCTGATTTTTTTAAGGAACATGATTTCCATATTCACGTACCGGAAGGGGCTGTACCAAAAGATGGTCCATCCGCCGGTATCACAATGGCGACAGCGATTTTATCTGCTGCTTCAAATAAAAAAGTAGACCCCTTGGTAGCAATGACAGGCGAAATTACCTTACGTGGCAGAGTTCTTGCAATCGGTGGTTTAAAAGAAAAAGTACTGGCAGCGAAAAATGCCGGTATAAAAAAGGTCTTAGTACCAATAGAAAACCAGAAAGACATTGAGGAAATTTCTGAAGAAATTAAAGAAGGAATGGAAATTGTCTTTGTGGAAACAATGGAACAAGTAATCAAACAGGCATTTGTAGACTAGAGGATATTTGTATGATAATTAAAAGTGCAGCATTGGAAACCGTTTGCGGAATTACCAGTACCTTACCGGATAATACATTTATGGAAATTGCTTTTGCAGGAAAAAGTAACGTGGGTAAATCTTCCCTCATCAATGCTCTTATGAATCGAAAATCTCTTGCAAGAACCAGTTCCCAGCCGGGAAAGACACAGACTATCAATTTTTATAATGTAAACAATGAGATTTATTTTGTGGATTTGCCAGGCTATGGTTATGCGAAAGTAAGCGAAGAAATAAAAGCCAAGTGGGGAAAGATGATTGAACGATATTTAAAGAAATCTAAGCAATTAAAGGCAGTTTTTCTTTTGATAGATATTCGCCACGAGCCATCAGCGAACGATAAACAGATGTATAGCTGGATTTTAGCCAATGGTTTTCATCCTATTATTATTGCGACGAAAGCAGATAAAATCAGTAGAAATCAGTTGCAAAAACACGTGAAAATGGTAAAAGATGGATTGAAAGTAGAAAAGGGAACAGTAGTGATACCTTTTTCTGCTCAGACAAAACAGGGTAGAGACGAAATTTATGAAGTAATTGAAGGCTTTATGAGGAAAGGCGACGGTGCAGAATGCGAAATTACCGAATGATTTTGCAATATGAAGGAACGAAATATCAGGGCTGGCAAAAGCAGGAAAGTACCGATAATACCATTCAAGGCAAGTTAGAAAATATTCTTTCTAAAATGGCTGGTGAAACGGTAGAGGTTCACGGTGCAGGAAGAACGGATGCGGGGGTTCATGCAAAAGGTCAGGTAGCACATTTTAAGTTGTATTCCGGGCTGATGGAAGAAAAAACAGAAACAGAAATCAGGGACTACATCAACCAGTATTTACCAGAGGATATTGCAGTTGTTTCCTTAAAAGAAGCTGGTGAACGTTTTCACGCAAGATTAAATGCAGTAGGTAAAATTTATCAATATCGTATTATCAATTCCAAGATACCACACGTATTTGATAGAAGATATGCCTGTGTGGTGGAAAAGCCTTTAGATATTGAACAAATGAGACAGGCAGCAGAACGTTTGACTGGTACTCACGATTTTAAAGCATTTACGTCTACAAAACGTGGGAAAAAATCTACTGTTAGGACCATAGAGAGTATTGATATTCAAAAAACAGGCGATGAAATCACTCTAACTTATAAAGGTGATGGATTTTTGTATCATATGGTACGAATTTTAACTGGAACGCTGATTGAAGTAGGTCTTTTGGAGAGAAGTGTTTCGTCTGTAGAAGATGCACTTGGCTCTTTGGAAAGAAAAAATGCAGGATTTCTTGCAGCAGCAAAAGGTTTAACTTTGATGGAAGTTTTATATCACTAATAAAAAAGTTGTGATATAATAAGGCTATAAAAGATTCTTTTTTGTGGGAGTTTAATATGAAAGTAGTTGAAATCAAAAGTAAGTACAGAAGAATCAAGGGCGGTTGGATTACGACTTCGCTACTGTGTATTCTATTTGGATTAATCTTGTGTATATGGCCAGAGGGAGTTGCTAATGCAGCCAATTATGTTTTAGGGGCGATTATTTTAGTTGTAGGAATTATTTATCTGGCACTTTCCTTTTGGGCAAAGGAACGAAACTTTATGACCGGTTTTGGAATGGTATTTTCGGTTGTATTAATTGCCATTGGCGTATTTATGTTCTTACAGCCGGAGTTTGTTCTTTCACTTTTACCGATGATTATTGGTGGTATTATTGTGATGCATGGTATTGTAGATTTAAAATACAGCATTGATTTTGCATCTTTAAAATATAGTCATTGGTGGGTGGCACTCATTATTTCCATTGCCACAATCGGTTTAGGAGTATTGCTTTTGTTTAATCCATTTAAAGCAGTAACCTTAGCTTTTAGAATAATAGGTATTATTCTTTTATTAGACGGAATTTCAGAGTTTTGGCTTGGCTTGCAGATGAAAAAGCTTATGCCAAATGAAGACGTAATTGTAGGAAAAACCGAAGTGATTGAAGTTTCTGGTAGAGAAAAATAAGGGAGGAATGACTTATGGGTATCGGTGCAATCGGTATGAATGGTGCTTTATATGGGATTTCGGCATATGTATATAATCCAAATCACGTAACCTCTAAAAGCCTTGATAAAATAGCAAAAATCAGTGATGATGTTCTGGACAGTAAGTTAGATATTCACCATAGTTCATCATCAGAGAATGAAAATCCATTGAAAATGGGAGAGACAAGGAACTTTGATGCAGTATTAGAGGAACAGATATATTCTGGTATGAATCGTGCAGCAATGCTCTTTGGGTGGTAGAAAATAAGAATAAAATACATAAAAAGTCCGGTATCCATTGGATATCGGACTTTTCGTATCTTCAAAAAGATTATTTTGCTGGAGCTTTTACATCACCATAGTAGAGAATACCAATAGCACCAGGACCTGCGTGAGTTCCGATACTTGGGCTGATATCATTGATAATAATATTGGTAAAAGAAGTTTCCTCTTTAATCATATCTGCCACAAACTGAGCATCTTCCAGGCAGATACTATGAACAATACCTACTGGTACAGAATAGTCAGGAGTGTCACCTAAAGTATCTTTCATACGTTCTACAATAGTTTTTAAAGATTTCTTTCTACCACGGACTGTTCCGGCAGAAGATAAAGTACCTTCATCTGTAATATAAAGGAAAGGTTTCAAATTTAAGGCACTACCAACCACAGCTACGGCTTTGCTGACACGACCGCCCCTCTGAAGATGGAACAAATCGTCAACAGTAAACTGCACGTTTAAATGGTTCTTCATTTCTTCTAATTTTTCTACAACTTCTTTATAAGAAGCACCTGCTGATTTTAATTCATTACCACGAATAACTAAAATAGATTCTGCTAAAGAAACATTTAAGGAATCAATAACAGTAATTTTTGCTTCTGGATATTCTTCTAAGAGTTCATTCGCTACCATACATACATTGTTGTAACTTCCACTTAATGCAGAAGAAAAAGCAATATGAATAATATCGCACCCTTTATCTAAAATGGCACGGAATTTATCTTCAATAACTGCTGGATTATTTGCTTGTGATAAAGGAAGTTCACCATTTTTCATACGTTCATAAAATTCGGTGGGCTCCATCGTTAATTCATCACCATAAACAGTATCACCAAAAGAATAGTACTGAGGAATGATAACAGTTCCCAGTTTTTGAACATATTCCTGTGGTAAATCGGAATTAGAATCTGTTGTAATATAAAAATCTCTTAACATAAGTACCTCTTTCGTTTTTTGAAATTAGTTTGATTTTCAAACTATTTAGAAGTATAGCAGATTTATACTCATATTACAAATAAAATTTTACAAATACGGTAAAAAAAAGAGATTTTTTGAAAAATAACATTGACATATTAGTAAAAAGTAGTATTATGAATATATGAACAATTATTCATATGTTCATAAAACAGAGAGGAGGAAGGGTATGTATCATACAGAAGAAGCAGAGCATTGTGAATATATGCACGTACACCAAGAGACGCTGGATTTAGTTAATCAGCAAATTCCAGATGAAAAGGAATTATATGAATTGGCAGATTTCTTTAAGGTTTTTGCAGATTCTACGAGAATACGAATATTATATGTATTGAAGTGTTCTGAAATGTGTGTATGCGATATTGCACAGCTTTTGAATATGACCCAATCGGCAATTTCCCATCAGTTACGTGTGTTAAAGCAGATGAAATTGGTTAAAAACAGACGGGATGGTAAGACGATTTTCTATTCTCTGGCTGATGACCATATTACGACAATTTTAAGTCAGGGTATTGAACATATTGAGGAAGAATAAAAATTAGGAGGATTTTATCATGAAAAAAGTTTATGTGTTAGAGGATTTGGATTGTGCACACTGTGCGGAAAAAATTGAAAAGGAAGTAGCAAAATTAGAAGGTGTTAAAGAAAGTAAAGTGACATTTTTAACACAGAAGCTTACCGTAGAAGTTGAAGATGATAAAGCTGCAAGTTTACTTTCTGATATCAAAAAAGTAGTAAAGAAGTTTGAACCTGATGTAACAGTGATTGAGAAATAGAAAGTTACTTATGAGGAGAAATTATGACAAAGAAATTGAAAAGACGTATTAAAAGGTTATGCATTGGGGTCATACCTTTTGTCATTGCCATATTACTGTCAATATTTCCATTACCAATAGGAGAAAACTTAAACCATAATTTAATTTTAATGCTACATTTGGCAGCATATTTCTTAATTGGTGGAGATGTAGTAAAGACTGCAGTAGTCAATATTACAAAAGGCCAGGTGTTTGATGAGAACTTTCTTATGACAATTGCATCTCTTGGTGCATTTTTTGTAGGGGAGACACCGGAAGCAGTGGCGGTAATGTTATTTTATCAGGTAGGGGAATGTTTCCAATCATATGCAGTAAATCGTTCTAGGAAGTCTATTACAGACCTAATGAAGATTAAACCGGATTATGCCAATGTCATTCGTGGGGATAAGGAAATAGAAGTAGACCCATCGGAAGTAGCCATTGGTGAAGTGGTATTGGTAAAACCAGGAGAAAAAGTTCCACTGGATGCAATCATCTTAGAAGGCAATACTTCTCTTGACACAATAGCATTGACGGGAGAAAGTATCCCAAGAGATGTAAAAGAGGGAGACGTTGTTTTAAGCGGTTGCGTAAACATATCGGGTGTTATTAAAATTCGCGTTGAGAAGGAGTATGGACAATCTACTGTTGCCAAGATATTAGAACTAGTAGAAAATGCCACAGACAAAAAAAGTAAGTCTGAAAACTTCATCAGTAAGTTTGCCCGTTACTATACACCAATAGTTGTTATAAGTGCCGTGTTATTAGCAATAATACCACCCGTTATTTTAAAACAGGATTTCCAGACTTGGATTTATAGGGCATTGACTTTTTTAGTCACAAGTTGCCCGTGTGCTTTAGTAATTAGTATCCCGCTAAGTTTCTTTGGAGGAATTGGGGGAGCTAGTAGAGCAGGTATTCTTGTAAAAGGCAGTAACTATATAGAGACTATCAGTCAAGTAGATACCGTAGTTATGGATAAAACGGGAACTTTGACAAAAGGTATTTTTGGGGTACAGAAGGTTGTACCGGCTTCTGAAAGTTCTGAAGAAAGAGTGCTAGAGCTGGCAGCTTTTGGAGAAGCTTTTTCTAATCACCCAATCGCTCTTTCTTTAAAAAAGGCTTATGGAAAAGAAATGGAGTACAGTCGACTTAGTAATGTGGAAGAATTGGCGGGCTATGGCGTGAAAGCCATTTTTGAGGAAAAAGAGTTATTAGTTGGCAATTACAAATTGATGGTACAAGAAGGAATTATTTGCAAGGAAGCCATAGAAGGCGGAACCCTTGTGTATGTAGCCTTAAATAAGAAATATTATGGCTATATTGTAATTGCAGACGAATTAAAAGAGGATGCCAAAGAATCTATCCAGAAGATGAAGAATGCAGGTGTTAAGCAAATTATTATGTTAACTGGCGATAACGAAAAAGCAGCATCAGAAGTAGCAAAACAGTTAGAACTGACAGAGTATCATGCACAGCTCTTACCAGGCGACAAGGTGCGTATTTTTGAAGAGATTATGGAAAAATATGGTGGAAAAGTTGCCTTTGTGGGAGACGGAATCAATGATGCTCCGGTTCTTGCAAGAGCTGATGTAGGTATTGCAATGGGAGGGCTTGGTTCGGACGCTGCCATTGAAGCGGCGGATATCGTCATTATGAATGATGAACCTTCTAAAATTGCCAAAATGGTGGCTATTGCAAGAAAGACACTTGCCATAGTAAAAGAAAACATTGTTTTTGCAATCGGGATTAAGGTGGCGATCTTAATATTGGCAGCAATCGGTATGGCAAATATGTGGTTAGCGGTATTTGCAGATGTTGGAGTGGCTGCGATTGCCATTCTAAATGCAATGAGAACCTTAAAAGGTGTTGACTAAAATGGACAACACAAAATGACATATGTGCCATAAAAATTGTGACACATAAAAAGTTATGAACATCATAATGGTGGAAAATGTGGAAAAGTCTGCATTTTCCACTTTTTTTATGAGTCATTTTATGGTAAAGTGGTGTAGGTAAAATTTTTTCTTAGGAGGACATATGGAGAATCAAGTTAAGAGAGAGACTTTGGGAAGCCGTCTCGGATTTATTTTACTGAGTGCCGGTTGTGCCATTGGTATCGGTAACGTGTGGAAATTTCCGTGGATGGTAGGACAATATGGCGGAGGAGCATTTGTTCTAATTTATCTGGTTTGCCTGATTGTTTTAGGAGTTCCGGTTATGACGATGGAATTTGCTATGGGTAGAGCCAGTCGAAAGAGTGTTGTAAAAATGTATCAGGAATTGGAAAAGCCAAAGAGCAAATGGCACATTCACGGATATGTGGCTATGGCAGGTAGTTATATTTTGATGATGTATTATACTGTCGTAACCGGCTGGATGCTTCAGTATTTCGTAGATATGGCAATGGGCAAGTTTCAAGGTGCAGATACTACAAGAATCAATGAAATATATGATGAGATGCTTGCAAATCCAACATCACTTACTATTTATATGGTTATCGTTGTGATAATTGGTTTTGGAGTATGTTCTATTGGCTTACAAAAGGGTCTAGAGCGTATTACAAAGATTATGATGATTGCCTTACTTGGTATTATGGTTGTATTAGCAATTAACAGTATCTTTTTAGAAGGTGGAAAAGAGGGACTTAGCTTTTATTTATTACCAAATTTTGAAACGATGGCTGAGATAGGTGTGGTCGATGTTATTGTAGCTGCTATGAATCAGGCATTTTTCACTTTGAGTCTTGGTATGGGATGTATGGCGATTTTTGGTAGTTATGTAAAAAAAGACAGAACTTTGCTTGGAGAATCGGTAAATGTTGCTATTTTGGATACCTTTGTGGCATTGACTTCCGGGTTAATTATTTTTCCGGCCTGTTTTGCTTATCATGTAGAAGTTAATAATGGACCAAGCCTTATTTTCAAAACGCTGCCCAATATTTTCAATAACATACCGCTGGGAAGACTGTGGGGAAGCTTATTTTTCGTTTTTATGTCTTTTGCGGCATTATCCACCATTTTGACCGTATTTGAAAACATTATTTCCTGTTCAATGGATTTGTGGAAATGGTCAAGAAAAAAAGCCTGTCTGATTAATGGAATTGCAATGATGTTACTTTCTATGCCTTGTGTACTTGGCTATAACAAATTAAGTTTCATTACACCATTTGGACAAGGTACGAATATCAGTGATTTGGAAGATTTTGCAGTTATGAATGTGATTCTTCCGGTAGGCTCAATTATCTTTGTAATTTTTTGTACCACTCGCTATGGTTGGGGTTGGGACAACTTTATGAAAGAAGCCAACGAAGGAAAAGGCTTAAAGGTGGCAAAATGTATGAAAGGCTATATGACTTATGTTTTACCAGTCATTATTTTTGCAATCTTTATTTTAGGGTTGATTTCTTTCTTTAGTTAGTTCGTTAAAATTGATAATTACATCATCAAGATGTATAATAAAAGAAGCGTTACTTTTAAGGTGACGCTTCTTTTTCATTTGTGAAGGTAATGCTGCATTCAACGAATAAACGGGTGTTTGGGGTATGAAGAAGTATGCAATAAAAGGGAGAAAGCAGGCTATGAAATTTTTACATTTATCAGATTTACATTTAGGAAAAAGAGTACACAACTTTTCTATGATAGATGACCAGAAATATATCTTAAAGGAAATATTGAAAATTGTAGACGAAGAAAAAGTAACAGGCGTTATTATAGCGGGAGATGTATATGATAAGCCTGTTCCATCGGCTGAATCCGTAGCCTTGTTTGATGATTTTTTGGTAGGACTTGCCAAAAGAAACTTGAAGGTTTTTGTCATTAGCGGTAATCATGATTCTCCGGAAAGAATTGCTTTTGGGGAAAGGTTGATGCGTCATAGCAACGTCTTTTTGTCTCCAGTCTATCGCGGAGATATAGAGCCAATTATTTTGGAAGATGAATATGGCAGTGTATTTGTCTATATGCTTCCATTTATTAAGCCGGTTCATGTGAAACATTTTTTAGAAGAAACACAAATCGATGATTATACAGAAGCTATGCAAAGTGTGATTTCACATATGAATATAGATACCAGAGAAAGAAATATTTTGGTAGCACACCAGTTTGTAACGGGAGCCGTGAAAAGTGAGTCGGAAGAAATTTCCGTGGGTGGATTAGATAATGTGGACGCTTCGGTGTTTGCCCCCTTTGATTATGTGGCATTGGGACATATCCACAGGGCTCAGAAAATTGGAAAAGAAACAATCAGATATTGTGGAACACCGCTGAAATATTCTTTTGCAGAAGCGGAGCATAAAAAGAGTGTCACTTTATTTGAGTTATCCGAAAAGGGTGAAGTAAAGATATGCACTAAAGAATTAAAGCCTATGCGGGATATGATAAAAATTCAGGGTTTTTTTGGTGAGCTTATCAGTTCGGACTTTTATGAAAAAATAGACAAGGATAGTTATGTGCAGATAACTTTATTCGATGAAAATGATGTGCCAAATGCTTTTGGAAGACTGGCAGTTATTTATCCGAATTTGATGCAGCTAAAATACGATAACAAAAGGACCAGAGAAAGTGGTGAAATTGTGGATAGTGCTGAGAGCCTTAGCTTGTCTCCGGAAAATCTTTTCGCACAATTTTATGAAGAAATGAATCAGCAGCCACTGACGAAAGAACAGGCAGAATATATGCAAGATAAAATAGAAGAAATATGGGGGAATAAAGTATGAGACCTTTAAAATTGACTGTTTCTGCCTTTGGTCCATATGCAAACCAGATAGTTCTAGATTTCGATAAGCTTGGTGAAAATGGACTCTATTTGGTAACAGGGGATACAGGTGCCGGAAAAACAACGATTTTTGATGCCATTACCTTTGCTCTATACGGGGAAGCAAGTGGTAAATATCGAACAGCAGAAATGCTTCGTAGTAAATATGCTGACAGCAAAACGGAGACCTTTGTGGAACTTAAGTTTTCGTGCAAAGGGAAAATATATCAGGTAAGTAGAACGCCAAGATATGAACGTGCCAAAATGCGTGGGGAAGGCACTACTATGCAAAATGAAAGTGTTGTTTTTACCTATGAAGATGGAAGAATTCTAACAAAAACAGCAGAAGTCAACGATGCAATAAAGGAAATTCTGGGCTTAGATAAAAACCAGTTTACTCAAATTGCTATGATAGCTCAAGGGGATTTCCTCAAATTATTGATGGCATCTACCGAGGACAGAATTAAGATTTTTAGACAGATTTTTAATACAGAAAAATACGAAATGCTACAAAGAAAGATTGGCGAAGACTATCGGGAAGTGGATAGAGAATGCCAGAATTTGAATCGTAGTATTGCCCAGTATGTTCACTCGATTTTGGAAAGTCCACCAGAAATGGCGATGTTAAATGAACAACTTATCAGCTGGCTTTCTGAAAAAAATGAGGAGGACAAAAGACAAAAAGCAGAACTGGAAGTAAGTTTACAGCAGATAAATGCAGAAATCCTGGCAGCTAAGCAGAAGCTTTTAGAGGCAAAGGAGCAGGAATCAAAGAGACAAGACTACGAGCAAAAAAAACAAAATATGGTGGGACTCTTAGAAAAATTAAAAAATACGGAAAAAGAGCTAGAGGATGCAAAAAAAACAGGGCAGAAGATACCCACTTTGGAAGAACAGATTGTTCTTTGCAGAAATAGTCTTCCTCAGTATGAAAAGCTGGAAAATATAGGAAATGAGCTTGAAAATGCGAGAAAAGAAAAGGAAAAAGCCATAAGTTCTATAAAAAAGAATACCTTAGACATAGAGTCCATACAAGCTGAGATAGAAAAGGAAAAGGTGCAACTGGAAGTGTATACCGACCTTACAAAGCAGTTAGAAAGCTTGAAAAATGAAAAAAAGGAAGCGGACTTATTTAAAGAGAACTTGGAAACTTTACAAAAAGAATATGAAAATTTGCAAGTTCTTGGTCATCAGCACGAAGAAGCTGCCTGTGACTATCAGAAGGCGTATCAAAAATACGAAGAACAAAGACTGGTTTATCAGAGAATGGAAAAAGCATTTTTTGACGGACAGGCGGGAATTTTGGCAAGTCATTTAAGAGAAAACGTGCCTTGTCTTGTGTGTGGCTCCATATCACACCCAAGTCCAGCCAAACCTTTAGAAGATGCACCCACCAAAGAAACATTAGATAGAGAGCAGGCGTTGGTTACGAAATTCCAGAAAGAAATGCAGGAATTTGGGCAAAGGGCTGCAGGTTTACTAGGACAGAAGAATGAAAAACATAACAGTGTGTTATCTAGTGCGAAAAGGTTATTGGGAATCTATGATTTCTTGCAAATAGAAGAAGCGTTAGAGAAAAAATTGCAGGATATCTCCCAAAATCTGACAATTTTTGACAGAGAAATAGAAAAGTCAGAAAAACGAATAGCCGATTTAGAAAAAATTCAAGTAGAACTTCCAAAGAAAGAAGAAAAGCAAAAAACACTGAATGAAAACTTGCAAAATGCAGAGAAAAGTTTTGTATCTATCACGGCAAAGGAGGAGCAGCTTGTACAAAAACAGGCAGAGATTAAGGCTTCCTTGGAATATGATAGTAAGAAAGAAGCAGAGACATTTTTGCAAGAACTTTCCCAAAAAGTTCAGAATATGAAAAACCAGATTGAAGATTTGGAGACAAAACTTCAAAGGGAGAAAAATGAAAAACACGCATTAGAGGGTGCAATGGAAATTATTCGCCAACAGTTAGAATATACACCGGCAATAGACGATGTGGTAGAACAGGCGAAATTAGACGGGGCAAAGGAGGCAGAAAAGGAAAAGTCCACCTTACGAGATGAAGTCAATGCAAGACTTACGCACAATCAGACCCTTTTGGAAAAAATCAAAGAAACAAATGCTTCTCTGAAAAAGAAGGAAAAACGCTTACAACTTTTGAAAACTTTGAATGATACGGCTAATGGTAAGCAAAATGAAAAAGGAAAGATTATGTTAGAAACCTATGTGCAAATGGCATATTTTGAAAGGATTTTGCACAAGGCGAATTTAAGATTTGAAAAAATGACCGGTGGACAATATACATTGCTTCGTAAAAAGGAAGCAGGAAACCGGCAAAGTCAAAGCGGGCTTGAATTAGAGGTGATTGACCATTACAATGGTTCGGTGCGTAGTGTAAAAACCTTGTCCGGCGGAGAATCCTTTAAGGCGTCCCTTGCTTTAGCTCTTGGAATGGCTGATGAAATTCAAGCATCTTCCGGAGGAATCCGATTGGATACGATGTTTGTAGATGAAGGCTTTGGTTCTTTAGATGAAGAATCATTGGAACAGGCTTTGGAGGTTTTGATGGGATTAAGCGAAGGGAACCGGTTGGTAGGTATCATTTCCCATGTAGGCGAACTCAAAAATCGTATCGACAAACAAATTATTGTTACCAAGGACAAGCTTGGATTCAGTCAGGCAAAAGTGCAGGTTATTTGACTTTTGCTTTCGGTTATATTAGTATGTCAATGAAAGAGATTGACCATAGGAGGAAAAGTTGATTCAATGCAAAAAGTAAAAAATTTTTTTCAATTAAGAAAAGAGAAAATATCCTTAGTTGTTATGCTTTTAATAGCGTGGCTGGGGGTATATGGTATTAGTTATCTTGTATCGATTGCGTCGGAAGATTTATTATCCAATAGTATTTTTTCCTTAGGCGTCTATATCAGTATCTTCTTTATGATAAAGTACACTTACAAGAATCTGCAAGCCATTGCAGATAAAAAGCAAAGAAGAAAACGTATTATTTATGCAGTATTGATTGCGTGGTTTTTCTCTGTTTTGATGATTATGGGCTATCAGTTAAAATTCAATGGTATGACAGAGTGCGGATTTAAGGGCAAAGGTCTAATTATATTACGTGGTCTGTGTATGGCAGTGGGAGTTTTCCCATTTACCAATATACTTTTTGAAGGAATAGAAAAAATAAACGAAAGTCAGAAAACCTATGTACCTAAGAAAACGTGGAAAAATAGAAATGTATTTTTAGTGAGCTGGGCAGCAGTTTTCGTAAGCTGGATCCCGATATTTTTGGCTTATTATCCGGCGGTTATGGCATATGATTTCCATAGACAGTCTATTGAAGCGGCAAAAGGCTTTATCTGGTTTAACAGTTATCAGCCCTTGGCACACACTTGGCTTATCTGGGTAGCTTTGCAAATTGGTTATGCGGTGGGCAGCCTAGAAATTGGTATGGCTTGTTATAGTATATTTCAGATGTTGGTATTTTCTGTTGCCTGTGGATATGCTTGTGTGACGATCTACCGCTTAGTAAAAAGAAAATGGGCAGTTGTGTTGACCGCTTTGTTTTTTGGTTTTTTCCCACTGGTTTCCGTACTTTCTGTGGGTGCCACAAAGGACGTGCTGTTTTCTGCCTTATTCATAATCTTTATATGTTTATTTGTGGAGAGAACTTTCTTTGCCACAGGGAAAAAACAGTGGGTTATTGATATTTTATGGTTATTAGAAGCCATCATTATGATGCTCTTTAGAAATAATGCTATTTATGCTGTGGCAGTTTTTACGATTTTTGCATTGATTTTAGAAAAGAAAAAACAGAAAATCCGGTTGTTAATTCTTTGCCTATTATTTGTCATTGGCGGTAAAGCAGGACTTGAAGGAATGCAGATTGTTATTGGTACAGAGGGCAGAGGAAGTAAAGTGGAAGCGTACTCTGTGATTATGCAGCAGTTTGCCAGAGTAGGATATTATCATGGGGATACTATGGATGAAGACTTGAAGGCAAGTTTGGATTTATATATGCCACCCAATGCACAGGTGTTATATAATCCACCATTAGTAGATACAGTGAAGTGGAATATGGGAACTGCATATACCGATTATTGGGAAGGAAAAATGGACGAAATGTTTAAGTCCTGGATAAAAATAGGACTGGCGTATCCGAATGAATACATTGATGCCTTCTTGGAATTGAGTGCAGGCTACTGGTTCTTCGATGATGTCACTTGGGCAGAGGTTTTTGGATATGGCTTGGAGGAACGAATGGGTGCCTTATCTACCTATACTTCGTCCACCTCGGAAGTCATTCCGGAGGGAATTGCTCACGAATCCAAATTCCCTTGGTTAGAAAGTAAGTTGGAAGAAATTGTAAGTGCTAACTGTTTCTATGATTGGCCAGTAATTTCTGTATTATTTAAACCCGCCTTATATTGCTGGGGATTACTGTTATCGGTGGTTGCCTGCATTTATACAAAGAAAAGAAGAAATTGTATGGTAATTTTACTGCCATTTATGTACTTTGGAACGATGTTGTTAGGCCCGGTAGTTCAGGCTCGTTATGTATTGCCGATTATAGTCACTTTACCGGTAATGATAGCGGTATGGGCATACCACGAAAAAGAGGACGTAACAGTTAAAGAAATTTCTTAGCGTTATTAAGCTACTTAGAATGTATTTCATAATGAAATAGAGAAAATGATTTTATGTGAAAAGCCAATCCCGTTTAGCTATACAGGATTGGCTTTTTTATGAAATAGTGCTTTACATTTTTTCCATACAAAATTGATGCTGGTTTGTGCCAGAATCGGTAATATAATTCCAGCGGCTAAAAATAGAATGCCGGTCTGTTCTATCTGAAATGGGCAATAGATTAAAGCAACATCGCTAAAATATCTATTCCAATCAAAATCTAAGAAACATTGCGTATCTTTGGTCATAAAAGCAAACACGCTATTTATAAGGAAAAAAGCAAATAAGTGATTTATCATAATGGAATAGGTGTTATTTGCAATGAGATTCACATATTTGTTTTTGGCAAGTACAGGCGTTAAAATTCGTACCACTCTAAACCAAAAAGCAATTCCCAAAAATCCTACAATAAATGGTAAAATTGGACCATCTGTAAAATTATTACACCAAGAAGGTGTGTATACAGGGGCTTTCTTATAAAGAAAAATAATGGCTAACTGTAAGCCTAAGACAATAGCAAAATACCAGATGCTTGGCAGATTGTCGTGTTTTTCCAATACTTTTTTGTAAAGGATTCCCAAACTGTAAAATGGCACGAAATAAAGTACACGAACGAGGCTGAGCCAAAGTCCCGTATTATAGTCTAGGGAAGCCATATAAACCCCGAAAATGCCAAGTGCCATAGACCCAAGGAAGTAAAGCACCTCGTTGATACGAATATGCAATTTATCACAAAGCTTTCGGATAAGCATATTTAGAACTTGTACCAAAAAAAGTGGAACGATAAACCAGCCACTTAAGTTAAAACCAAACTGATGACCGTCTGTAAGGGGACTAATCAACAGGGTTTTCAAGGTTACTGGTGAGCCAAAGGAAAAACCTGCATAGGACAATACTGTTATCACCACAGCGTAGAAAAAGTTCCACAGATAGAGGGGGAGCAGTAGCTGTTTTGCTTTTTTTAAGATATATTTTCCAGGGTTATCGGTGGAATTTTCTTTGTACAAATAACCTGAAGCAAAAACAAATAGTCCTAAATGAAAGGCGTAGGGCGGAAACAGTTCAAAGGCTAGTGAAAAACCTCTATGTTCCATATGCCCTGCGACAATGATAATCATACCAATAGCATATAATAATTTAAAGCGATAATCGATTTGCGTAGTTGTTTTCAAAGTTTTCTCCCAGTTTCTGTTAAAATCATATTGTATAATTCATTATATCAAAGTGGTAGGGGAAAGCAATTAGTTTATTTAATAGAAAGTAGATTTATATATAGCATAATATGTCCAGAGTAAGTGTGAGAAAAATCATTATACCCATCCAAATATGGCAGATAATTCAAGAATTATCTGCCATATGATACATAATTAGTATGTCTTGTAAATTGGTTTATTGTGATATTCAATTACTAATTTTTTCTAGGAGCAATTGAAGGTGGTAAAATAATTGGTGCTTGACCAAATGAAGAAGTGATTTCTGCAATTAATAAAGATATTCTATTCATAAGATTGCCTAATACAAATTGCCCGTTTTTACGAAATTCTTCTGCAAGATTCATTTTTTCCCAATCATAATCATTTTTTTTGTTTTTATCAAATTTTAGTATTGCACCATATGATACAGATAATTCGAATATTTCTTCGGGTTCAAATTTTAGCACACGTTTCACAATTAAATTCACTGTTTCCTCATTAACTTCTACATCAATGTTGTCGATGCAATTTAATAAATATTCGGTTGTTTGTTCCTTTTTATCCATTCGATTATATGAAATCGTGTCTAAATAGAATTCCTGTTCAGATACAAAATAGTCTACTAAATTATTAATCATTAATTCATCATCTCCTCACTATATTTCATATTTACATTATTAAAAAATGAAATAGCATTAGAATTCCATTTTCGTGCGTTTTCATCATACTGGTATGTTGATTCTGTCTTTAATGCTTCAGCTAAAATTCTAATTGTATTCTGTAAACTTTTTTCAACATTATGTTCTTCAGAAACATATTCTTGAATTGCTTTTTCAACAGAGGCGTTTAAAGTATCGCCATTTTTCATTGCAACATTTGCTAATTTTTTATGCAATTCTGGATTTATACGTATATTAAAAGTTCCTTTATATTCTTTTGCCGGTTCTTTACCAACTTCCTTACAAAATTCCAGATAATCATCAACAGCTTCGTGAAATTCTTTTTCAATATCTTTAACATCTTCACATTCGAAGTTTACTAAATCATTTATCCCCTCAATTTTACCTCTTAGTACAAAATCTTCTGAATCAAATTCTATTTTTGTATGATATCCTTTATATTCTAATATATTATTCTTTATCATATTTATAATTCTCCTAAATCAAGCAGAAACTCTAATAATACTTTCACGGCACCTGGTTTCATAATGTCATCAGGATGTGGCTTATGTAACAATATAACCTTTTGATCATCTTCTCTATAAAATTTAACTCTTGAGCCAGATGTTTTTCCTTTATTATATTCTACAAATCCCATCTGAGATAGTAACACTTTAGCTTCGGTATAAGTATAATCTTTGGGTTTCAATTTTATTCTTTCTTTTGCTTTTATAAACTTGCTCATTATATATGGCCTCACCCCTTTGCAACTACATTATAGTTGCAAGATACACTAATTTATGTATTTTGTCAAGAACTTGACACGGAATTGTCTGGAGAATTAAATTTTTGTCATTCCTTCTATGTTTTCCCAAATAAAAAAGCCAAGACGATGCTTTTGGCATCAAGTCTTAGCTTCTATTTTTATATTTCAATTATTACGATTACTCCAGTTCAATCGTTCCAGGTGGTTTAGAAGTAATATCGTAAAGTACACGGTTTACGTGATTTACTTCGTTGATAATACGGCTGGAAACTTTTTTCAAAACCTCATAAGGCATTTCAGTTGCTTCTGCGGTCATAAAATCGATAGTTTCCACTGCACGAAGGGCAATAGCATAATCATAAGTTCTTTCATCACCCATAACCCCTACGGAACGCATATTTGTAAGAGCTGCAAAATATTGATTGATTGTTTTATCAAGTCCTGCATTGGCAACTTCTTCACGGAAAATCGCGTCAGCGTCCTGCACAATTTTTACTTTTTCGGCAGTAACTTCACCGATAATACGAACACCAAGACCTGGACCTGGGAATGGTTGTCTGAATACTAATGATTCAGGGATACCAAGTTCCAAACCAACCTTTCGAACTTCATCTTTAAATAATTGACGAAGTGGCTCAATGATTTCCTTAAAGTCCACACAGTCAGGAAGACCGCCGACGTTGTGGTGAGATTTAATAACAACGGATTCGCCGCCTTGTCCACTTTCAACAACATCAGGATAAATCGTACCCTGTACTAAGAAGTCAACGGCACCGATTTTCTTTGCTTCTTCTTCAAAAACACGGATGAATTCTTCACCAATAATTTTTCGCTTTCTTTCCGGTTCACTTACGCCGGCTAATTTGCCGTAGAATCTATCCTGTGCATTCACACGAATGAAGTTTAAGTCATAATTACCATTTGGCCCAAAGATATTTTCTACTTCGTCACCTTCGTCTTTACGAAGCAAGCCGTGGTCAACAAATACGCAAGTAAGCTGCTTGCCAATGGCTTTTGCGAGAAGTACAGCTGCAACGGAAGAATCAACACCGCCTGAAAGAGCACAAAGTACTTTGCCATTTCCAACTTTGTTGCGGATAGCTGTAATTGACTCTTCAACAAAAGCATCCATTTTCCAATCGCCTGCACAACCACAAACATTACGCACAAAGTTATATAACATTTTAGAACCTTCTACGGTATGCAATACTTCTGGGTGGAATTGGATACCATATAAATTCTTTTCCTGATTTTCACAAGCTGCAACGGGACAGTTATCCGTGGTAGCAACTACCTTAAAACCTGGTGCAGTTTTAGCAATATAGTCAAAATGACTCATCCAACAAATTGTATTTTCTGAAACATTTGTAAACAATGGAGAAGTTGTATCCACGTGTAAATCAATTTTTCCATATTCACAGGAAGTAGCTCTTTTTACTTCGCCACCAAGAATGTGACTCATTAATTGAGCACCGTAGCAAAGACCAAGAACTGGAATTCCAAGTTCAAACAACTCTTTTGAGCAAGTAGCAGCTCCCTCTTCGTAGCAACTGCTTGGACCACCTGTTAAGATGATTCCCTTTGGTTTCATTTCCTTTATTTTTTCTAAATCTACCTTGTATGAGTAGATTTCACAATAAACATTACATTCTCTGACACGGCGGGCAACTAACTGATTGTACTGGCCACCAAAGTCGATAACAACAACTAATTCTTTTTCCATAGATGGACTCCTTGTAAGTCTAGAATATTTATAATAGTAAATTCTATTTTTATAAGGGAAAAATGTCAATAAGCAATATGCATTGTATTTTTAGGAATAGGAAAGGATTTTTGGTAAAAAATATGTTTAAAAGGAAATTTATAAAAAGTTTAGATTTTGATTAGCACTCACCACTTGACAGTGCTAACAACGAGTGGTATACATAAAACAGATAAAAAAATTAGCACTTTTGAAAGGAGAGAAGCATATGAACATTTCAAAATTTACACAAAAGTCAATAGAAGCAGTAAATAACTGTGAAAAGATAGCTTATGAATTTGGCAATCAGGAAATTGAACAGGAGCATTTACTGTATAGCTTGCTTACGTTGGAAGACAGTTTGATACTTAAACTTGTGGAAAAAATGGAAATTGATAAGCAGGCTTTCCTAAATCGAGTAGAGAATGCTATCGCAAAACGAGTGAAGGTCCAAGGCGGAAAATTATATGTAGGGGAAGCCTTAAATAAAGCCTTGATTTCTTCGGAAGATGAAGCAAAGCAGATGGGTGATGAGTATGTGTCTGTGGAACATTTATTTTTAGCCATTCAAAAACACCCAAATAATGAAATGAAAAATATTATGAAAGAATACGGATTAACTCGTGACAGGTTTTTAAAAGCTCTGTCTACGGTTCGAGGTAATCAGAAGGTAACCAGTGATAATCCGGAAGCTACTTATGATACCCTGGCAAAATATGGTCAGGATTTGGTAGAAAAAGCTCGTAATCAGAAGCTTGACCCGGTTATTGGTAGAGACCACGAAATTAGAAATGTTATTCGCATTTTATCAAGAAAAACAAAAAATAATCCGGTTCTTATTGGTGAGCCAGGGGTTGGTAAAACTGCAGTTGTGGAAGGTCTTGCTCAGCGTATCGTCAGAGGAGATGTGCCAAATGGCTTAAAAGATAAGAAAATTTTTGCTCTGGATATGGGAGCTTTGGTGGCTGGTGCAAAATATCGTGGAGAATTCGAGGAACGTTTGAAAGCCGTTTTGGAGGATGTAAAAAATAGCGACGGACAAATTATATTATTTATCGATGAGTTGCATACCATTGTAGGTGCAGGAAAAACCGATGGAGCCTTAGATGCAGGAAATATGTTAAAACCTATGCTTGCCAGGGGAGAACTTCATTGTATTGGTGCAACTACTTTAGATGAGTACCGACAGTATATAGAAAAAGACCCTGCCTTAGAGAGACGTTTTCAGCCTGTTTTGGTAGATGAACCAACGGTAGAAGATACCATTTCTATTTTACGTGGACTTAAAGAACGATATGAAGTTTTCCACGGTGTTAAAATTATGGATAATGCCCTGGTTAGTGCAGCAATTTTATCTAATCGATATATTTCGGACAGATTTTTGCCGGATAAAGCCATTGACCTTGTGGACGAAGCCTGTGCACTTATTAAGACTGAACTGGATTCTATGCCAACGGAATTGGACGAATTACAAAGACAGGTACTTCAAATGGAAATTGAAGTAGCAGCCTTGAAAAAAGAAACAGACCGATTAAGTGCAGAACGTCTGGAGACCTTGCAAAAAGAATTGGCAGAGAAAAAGGACGATTTAAACAATCGTAAGGCACAATGGGAAAATGAAAAGCACTCTGTGGAAAGACTTTCTAAATTGCGTGAAGAAATTGAGCAGGTAAACAATGAAATCCAGATTGCACAAAGAGAAGGAAATTTGGAAAGAGCGGCAGAATTAAGTTACGGAAAATTGCCTTCTATGAAGAAACAGTTAGAAATCGAAGAAGAAAAGGTAAAAAAGGAAGATTTGTCACTGGTACATGAGTGCGTTTCCGAAGAAGAAATTGCGAAAATTATTTCCAGATGGACGGGAATTCCGGTTGCCAAGTTAACAGAAAGTGAGCGAAACAAAACCCTTCATTTAGATGAGGAACTTCATAAAAGAGTTATCGGACAAAATGAGGGAGTTACAAAAGTAACCGAGGCAATTATTCGTTCCAAAGCCGGTATTAAAGACCCAACCAAACCAATCGGTTCGTTCCTGTTTTTAGGACCAACCGGTGTTGGTAAAACGGAGCTTGCTAAGAGTCTTGCTGCCACACTTTTTGATGATGAAAACAATATGGTGCGTATCGATATGAGTGAATATATGGAGAAATATTCTGTATCTAGATTGATAGGAGCACCTCCAGGATATGTTGGCTATGATGAGGGTGGTCAGTTAACAGAGGCTGTGAGAAGAAAACCCTATTCGGTTGTCCTTTTTGATGAAGTGGAAAAGGCTCACCCAGACGTATTTAACGTGCTTCTTCAAGTGCTTGACGATGGACGAATTACTGACTCACAGGGGCGGACAGTAGATTTTAAAAATACGATTCTAATTATGACTTCTAATATCGGTGCATCTTACTTGCTTGATGGAATAGATGCAGAAGGCAATATTACAACGGAAGCCGAGGCAATGGTAATGAACGATTTGAGAAATCATTTCAGACCGGAATTTTTGAATCGTCTGGATGAAACAATCTTATTTAAGCCGTTGTCAAAGAACGATATTGGTGGTATCGTTAATTTAATAATGAAAAACTTAAATACACGTCTCGTAGATAAAGAGCTGACTGTGGAATTGTCAGAGAAAGCAAAACAATATATTATTGACAATGCCTATGACCCGGTTTATGGAGCAAGACCATTAAAACGATATATCCAAAAATATGTAGAAACCTTGGCTGCAAAATTGATTTTGGCAGATAAGGTATATGAAAAGGATACGATTTTAATAGATGAGCAAAATGGCGAATTGGTGGCTTTGGTGAAAGAAGGCGTGGCGAATATTTAAGGTTGTAAAAGTCTGCAAGGTTACAAAATCGCGAGACGATAAGTTTTTTTATGGAGGACAATATGATACCAAATGACCCAGTGATGCTACTTAGTTTTGTTAATATGAAATTGCGTGATAAATATGCGAGCCTGGAAGCAATGTGTGAGGATTTGGATATTTTATCTACGGAAATCATAGAAAAATTAGATAAAATAGATTATCATTATGATGCAGAAAAAAATCAATTTATCTAGAAAGTAGCAAAGGTATAAAAAAATGGACCTTTTTGAGTATATGAGAAGTACCAATATGGAGAAAGAATCGCCCTTAGCGGCTAGAATGCGACCAACTACCTTAGATGAGGTAGTTGGTCAAAAGCATATTATCGGACAGGATAAATTGCTTTATCGAGCTATCAAAGCGGATAAAATAAGTTCCATTATTTTTTATGGACCACCAGGCACAGGCAAGACTACCTTGGCAAAGGTTATTGCCAATACGACCAGTGCTGAATTTATGCAGATTAATGCAACTGTGGCTGGAAAAAAGGATATGGAAGATGTGGTAAATAAAGCCAAGGACATTCAAGGAATGTACGGCAAACGAACCATTTTGTTTATAGATGAAATTCATCGTTTTAATAAGGGGCAGCAGGACTATTTATTGCCTTTTGTAGAAGATGGAACAATCATTTTAATTGGTGCAACCACAGAAAATCCTTATTTTGAAGTCAATGGAGCTTTAATATCTCGTTCTATTATTTTTGAGTTAAAACCTATTGAAAAAGAAGAAATTAAAAAGCTCATTGAACGTGCCGTTTATGATACAGAAAAAGGTATGGGGGCATATAATGCGGAGATTACGGGCGAGGCGGCAGAGTTTTTAGCAGATTTATCAGGGGGCGATGCAAGACATGCCCTAAATGCGATTGAACTCGGGGTATTAACAACCAAGCCTTCGGAAGATGGAAAAATTCACATTACTTTAAAAGTGGCAGAAGAATGCATTCAGAGAAGGCATATTCGTTATGACAAAGATGGAGACAACCATTACGATACAATTTCCGCCTTTATCAAGAGTATGAGAGGTTCTGACCCGGATGCAGCGGTGTATTATCTTGCCAGAATGCTAAATGCAGGAGAAAGCGTTACGTTTATCGCAAGACGTATTATGATATGTGCTTCGGAAGATGTGGGAAATGCTGACCCTAATGCTCTTTCCGTGGCTGTTAGTGCGGCACTGGCAGTAGAGCGAATTGGAATGCCAGAAGCCCAGATTATTTTATCTCAGGCGGTTTCTTATGTAGCAAGTGCACCAAAAAGTAATGCGGCAGTATGTGCCATAGGTGACGCGATGGAATGCGTGAGAGGAACGGGAAATTTGCCAATACCGACTCATTTGCAAGATGCCCACTATAAAAGTGCAGGCAAGTTAGGACACGGCATTGGTTACAAATATGCCCACGATTATAAAAACAATTATGTAAAACAACAGTATTTACCATATGAGCTAAATGGAAAAGAGTTTTATAAACCCTCAGGAAATGGCTATGAAGTGAAGATTAAAGAGCATATGAATCGAATTAAGAAAGAAGCAGAAGAACTCGATGGCTAGAGAAGTCAACGAGTTCTTTTTCGGTTCTGTGTCTTTTAACTGGACAAATTATGTTTAAAACAACTGCTCTATCAAATATTGATAAATTACCTGGTTTTTCTTTTCCCAATTTTCACAAATGCTTGCAGCACCTTCCTCGGAAGGAACGGAAATCTTAATTTCAACCAGGTTCACATCTTTATCTTTGGCAAGCAGATGTGCTTCGTATTCGCCGTTGGTAGATTTGTAATAATCAGAAACAATGGAAACCTCATTACGCATTTCCATTTCATTTTCCTGAAAATAATGGTCGATTTCTTCTATAATTTCTTCACTGATGCGGTTTTTGAAAAATTCCAACGTATCCTGTCCTTCCTTAGTGATGGCAAGATGCGTGCGGTTTCTTATGGACTCAGCGGTAATCATATTGGCGTCAATCAATTCCGAAATCACCTGTTGAAGCGTTAGGAAATTGGTATATTCATGGTCTAATATAAAGTCTCCGATTTGAGCCTTTGTCATTGGAAAATTCACTCTGTTTAACATATATAAAACAATTAATTTATACAAGGTCAATGGGTCTTGTGTCATATAAATATCTCCCTTGATATGCACCTCTTTCTTTGAAACGACGATGCAATGAGTTTAAAACATCTCGTTTATTCTGACTCCAAAGAGGAGCAAGTAATAAGTTCTTTGGTCCATCACCGGTTACACGGTGGAGCACCACAGTTTTTGGTAAATGTTCAATACAATCAATTACCAAATCAATATATTCCTCCTTAGTATACACAGAAAATAGATTTTTTTCATAATCTTTGGCTAAATCCGTACCTTTTAAAATATGCAAAAGTTGTAATTTTATACCAAAAATATTTTTCTTTGCAAGATAGTCTATGGTTTGCAAAATGTGACTATGACTTTCACATGGAAGCCCCAAAATCACATGAACAACTACAGGAATATCCAGCTGGTTCATATTGTTTAGTGCTGTTTCAAAAACTGACAAAGAATAACCACGTCTTATGTAGCGGGCGGTTTCTTCGTGAATGGTTTGTAATCCAAGTTCTATCCAGATAAATTTGTCTGAAAAGCGTTCTTTCAATTCTAAAAGGAGAGAAAGAATTTCATCGCCCAAACAATCGGGTCTGGTGGCAATGGAAATGCCAATAATCGAAGGGTGATTTAGAGCCTCGGAAAAAATTTCGCGAAGATAATCCGGAGAACCATAAGTATTCGTATATGCTTGAAAATAAGCAATGAAACGATTTCCAATTTTCTTTCCTGAAAAGAGAGAAGTTCCGGCAACAATCTGCTGGGTAATTGTGCCAAAATCTTTTCTGGATACAGCAAAATCGCCACTGCCACCCGCACTACAAAAAATGCAGCCGCGGGTATCTATTTTCCCATCTCGGTTGGGGCAGGTTAGTCCTGCATCAATGGCGATTTTGTATATTTTCTCCGAATAGTTTTCTTTTAAATAATCATTCAAAGAGTAATAGTAATTCATAATATAAACAATGCGTTATTTTCGCCTCTTATTTGATGTGTGATTTTACGGCATTCGCTACCACATCTGCAACACGTGGGTCGAAAGGCTGTGGCATAATATTATCTTCATTTAACTCATCATCAGAAACTAAACTTGCAATAGCATAAGCAGCCGCCAGTTTCATCTCTTCGGTAATCTGAGTTGCTCTGCCTTCCAATGCTCCTTTAAAAATACCAGGGAATGCTACTACGTTGTTGACCTGATTTGGAAAATCAGAACGACCTGTTCCTACAACCTTTGCACCTGCCTTTTTGGCTGCGTCAGGCATAATTTCAGGAACTGGATTTGCCATAGCAAATAAAATAGCGTCTTTATTCATAGAAGCTACCATTTCCTCACTTACGATGTTTGGTGCAGATACACCTATAAAAATGTCAGCACCTTTCATAGCATCTTTTAAAAGCCCTGTTTCATTATTGGGATTAGTAATCTCTGCCATTTTTTCCTGCATCCAGTTGAGACCTTCGGTATTCTTAGAAACAATACCAACCTTGTCACACATAATGACATTTTTAAAACCATAAGTTAATAAAAGCTTTGTAATGGCTACACCGGCACTACCGGCACCATTTACAACAACTTTGCAGTTTTCTTTTTCTTTATGGACTACTTTTAAAGCGTTGATAATGCCGGCTAATACAACGATAGCAGTTCCGTGCTGGTCATCATGGAAAACAGGAATATCCAAAGTAGCTTTTAAACGTTCCTCGATTTCAAAGCAACGAGGAGCAGCAATATCTTCTAAGTTGATTCCGCCATAGTTTGGTGCAAGGTATGTGATAGTTTTAATGAGTTCTTCAGTATCCTGGGTATCCAGACAGATAGGAACTGCGTTCACACCGCCAAATTCCCTGAATAAAACGGCTTTTCCTTCCATAACCGGCATAGCAGCGTGGGCACCAATGTTTCCAAGACCTAAAACTGCACTACCATCAGAAATAACGGCAACAGTATTGGCTTTCATTGTATATTTGTAGGAAGCTTCGATGTCATTGGCAATTACCTTACAAGGTTCAGCAACACCTGGGGTATAGGCGAGAGCCAAGTCTTCTCTAGATTTTACTTTTGCTTTGGCAACGGTTTCTAATTTTCCGTTCCATTGTTCATGGAGCAATAATGCTTTTTCGTTAGTTGTCATAATTTTTATCCTCCAATGTTTTGATAAAATAACAATAGTATAATATAATACAAAAAAAAACTTATCAAGAAAAAGGTTAGGAGTTTTTTTAGAAAATAGAGTTTAGGACTTCCCTTTTTAAAAAAAGTATTATATAATTTGCTTGTCAATTTATTGTTATCTAACAACTCAATCCGTTTCGGAATTTAGCTCCCACAGTTCATAATGAATAAAGTGAAAGAGAATGATTGATAGAGGGAATGGCTTGAAGTGTAGAATTGCGGTGTAAAAAGAGGAATTTTTGAGAATTTGCAGGAGGTATCAATGAGAGAAAAGTATGAATCTTTGGCATTAACAGATTTAAAAGAAATTGCTAAAGCAAGAGGTATCAAAGGAACCTCTACTATGAAAAAAGCAGAGGTAGTAGAAAGTATGTTACTTCTGGATGCAAAGGAAAAAGAGGCTAAGAATCAGGAAAGTACTCCAGTAGAAGCTGGTGAGAAACAAGTAGTTTCAGAGAAAACGATGTCTACTGAAAGACCAGTAAATAGTGAAAGAACTTTTGTAAGAACTTCTGAGCCTAAGGAAATAAATAAAGAATTAGACAGTGGTATAACAGCCAATGGTATTTTGGAAGTGCTGCCAGATGGATACGGATTTATTCGTTGTGCCAATTATATGCCTGGTGAAAATGATGTATATGTTGCACCAAGCCAGATTCGTCGTTTTAACCTAAAGACAGGTGATATCGTTTGCGGAAATACCAGAGTAAAAACCCAGACAGAAAAATTCAGTGCATTATTATATGTAAAATCTGTAAATGGTTTAGACCCGGAACTTGCATTAAAACGTACGAATTTTGAAGATATGACACCAATTTTCCCAAATGAAAAATTGTATTTGGAAACGCCAGGTGCCAGTGTGGCAATGCGTGTTATGGATTTAATGAGTCCGGTGGGTAAAGGACAACGTGGTATGATTGTTTCTCCACCGAAAGCCGGTAAAACTACTTTATTAAAAGAAGTAGCAAAATCTATCACGCAAAATTCTCCGGAAGTGCACTTAATTATATTGTTAATTGATGAAAGACCGGAGGAAGTAACGGATATTAAGGAAGCCATTGAAGGTCCAAATGTAGAAGTTATCTATTCCACATTTGATGAATTGCCGGAACATCATAAACGTGTATCGGAAATGGTTATTGAAAGAGCAAAACGTCTGGTAGAACATAAAAAAGACGTTATGATTTTATTAGATAGTATTACACGACTTACCAGAGCATACAACTTGACAGTTCCACCAAGTGGTAGAACTTTATCAGGTGGTCTTGACCCGGCGGCATTACATATGCCAAAACGTTTTTTTGGTGCTGCCAGAAATATGCGTGAAGGCGGAAGTCTTACCATTTTAGCCACTGCCTTAGTGGATACAGGTAGTAAGATGGACGATGTAGTTTATGAAGAATTTAAGGGAACTGGCAATATGGAAATGGTGCTGGATAGAAAATTATCTGAAAAGCGTATTTTCCCAGCTATCGATATTCCAAAGTCTGGTACAAGACGTGATGATTTACTTCTTACTAAGGAAGAAATGGAAGCAATTAACATTTTAAGAAAAGCCTTAAATGGACTAAAAGCTGATGAAGCGGTAGACCAGATTCTTACTATGTTTGCAAAAACTAAAAATAATACAGAATTTGTGGATATGGTAAAAAAGAAATTTATCATTTAACAAAAAAAGCCTTGCAACCTAAAGTAAGCTATGATACAATAAACACGCTGTTTGTGGACGGCAAAGGCGTATAGCCATCGGATGAGAACAAGTACTAATTATCGAATAAATTAAAGAGGTGAAAGAAATGAAAGAAGGAATCCATCCTGAATATTATCAGGCAACTGTAACATGCAACTGTGGCAACACATTCGTAACAGGTTCTACAAAACCAGAAATTCACGTAGAAGTTTGTTCAAAATGTCATTCATTCTATACAGGTCAGCAGAAAACTGTTAGAGCTGATGGACGTATTGATAAGTTCAACAAAAAATACGGTGTTGCAAGCAAATAAGATTGCGTCAAAGGTTGAGGTGTTATGTCTCAACCTTCTTTTTTAGGAGGCATTGTATGAAGAAGAAAAACCGCATATGTTATTCGGGGATTGGCGGACAGGCTGTTTTAGAAGGCATTATGATGAAAAATAAAGACAAATATGCCGTAGCTGTCAGAAAGCCAAATAAAGAGATAGAAGTTGAAGTAGACACTTACCATAGCCTTATTCATGGAAGCAAAGTGAAGGAATTGCCATTTATCCGTGGCGTTTTCAATTTTATTGACTCTATGGTTCTTGGTATGAAATGTTTAAACTATTCAGCGTCTTTTTATGAAGAAGAGGAAGAAAAAGAAACGAAAACAGATAAAGTTTTTTCCAAGGTTTTTAAGGATAAAGCAGACAAAATCATTATGGGGCTTACGACCATAATTTCGTTTGTGATTGCCATTGGAATTTTCTTTATATTGCCGATGCTTATCACTTCATTGTTTCATAAGTTTATAAGAAATTCTGTACTGGAGGCTGCTATTGAAGGCCTAATTAGAATTCTTATTTTCTTAGGATATGTAGTGTTAATTTCATTGATGAAAGATATCAGACGTGTATACCAGTATCACGGAGCAGAACATAAATGTATCAACTGTATTGAGTCTGGCAAAGAATTGACAGTACAAAATGTTATGAAAAGTTCCAGACTTCATAGAAGATGTGGTACCAGCTTTTTACTTTTTGTAGTAGTAATCAGTATTATTTTGTTTTTCTTTATTCGAGTAGACAGTATACTTTTGAAAATTGTTTACAGAGTGCTATTGATACCAATTATTGCCAGTGTTTCTTATGAAATTATTCGATTAGCAGGAAAATATGACAATAATATTACTAGAGTTGTCTCCCTTCCAGGTATGCTCTTACAGAAATTGACGACGAAAGAGCCTGACAGAGCAATGGTAGAAGTTGCGATTGTGGCTGTGGAAGCAGTTTTTGACTGGAAAAAGTACATTAATGATAACTTTACAAAGAAAGAAGAAAAAGAAGCTTTTGAAAAGGAAATGGCAGAAGTAGGGGAAGCAGAAAATGTGGATACTACCGATGTGGAAGTCATTAATTTAGACGAAGATAATTAATATGAAATATAGAGATTTGTATAATCAGGGGATAGAGATTCTGTCCTCTGAAAATATTCCTGATGCCAAAATTGATGCAAGACTTTTATTAGAATATGCCTGCAAAACAGATAGAAATGCACTGTTTTTAAGAGGAGATATGGACGTATCCAAGGAAAACGAAAAGCTATATCTGGATTTAATTTCTAAGAGAAAGAAGCATATTCCTTTGCAACATTTAACTGGAGAACAGGAATTTATGGGATTGACTTTTAAAGTCAACGAATATGTATTGATACCAAGACAGGATACGGAATGTCTGGTAGAAATTGTTTTAAAAAATTTGCACGATGGTATGCGAATTTTAGATATGTGCACCGGTAGTGGTTGTATTTTGATTAGTTTATTACATTATTCAAACGATTGTCAGGGAGTTGGCGTGGATTTATCCGTCGAGGCTTTAGATGTGGCAAGGCTCAATGCGGTTACGCTGGGGAATAATGGTATAGCGGAATCATTGGACGTTACTTTTGTGCAAAGTGATTTGTTTGAAAAGGTGGAAGGGAAATTTGACATTATCGTTTCAAACCCACCTTATATAAAAACGAAGGTTATTGAAACTTTAATGCCGGAGGTAAAAGATTTTGAACCGATGATAGCATTAGACGGATTAGAAGATGGTTTGCATTTTTACCGTAAAATCATTTTAGATGCGAAACAGTTTTTGAATCGAGGCGGACAGCTTTTCTTTGAAATTGGATATGACCAGGGAAAAGAAGTTAGCGAACTTATGAGGAAAGCCGGATATGTGGACGTGGAGATATCACAGGATTTGGCAGGACTTGACAGAGTAGTTTATGGTACTTTTTTGGAGGAATAAGGATGTTTGACAAGTTAGAAGATTTATTGATTCGTTTTGAAGAATTGATGGGCGAATTGAGTTCTCCTGATGTAACAAGTAATCAGGAACGTTTCCGTAAGCTTATGAAGGAACAGAGCGATTTGACTCCTATTGTAGAAGCTTATAAGGAATACAAAAAAAGCAAACAGGATATTGCGGACAGTTTGGAAATGCTGGAAGCTGAAAGCGATGAAGATATGCGTGAAATGCTGAAAGAGGAATTGAACGATGCAAAGAAACGCGTAGAAGAATTAGAAGAAAAACTGAAAATTTTATTACTTCCAAAAGACCCTAACGATGATAAAAACGTTATCGTGGAAATTCGTGCCGGTGCCGGTGGCGATGAGGCAGCACTTTTTGCAGCAGAAATGTATCGTTTATATGTGCATTATGCGGAAAGCAAGCGTTGGAAAGTGGAAACTTTGGAAATGGAAGAAATTGGAATTGGCGGTATGAAAAATGTATCCTTTATGGTTACTGGTGCCGGGGCATATTCCGTATTGAAATACGAAAGTGGAGTTCATCGTGTGCAACGTGTTCCTGAAACTGAGTCTGGTGGACGTATCCACACTTCAACAATTACCGTTGCAGTAATGCCAGAAGCAGAAGAAGTAGACGTAGTTATTGATGAAAAAGATATCCGAATTGACGTAATGCGTGCGTCAGGTTGTGGTGGTCAGTGTGTCAATACAACAGACTCCGCAGTGCGTTTAACCCATATGCCAACTGGTATTGTTATTTATAGCCAGACTGAAAAATCGCAGATTCAGAACAAAGCAAAGGCATATGCTCTCCTTCGTACAAAACTTTACGATTTGGAACTTCAGAAGGCACACGACGCGGAAGCTGAGCTCCGTAAGAGCCAGGTCGGTACGGGAGACCGTTCAGAGAAGATTCGTACTTACAACTTCCCACAGGGGCGTGTAACAGACCATCGAATCAAACTGACGTTATACAGAATTGATGAAATTATGAATGGTGATATTCAGGAGATTATTGATGCTTTGATTGCAGCCGATCAGGCGGCTAAGTTGGCGAAGATGAACGAATAGCACGAACGCGGAATAAAAATAAGGAGACATTGACAGCTTGCTGGCATATGTCTCCTTATTTTATTCCATATGAGTCAAACGAACACCGAGGAAATGCGAAGCATTTTCGAAGGTGGGTGTTCGTGCTATGAGTGGAGTGATAACTAGGGAAGACTCCTATAGTTTTGGGTGTGAGATTGAAAATTTAATAATAAGATGTAAAAATAGAGTGCTCTATATTAGTTTAAGTGGTTGCTGTAGGACATTTTTTATGTGGAGGTAAAAGGTGAGTTTGGGAGGGGAGAAGGAGCGAAGGTGTCGGAAAACGGTGTTGTGGAAATGGGTGGGGTACTATATAATGAGTAATATAAATTGAAGTTTCAGGAGACTGTATATGGAAAACCAAAAGTACGATTTTAAGAGAATCGGAATGAATGAAATAGAAATTATAAAAGAATTATTCGTAGGTGTGTTTACGATTAAACCGTGGAATGATGATTGGTCAAATCAAGAACAACTGAATTTGTATTTGTTTGCTTTGGTGGGTCAAAGTAATTCATTAACATATGGATTGTTCGAAGACGAAAAATTGATTGGTGTTTCTATGGGACATATTAGGCATTGGTATTCTGGTACAGAATATTATATTGATGAGTTGTGTATTCAGACAGATAAGCAAGGAAATGGTATTGGAACTCTTTTCCTAAAAGAAATTGAAAACGGAATAAAGGAAATTGGGTTGGTACAAATATTTTTACAAACGGAGAATAATGTTCCTGCTTATGGCTTCTATCAAAAAAATGGATTTTATGAATTGAAAGAGCATGTATCATTTACAAAAAGAATATAGTGTACAAATTCAGTTTGTAGGTGCAATTTTTCAGTTTGTAGGTACAAACTACAATTTCTATAAGATTAAATTTTAGGTTGTAATCAATAAGATTTCTGTTATAATATAATTAGAAAAGGCAATCGCCACAGAGTGGTTGACCTAGATGAAAAAAGGAAAACCTTCCCTCACTCGCCAAAGTACAGGGAAGGTTTTTTTTGCTACCTTAGTGACAAATCAAATAAATGAATGTCAGTAGTGCCAATAGGAACATTCCGAAAGACATCAAGTCTTTAAAATCGAATCTATTCTTCATGAGCATCACCTCCATTCTATGTAAAATGGAGGTCAACCACCCTGTAACACGATTGCCAGTAGCTATGAAGCTACTGAAATTATTGTAACACAAAAAGTAATAGAACACAAGTTCGAAATACGGATAAAACTTGAGATACTTTTTCTTGTATGCTAACATACCACACATTCTAAAACAGAAGGAGGTGTGGTAAGATATGGAATCCAGTAATAACAAGGGTTTTGTCAGCAGTTATATAATGGTTAAGATCTTTTTGCGAAAGCTATTTGAACAGAATTTAATTGATACAGATACTTATGTATTTGCAATGAACATGGCAAAAGAAGAGTACGACAAAGCGGATAGGAAAAAGCATTGACGCATATGTGTACACCCTTGAAAAACGAAGCAGTGTATGTGTATAGCCCGTACTTATCGACGCACATGTGTATAGCTCTAAATTTCCCAAAGCCTCGTATGTACACACCCTACGAGAAAGTAGCGTATGTGCATAGCACCCGATCAGGCGGCTAAGTTGGCGAAGATGCAGGAAGACTAAGCAACTTTAGGTGCGAGATTGAAAATTGGATAGGAGATGCAAAATAGAGTGCTTTATTTTGACTTTAAATGGTTAAGGTAAAGCACTCTTTTCATGGAGTAAAAAGACGAGTTTCTTGGGGAGAGGGAGCGAAGGTGTCGGAAACGGTGTTGTGGGAATGGGTGGGGTATTATATAATGAGTAATATAAATTTGAATTCTTAATTGAGGGATTACAAGGGATTTAATAACTGTTATATTTTGTTATAGAAATCTTGGAAACCATTGAAAGCACTAAGGTTTTCGTGGGTGTACTACTTATTACGTCCTGTATCGTGCTATATCGTTATAACCTTGGCTATGACCACTGATAAGGGAAAAAACAAGGGAAAGATAATCTGATAATAACTTATAGCAGATAATGAAAAACATTATAGTGTTACAATTTCATAATTACTGATATTGCTATAGCTGATAAAGTGTGAATTACCTTTATCGGCTTTTATTATACAATGTTTGCCCTCTTACATCTCTCATATGTACCGCTTACTTGAAATCGCTTGGAAATTCGAGACTCTCTCGCTATAATGACAATTACAGGAGGTACATTATGAATATCCGGATAATAGAAAATATAAATGAAATTTTTGAAATAATCATAAAATGCCCGAAGGCAGATGCAAGTGTAATGAAATTGAAAAATCATATAGAAGCATTTGAAGAAAAGCTTGATGCCATTGATGATGATAAGCATTATCTGGTTTCGCCCCTTGAGGTACTTTATTTTGAAAGTGTTGATAATCGTACCTTTCTCTATACCGAAACACAGGTTCTTGAAATAAGGAAAAGGCTTTATGAACTTGAAGAAATTTTATCTGACAAGGATTTTGTACGCACTTCAAAATCACAGCTTGTTAACATAAATAAAATTAAATTATTGAAGCCAGAACTTAATCGTTCAATAACTGCGGAAATGATAAATGGTGAAATTCTTTTCATATCACGCCGTTACGCAAAACAAATAAAAACACTTTTATCAATTTAGGAGATATTTATGAATACTAAAAAAGAACTTAAAACATTTTTTACATGGTTAAGAAACGGAACATGCTTCGCGGTAACATGGTTTCTGATACTTGAACTTATTGTAAGGTGGATAATTGGAGCTGATACAATTTCTATTGTCAATCTTACAAAAACAATTGTATGGACAGTGGGCGGAGTGCTTATATTCTGTGTGGCTTTTACCCGGTTATTTATAAGGAGATTTGGTTTTACCGCAAGACTTACTTTCTTTATGTTGACTATAATGGTCTATGAAATATTGTTTTTTTACAACATAGGACTATTTATTGATTCAGGTCATGTGCATCAATGGCTACTCTTTTTCGCTATTATATTGTGCCTATATTTTTTCTGTCTTGTGATTTACGGTAGTTATCGTAAAAAAAAGTGCGAGTTATATACTCATGCATTACAAAAATACCAACAGGAACGGAGATTTGTAAATGAATAGCATTAAGGAAAATAAAACAGATTTGGAAACTTTAAGAAATGATATAGTAATAAAGCAGAAAAAAGGATTGCCATTTATTTGTGCTTCAGTTGTTATATGGTTATTGATACTAATTGTGATCATGTTAGACTTACCACAAGATAAAGAGAATTTATTTGTGTTTTGTTGTTCGTGTCCATTGTTACCGATTTCTTGGATAATAGGTAAAGTAATAAAAGTTGATATTTTTGATAAAAGTAATCCTCTTGGCAATGTTGGGTTCTTATTCACTTGTAATCAGTTTTTATACTTGTTAATTGTAATGTGGGTATTTAGTGCTGTTCCTGATAAAATGGTAATGGTTTACGCAATGGTTTTTGGTGCTCATTTACTTCCGTATTCATGGTTATATAAGTCGTTAAGCTATCGGATTTTTTCAATAGCAATACCGATAGTTTCACTTGTTGTTGGCTGTATTTATTCGGCTTTTTCAGTTGCGGTTACAATGTTAATAATTGAGATTACATTTATAATTGCTTTATTTGTTGAAACACATGTGTTTACTGCCTCTCGTCAGTAGAAACTACTTCGATCACGAAATACCCAGAGTAAAAATCGAAGATTTGTGCGAAGGGTGTATTTCGCTCTGCGGGGCTAAAAATAGCCTTTTGTGCAGAGTGTAAAAAGATTATGAATTTTTAGAAAATCATTGACAAAAGCATTGCAATTGGTACAATAATATTAAAGGAGAGTCCTGCCGATAAGTGGACGTTCAAAAAGCGTTAGGGTCGCTACGGTGACACTACATTCAAGGACTATGGAAACATAGTCCTTGAAATATTTTAAAGGAGAAATGAATGATTCAAGC
>JBGVKZ010000034.1:0-16362 GCA_045124055.1 Lachnospiraceae bacterium | reverse complement strand
ATTGACAAGAGTGCGTTTGAACTCCTCGTCATAGCGGGTTCCATGTTTGTTTGTGGACATGTTCAGATACCTCCTTTTTGGTGTCTAGTTTATTGTAATACGTAGTTACTTATTGTGTCCACTTTTTTAATATAGATCCAATATCGTAGGAAGTCATAGTTTGGGTGGAGGAACGCATTTTAGTCATCTAAATCATGATAGCAACACGATACCGGATGTAACA
The DNA here is from genome assembly GCA_045124055.1 of Lachnospiraceae bacterium. Lineage (GTDB taxonomy): Bacteria > Bacillota > Clostridia > Lachnospirales > Lachnospiraceae > CALZKI01. The sequence continues at coordinate 16,139 of JBGVKZ010000034.1, read as the reverse complement.
CCACAAGTGAATGGGAATCAGTTAGAGTTGGATAGCAATAGGCATATCTTGAATGATGTAGCAGATATGCCTCCAAACACGGTGATAGAAGGAGTGGAGTTGCCGGGGCATTTTTATGGTGGTGGTTTAGATACAATAATTAAAAACGGTAAAGTTTCAATTGATGATATTAAGACCAATCCTAGTGCTTTTAGTGAAAAATCAGCAGAAGAAATTGCGGAGGTACTTAGGCACTCTGGTTATGATGTGACAATAAAAAATTCTACAAGGTCTAGAAGTGGTGCACAGATAATACAAGTCAATAATCATAGTGGCGGAAAAAATATTTCACAAGTTCAAGTTTCGCCAGGAGGAGGACGCCATGGTAGTAATCCGTATGTTAAGATTAGTACCACTGACCAGGGGATTATTAAAATTGTTGATGGAATTGAAAGTACTTATAAAACAGACGGAAAAGAAACTGCAACAATTATTTTTTCGGGAGGTAATTAAAAATGTTGTTAGATATTTCAGCACCAATAGTTCCATTTGAAGGATTTGGAGAAATAAAGCTATATAGCACAAGAGATGAATTGCGAGAATTATTAGAAAAAGAGAATGTTGAGTCGGAAATTATAAATAATAATTGGATTCGATATGACATTCAAAATAGTGTAGAGTTGTTTTTCCATAAAAAAAATAATAAGTTATTTCGAATAACCACATTAGACAACTATCAAGGTAAGTTGTTTGAAAAGATAGGAGTTGGAACTACAGAGAAAGAATTATTAGAAGTAGAGCCATCATTTGTATATGATGATTTTGAAGAAGTGTGGGAGTCTGAAAAAGGAATATTCATTGAAATGGATGCAGAAACTAATACTGTAAGATGGATATCTGTTTATATCAGTGAGTTGGACGACGAAGACTTTGAGAATGCGAATTGGTAGACTTGTAACAAATTTGTAACATTTTCTCTTGACGATCCCAAACACCCATAGTACAATGGCACTCACTAGGGGTATAAGGGAAAAATATCTTTTATAATTAAATGAAAACACACTATCAGCGGTATTCTAAGACCCTAAAAGGTTATGAAATACCGCTGATTTGTGTCTATTCCCATAAGCCTGTTAACTGCATCAGCAAGGAAAAACAGCATTGCGTACCCATTCGAAAAACAACAACTATATCACCTGATTCTTACACATAGATAACGTCTATCCACTGCATTACGATATTTCTCTGCACATCCGATAAATTAAGTTTTTTCATATTCTTCGTTTAATTCCTTTTCCTGTATCGTGACTTTGAGATAATTGACATTCCTTCTTGACAACACACGATATCGAAACATTCAAAATCAATCCATTCACATAACCCAATGAATATCTATAACGAAAATAAAGTAGAATAGACAGCACAATGTCTGTGAAATAAAAAGTTCCTTGGTCAAAGAAAAAGTTTTGCCATACCGCACTTCTTCCAACACCTCTGCAGGTGGGTGTTTCTTGGCTTATGTCACTTTTGACGGCATAAAGCCTTTAGCCTGCACTATTTTTGCCCCTACTTATTTTGGTGTTATTTTAAGAAATTGTGATTTTCATATTTCACAGGCAAAGCTAAAATATTTCATTATGGATAATTCCCTCGATTTCGGTCTTAAAATCGCACACAACGGTTACAGATGTCCGGGCATACAAGGATAAAATTGACAACTACGAATATACAAAATATACTCAAACTAATGGAGAAATCCAGAGCCTGATGGATGCCTTGGACAATACCGTAAAAAGCTTTTTGGAAACAGGTGCTGGAGGGTGGTACTTTGGTTACTGCCGCCGTAGCTGTTACACTGTTTTCAGGTTGCACTACATTACCGGAAACCATAGCAGTAGGAATAGAAAAAAAGATAAAGCAAGGTTATTGGAGCAAATTGATATGATATATGCGGATTTTGATTATCCAGAGGATATGGACAGTTCTATTTCATATATGCCAGTTTATGACGAATTTTTTTCATCAAGTCGTACGATTGAAGATAATAGGAATTATTTATTATCTAAATTAGATAACTTTATCGAAGAACAACAAAAGAAATATCAATTGGAGATAAAATGAAATAAATTTGAAAAATTAAAAAAATGCAAAAAAGTAGTTGACGAATTTTGTTAAGAATGTTAATATATTTTTTGCTGAGCGGAAGTGCTGGAATTGGCAGACAGGCAAGACTAAGGATCTTGTGTCTGTATAGACGTGTGGGTTCAAGTCCCATCTTCCGCATTAGAGTTTTTAGTTGGAAATCCTTGAGAATTCGCGGTTCTCGAGGATTTTTAATTTTGTCTAAAGTGGTTGACCCTGGTTGACCCCCTTATCTAACCGACTTTAGACAAACCATTTTCTTTGTTGAAGTTATCCCAGAGATCTCCGATTTCATTTAAGAACTCTTTATCTCTTGAGAATGTGTAGTGTTCTAAATTCGTCTGCACAGAATGTCCAAGAATTCTTGCTCTCTCTGGAGCATCTAATCCCATTGGTATTAAAACATAAGAATTAAGAGCGATTCTGAATGCGTGATTGTTGCTAAGCCCAAGACCTAGCTTGTCTACGCAAATCTTGTATAAGCTTTCGTAGTAGGCAACGGTTGTTGTCCAGTTGCCGTCCTCTTTGGCAAATACCCATTCAGAATGAATTCCAAGTGCTTCTTGTTTCTTCTTCAGCTCATTTAGAATGTGCTTTACTTCCTGTGTGAGAGGAATATAACGGCCATTTTTACTTTCGCCCTTTTCGTTCTTGGTGGTTGGATTGTAATAGTATTCTTTTCCGTTAGCTGTTTCTCTATCATTCTGCTGTGAATGAATGTGAATCAGCTTTTCAGAAATATCTTCCCACTTGAGTGATGGAATCTCACCCTGACGAACTCCTGTGTGAGATGAAAAGAGAATGGCATAACCATTTACATCATATTTTTCTCTTTCCACTCTTGCCCAAAGGTATTCGCGTATCATTTCGATTTCATGAGGTTGAAATGCTTTTTCCTCTGGTCTGTCATCCGACATTGTAAGATTCTTTTTGTAAGGACCATTATCAGAAGGAACGATATTAACCGCTATGATGCGATGATCTGGGTCAGAAGCGTATCGAAACGCTAAATTGAGGATTCCCTTGAATTTGAGGAATCGCTTCCATGTAGGGTTGATTCTTCGCGTCTGAACCTGTAAGTATTCCTTTAGTTGAGTGCTTGTAATCTCTCGAATATCTCTAGAGCCAAATTCAGGTGTGATAAAAGCTTTATATGAGCTATGATAATCACGTACTGTCTTTTCCTTTGGAGCAGTTAATCGTATCTTTTCTTCAAGAGCTGCTTCGAATACTGATTCAAATGAATAATCATTTAAAATAGTTGTTCCAAAGTAATGGTCATAAAGCTTTTCGATTAGTGCTTCATAGGTTGAGCATCTAGGTGGATTCTTTAGAGACTTCACACGAGTCTGATAATAAGTTTTTTCCTTGCCGTTTTTTATGAGGGTTCCGCTTTGGATAGCGTTTGTATGAACCTCTAATACTTTCTGTTCTTTTAGTTTAAATTCTTTCTTTGTCAATTCATCTAAAAAAGCAGCACCAGCACTTGTAATAGTACCTTCTTTCTCCTGGCATTTCAAGGAGATGATTTGCAATTGTATCTGCTGAATCTGCAACGTGATTTCATCAGATATGTAATTCATTGAGTTTGAATTCATGCAGATCACCTCCCTTCGATTATTAGAACACTCCTTCAAATCAATCAAATCTATCCATATTCAGTTGCCAATGTGCTTGGACATATAATGTCCCCTATTAGTTACATGGAGCCTAAAAAAGCTGATTACAGAGTTTAGGCCAAGTTTTTTTTGCTTACATAGGGAATATGGGAACAAAATCCCTTAATCTTCCTTTTTGCCCTTTATATAAATTATTTGGTCCCCATATTTCTTGAATCTGCAGTTTTTTCTTTTTCAATATGTACTTAGGGTCAAAAAAAGGTGATTACAAAAAATCATGCATTTATCATTTCGATATGTATGTGGGAACAATAATTGCTAATGCCTTTATTGTTCCTGCCCTTTGCTTGGTATATGGGAACAAAATTTTAAAATTCACGATTTTTGTTGAATGATTTTTATATAAGGCATATGGGAAGAAAATTTCGTTTCGTTGCACTTTTTCAGAAATAATCTTCTATAAATGTTTTTGGGTTAAAAAAAAGCTAATTGCTAAAATTTAGTGATATAATTAAATAATTCATGGAAATTACTTTGATAAAAAGGATATCTAATGGAGTGAGTAGAAATGGAAAATCTTGAACAATATTGTCAAAAAAATGGCTTGGCGAATTTGCTAGACGAATGGGATGAAGAAAGAAATATCGGGAAATTACCCAAGGATTATATGCCTAAAAGTGGGAAAAAAATATGGTGGAAATGTTCCAAAAACCATAGTTGGGAAGCTGTGGTGCATACTCGTGTGAATGGAGGAGGCTGCCCATATTGTGCAGGGAAATATGCAACTGCGGATAATAATCTTGAAGTTTGTTTTCCTGAGATTGCTAAAGAGTGGAATTATTCAAAAAACGCACCCCTTGAGCCAAAAGATATTTTGCCTAAATCAGGGAAGTTTTACTGGTGGATTTGTAACAGAGGTCATGAGTGGGAAGCAAAAGTTAGTAATAGAGCGAATGGCAGAGGTTGCCCATATTGTAATAATGTAAAAGTTCTTGTTGGATATAATGATTTGAAGACTACGATGCCACAGTTAGTAGCCGAATGGAATTACGAGCGAAATGGAGAACTAGAGCCAACAATGGTCTCCGCTGGAAGTGATAAAAATGTATGGTGGAAATGTAAAGAAGGACATGAATGGCAGGCAGTAATTGGAACTAGGAAAGCTGGAAATGGCTGTCCATATTGTGCGAACCAAATGATTCTTGCAGGATATAATGATTTGTCAACTATTAACCCAGTGCTTGTAAAAGAATGGAATTATGAAAAGAATGGTTCCTTGAAACCTTCAATGGTTGCAGCAAATTCAAATAAAAAAGTGTGGTGGAAATGCAAGAAAGGACATGAATGGCAAGCATTAATTAATTCCAGAAACAGGGGCGTTGGCTGTCCATTTTGTGCAGGTAAAAAAGTCCTAGTTGGATATAATGATTTTGAAACATTGTATCCAAAACTATGCGATGAGTGGAATTATGAGAAAAACGGTAATTCTTTGCCTAATATGTTTACTGCGAGAAGTGGCAAAAAGGTATGGTGGAAATGTGATTATGGACATAAATGGAAAGCATCAATAGATCATCGTGTAGGAGGAAGGCGGTGCCCTATTTGTCAAAAAGAAATTAGAACATCATTTCCAGAGCAGGCAATATTTTTCTATGTTAAACAGCATTGCAAGGACGCTATCAGCGGGGATATGTCATTGGGGATGGAATTAGATATATATATTCCTAGTAAAAGAATTGGCATTGAATATGATGGTTACAATTGGCATTATGACAAAGAAAGCCTAGAAAATCAAAAAAACCAATTATGTAAAGAAAAAAATATTACATTGATTAGAGTTCGTGAAAAAGGATTAACAAATTTTGAAAATTGTGTGTGTATTGTAAGAAATAATAATAATTCAGATAGTGAACTATCTGAAATAGTTGAGCAGATATTAAAGATGATTGGAATCAGTAATGGTCATATATCTGTTGAGAAAGACAGACAAAATATCATGAGCATGTATATGTCAAATAAAAAAGAAAGGAGTTTGTTATTAAAGAATCCAGACGTGTCTCAAGAATGGAATTATGAGAAAAATGGCGATTTGCATCCTTCAATGATTTCTGCTAATAGTAATCGAAAGGTATGGTGGAAATGCAGATTAGGGCATGAATGGGAAGCCGTTGTATGTACAAGGAATAAGGGGATTGGTTGTCCTATTTGTGGAAACGAAAAACGTGTATTATCTTATAAGAAACATGCGTTAGAAAAAACTGGAAGTTTGGAAGAAAAAAATCCTGCTCTATGTAAGGAATGGAATTATGAAAAAAATGAATGCCTGCTTCCTTCAGAAATCACTTCTGGTTCGCAAAAAAAAGTGTGGTGGAAATGTTGTTTGGGGCATGAATGGGAAAGTACAGTCGCAAATAGAAGTCGAGGGACAGGTTGCCCATATTGTGCAAATAAAAAAGTGTTAAGTGGATTTAATGATTTAGAGACACAATATCCAAATATTTCAAAAGAATGGAATTTCGAAAAAAATATGCAATTAACTCCTAGTGAAGTTACAGGAAGAAGTAACAAAAAGGTGTGGTGGAGATGCATGGAAGGACATGAATGGCAAGCTCATATTGTTGAAAGAACAGTTAGAGGGTATAATTGTCCATTTTGCTCAGGGAGGAAGAAAAACATTCCATAGCAAAATGAAAAATTAGTTGACAATTATAAATAGCTTCTGATATTCTACAATGATTTAGCAACGATGCTATTTGGTGGCTTGGGAAATGAAAGGAGAAACTATATGTATAGGTATGTAACAGATAAGCATTTTCTCAAGTCAGCATACAGCTTTTGTGCAGATTTGGTGAATCAATTAGTCCAAGAACTAAAACATTATGATATTGATTCTTGCATGGAAGTTGTAGGGAGTGGTCGTCATGGATTTATTACCCAAAACGAGACCGGGCCAATTGATTTCGATTTTAATCTATGGATTATTGATGAAGGGATATATTTCAGCGGTCATGATTTGAAAGAGCAAATAATGACGGCATTTAATTATGTACTTGATAAAAATGGCTATGGAAAATATCATTGTGATGATTCAACTTCCGCTATTACTGTAGGAAGATTCAAATTCAAAAAAGGTAATCAAACTGAATTTAGTATTGATGTTGCTATTGTAAAAGAAGATGAGCAAGGAAATTGGCATAGATTAATTCATCAAAAAACAGGAATTGTCCAGATGGATCGATGGATTTGGAATATTGGACCTGATAGTAGAGAGATTTTTGCTAAAGAGGAATTCTTAAAAAATGGTCATTGGAATGAAGTGAGATGTGCGTATTTGGAAAAAAAGAATGCGTATATTAATGTTTCGACTAAGCCTTCCTTCATTTGTTACATTGAAGCAATTAATGATGTTTATAACCAATATCATAAAAATGTATCACGAAATATTGGAGGCTTTTATTCTATATGGGGACAAGGAGATTTTTATAATGGGTAATATTTTTGACTATTCAAATGGTGAATTTATTTTTGGAAACTTAGAAGGCGATTCGTTTATGTCCCAAGACGGGCATTTAATGAGCCGAATGTCTGATACTTCTATGCTTGATTTGCAAACAGGCGAAATGCATATTACATCGTCGAATGGCTATGATGATTTTGAAAATAAGATGTACGGCTTCGATGACGAAGATGATCCATTTAAGTTGTTTTAGTATTAATGTGGAGCTGCATATGCAGCTCCTTTTTTCTATCTTCCTCCACGCCTACGAGTCGGAGGCACAAATCTGTTGGCTAATACTTCGGATAACTGTTTTGTAGCATCTTGTACGGACATTCCGTCCTTTATAGAATCAATTAAATTGTCATATTCATCCTCTGATATATCATCCGGATTGATAGAGGAATCATGTTCTTGGAGCATTTGATAGATGTCTCTTTGCTCTGCAATATCCAACGCTTCTTCATATGGATGTCCTTCGAGATTTGGATAGCCCAATTTGACGAGCTTCTGAGCCGATGTATGGTCAATTGGCATTTGATCTAATACAGATAATACTTCGTCCTGATGTGAGCCTTTAAATCGCTTGAAAATTGGTTTTAGGAACTTACTAAAGAATGTCTCCAACTTTTCAGTGATAATTTCTTTTACTCTTGTGAGGACTTCTTTATCAAGATTCTTCTCACGCTTATCAAGAGCTATTTTTTGTTGGTACAGATTTTCGGCCATGGCATCATTATTTACCTTCTTTTGGAAAAACTTATATTCTTCATCGGATAACTTAGACTCTCGCTGAACCAATTCATCTTCGCGCGCGTCTAATCCATTTTTACGGCGCGTTAACTGCCCTTTTTCAATTGTAATATTTCTTTTCTCCTGCTTAATTGCACCAGGAAGCTGTTCTTTAATTCCATCGGCAATTCCTTTTGCAATAGTGCTATCAATACTGAGTTCACGTGCATCAAGCTCTTTCTTGAACGCTAGTAAGCGTTTCTCGTATGCTTCATTGTCCTTTTTCTCTTTTGAGATAGCTTTAAGAGCTAGTTCATTACTTTCCTTTGTTTCGGCTGATTTCTGCCAGCTACGGAATTCCTGCGCAGACATTGTAATGTTTTTTGGCTTGCCAAAGATATTTGTGTCTGCAATTTCGCGATTTTTTTGTTCCTCGGATACTAATTCAGCGGAGACTTTCTCAAGTCGAGCCTCCTTCTTTGCTATATCATGGTCTTTGTCAGAGAGAATATGATTACGTTCATCAATTAAGCGTTCTGTTTCCTCACGATATTCCTGATTTTTCTCCTGTAATTTAAGGGCGATAGCTTCTTCTTTTTCCAATGATGCCTTTCCTGGATGTTTCGGAGTGTGCTCAACATCTAAACCATGTTTCTGGCAAATGAGAAGTTTGAGGTCACGCTCAAAGGCAGAAAAAGTCATCTTTTCATTGTTATATTTATTACGCGGTTTATCTGGATGTGGACGTTCAAAATTCATTTCTATTAACGCTTTATTTTGTGAAATGTCTAAACCGTCTTTGCCATCGTAGGTCCACACTTTTCGGATATGTATATGAGGCACAGCTTCATCCAAATGTAATGTTGCATCCAGAAAATGTAGATTATTTCCATAACGATGAATCAATTCTTCCTGAAATTCCTCAAATATTTCAATAAGTATACTAGGGTCAGGGAATCCATCTTCTAGAGAACCTATTTGAAATACTGTTTCTTCAGGACAGGTGTTTTTGTCATTTAGTTTATCCTCAATTGTTTTATTTCGTTCAGGATGGCGAATAGCAATATTGCGAGCATTCTGTTTACAGATACTTTCACTAAAGAGCTTTTCATATATTTCATGTTCGTGCGTATCTATGGATTTTCGATTGGAATTGTTGCTGCTTATTACTGTTGGAGTATTATGTTCATCATAATGAATTATTAGATTATGCATTATCATTTCACTGTTAATATTATCAGCATGACTTACATCGAAATTTCTATCATTGTGATTTCGATTATATACAGAGCCAGTCTTTGCGCTGACTCGTCCATTATGGTTTGTCTGTCTATAATTTGCCATATAAATAGTTCCTTTCATTTTGGTGAAATTCCTTTCCGCTAGGTTTTAGTCCACTGGACCATATGAGGCAGATTGGAGTGTGAATTATTGCATTGCGACACCTTGTCGCGTCAAGGAAATACCCGTATTAGTTTGTCGCACAGCGACTAACTCGGGGCTCCATCTCTAATAGGGCTTTGCCCTAAGGCGATGCCTTTACCCAATCTCTTGGGAAGTTACACTTCCCGCCGATGGCATCCCTTTGTACCATCACCCAGATAAATGAAATTCCCTATATCTGGAACTTCATTTACTGCGCGATGCCTAAAAGAATTCCTTATGGAAGTGGACGCGATAGCAGTATGTTTTCTAGTTCGTCATAGTCATACTCGCGTTGATGGAAATTATTAAAGGAATTCTTTTTTATGCCAGGGCGCTTGCTAATTGGTTGATAATTATTTTCAACAGCCTTGATAAGCCAACCAGCTATATTGGATATTTCTTTTGTTTGCTGGTTAAGAACCGTCAAAGCTGTTTTACATCTGTCGATATCATTACCGGCTGCCCTGACAATGGAAATAATGTCCTGATCTGATAATCCAAGAGAACGAAATACTTCTTTTGCTTCATCAACAACAGGGGACGATATATCGTCTCTTAATGATGTTGTAGTAGTCTCTGTAGAATTATTTGTAGTAGTCTTTGTATACGTCTTAGGATTTTTACCAAGACTTGCTTGGTTTGTTTCCATAACCTCTGTGGAAATCTCAGAAGAGGTGTTCTCTTTTTCTTTGGCTCAGGTCTTCCTAGCGGATATGTTAGTGAAATAAGTTCACGCGGTATTAGTTCAATGAACATTACATTGGAAAGTATTCCAACCGGGGAAGATATATTCCTAAAGTGACGCTTTATTACCCTTAGTTCCTCAAGAAAGATAAGCGCTGAATGAACCTGATCTCTTGAGAGATTGAACTTGTGCATAAAGTCCTGATAGCTCTTTTGGATGAAATCTTTGTCCTTGAATTTTGTTTTATAAGTGACTTTGTTGTTGGTTTCATCAATCACTTTGGTTGGTCGATACCAATACACAATGTCAGCGAGAATCATAATTGCATTCATGTTGGGCTTGCACTTATGATTTGCGATAGTGTAGTACCAGTATTCGGGAATTAGATTGCCTGTGAGTTCTAATGAACCAACGGCATCGACAATCGGATTGCCAGTTGATGTAATTGTTGTGTTATCCATAATTCTTCTCCTTGGTGAATTAGGACAACTGAATATGTATTTGATTTGATTGATTGGAAATTGCCATAGAATAATGGCATTTAGAATAAAAATATTTGAATTAGAAAAGTGGTTGACCCACTGGTTGACCCCAAGTGGAGCTGGTGCTGCAACCTCCTTATTTACTGGATTCTTGGGGTGGGGAAAATGCTTCAAGTCCCATCTTCCGCATTAACCTTTTAAGAAAAAGCCTTGAATTTTCAAGGCTTTTTTCTTTTGTCCTTATGAAATTTTTTGTTACACTTTATTACACCGCTTTTGAACTGAAAACTTTGGCAAATACATCCGCTTTCTCTGTAAGTGGTGTAACAGAATGAATATAATATTTCTGCGTTGTAGAAATATCTTTATGACCTGCAAAGTCAGAAATCATTCTGTCTGGTAAAAGGTGGCTATCATGTAATTCTGAAATACAGGTTTTTCTAATAGCATGGTTTCCGCTAGGCTTACCAGAAATAATAAAACGGTCTTTTTCATTTCTTACGCCGTTACATCTACGAAGCACATTATTCACAGCATATTCATGCATTCGTTCGCCAGACTTACTAAGAAAAATATAATCTTCATCACTTCGCTCATTGGCTTTGTTTTCATCAAGTGCCATCTTAATATATTTTTTGGCGTCTGGTGTCAATATTAAGTCTCTTTTGCCTGCTTTGGTTTTGGTGTTTGCTACTTTGTAGCCATTGCGGACAATTTTACCATTTTCATCTCTGGTGTAGTCCTTGACCTCACCACGCCTAATACGAATAATATTTCCGTCAATATCACTTTCACGAAGTGCCACAAGTTCTCCAACACGAAGCCCAAGATTAAAATTAAGACAAATTGCTAAATAAGCGGTGTTTTTAGTTTTATTAAATTGTGTAAGTGCTTCTTTGATAACTTCGCTTTTTGTTTCGCTAGAATAAATGATTTCTGCATCGTCTTTTTCTTCTGGTTCAAAGAAAACATGTTCAGAAGGTGTTGAAATCTGGCGTGGCAGATTAATCTGCACGATGTCATAACTAATACAATAATCATAAAGTTGGTTCATTAAGCCTTTGACTTCCACATATTTCTTTTGGCTAAGTTTGTGCTTTGCAACTTGTTTTAGAAGCCAATTTCTTAATTGTCCAACTGTCATTGTTGAAAGTTCAACTTTTACAATGGAACTGTTTTTATAATAAGTGTTCCAAACCCATTGTAATTTATTGGCAGTTCCTCTTTTGGAAGATAAATATTTCTCTTCTATAAACTTAGGATAAATAGCCTCTAAGGTTTCTTTTTCTTCGCTCATTGATTTGTAATAATCAACTATATAGTTTTCAAGGTTCTCTAATGTGGCTTTTGCTACAAGTTTTCCGTACTTGCTTCCGTTTGGAAGTTTCGTTTTCCAGCGTCCGTCATTAGCCTGCCACACTTTGTAGTTTTCTTTATGCTGTTTTAAAATTGTATCGCGTCTCATATCGTCCAATTCTTTCAGCACATCATCTACATTAAGATTATCTCTCTTAACAAGATAATTCAACATTTCAATTACATTTTTTTCATTATTCAATTTATTATGGTTCATAAGCATCCTCCTTTGAAAAAGGTGCTAACCGCAACCAGTTTGCAAGGCTGATTGCATGGTTAGAAGTTATGAACCCGTGCACGCGTTCTTGTTACACTTGCATCATATCATGCATAAAAATTGAGAATTGGGGCTCAAAAATTGAGAACAGCACATTGCACAAAAGTGAAAAAACGCTTGACAAGATTTTGAAGATTTTAGAACTAAAAAATCTATACAGAAAGAAAAAATCAAATCAATTTTTGGGGGCTTGAAAAAGTTTGTGAAATATTTTTTCCAAAAACTATTGACAAGTTTTTGGGGTCAAAAAATAATCAATTTTCTAGCCATTTTTGGCTGAAAATCTCGAAAAATTTGCATGAAAAAAGGCAAGGACTAAGCCTTGCCCTACCGCCATCAAAATGCACCGAGCCACTTCGTGCCATGCCGCATTTTTCAGTTGGTGTAATTATCTGGTGCGTTCTCGTTCTTCAAGTAGTTCTTTTGCCTTTCTTATGTTCCTTTCTTCCAAAGCCTTTGCTTCTAAAAGTAGATGATTGTAATGGTCTGCTAGTTTGTTATATTCGTCAGCCATTTTATCTAATTTCTTATCAAGTTCTTTCTTTTCTTCTTCCATTTTCTTTTTATATTCTTTGGCGTTAAGTCCTGCCACTTTTCCAGATATGCCTCTTTCTACATCAAAGCCATGATGTTGAAGTACAAGCGGTAATTTGTCATGGATAGAAGTAATAAAATCTCTTGTGATTAAGGTTTTAGAAGATAAGCGATTGTCCTCCGTTATCAATAATATGTCCGCATGTAGATGAATACCACCCTCATCGCAGTGAGCCACAGCGAGAACTACATTCCCATTTGTTCTAGCGTTCATATATTGAATGATTAGTGAATTGTAGCGGTCTAATTCTTCAATGGGAAATTCCGCAGGAAAAGAAAAGATACATTCACATATCCAATTACTATCACTACGCACACGATTACCATTGGCAATCACTTCTTTGTGTATGCGTTTCTTACAATGTGAATAAAGAGTTTCTTTTGGTTCTACATATATGCGGTTTAAGTGTGTGCGTTCTGGGTCAATGTCTGGATTGTCATAATTCTTGTTTAATCTGCGGTTGTGTTTATCCAATCCAAATAAAGCACCGCTTTTGTAATTCTGACAATGAAACGAAAATAAAGCCATCTCAATTCCCTCCCCTCATAATGCCAATGACAAGACCGCCTATGCTTCTAAATCTTGTCAAAGGCATAAGCCCCTAGACCTAATAAGATTAGGTCTTTGGGGCTTGTTGCTTTATCGTTCATCATCATCAAAAGTATTGCGTTGATATTTTTCAACCATTTCTTCAAATTGTTCCGTTCCGCTTTCCGCTGCATTTAGTCTTTTTGCTTCTTCCATGCATTCCATTGATAAGCGTTGGAGCATTTCATCTAATGTTTCTTCTTTCAATCTAATCACCTCCTCAAACCTAATATGTTTGTTGCGGTGATCCCACAATTTCAAAAAATGTCTATACAGACCAAACAAAACCAAGTCAAAAAAATCATGCTGTATATACCAATAAAAATAATGTGCCTGCGTGTATTGTCTTACTTGACATAGACAACACTTTGGGCGGAAATCAAGGAGGTATATATGGCTACACTATTTGATGTGATATGTGAGCAACATGAAAAGAAAGAAGCATTTAAAAACAAGATTATAGAGAAGCGACTACAAAAGAAGAATTTGAAAAGAGTTGTTAATTACAATGTGAAGCACACCACCTATTTCAACAAAGAAGAATATATTTTGTATAGTTTGCCAATCGTAACCAACTTTGAAAGCAAAACAAAAAGAGTAGAGTATTTTGTTGGTGCAGACGGAAAAGAGTACAATTTGGAAACGGGTGCGGTTCGTACCGATGAAAGCATTGAAAAAAGTGCGGTTTCTAGTTTGAAGCGTACCAAAAAGAAAATCTATGAGTATGCGTTTGCAAATGATTGGAGTGGTGGTTGGTTCTTCACTATCACTTTTGACCCTGAACAAGTAGATAGTTTTAACTATGAAGAATGTTATAATCGTGTCTATCAGTTCTTAAAGAATGTGAAAGACCAGAACCCAGATTTTAAATATTTATTTGTTCCAGAGTTGCACAAGAGCAAGCGTTGGCATTTTCATGGTATCGGTGTTAATTGTGATAAGTTGAAATTTGAAAAGAGTGGCATTGTCAAAAATGGGAAAGAAATCTATAACATCAATAAGCGTAGTTTCAAATATGGTTTCACTACCGCCACAAAAATAGAAAGCACCGAAAAGGTAAGCAACTACATCACAAAGTACATAACCAAAGAACTAATTGCCATGTCCAAAGGACAACACCGCTATTTGTACAGCAAGAACCTAGCCAAGCCACAAAGTGAAATGCTATTTGAAGAAGATTTAAAATTTATGGAGTTGCTACTTTCCAAGAATAAAGACCTAGTGAAGATTAAAAAGGTAAAAGATGAAGAGTGTGGAATTGAAACAACTTACATCACAATCAAAAAACAGAATAAAATATGATTGTTCATGTCGGGAAGAATGATATAATGATAGAGAAAGATAAATTTGAAGTCTTACATATAGAAAAAGCAGTTGCAACTAATAGTTGCCATATAGTTGGTAGCATGCAACCCCAAAATTAACTATATTGGTGTTATCAAATGTATGGAGGTTGAACATTATGAAACAAAATCAATTAGGTGAAAATATTACTAGATTTAGAAAAGAGAAAGGGTTATCGCAAGAAAAAGTTGCTGAGTACATGGCAGTTAGTCGTCAGGCTGTAACAAAATGGGAAAGTAACATTTCTAAACCTAGTTCAGATAACTTAATTAAATTGGCTGAATTGTTTGATGTAAAAGTTGATGTTTTGTTAGGAAATAATGAATTTGATAATATGAAACTTTCCCCAAATATAACAACAAGTAAAGTACCATGGGTATTTATTGGAGTTTCAGTAGCATGTGTAATAGCATATATTGTAGCAGGTAGTTTATTAAATATATTTAGTTTTGGAACACTTATTTGCATGTTTATTATATGTTTCCCAATACAGTTGTTTTTGCATATTTATTTTGCCAATGCAGTTAATAAGAATTCATTTACTGGAATAGCAGGATTTGATGAAAAAATAGAATACAATTATGATGAAGTAAAGAAACTGTTGATGCAGATGGATTTGCATATAGGAATGTCATCTTCGGTGTATGTCTTTCTCATGTGTGCATTAGGTTGTAGTCAATTAAATATCAGTTGGATAAATGCTTTGTTACTTACAATGTATATTGTAAATTTTATAACTATCATATTGTTTAATAATTATAAGTTCATAGGCAGAATATATTGTAATGAAGTAGATAAGAAACGAGCAATAAAAGGTATTCCTATAATTATTATTTATTTTGTGCAAATGTTGCTTGGAATGGGAATATCAATATTGGTATTTGAAATGAAAGGCATTGAAAATAATACAGCCCCTGCTTTGCAGATGGCAGGATTGCTAATAGGCGGACTATTGTTTGCGACTATAGGATTTTTTATAGAAAATAATAATATAAATAAATGGAATACTGATAAGCAACCATACAAGATAAATAAATTAAGTGTGGCAAGTTGGTTAGTGTGTTTAATATTTTACGGACTTATGTGTAATATATAAGAAACCGAAACTTTAAGCTTGTAAAGGTCAGCGGAAGTTTTGTTACACTTTTGTTACACTCGTAGATGATGTGCTGAAAAGCCCCTTTCTATCGTATTTTTTGAGGAACAAATTCATTCAAGTCCCATCTTCCGCATTGAAAAAGAAAAGACTCAGACGAGTAATCGTCTGGGTCTTTTTTATTGTATACGCAATAAAAATAAACCACCTGCTATGCAGGTGAGTTCCCAGATAGCTTTAGCTTCAAGTAAAAAACCTCCAATAGTATAATAAGTGTAGGTTCGCCAACCGCACTAATAATACAAAGGAGGTATCCAAATGGA